>JAKQEK010000301.1 GCA_029558535.1 Bacteroidota bacterium | reverse complement strand
TGCTATTTTTAAAAAGCCCCCCTACTGAATCTAGATGGATGATAATAAAAGAAGAAAGAAAGCCAAGAACAACAACGATTGCTAAAATTTCTATTAATGTGAATGATTTATTCATTGTTTGTTATTCTTTGATTATACTCTTTTTTCTTTATTTTCTCAACAAGTAAAAGTCTAATAGCAAATAAATCAATAGTTGAATTTATGACAACAATAACAACCAGTATTTCAATTAAAATAAAAGGTTTATTCATTATTTGCTAAATTAGATTTAAATTTTATTAGTCTTTGATTAAATTCATTTAAACCAATTTGATTGTTTTTGAATAATCTATTTAATCCTGAATAATAATTTTCTTTAATAACAGAAGAAGAAATTCCCTGATTATATATTTTAATATCATCTATTAAACCATTTAAAATGGTATTAACATTACCGTAACCAGCTATTGAAAACCTGCTACCCGTCTCTCCGTTAATATCAACAGTAAAAACAGGAGAGCCATCTGTTTTTCCGTTAAGATAAAACACTGCTTTTCTTTCTAGTCTGAAATAAGAGACTGCTAAGTAATACCATTTATTTGAAGAAAGTGCTGTATTAGAATAAACACCATAATCAGATCCTCCACTTCTGATGTAAAAATATTGTTTGTTATTAGATCCTATGAAAAAAATCCAGGGTTGCCACTTTGCTATAATAGTGTGAAGCTTTCCCAAAGATCCTAATTTAACCCAAGACTCTAAGGTTATTGATTCTCCAGAAGAAATATCCAAGCTAACTCCCCCTGTACCACAAGAAACATAATCAGTGCTTCCATTAAGGGCTAGGCATTTTCCACTAGCACAATCATTTTCTCCTTTAACTTTTGGTAATCCATATATAGTAATTCCTGTATTATTTCCTCCCCAAGTATCTTGGATATCACTGCTTGTTGCATCTTGATCAATACTTGTTGGACCTTCAAAATTCCACTCTCCTTTTAAATTAATTAATAAAGAATTTCTTAGAGAGTTAGAAAATGCTTTTGATTTAGTAATATTAGCACTATTAGTAATCGAATTTGTACCAACAAGAATAAAAGAAGAAATGGTTCCAATTACAACGATTACTATTAATATTTCAATCAATGTAAACGATTTATTCATTGCTTTACTAAATTATATTTTAACTCTGCAATTCTTTCGAGATATTCCACTTGAGTTATCGTTTTGTTTTTGTATAATTCATTCAATCCAATAAAATAATTCTGCTCAATTCGAGAGATTAATAATTCTTTATTGTATATAGAAAGTTCGTCTATTAAACCAGAAAAGGGAAGAGTGCTTATACTTATTCTCATGGCCTCGTTTGGAAAGGCTCCATCTCCCGTATAGCTTTTAATTGTTTTTATATCAACATTTACAAAAGATTTTATTTGTGTACCAGTAAAAACAACAACAAGATTTTGCCAAACATCTTCATCTAATGAATAACAGTCAAGAATAGACACGCTTCCCAATCCAACCGCACCATCATTGCTCCTAAGATAAAATCTTGGAGTTGACGTTGTTGCTATAATATTTCTATTGGTTGTTTTGTCTGTAACATAAACCCAAACAGAAATAGTAAAAGGACTACCTGTGGTTAAATAATTAGATGGATTAAATGTTGTCAAAATATAATCATCTGTTCCGTCAAAGTGTAAACACTGTCCTGAAACGCATTCTGACTCCGGTCTCCAATTGGCCGTTGTGTTAGATCCTATGGGTCCACTCCAGGCTCCATTATTTGTTCCCCATGAATCATTAGCATTACCATTAAGCTTCCACTCTGAAACTAAATTATTTAACAATGAATTTCTTAAAGAATTGGAAAATGCTTTTGATTTAGTAATGTTAGCGCTATTGGTAATTGAACTCATTCCAACCAAAACAAAGGCAGAGAGAACTCCAATCACAACGATTACTATTAATATTTCGATTAAGGTAAATGATTTATTCATTGTTTGATAAATTAAATTTTAATTCTGATATTCTTTCATTAAATTCTTCTGAAGTAATATTTTGATTTTTTAATAATTTATTTAAACCTAAATAATAATTCTGTCTTATTCTAGACGTTGGTATAACCCTATTATAAAACCTAATTTCATCTATTTTAAAATCTACACCAGCCCACCCACTGAAACAAAGAGGAACAGCAGTGGTGGCATCTCTAGAATATAATTTACTTACGCTACTATTGCTTACTGGATTTAGTCCTACACTGTTAACATATAACTTGTTTGTTCCCGTTGTTCCAACTAAAGAAGCTGTTGTGACAAAATAATACCATTTATTAGTTTGAATAGTGGTTGTTACGCTAAGATTACTAGATACGTTAGAGATATTAGTATATGCAACCCACGATCTAACTAAATTTGCTGCATCTCCCGTGTTCCTATAAATAAAAATGAACCAAGCGTTGTCTCCACTACTATAAGATTTTAGAATTCCTCCGGTAGGTACGCCAGTAAGATTTCTAAAATATCCCCAACCCTCAATTGTATATGCTGAATTATTAATAATCTGATTATAAATAGACGCTGGATTGGTCAAAGAAACATAATCTGTTGAATTAATAATGTCTAAGCAATTTCCGCTAATGCAATTATTGCCACTTCTTACTATTGGTGTTCCGTTCACATTTAAAGCATTACTATTTCCAAAGGTGTCTATTATAGACGCTGTATCAGCCGTTTCTCCGTCAGTTTTAGAATTATCTAATTTCCACTCTGAAACTAAATTTATCAACAAAGAATTCCTTAATGAATCAGAGAATGCTTTAGATTTAGTAATATTGGCAGAGGTGGTAATTGAACTCATTCCAACCAAAACAAAAGCAGAAAGAGTTCCAATCACAACAATTACTATTAATATTTCTATTAGGGTAAAAGATTTATTCATTGTTTGATAAATTAGATTTTAATTCTCCTATTCTTTTATGATATTCTATTTTGGTTAATTCTTTATTTTCATATAAATTATTAAATCCTGAAAAATAATTTTCTCTAATTTTCTGACTAGAAACCAAAGAATCATAAACTCTGAAGTCGTCTATCTGTCCGTTAAAAAACCATATTTTATGATCATCTGAATCATTATTAACGGCACCAATAATAAAAGCTATATTATAACCAGCACTTGTACGCCTTGCTTGAGTAGATGATGAAATAAAACTTCCATTTTTATATAATTTAATTGTAACATTAGAGGAACTGGATATAGAATCAAAAGAAACTGTAAAATAATTCCACTTAAGCCGATCTACTGGACAATTAAAAGTAACCCTATAAGGAGAATTTAAAATATCATAACTTATCTGTATTTCTGTAGAAGAAATTACATGAAATTCAGAATAACCACCAGCGCTCTGCCACATGTTACCAGAACCAAAAATTATTCCGGAAACACTTCTTGGATTCATCCAAAAAGAATATGTCCTATTATTATTTCTGCTCGGTCTTAAAATGTCTCCATAATCAACATAATCATCGGTTCCGTCAAAATCTAAACATTGGTTAGATACGCAATCAGAAGAAGACTTATAATTAACTGATAAATTAGAACCGCCTCCAGCACCATACCATGTACCAGTATTTGTCCCCCAGGAATCGTTTGTATTCTCGTCTAATTTCCAATTTGAAATCCTAGACATTAACAAAGCATTATCTAATGAATTAACAAAGGCTTGACTTTTAGCAACATTAGCTTTGTTTGATATTGAGCTTACTCCAACCAGAATAAAAGCAGAAATAATTCCCACCACTACAATTACAACCAATATTTCAATTAGTGTAAAAGATTTATTCATTGTTTACTAAATTATATTTTAGTTGCGTTAATTTTTGACCATATTCTATTTTATCCAACTCTCCATTCTTATACAAACTATTTAATCCTAGGAAGTAATTTTCTTTAATCTGAAAAGATATTATTGCAGTACTATATAAATAAAGATTATCGATTTGACCATTCCAAAAAGAACTATCTATGTTTCTTGCACCAATAAGCATATTATAGTTGCTATTTCCAAGGGTCCCTGCTGATAATAATGTTTGTTTTGTGACAACATCTTTATATATAGTCCAATTCGTGCCATCAAAAGTTCCAACTATATGATGCCACTTACCGTCTCTTGTTCCCCCTATGGTTCCACCAGTTATTCCTCTTAATCCCTCGACACAATAACCAAAAAATCTTAAATTACTAGCAGCGTTGTCTAATACATATTTTGGACTACCTGCACCACTTGCTAGATCTGGCTTGCTAATAATTGTTGTTACAGAAACACTTGTTTTAACCCAAACAGAAACAGACAATGCGTTTGTAGAAGTAAAATCTAAATCAGTTGTAGAAATATAATTGTTCGCACCATCAAGCTTGAGGCAAGTTCCGGATATACAATTACCTTCGCTCATCCAGCCAGAAGTATTATTGTCTCCATATCCAGAAGAAGTGTTTGCAAAATTAACTAAAGTTCCGTTATTCGTTTTCCAAGAATCAATAATATTTGTTCCCGACTCTTCGTCTAGTTTCCATTCTGAAACAAGATTGTCTAGTAAAGAACTTCTTAAAGATTCGGAAAAAGCTTTAGATTTAGCAATATTAGCTGAGGTAGTAATTGAATTCATTCCAACAAGAATAAAAGCAGAAAGGATTCCGATAACAACGATTACTACCAATATTTCGATTAAGGTAAATGACTTATTCATTGCTTGATAAATTATATTTTAGTTGCGTTAATCTTTGACTATACTCTACTCTAGTTAATTTTCCATTATTGTACAAACTATTTAATCCTATAAAATAGTTTTGCTCTATTTGAGAAGTTGATAAGGCCTGACTATATATTTGGACACTATCAATTAAGCCGTTAAAATATCTCAAAGCAAGAGGGTCTCTTCCAATAAACATATCGCTACTTGTTGTAGAATTAGGATTAGCTATTGAAACATGTCCACCCAAATCAATTCCATTTGAATACATTTCTAAATAATTATTTTTTAATTGTATGGTAATATTGTTCCATTTATTTCCAGACCCTATATTTTTAACTATGTTAGCATACGTAGCACCATTTCTTACTAGAAACTGCATAGTATCCATAGAATTCGCCCTGAAATAAAAACCACTAGCACCTTCTGGATTGCCGTGCCAAATTATTCCTCCTAAAAAATTATAAACATTTTGTTTCATCCATAGATTGATAGAAAAATTATCGCTTCCAAAACTTAAATTATTATTATTAATAATTGATACATAATCCTCTGTACCATCAAATTGATAACAAGAACCCAAAACGCAATCAGGGCTGGTTTTCAAAACAGGTAAATGTGTCGGACCAACAAGTGTTCCATTATTAACTCCCCACGAATCGTTAGCGTTTCCATCTAGCTTCCATTCTGAAACAAGACTAGTTAATAATAAATTCCTTAAAGAGTCAGCGAATGCTTTTCCTTTGGTAATGTTTGCACTTTCAGTAATAGAGCTCATTCCGACAAGAACAAACGCAGAAAGACTTCCGATAACAACAATAACAATCAGTATTTCAATTAAAGTGAATGATTTATTCATGCATTGCTAAATTATTTCTTAATTCTGTAACTCTTTGATTGAATTCATTTAAACCAATTCCATTGTTTTTATATAATTTATTTAATCCAAAAAAATATATTTCATTAATTTTTGAGAATTCCATGACCTTATCAAAAATTAAAACTTCATCTATATACCCCTCAAAAAATCTATTATTATTTTTCCAACCAATGCAAAAATTATAAGCTGAGGTAGAAATAGTTCCCGTATAAACATCACTATCTACAACCTGACTATTTAAATATAATTTAGCATATCCCGGCTTATAAGTTAAAACAATAAAAGACCACTTGTTAGCATACTGAATCATATTTGGTCCATATAAGTCTCTGCCTGTTCCATCTAATCTAAGCCACCCTCTTAAAGAAGCAGCAGCATCTGTACTGATATCGTAAGAATCTATATGTGAAATCATTCCATTATCGTATTGCCAATCTCCACCAGAATAAACGTTAGTTGCTTTAGACCAAAGACTTATAGTTATTTCATTGCCAATGTTATTTAAATTCGAAGGATTATTAAAATTAATATAATCTTCTGATCCATCGAACTCATAACAAGTTCCTGATATACATTCATTTTCTGATTTTAAAACAGGAAGATGTGTTGGGCCAACTAATGTTCCGTTGTTAATTCCCCAAGAATCATTACCATTACCATCCAACTTCCACTCTGAAACAAGATCGGTTAATAATAAATTTCTTAATGATTCAGAAAATACTTTTGATTTAGCAATGTTTGCACTACTGGTTATAGAATTCATTCCCACGAGAATAAAACTAGAAAGAATTCCGATTACAACGATTACTATTAATATTTCAATTAAGGTAAATGATTTATTCATTGTCTACTAAATTAAATTTTAATTCTGATATTCTTTCATTAAATTCTTCTGAAGTAATATTTTGATTTTTCAATAATTTATTTAAACCTAAATAATAATTCTGTCTTATTTGAGATGTTGGCATAACTTTGTTATAAAATCTAACTTCGTCTATTTTAAAGTTTACACCACTCCACTGACTAAGATAAAGAGGAATCTCAACAGCATCTCTAGAATATATTTTACTAACAGCACTATTGCTTGTTGGACTCAACCCTACACTATTAACATATAACTTATTTGTACCTGTGGTTCCGACCAAAGAAACTGTTGTAACAAAATAATACCATTTATTGGTTTGAATAGTAGTTGTTACGCTAAGATTACCAGAAACATTAGAAGTATTAGTATATGCCACCCATGATCTAATTAAATTATTACCGTCATCAGTGTTTCTGTAAATAAAAATAAACCAAGAATTATCAGTACTGGTATAAGATTTTAAAATTGGTCCTGCTCTTACTCCTGTTGTAAGATTTCTAAAATATGCCCATCCTTCAATTGTATATGCTGAATTATTAATAATCTGATTATAAATAGAGCTAGGGTTTGACAGTGAAATATAGTCTGTCGCATTAATAAAATCTAAACAATTACCACTGATACAATTATTGCCACTTCTAACTATTGGCGCTCCATTAATACTTAACGCACTGCTATTTCCCCAAGTGTCTAATATGGAACTTGTATCAGCTGTTTCTCCGTCAGTTTTAGAATTATCAAGTTTCCACTCAGAAACTAAATTTATTAATAAAGAACTCCTCAAAGAATCAGAAAATGCTTTTGATTTAGCAATGTTTGCAGAATCAGTAATAGAACTTATACCAACCAAAATAAATGCGGAAAGGATTCCAATTACAACAATGACAACCAGTATTTCGATTAAGGTAAATGATTTATTCATTGCTCAGTTAAATTATATTTTATTCTTGCTGAATACTCTCCACTATCTATTCCTCTTGAAAATAATAAATTGTTCAAACCAATAAAATAATTCTCTTTTATCTTTGAGCTAGGCATTGCTTGATTATAAACTCTCACCTCATCAATAAAACCGTCAATAAATCTTTGCGTTCCGTCTTCCGATGCTCCAATATTCCAATTATGAGAATTTGTTAAATCAACCGCAGAAGTAGTATCTTGATTTACATATTTTCCATTCATATACATCTTAGCTATTGCTCCTTCTCTTGTTATTACAACATTGTTCCATTTATTCTCACTCCAAGAATTATCTATGATTAGAATTGTTCCTGCATCACAATAAATACGCACATCATTTGTATTTATTTTATACAATAAAAAATCTGAAGCATTATAAATCCCTTTTGAAAGCAATGCCCTGTAAGATGCATCTTTTGGAATCTTAAACCACAGAGAAACAGTAAAATCATTAAGTCCTAAATTTCCAAAAGCTGTTCCTAGATTAATATAGTCATTTGTTCCATCAAACTCTAAACAAGAATTAGAAACACATTGATTGCTAGTTCTCCAGCCATCAGTTGTATCAAAATTAAAATTAGTCAATGTTCCAACATGAGTGTTCCATGAATTATTCAAATTTGTTCCAGATCCTTCATCCATTTTCCACTCTCCTACTCTTCCTAATAATAATGAATTATCTAAAGAATTAACAAATGTTTTTGATTTAGCAATATTAGCATTTTCAGATATAGAGCCTATGCCAACAAGAATAAATGCAGAAAGAATTCCAATCACAACAATCACAACTAAAATCTCTATTAAAGTGAAAGACTTTTCTTTATTCATTTAATAATTATATCAAGAAAAACACTGCGGAGCAAGAATAAAAAAAGAAGAGACCCGATTAAAGGTCTCTCCTTTCCGATTTGTGCTATCGGGAAACAGTTTCAGCTACTTATAAACTTATTTTGATAAGTTTTGAGTAGCTGTTGGTAAACTTTTTACCAAATAATCACTTGACCAATCAAGAGTTGTTTCGCCGTGTGATTGAGCTGAAACATCAGACCAAGTAAAACTAGAAGCAACTCCATTAACTGTAACCAAGTTAAAGTCAGAATCCGTACCAGCTACCACTGAATCAACTGCATAATCAGCTGCCTTGGTTACCGTAACAGTTAATGTACCGCTGCTAGCGACTGCATCATCATCATTTACAACCGTAATACCTGTTATGCCTAACTGCATTCCGTTACCTAAACATTCAATTGATCGAATTGTGTTAACGTCTGTAGTGTTTGCAGTAACAGCACCGGTATAATTAGCGTCTGTATATGGTGTACATGTTAGCCCACTAACACCAGAAACCGTAAATACGGCTGCACCAGCTTTATTATCTGCAGTTCCTTCTGCTAAGGTCATGGTAAATCCTGATGGAATACCATAAGCTTTTTGAATTTTTGTAGCAGAATCATGTCCGATAACTGTATTAGCTTTAGTAACATCAACAGTTGTATATTGAGGTACTAAGTTTAATCTAGTATCTCCTACTGTTACAAGAAGGTTAGCGTCGCTATCAGTATAAGATAATCCCCCTAAAGTAGTAACATCTTTAGCAGTTTTTATAGTTGCAAATTTACTTGGAGCTCTAAATGCTGTTGAGTCATTTGCAATTCTAGTGTTGATATATTCTCCTGCCACAATTCCTACAGCATCAGCAACTGTTGCTCTTAGTTCATATGTTTTTTCTCCAGAAATCAACTGTTCAGTTGTTGCTGTAAACAATATGCTACCAGATGCATCGGTTGTAGCAAGACTTGTAGGAACTGCCGCACCATCAACCTTAGTATTACTATTTACTTCCCATAATTCACCGTTTGTTGTTATTTCTGGAGCATCTGTTGCGTGGCTTGATTTATTAACAGCAAATTTAATTTCTTTCCAAGCAATCGTTCCTGTAGAACCAGAGCTGATAGTGAATTTTGATAAAGTATTTGTACCTGCTACTAATGTTGTTGTTGGTAGGCTTACTAAATTAATTGTTGGAACTGCTTTGTAAACATACATTGCGTTTCCAATTGTAGCGGGAACTCCTGCTACTACAGATGTAATTTGTCCGCTTGAACCAACTCTAACTTTAGCACCGGTTAATCTTGTTGCTATATTAGCACCACTATTTCCTGCTCCATATCCTACTGAAGCTAAATCAACTTCAACATCAAGGATTTTAGAAGTATTAGCATTAACTGGAATTTGAATACCAGTAAATACTATCTGTGATGCACCAGCTTTTGTTGCTAAAACTGATGAACCATCCTTAATCTTAACAGCTGAAACCACAGAAGGGTCAGAAATTGTTACGGTTGCTTCAACAATTATGTAAGAATCGTTTACTGCTTCAAATTTGTAAGCAACTGTTTTTATTGAACCTGTATCATCCAATAATTCGATATTTGGAGTAGAAGCATCCCTAGAAGCAGTAATCGTGCCTGCATTTTTAGCAATAATTTGACCGTCTGTTACAACATTACCATTGCTTCTTATAACAGCTGTAGAATTTGTACCAGTACCAGTGACTAATAATTGACCCTTCATTGAGTCACCATTATTAATATTAGCTTCAGCGCCAATGTCTCCATAAAGCTCTACTCTTAATGTACCGTTCTTTGGTAAAGTGTAGCTAATTGACCATTCATTTGTAGCGGTAGCAGTTGGTTTAATCGATGTTGTCTGTTCGCCATATTTAACATAAAGATTTGTTAAATCAGCATGACTAAATGTGGCATTCGTTACGGTTGCTATAGCAATTGAAATTGTATTTAGACTAACATCTTCTGTATTGCTTCCAGAAATATCCCAAGATCCTAACTTATAATTAGTTTGAGGAGCTACTGTTGTTTGATTAGCATAAGCTGTTGTCTTAACAGCAGTTACTGTTCCCTCGCTAACAATTACGGCATTACCAACAGACAATGCATCTGCTGGAACATCAAAAATTGTATATGATACTTTCTTTGAACCGTTTGAACTACCTTGTAATAATTTTGCTGTTATTACATCGCCAGCAATAATGGCACCGGTTCCATCTATATCGTAAATATCTGCAACAATCTCTACCACTGCAGTTTCTCCTGGTTGAATTTCAAAATTTGTTGAAATTGGATTAACTGGTCCAGCCTCTGGAAGAGTAATTGTACTTCCAACCTGTTGACCATTTACCAAAATTCTAGCATTTCTTAAGCTTGCAGCCGCATTTGATCCTGCAGTAGAATAAGTAAATGCTGGTTTTAGATTTTCAACCTTAATTGTTTCTCCATAAGCTTTAAAATCAAACTTTGCCAAGGTAACTCCTGTTCCATTATTAGGAGTTGTTCCTGATGGAGAATCTGTTCTTTTTGTAATAATTAAATTTCCTGCATCAATTCCAATTACTCCTGTGCTTCCAGTAACAGCATATGTAATTGTTACATTAACACCGTATTCAGCATCTTTAACATCGATATCTGATACATTTCTTAATGAAAATTGCATATTTCTACCAGAACCACCAACAACATCAGCTAAAACCTTAACAGTACTAGCACCTGTTAATGTTTTATTAAATACAAATGTTGCAAAATTATTAGAATCTAAGCTATCAACTTGAGCTACCTGTACTCCATTAACCAACAATCTAAAGTTTCTGATATCTTTAGAATCAATAGAATTGATTTGTTTTAAAGATAATCTTGAGAATACAACATTTTTAGAAATATTAAATGTTGACTCCCAAACCTTAACATCGTTAGCTGGAGAAATTGTAGTAGTTCCAGGAGTTACTGCTCCCACAGTAACAGTAGCCAATGTAGCAGCAGCAATAGTGTGGATATTTCCATTAACTGGAAGTGTACTGCTTAATGTTGTACTAGCTGTTATTCCAGATACTGAGACACCAACTGTTTGACCAGATGAAGCATCTGCAATATCAGATTTTATTGAAATTGTCTTTGAAGAATTTGCAGGAATAGTAATAACACCGCTAGCATTATTAAATGTAACCTTTCCTGAAGATACTGTGCCAGCGTCTGTTAGCCTTGCTGCTCCTTCGAATAAATATACATTAGCTAGTGTAGCATCAGCTGAAACGCCTAATCTAGTTAATTCAAGTGATGTTACTTTAACTTCACTAGATGTACCATTTGTTAGTATTACTTCTAATAAATTAGCTGTTGCTTGTTTCTGAATTAATGTTCCTGAAGCTGGATTTGTTGTAGCTAGAGTTACGCTAAATCCACCTGTTACTGGAGGAGTTGTACCTGAACATGAACATACTCCATTAACCCAGTTGTATCCTGCTGTTACGCAAGGAACTGCTGTTGTTGGACATGTTGACTGACATGAACAAGCTCCATTAACCCAGTTATATCCTCCTGTTACGCATGCAACTGCTTCAGTAGGACAAGTTGAACCTGTTCCACCGCCTGCTAAGATTGCATTAGCTTTTGTTCTTGAACTTACACCGAAATATCCTGTTCCTGCAGTTAAGCCATAAGGAGCTAAAACTTCAGAAGCATATTTCTGTTGGAATTTGATAACAGCTGCTTTTGTAGCAGGTCCAAAGTATGTGGTCTCATAACCAGGAGAACCAGCACCTGTTGTTGCTACTTTTGTAGCTGCGTCAGAATTCAATAATATCTGTAAATATTTTACATCGTTTCCAGTGGAAGTTTGCTTTAAGTTTGTGTTGAACTGAAAGCCAGCAGGAATTCCAGATATAGAACCTGTTGTTCCTGTTCCTGTTCCTGTTCCGCTTAGACCCTGAATTAATGCAGTTAATTGTTCATTAGTACATTCTTCTGGGTGTGATAAATCACAAGCAGCAATAACTGGAGTTACTGCAACTACTAAAGCAAATAGAACACCGGATACGATTCCTATTTTCTTTATACTCATTTTTTAATTTGATTCGATTACTTCTTTAAATTGAGAGATTGTTTAATGGTGAGGTGTTTATTAAAAATCTTGTTTTAAAGAAATAATCTTTTTTTGCTTTATATTAATATATTTTTTTATGGCTACCTGTCGACCCAACTTAGTCGACTGCCCTAAACATCCTGTCACTCTTCTCTAGTTTTAATAACCAGAGAAGAATGACGAAAGGGGCAATCGCTTTGGTTTAAGGAAACCTCTATCAACAATCCTTGTCGTGTCTTTAGGTTCAACCTCAAAATTAAAATATTAATTCTGAAGTTGAACCTGGCATCTAGGATTGCGTCTAATTATTTGGTTGTATTTGGTATATCATTTCCAGAGCTTCTGAATAGTCTTCATTATTAAATAATTCTTTTGCTTGATTCAATAATTTTAATTGTTCTTCGCTTAATGTTTTCTCTTCTATTTCCTTGATTTCATTTTCAACGAAAAACTTAAAAAGCTCTTGATACTCTTCGTCTGAATCCATTATAGCAGCATTTGTCTTTTTTTCAATAGCTGTAATTTGAGCAACTATTTTTCCAACTAATTCAGCTTTCTGAGCTTCAGGAGCTTTGGCTATTTGCTTGGTTGCTTTGGTTAAAGCTTGCTTGGTTTCTTTAATTCCTGCTGCTAGCTTGTGCCCTTGATTCTGGGTTTGTTCTGTGATCCTGCTTAGTTCATTTAATCTTGTTTCAACTTGCTCTATTTGAGCAGCTGATTCATCTCCTTGAATAGCATATTTTACTGTTTCCCCTATTTTCTTAAAAGTATATAGTCTTTCTCCTGGTAAAGCATCTTGAGCAAAGATAAAAGGAGTAAAAGTAAACAATACTATTAAAGAAGCATATACAGGGGCTAGTTTGGGTTGTTTTAAATAAGAGAATATGGAAAATGAAGGTTTTTCAAATTCCTTGGATATAATACTTTGTTTAGACAAAGAAGCCCAATTAGAATCGGCTTTGACTGATTTAAGGGATTCGAGTTGTTTTATTAAAGTAAATTCATCCATGTTTATATCATGACGTAAAAACAAAGGTTTTATTACACTTATGCTTCTAAGATCTTTTTTAGCTCTTTCATTCCCCTATGGATTATGACTCTAGCATTATTTGGGGTCTTGCCTAGAGATTTAGCAACCTCGCTAATTGGCTCTTGTTCAATATAGTACATGAATACTGCTTGGCGGTGTTCTTCAGTTAAATCAGACATTGCATTTTGTATTCTTTGCATATCATCATTAAGCATTGCTTTTTTCTCAATGTCCTGATTGTCGTCTTTAACCATGTAAGCCATGGCATCTAAATTGGCCGGATTCTTGTCCTTATTCCTATAGTGGTCAACAAGCATATTTCTAGCGGTTTTGAACAAAAAGCCAGAAGGATTTTTGATTTCATTGTCCAGATAGATTTGCTTCCATAGCTTAGTAAACACTTCTGAAGTAATATCCTTGGCAACATCTTCTGTGTTTGTTTTGAAATAAACAAAGCGATAAACCTTGTCTATATAATCATCATATATCTGGGAAAAAAATTGTTCTTTGAATTCTTGAGGTTGCATTAATTTGTCCACATTTTATTAATCTTGTCCACATTATGTCCACATTGGCCACATTGTGTCCACATTGGCCAGATTGTGTCCACATTGGCCAGATTCAATGATATTCATTGATGCTATAAAAAATAGCTTTTCCTCCTCCAAATGAATTAATAATGTTCTTTTCTCTTAATTCTTTTAATTCCCTTCTTACTGACCTAGCACTTAATCCAGGAAAAAAAGCATTAATTTCATTTGGCTTAAGCTTGCCTTTGCTTTGGAGTATTTCCAATAATTTTAACTGGATATCTGATAATTTTTCATACTCAATGTCTTTGTTGGTTATTTCAATAACTGGCTGCTCTCTTTTAACTGGCTTTTCCTTTAGAACTGCTTCTTTCTTAATAACTTCTTTTTTAATGGTTTTCTTTTCTTTTATAAACTCCCCTATTTTACGATACTCTCTTTTAAGAATCTCAAAGTTCTTTTCATTAACCCAATTCTGCTTTTGAGCAACATCAAAACAAGCTTCTAAAACTTTTAAACTAGCCAAAGCTTTTACCTTGTTTTTAGGATTAAATCCTTTGAGAAAAAGAATTGAGGAAAATAAAACATTTAAGGCCTCCTTCCTAGTAGCCATCCTAAGAGGGTCTTTTGCAGGGAAAAGATCAGTCACCTTATAAACTGCATTTGTAAGTTTTATGATTTCCTCACCATTCATATAAAAACATTATATTGAAAAAAATCATAAAAGTCAACGAGTAAAAAAAACAGGGTTTATTCACCCTTTTTTAAGATAGTATTGATTTGGATTTCTAGCTCTCCGAGCCTTTGATTGATTGTTTGATCATCACAATTCTTACCTGAGAAAACAGCAAAAGGAACATTGATCCTTCTTCTTTTGAATTCTTTTCCAATATCAATTCCATTTATTTCCAGCATGTAATAATCGCAAACAAAAACATGGTACTTGCCCATTTTCAATTCGCACAATGCTTCTTTAATATCTGAGAAAGTATTAACATACATTTCTTTTTGTTCTAAGAATATTTTGCTTTTCATCAGAACAAGAGGATCATGGTCAGCATGCAAAACCCGAATCATTCCATTGTCAAAGTTCTTCATATCTTTCTCCTTAAGGCTAAACCTTAATGCTTATGAGGTTATTAAAAAAGAATGCGATTGTCAAATTATTTTTCCAAACTTATTTTCAATAATTCTTTTTTAATTGTTTCTTCATCAGTTTCAAATCCTGACATATATTCTACTTCTTCAGAATAATCTATATCTTCAAAGTATCCTAATTGAGATCTGAATATCTTTTCATTAAACTCTTGTTTAAAAATACTTTCCGCTCTTTCAATAATTTGATTTAAAGAATATTTTTTAAGAATAAAGTATAAATCAACATAGTCTTTCCATTTTGTCCTCCTGCCAAGAGCATAAGCCTTTAAAGCAGATAGCGTTAGTAAATCAGCTACTTTAACCCCATCAAACTCTTCATTAAACTCTATATTAAAAGGATAATGAAGAAATGTAATTTTTATACCTTGAACTATTATTGTATATTCCCCTTTTTCATCAATAATAACAGCTTCTATATTTTTAATTTTGCTCTTAATTTTTGAATTATCAAAAGCATCAATAGAAGCTAAATCAAAATCAATTGACCTACGATGACCCATATGAAGAGCAATAGCCGTATCGCCTATTAGTCCAAATTGACTAGAAAAGTCTTTTAATAATGGGATTATTTGTTCTTGTTTTTCTGTTAATATATTATTTTGCATGTTCGTTAAAATATAATTCAAAATAATGTTTAATTTTAGGGCGATAATTATTTCTTTGCTTTTCTATTTGAGCTCTGAATATTCTAGCAACATTATCAATGCCCATTATGCTAATAAGTTCTTTGAAATCTTTCCAGTTACCATAATTTAAAATATGCTCAACTATTGAATCTTGAGAAAGATTGTCTGTATCTTTAATATACCAGAATAAATGTTTTCTTTGTTTAGCAAAGGTTTTTAAATCCATATTATATATTATACCATAAAAAAAGCACGAAAACAAACGTGGGTTGACAAAGAAGTATAAGTATTGTATTTTGCATCTGGCATATTAACATGGCACTAAAAGAACTAATCCTGATTATCATCATTGCGATGATACTTATTGCTGGTTGCACTACTTGCAAAGCAGCGCGAGGAACTATTGTTCAAAAAAAGATAATCGGCATTGTTGAGAAAATAGAACATGAAAACAGCTTTTTTAATGGAGAGTCTTATATCATCACCCTTACTGACGGAGCAAGACTCCATTTCAAAAAACAAGACAATTATCCAGATTATATCTTAGTACAAGATTGGAAAGAAGTAGATGGATTAATGGTTGGTAAAGAATACCAATTTGTAATGCAAAAAGATAAGTCTTGCAATAAGGGAAGACCGTGGACTCTAGTTAATGTAACTGAATTATGAGGTCAAATATTGGCCTCTTTTTTTAATAAATCATTACCAATAGAAGCTACTTTTACTCCTGCGTAAACAAGAAAGAATGCAAACACGCTCCAAGAGCTTAAATTTAAAAAATCAGAAACTGAATTGGTTGGAATAAATCCAGTCATTTGATTGCCCATCATTTCGACTACAAGCTGTTGTATTTGTTCCTGACTTATTCCTCCTGGAAGAGATATTTCTTGCTTTTGAACCACAGGTTCTGCAAATATCTGAGGAAATTGCTTTTGGCCAGTAAAATAATAATAGGAAGTGGAAATATCCCAAACAATTATTCCTAGTCCAAAGAATATTAATACCCAGCCCACGATAAACTTAAAGTTGATTGTCATATTAACTAAAATTATTATCTTTTTGTTTGAGCCACTTTATGGCTTCAAAACAATTTTTAAATTTTGGAGAAAGATTATTTATTTTTATATCTTCTTCTGATAAAAATAGTTCTTTTAAAAAACTTAATAAATTATCTTTATTTTTAATTTTTTTCTGTTTTCTAATTCTTAAACTCATAAATTAATCCATTAATTCTTTAATGTTAACTATTTGAGGGTTAAATTCTGAATCCTTAGTGTTTGGTAAAACTCTATTAGAAGCAACCACCCTTATCATTTCTCTGATATCTTTATTTGTATTAACAAAAGAAACAAAAATGCCTTTTAATCTATACTTTTCTTGCAATAAAACTAATTCATGTGCTGCAGAGCGAGAAACAAAATCAACATTAGAAAAATCTAAATTTATAAAATCCCTACTATCCTCTTCTATTTTACTTTCTATAATAGAAAAAATATCCCTCGAAGAGATTATCGAAGCTATTTCTTTTTCTAAATAAATTGTTCTTGCTTTTTCCATATTTTTATTAAACCATAATAACGATAATTATTCAAGATAGGGCGTGATACTGATAGGATTTTTGGGTCTTGGAATCCTAAAAGAAATTATAACTCCTTGCCAGTTAAAGTCTGGCAAAGAAAATAATTTATCATTTTTACAATCAGAAAAAAGTGCTGCTGACCCCGAAACCATTAAAAACTCGCCGTTTAAAGCTTCGCAAATGATTCTTTTAGATGTTCTGACTCCATAGCCCCTTTCTTTGTCTTGTTTTGTAGATTTACCCTTTAAAACTTCTTGTATAGACTCGATGTCTTTTAATTTTAAATTGTTTTCCTCTTCGTATGCTTTTGTCAATCCTCTTCCCCTATCAACTATACAAACATCGAGATAATTTTTTTGAGGATAATTCTGGCCGAAAATAAATCCCTTGTCACTTTTACTATGTTCAAATATGTTGTTAACTAATTCCAATATTGGATACACGATAGCGCTTTTTGATCCATCTATTGATCCTATATTTTTATATATCAATTCTGAAAAAAGACCTTCTATTCTTTCTCTTCCAATAATATAATCTTTTTCTATTATGCTAATAGGGATATATGTTTTATTGGTTAAAACATTTTTTTGCAATTCTGAAACAGAATTAACGCCATGTGGAAAATTAATAAATTTTAAATAATCTGAAATTGAGTTCAAATTGTTAAGAGAGTATTTACTATTTGTTGTTTTTATATAAGAACTAATGGGAAGCACTATCAAAGGATACACCCAATTAATATTGTCTAGAATAAAATTGAATTCATTGCCTTTTTTGTTCTTTAGAGCAGAATACAATGATAAAAACTGACTTAAAAGATCATCATTTTTAGGATTAAAAATTATTATATCGTCCATATAAAATTAAAGTCCAACAAATTCCCTAATAAGAGAAATAGGAACAACGGAAACAAATCCATTCTTATCTATTTCCGCTATGCCCATTATCTTGTTATCCAAACTTAATACTGGACTTCCACTGATTGGCTCTGTTTCCCTAATATTAGTTTTAATTGATTCCTCGGTAAAACTCTTTATAATCCCCTCGTTTACTGATGTTAAAGCATTGATATAAAGTCTTTTCCCTGTTTCAACTTCTAAATCATAGAATCCTAAAGTGGATAGCTTGTCTCTATCAATCTTTATTAAAGCTAGATTGTTTTCTAAATCTCTTTTAATAACCTGACAAGTAGAATCAATTAAATCAACATTGCAAGTAATAGATCCTTTAGCAATGTTGCTTGATAAAGTAACTGCTAATCCATCTGATGTTAAAACAACTCCATGAAAAGACTTTTCTCCTTGCTTTATTAAAAAGATCGCTTTCTTAGTTTCTTTAATACTGTTAATCAAAGCTGTATTCTCTTCAATATATACTCTTTCTTCCTGCTGGTTGATAGTAACTGACGAATAATTAAGCAAATTGTTCTTAAAAGCAAAATACAAGGATAAAATTCCACCGAAAATGCTTAAAGAAAACATTAAAATTAAATTGGCTATATCTTGTTTGTTCATTTCTTTACTAACACTTTTTTAGAGAATGTTTTAACTGTTATTTCTCCTTTTTCGACGTCAATGTTTATCCTCATTCCATTTTTAATATCCCCCACAACAATTTTTAAAGCCATTGGGTCTAATATTAGTTTCTGAATTAATCTTTTCAATGGTCTTGCTCCATAATTAGAATCAAATCCCTTTTCTGCTAAATAATTCTTTGCTTTTTCAGTAACTGATATTTTAATGTCTTTCTTTTTTAATCTTTTCTGAACTTTATTTAACTCCAAATCAACTATCTGCTTTATTTCCTTAGCTCCCAAATAATCAAATATTACTATTTCATCAATCCTATTGATAAACTCTGGTTTAAATCTTTCTTTTAAAGCTCTTTGAACTTTTTCTTTAAGTCCTTGCTTTTGGCTCAATTTATGGTCATCAACAAATCCCAAAGGAGCTTCTTTAGCAATAATATCTGAACCAACATTAGAAGTCATAATCAAGATTGCATTCTTAAAAGAAGCTATTCTTCCTTTTGCATCAGTTAACCTTCCATCTTCTAGAACTTGAAGTAAGATATTAAATACTTCTGGATGAGCTTTTTCTATTTCATCTAATAAGATTACGCTATATGGTCTTCTTCTTACTTTTTCTGTTAACTGTCCCCCTTCATCATAACCAACATATCCTGGGGGGCTGCCAATCATTTTTGAAACATCAAACTTTTCCATGTATTCAGACATATCAACTCTAATCAAAGCATTTTCATCATTAAACAAAAACTCTGCTAAAGCTTTGGCTGTTTCTGTTTTACCAACTCCAGTAGGTCCTAGAAAAAGGAAAGATCCTAAAGGTCTTGATTCTTCTGAAATACCAGCCCTAGATCTTCTGATTGCATTAGAAACTGCTTTGATTGCCTCTTCCTGATCAACTATTCTTTTGGATATTAATTCTTCCATGTTCTCTAGTTTCTTGGCTTCTGATTCAAGAAGACTAGTCACTGGAACACCTGTCCAGCGAGAAACAACTCTAGCAATTTCTTCTGGTCCAATTTCTTGTTTTAATATTGGATTTTCTTTTTGAAGTCGAACTAGTTTATTTTCTTGTTTTCTTAGTTTAGAGAATAAATCAGGCAAAATACCGTATTTGATTTCAGCAACTTTCTGCAAGTCTCCATCTTTTAAGAACCTGTCCACTTCATATTTATGCTTGTCTATTTCTTCTTTTAATTGCTTAATGCTAGCAATGGTTTCTTTTTCTGTTTTCCAGCGTACCGAAAAAGCATTAGCCTTTTCTTTGAGTTCTGCTAATTGTCTATTAATTACTTTTTCTCTTTTAACATACTGAGGAGTGCCTGCTTCTTTTTTAATTGCTTCTTTTTCAATTTCTAGTTTTTGAATTTCTTTATTTAGATTATCTATTTCTGTTGGATTTGATTCAATTTCCAATCTTAAAGCTGAGGATGCTTCATCCATTAAATCAACTGCTTTGTCAGGCAAAAACCTATCAGGAATATATCTAGCAGATAATTCAGCTGCAGCAATTAAAGCTGAGTCTTTTATTTCCAAACCATGATGCATTTCATACTTTTCCTTGATTCCTCTTAGTATAGAAATTGTATCCTCCACACTTGGCTCAGTTACATAAATTGGTTGGAATCTTCTTTCTAAAGCAGGGTCTGATTCAATATGCTTTTGATATTCTTTTAAAGTGGTTGCTCCTATTGCTTTTAATTCTCCTCTAGCAAGCGCTGGTTTTAATAAATTAGAAGCATCAATCGCTCCTTCAGCTGAACCAGCACCAATTAAAGTATGCAATTCATCAATGAATAATAAATATCTTCCTTCTGCTTTTTTAACTTCTTTAAGCAATGCTTTGATTCTTTCTTCAAATTCTCCCCTATACCTGGTTCCAGCAATTAAAGCTCCTAAATCCAAACTTATTACCTCTTTGTCTTTTAATGATTCTGGTACTTCTCCTTTAATGATTTTTTGAGCCAATCCTTCAACAATTGCTGTTTTCCCTACGCCTGCTTCTCCAATCAAAACAGGATTGTTTTTTGTTCTACGAGACAATATTTGCATTAATCTCCTGGTTTCATCTTCTCTGCCTACAATTGGATCTAATTTTCCCTGCTTAGCTAAATTAGTTAAATTACGAGAATAGTTTTCAACAATCTTATACTTTGATTCTGGATTAGGGCTAGTTACTCTTTCTCCGCCCCTTAATTGAGCAAAGATTTTCAAAGCTGTTTCATAATCAAGCTTGGGCATTTGCGCTTCTTCTCCAAAACTAGTTGTTTGCTTTAAATAATGAGCTCTTTCTAAAACCTCTTTAGCTAAAATGTCTGTTGAAAGAATAGCTAAAAATAAATGCTCTAAAGAAACAAACTCATCGGTTAAGTTCATTGCTTCTTCTCTGGCTCTTTCTAAAACCTTAGCCATGTCCTGAGTTAAATAGAATTGGCCAGGAACTTGATTGGGCGCAGGAGCAGGCACTTGGTTTAAAGCTCCTTTTACTTTTTTAGTTAAATCTTCAATATCAATATTCAACCTATTTAAAAGGCTTATAACAATGTTTTCCTGCTCGGAAATAATGACATAGACTAAATGGAGAGCATCTATTTGCTGATGACCTAAACTGCCAGCTAAATTCTGGGCTTGCATCATCATTTTCTGAGCTTTATTTGTAAAATTTATACCATCCATATGTATTTTAATAATATATTAAAATAAGGAGAAAATCAATCAGAGATTGCTTCTCTTAATTTTGGAGAATCAAAAAATACTTGAGTCAATTTATCCTCTTTATCAAATATGAACCTGATTAAAATATCAGTTGATTCTTTCTGAAATTCTGCTTTTCTATAATCCAAAACTATTTTGTCTTCTCCAAAATCAGGATATTCTGGTTCATTCAAATTAATCAAATCTCCCCAGTTTTCATCAAGCAAGGCTTTTAACTTTATCATTTCATCATAAGTTAATTCTTCTGCTAATTGGGGAACAAAGTCTTTGGAAAGCTTTTCATAATCTGAATTCTTTAATGCTTGAAGAAAATTATTAACTTTCTCCTCCCTTGTCTGAGTAACAACAACTTCTTCTTCTATATCAATATTTTCAGCGTCTTTTTGTTTATTCATTTCATTGTATGATAATCCTAAAATCAAAAGACCAATAATAACCATTAAGATAATAACAATATTTTTACTTTTCATTTGTTTATCAATTTATTTTCTTATGAGGAGAGAGAGGGATTCGAACCCTCGGTACATTACATACACAGTCTTTCCAGGACTGCCAATTAAACCACTCTTGCATCTCTCCTAGACTTTCATTCCCATTAGTGCTTT
>JAKQEK010000275.1 GCA_029558535.1 Bacteroidota bacterium | reverse complement strand
AGATGACGCTAATACTATGATTGATTCTGTTAACCTCAGTCTCCCACTTGGTGCACATGGAGCATATTTTTTTATTGACGATGTAAGTGTAATAGATTGTACGGTGGGTATAAACGAAGTAAATGATAATTTAAGTTCAGGCAAATTGTATCCCAATCCTGCTAATACTGTGGTGTATTATAAAAATGAGTTAGGAGAGGATGAAAGCGGGAAGGTAAAATTAATGGATATGTTAGGAAAAGAAATAAAAGAATACAAGCTTACAAAAGGCAGTAATTTAATTTCAATACCTGTATCTGATTTATCAAAAGGCATATACATTGTAAAGGTGGAGATTATGGGACGTAACAGTGAAATAATTAAGTTGGTCGTTAATTAATAATTATTTTTGTGAGGAGGCTTTGCGCCTCCTCACAATTTTAAATTATGAAAAAATTTATTATTATTTTATGCTTGTATTGTGCAAGTAAAGCAAATGCACAAAACTTAGTTTTAAATCCAAGTTTTGAAGATACCATAACCTGCACAGGCACCTATGCCATGCAATGTAAATATTGGTATTGGGCAACTTATGGCAGTCCTGATTATTTCAGTGAGCAGCCTGATATATTTTGCGGAACCTCTTATGTTCCGCAAAGTGGAGTTGGATACCAATATGCACGAACAGGAATTGCATATGTAGGATTGGCTACACTTATGCAGCCTTTAAATCCAAATTATATAAACAGGCGAGAATATGTTGGCGGAGAACTTTCAGACACATTAAAGCAAGGGCATGAGTATTGTGTCAGTTTTTATGTTTCGGCTGCAGAGGAATTAAAGTATGTTACAGACGGCATTGGATTATATCTTTCTGTTGACAGCGCAGTGGACTATACCATTAACACCAACCTTTCATTTGTTCCTCAAATAGAAAATCCAGCAGGCAACATAATATATGATACGCTTAACTGGGTGCAGATTTCGGGAACGTACATAGCTAATGGTGGTGAAAAGTATTTGACTATTGGTAATTTTAAAGATAATGCTAATACCATGATTGATTCTATTAATAATTCAGTTCCTCAAAGCCAATATGAATCTTACTTATTTATTGACGATGTAAGTGTAATAGACTGCACGGTGGGGATTGGCGAAGTAAATGATAAT
>JAKQEK010000274.1 GCA_029558535.1 Bacteroidota bacterium | reverse complement strand
TTGCTTCTATAATTGGTGGAATATTGGGGTATATGGTTTTAAGCAAACAAAGTAAGAGAGAATAAAAGGTAATGAAAAAACTATTAGAAAATCCGATACTGAACAAAGTTTTATATGGACTATACATCGTAGCCCTGTTTGTTTTAATATTCGATTACGGATTTAGCCTGCCTAATTGGGCAGAACAAGCCATTTTGTTTTTTTATACTGTATTGTTATCTGTAGCCGTTTTTATTACCGTTAATAAATATGTTTTTCTAAAGAAAAAGTTTGTTTTTAATGTTTTTTTATTTGATTTATTGAGTGTATTATTTGTTATTTATTGTATTTACAAGCAGATTGATACAAGTATTTCACAAATTATAGATTGGACAAGGTTTGCCATTATACTCAAATTGATTAGAGAGTTTGCAACCCCAAAAATCAATTACAAACGTTCTGTTCTAAATCCTGCACAACTTTTTATCATCAGTTTTATGGGATTAGTTTTTATAGGAGCATTATTGTTGATGTTACCCAACGCTACTTATAACGGAATCAGCTTTATAGATGCTTTATTTACTTCCACAAGTGCAGTTTGTGTAACTGGTCTTATCGTTGTGGATACAAGTAGTTTTTTCACACCTTTTGGTCAAAGTCTTATTATGCTTTTAATACAGGCAGGAGGTTTGGGAATATTGACTTTTGCAAGTTATTTCAGTTATTTTTTTAAAGGTGGTGCTACTTACGAAAACCAAATTGCGTTAAGCGATATTTCGAGTTCCAACAAAATAGGAGAAGTATTTACCACATTAAAAAGGATTTTAGGAATTACATTTTTTATTGAATTTGTAGGAGCATTTTTTATCTATATAAACATTGATAAAGAATTGATTCCATCTTTTTTTGACCGAATTTTCTTTTCTGCATTTCATTCCATTTCTGCATTTTGTAATGCAGGATTTTCTACTTTGCCTAACGGAATGATGCAAGACGGATTCGTAAACAACTATCCTTTACAACTTATTATCATTGTCATTTTTGTATTTGGAGGTTTAGGATTTCCAATAGTTATTAATGTGTTGCGATACCTCAAGCATTTTGTAAAACGATATATACTTTGGTTTGCACAGGGGAAAGATAATTACAAACCCTGGATATTGACTTTGAGTAGTAAAATTAATTTGATAACTACTTTCAGTTTAATCATTGTGGGAACAGCAATCATTTATGCAAAAGAATATTACAATACATTAAATTCACACGAAGGAATCGGGAAATTCATCACTGCATTATTCACAGCAACTACACCAAGAACGGCAGGATTTAATTCTATTGATTTTAGTCAGCTTCATTTTTCATCTATCATCGTCATTATACTTTTAATGTGGATTGGGGCTTCACCTGCATCTACAGGAGGAGGTATAAAAACCAGTACATTTGCGATTGCTACGCTCAACTTTTTAAGTTTGGCAAAAGGAAAAGAAAAAATTGAAATTTGGAGAAGAGAAATTGCAAATATTTCGGTAAGAAGAGCATTTGCCACAATGACACTTTCTTTAGTCGTTATTGGTTTTGGAATATTTTTGATTTCATATTATGATAGCAATGTTAAATTGTTAGACATTGCTTTTGAGTGTTTTTCGGCATATAGTACTGTTGGATTAAGTTTAGGAATTACAGGAGATTTAAGTAGTGAGAGTAAAATTGTATTGGTTGCTATTATGTTTATTGGTAGGGTTACAATGCTTTCTATACTCATTGCAATATTCAAAAAAGTAAAATCACTAAATTATCGTTACCCGACAGACGAAATTTTAATTAACTAAATAACGGATTAAACAAATGAAATTTATAATAGTAGGATTAGGAAACTTCGGAGCTTCACTTGCAGAAAAACTAACATTGCAAGGAAACGAAGTAATAGGAATTGATTCCCGAATGGAAAAAGTCAATTCGTTGAAAGAAAAAATTTCGCATACAATTTGTATGAATGCGACTGATGAAGAAACTGTTGCTGATTTGCCTTTGCAAAACACAGACATTGTAATGGTTTGTATCGGAGAAGACCAAGGAACCAATGTAATGGTAACGGCTCTTTTCAAAAATCTTGGAGTAAAAAGGTTGATAAGCAGGTCTATAAATCCTTTACACGAAAATGTTTTAAGAGCAATTGGAGTTGATGAAATTGTAAGACCCGAAGAAGAAACAGCAGAACGTTGGGCTAAAAAGCTATGCTTAAAAGGTGTTATAGATTCATTTGAATTGAATAAGAATTACAGTATAGTCGAAGTGAAAAC
>JAKQEK010000265.1 GCA_029558535.1 Bacteroidota bacterium | reverse complement strand
AGTCCAAATAAAATTGCTTTTTTTGTCATGATGATTTGTTTTTATTGTTTAAGAATTTATTACTAATTAATGTTTTAAATTTAAAAAAACAGGAGTTATATCTAAAGTTAACCATCCCCAATGTTGGTCCATTCTGGTATTGGTTTTTACTTTTAAATAATCAACTGTTTTAGTTGTCAAATATAGAGAATATCCACCGTATATTTTAACAAAATTGTTTATTTTAATATTGAAACCTAAGTCAAATTCTTGCCCCAAATTACTGGATAAATTCTCTGTTCCATTATTAACCCCATAAGGTGCTATAAATTGGTGTGCATTTAAGTATAAATTCCATTTTTGTGATGGTGCAAAAGCCAATGTTAAGAAGTTGTCTGAAATACCTGCTTCTTTGTGGCCATTGCCTGCATAATAATAGTCCATGTGTCCATAAAATTTGTGTCCCGTTGCAAAATACGGTGTAAATGCATTGCTTACTTTTGCAGCTGTTCCGCCAACTTTGTTTCCACTTACTAATTCACTTGCTAGACCAATTTTCCACTTATCATTAATTTTATAAGAAGCGCCAATTGCAGCCATGTATGCACTTATTGTTTTACCAGTTGCATTTTGCCCCATTTGATAGTAACCTGATGCATTAATACTCCATTTTTTTCCTGTATGAAAATAATTGATACCATACGTCTGGTTGTTATAGTTTCGTGCAGTGTCGTTTGCTGTTAACATTGTCTGAAAACCTAAGTTAGTTGCCAATAAACTAATTGCATCTTTGTCTGTGATATTAAACTTAGCCCATAAAGTTTGCATCCATTTGTAAGGAGTTGCACCAACTGGAGAATATAAGTTTCCATTAGTGTTGTATAAATTGTTGCCATACAATT
Organism: Bacteroidota bacterium; assembly: GCA_029558535.1. Taxonomy (GTDB): domain Bacteria; phylum Bacteroidota; class Bacteroidia; order Bacteroidales; family ML635J-15; genus Bact-19. The sequence continues at coordinate 4,623 of JAKQEK010000265.1, read as the reverse complement.
GTTTGTAATTTTGGTTGTATGCTAAAAAAGTACTTAATTCTACAATTTTTGCTTTCCAATGAAAAGAGAGTGCATCGTGTGTTCTTCCTCCTTGCGCCCAATCCAAAGCACCGTAAAAACGTTCGTCATCTAAAGAAATTATCTGGCGACCTACTTTAAAGAAGGTTGTTTTACTTGAATTTACAGTTGCCCACATTTCGTAAAATGATAGACCATTGCTTAATCCTGCGCCTTGTGTGTTGCCATCTTGCCCCCATACATTTACCATTTGTGGAGTAAGGTTTACTGACAAAATTCCTTTGTAATCGTAAAATAATTTTAAACGAGTGCGTTGACTAATTAACGCTGCAGGATCGTCACCCTTTTCAAATGGAGCAAAGTTCCCATAACGAAGTTCAGCTTTTGGTCTAATCTGACTACTGATAATAAATGTATTGTCTTTTGTAATGGTATCTTGTGCATTTGCATTTAAAGGCATGCAAGATAGAATTGCAGAAAACAAAAATAATTTGGAGATGTTTTTTGGCTTCATAGATTCTATTTTTTAGAATTATTACAGCACAAATATATGTATAATTATTTATAAAAAGGATAAAAATATCTTTTTATCTTATATATTTTTTAAAATAACTTTACTTAAACCTGTAAGTTATTGAAATAAAGGGTTTTGTATTTATTATTTAAAGTTATTTTTTTCTTTTAATTGTGATAAAAATAAGAGAATAGCACCTGCTAATAATAAAATTGCTGCCGAAAATAAATAATAATTGATAAAAGGAATGATGACATAAGCAAATGCTGCAAATCCTTGAATTGCAAGAAACAACTCATTTAAAAATACTCCAATAAAAAAGACAATTGCAGCGTATTTTGCGAAATTTGTTGCTTTATAATATCCTTTAATAAATCCAAAACTAATGATAAACAAACTAAATACTCCTAATAATACAAGGTGTAAATAAGCAATAACAATAGGGCGTATTCCAAATACTAATTGGCTTAATGATGGAATTACAGAAAGTGTTTGAAGAATAAATTTTAAAGTTAATGCAAACAATACAAACTTAATAATCCAATTAACCCATTTTGGTGTAGAATATTTTATTTTTTTAAAATCTGGCGCTAGTTTATAAATCATAAATATCCAAATACTTAGGTCGGTAAGCGCTGCTAATACTGTTCCAACGTATAACCACATTGGAGGCTTTGTCCATAAAATGGATAACATAAATGTTGGGGCTACTGTGGAAACAAACAACCAGAAATATTTATTTAATGATGGGAAATCTTTCGGTAATGTTTTTGCAATTAACGCCATAGAACCAAAGAAAAACCATCCGTTGTATTGGAAGTGTAAGTAATAATACAAAGAACCTAAGTATAAATCTGAGGTCAATGTTTTGGTTGCAATCATGTATGCAAGGTTGAGCGGACCAAAAGTGGAGATGATGTTTAAAATCAAAGCAGCTATTATCCATTTCTTTGAAGGGTGATCTTTGGGTAAATATTTAGCGTCTCTAAAAAATGAAATAGCATACAAAATTGCCATTACAATAGATAGAGTAGAAAAAATGATGGAGACAACCTTATATCCTTGAAGTGTAAATGAAATTAACATTCCAAAGGAAATAAACAAATTAAAATTTATAAGATAACGGTATTTTTTTGCTCTTTCGGTGGCAATAAAATCCATCATCAATAAAGCAATGCCGCTATAGATAATGTGACTGATCCAGCCTGCAAAAGCAAAATGAGAATTTGCATGCAATAGGTTTTTTTGATGCACGATTGGAAAATCAAACGTAATTTTATAACGCATCAATGTTCCGTATAATGCAACAATTGCTAGGTTTAACAACCCAATTAAAAACCATTTTTTTGCAAGCGACATTTTCATAGACTATAAATAATAAAGTTTTCTATTGATGATTTGTACCTTATTTTCTTTCTGTAATTTATTCAATGAACGTATTACAGTCTCAACCCTCAACCCAATTTGATTGGCAATTTGCTGACGTGTGTAGGGAATTGGGGTGTTTTTTCAATAATATTTTTCTCAACCAATTGATTTAAAAACTTGATGATTTTATCTTCTGGCGAAGGGTTAGCAAGTATTTGAGCCGAAAATAAAGTGTTGTAGGCTCTGTTTGCCAAATCTTTGGTGAGCTCAAAATGAATTTCCTTGTGCTCATCAATTAATTGCATGAAATTCTCTTTTTTGAGAAGAAGTATTACACTTTCTTCTTGCGCCTCTGCTGTGATTAAATATTTTTTATCAATCAATAAAGGCGGTTCACCAAAACTTTGACCAGGTGTGTAAATATCTTGAACAAATTCTTTACCCTGTATGTTAGAGGTGTAAATTTTGATACTTCCCGATAAAACTTGGTAATAATATTTGGGTTCAGAATTTTCAGAGAATACAATTTCACCCTTACTAATTTTCTTAGCTATGCCACCATAGGTTATTATTAAATCATAATCTATATGCATAAAAGGAGAAATCTTTTATTAATACGGCGACAAAGATAAATATATCTGATTTAATTTAGATGAAAAAAATGAAATAATTAAGAATAATTCTAAAAAGTAGATAACTTATTGAGATTCATAAGCTCCCATATCAGGTTGCGCATCTCTTACTCTTCCTTTGATATCTTGCGGTATGCTTAAATTCAACCCAGAATTTACGGCTGGTGAAGAGTATGGAATATCAAAATCGTATTCTGCTACATTTTTAAATTGAGGCGCTTCATTCCATTTAATTCCACTGTAAAATGGTTCGGTGCTAGGTGTTTTCATTTTGATGATGCAATTAGAAAACGTAAAGTTGTTGGTACCCACATTGTCTAAATTAAATACCAACTCATCGTCTTGATTGCCATAAAAAATACAGTTTTTAGCACTACCAGTAATATCTGTAACCAAGACAGTGGAGTTGTCTTTGTAATAATCGCTGATGCCAATCACAGGCAATTGCGTTTGTCCGCTTGCATAACCTGCAAATGTGCAATGTTCAAAATCAAAACCGCTTCCAGCAATGTTAACAAAACCATGCAATCCATTTTTGGATACTACACAATTAGTTGCTTTTATTTTTCCACCTGCAAAGTTCAGTATGCCGTAACTTGCATTGTTTTGAATGATGGTGTTTGTAACGGTTACGGTTGGTGTGCTACCGTTGTTGCCATCACCTTCAATGTGGATGCCTGTTGTTCCGTTTTTAATAATTGCATAATTGATGGTAGAAGGTTTGGCTTCTTTAAAATAAACACCGTAAAATTGTCCAGCAACATCTTTGTAATCACTTTCTAATCGGTCTCCTTGAATAACCACTTCATTATCCAATTGTCCTTGGATGTTGAGTGTGCCTTTATAGACAAATAAAAAGGATTTTTTATGCAAATAAATTTTAGTTCCCGCTTGGATGGTGAGTTGTTTGCCTTCATCCACAAATGCAGCGCCGTAAATTAAGTGGGGCTTATCATTAGGCCAAACACCTTGGTTTAAATCCAAATTATTGGTAGCACCACTCATGTCTGAATAATGGTAGTAAATATCTTGTCCCCATGCAGCAAGCTGAATGTATTGATCTTTGCCGTTGGTACGAAATCGAATGGAATCTTCAATCACCATGGGCAATGTGCCACCATTGGGGTTTAACGTAACTTCAACAAACATAAAAAGGCTGTCTTTTGCAGGAAGTTCAATTTCAGAAAACTTTATGCCTTGCAAACCATCCAAATTAATACGAAAAGGGGAGGAGTTGCCCCCCATTAATTCTACATCTGAAATTAATACAGGTTTGTTTTCTTTGTTGTAAATTTTGAGTTGTTTGGTGGTGGATCCAATGGTTGTAAAAACAGTGTCGAAAACAACAGTATCTCTAGAAAAAGCTAAATTTCCTTTAGAAAGCAATGTTGTTTTCTTACAAGAAGTATTCATTGATAGAATAAATAATGCAACAACTGTAAAGAACGTTAATTGCCATTTCAGAGCTGTTTTTGTTTTGTTGATCACCTGTTTTTTCATATTGATACGCTTGTAAAAATAACGAAAACAATTAAAACTTATTTTATTTTTGTAAAAATGTAGGATAATAAAAAAAAATAGTTACCTTTGCAATCCATTTTTAGGATAAACAAGATAATAATAATTCAAAATGAAAAAAGATATACATCCAGCAGATTATAGATTGGTAGTGTTTAAAGACATGTCAAATGACTATGCTTTCTTATGTCCATCTTGCGCAGCGTCAAAAGAAACAATTAAATGGGAAGATGGTAATGAATATCCATTGATTAAATTGGATATCTCTCATACTTCACATCCATTCTTTACAGGTACATCTCAGTTAGTGGATACAGCTGGACGTATCGACAAATTCCAAAGCCGTTACGGTCGTCACACAAGAAAATAATATTTTTTCAAGTTATATTGAAAATCCTGTCAACTATTGGCAGGATTTTTTTATTTCCAAAAATGTCTAGTCCTGAAATAGCGATACACAATTTTTTATCGTTATGGAAAAAGGAGAAAAAAACGTTTATTTAAAACGTAGTCAAAAGGATTATTCAATGTCCTTTAAGTTAGCAGTTGTTAAAGAAGTAGAATCAGGATTTA
>JAKQEK010000141.1 GCA_029558535.1 Bacteroidota bacterium | reverse complement strand
AAAACTCTCCAAAGGCTTGCAAGAGCTATGGGAATGTATTTGAAAATCGAATTTATTTCAAGTTAATATTAAATACAGAATTAGTGAATTGAATTATATCAAATTAATCATAAAATAGACTTATATTTAATATTGAAATACATACGGAAATATGTACATTTTCAAATATAGCAAGCACTGTTATTTGTCATACAAATAACTAAAAACTTGTTAAGGGTGAAACCCCTAAAACCCCCTATGATTTTTTAATGGGTTTTTTGATGTTTTTATTTGCGAAATAACACTCTATGTAATAATTATACTTCCTATTTTTCTTGACAGACAGAGATATAATGGTATAATTATAGGAGGAATAGTTCCTGCTTATGCAATTTAAACTGTTACGGGAGGCGGTTATATGGCAGGTGAAATCAAAATGGTATCTGCGGTTTGTCCACACTGTGGTGCACAGTTAGAAGTTAATTCTAATCTTGAAAAAGCGTTTTGCCAATACTGCGGAACACAGTATTTTGTGGCTAATGCTGTCACAAATCATAATATCTATAACACAACGAATCATACAACAGTAAACCAATCAAATTCTGTGAAGGTTGGAAGAAAAGGAACAGTTGAGGCTGTTCTCGACTTCGTTGAAAATAAGAAACAGCAGGAAGAAGAGAAACGACGCAGAATTGAGGAAGAAGAACGCATCCAAAGAGAAAAACGACACGCTTTTATTAAAAAGCATTGGAAGGTACTTCTTTCGAATTTGTCAGGCTTTATCATATCTATAAAGATTCTGAACACTATCGGTGCAGAAGGGTTCGTACCGTTTTTGATCAGCTTCATTATTTCAACTGCTTTATTCTTTTTTATACTCTATGTGATCGCCCAAAAGGTCAATACCTATAAAGCTTCTGATAATAAAGCACAGCTTGCAAAAGAAGACTTTGAGAAAACTTCCGCTTTCATTAAGCGTTACTGGAAAATACTATTGCCTGTTGTGGGCATTTTACTGATCGCAATTATTATATTCTGTCTATGGAATCAACCCGATAAGCAAAAACCATCTACAAGTTCGTCTATTGCAGAAACACAGTCAACAACAGAAATAATAGAAGTATTCTGTCCGATCTCTTCGAATGAATGGGACGGGTTGAAGTATTTGGAACTTGTCAGTCAGTTTAAGGATGCAGGCTTTACAAATATCAAAACAGAGGCAATGGATGATTTGCTTAATGCTGATATGGACAAAGAGTATATCATCGCATCAATATCTATTGACGGGACAGATGAGTTTTCAAAAGAATCTGTATATTCGCCCGATACTGAAGTTATGATTACATACCATTCTGCAAATGAAATAGCATCTCCGCTTTCATCCGAAGACATTCTTTATGATAACTATGAAACAATTGTAAAACAGTTTGAGGATGCTGGATTCACAAATGTGCAGACGGTAAGAATCGACGATTTAATTACTGGATGGCTTACTTCTGATGGTGAAGTACAGGAAGTTCTTATTGACGGAAGTGCAGAATTCTTTGAGGGTGATCATTATATTGCTGATGTTGAAATTGTAATAAGCTACCATACATTTCCTGAAACAACTGCAGAGGAATCTGAAACAGAACCTGCTGTAGAAATACTGAATTCAGAAAATTGTCCCGAACTTGCTGCTATATTGAGTACAAAAGATACATTTGATCCCATCATAGGTGAATTTGCAAGAAACTACAGCAGTCGGACGATTGAGTTTGACGGACACACCGCATATGTGAATCCGCATGGCGATTACACAACACGATTCGACTACTTGATTTATGCTTGTGATTATAGCGAAAGTAATGTAAGCGGTCCAAGTTTCCAATTCCGTGATGTAACCTATAATGATCTGAATCTGACAGGTGATGATGTACCAGATACTTTCGGAATGGGGATTAATGTTCATATTGTAGCCAAGGTTGGCGAGTATAATGAAACTACTGGATTGTTCCAGCTGAATCCTGTTTCAATTACGATGAGATAATGTATAGAGCTGCTGTCCTTAAAAGTGTCATTTAGCAAATAAAAACATCAAAAAACCCATTAAAAATGCAAAATAAAAAATCATACAAAATAAAGATAGATGCAATAATCAGCAGAAATAAGAGCTGATTATTGCATCTTAAATATTTTAATAAATTAAATAAAAAAAGAGTATACAGCACCTCATAAATTTTATTGATTTGAGAATAGCCACATACTCTTTTTTTTACCTGCTCATGCCACGGTCGATAGATTTCTTATGGGTTGAAATTTGAGGTTTTTCTAGCATTTTATTGACTTTTTGATTGTTCATTATATCTTTCCAATATTCTATAGTTTTTTTAATTTCTTCTCGTTCATTAGCTTTTCCTTTTGGTAGTCCTTCTTTATTTTGATGACTTAGTAGAGAAGAGTATTCTTTGGGTGGTTCATACTCTTTGTCATAACGTTCTATAATTCTCTTTGGAGAAGGATTTAAGCATTCTTTTGCTTGAATCATAAGTTTATATTCTTTGAGATGTTCTTGTGCCTGTGATGTCAAATTATTAGCATGAATAGACTTATCATTGATTTGTTGTATGTATTTCTGAAGTTCTTTTTCATGATTAAGTATTTTTTCTGATATAGAATGTCCTTCTAACGTTTTTTCATATTCTTTGATTTTCTCCTTGCAATCAGATATTTGTTTATCAAAATCCCTTTTTTTTAGAAATTGGAGTGTTGTACATTGTTCTCGTCCTTTTTCTAATTCTGTAAGTCGATTTTTAAAATCGTTTATATGGCGTTCTATAGCCCTTATTTCGCTTAAATTCTTTTCTATTATACTTTTCATTGCTTGAGCGTCTTGAATTGATTTTAGGGCTATTTTTCGGCTTTCTATGCACTCTACATAACGTTGTTTATGTTTGACCATTTGTTGACCGTATTCATGAGTTCGTTTAACGAAATTATCAAAGGGCCTCATTATAGGCTCAAGCTGTGGATTTCCAAGTAAAAAAGCCTTATATATATTCTCACTTTCTAATGCATCTAAAGAACGTCGTTCAATGCTATTACGGTTTTTTAGTGCTTCATTTCTTTCTTTTTCATTGTTCTTAAATTTTTTAACTTCTGACATTAGTTCGCTATTGACAGTCTGCAAGTTCAGAACCTCAACCTTTAAAGCTTTATTTTGGTCTTGAATTTCCGTTATTTTCTGCTTATTAGCAAGTTGAGGGATAGATACAGAACCGTCTTTTGCATATTCTAATTCACTCTTCAGCTTTTCAATCTTCTGCTGATGGGCGGTCAGTTCTTTTGTTTTGATATCAAGTTCCTTTTCTAACTTTTGTGCTTCCCATTGTGCTTTCGTGGTGTGTTGTTTGGTACTGCCTTTTTCTCCTCTTCCTAGTCCATATTCCTTACTTATTTGTTCATAATATCGGTCTTGCATTAGGCTATAAGAGTTTTTACCACCTTTGTTCTGCCAAAATTGAGTACGATTTAATCTTCTTTCTTCAGAGTTTTCAATGTCTTTATATATTATTTTTCCTTTATTATCTCTAGCTTGGATTGGTGAACCATTCGAATTCTTGAGAACTTTTCCATTTTCATCTTTCTGATAAACTTTGTCTTTCCATGAGTCTACCACAGGAACATAATATAGCTGTAAGTGGGGAGTTGTTTCATCATAATGAACGACAGCAGATAGAATATTATTATCTGTACCCTGGAATCCTATCTCTTGTTTTGCAAAATCATAAGACTTATCAAAAAACTCTTTAACTTTTTCAGGTGGCTCTTGCCCAGGAACGTAACCGAGATTCTCAAAATATTCTTTATCTGATGTTATAACAATCCCCTCAAATGCTGTAGCGTTCTTTTTGAGGTTGTCGGCATTGCATACGTTCAGTTTTTTGCAAATATCTTTAAATTCACCATACATGCCATTCTTAGTTTGCTTATATATATGATTCAAATGGGTGCGTTCTATATCAATATCAGGATTGCGATGTTGCAGTACATAGTTTTCTTCTCTTTCAACTTCTCTACCAATACCCATCAACGAACCTTTACTGAAACCCTCTACCCTTAAAACTTGACTGCTCATTTACTCACTTCTTTCTTCTTTACTTGCGAGGGTTTTCATATACCCACAAGAGAAAAATTCTCACATGAAAATGTGATGATTTTACTTGTAGGTATATCTCACTATGCCTACAAGTAGGCGTGAGGCAAGGGTAAACCCCTGCACCCCCTATTATTGACTGCATTATATCATATTCATGAAATGCTGTCAATAATAAAATAGGATGAGATTTTACTCATCCTATTTGTATCTATAGTGTGAACCACTATAGAATTTTTTTAATGATTTTATCCAAATTATTCATTGGTTCAAATCATTTCTTCTCTTATCTGAATTATTCTTAGTCGTAGTAGTTCGTTCTCTTCACGAAGAAGATCTAACTGCTCATCACGAAACTTATCTTTTTGTTTTTTTCTTTTTCTCAATGCTTGAACCCTGGCATATGTTTTTTCTTTTCTAATTTTTTCAGAACAAAGCGAACAATATTTTATGGAAATATGTGAAAAATAGTCGTTATTATTAATATCAGATATAAATTTCCCACAGTATTCACAGAATTTTAAATTTTTCATTTTATTACTCCCCCATTAATTTTCATATAAATTCATATTGTTTCCGTTACTGTTTGAGTTACAACGGTCATATAAATTTTTTATTTCATGATATAGGGAAGAGCGGAGTTTTTGTCTTTCAGCAAATAAAAGAGCCAGGACGTTCTCTGATGCACTATCAGCCAGGATATCAACTGCTGTATTGTTTGTATGCATATACAGCTTGAACGCTGTAGCACGCTCGCTAGGGGTGCATATCTGCACGTCAGTTATCATCTGTTCAATATCATTTAAATGGTTTTTCAATTCGCTTAGCGTGTCAATATGTTCCGATATAGCCATAAATCTTAGCTCATCAATATTTTTTTCGTACTTATTATTTCTTCTAAATGTCTTGTAAAAAATTACAAAAACAATAATTATATAAGCAATACAAAGCAAAGTTTTCATTTTCATCAATCCTTTCGATTGACGAAAGGTCAAATAATGATTATAATTAATATTGCTGGACCTTTCGTCTTGCATTTATAAAACAGTCTGTTACTTTTGAACCAGGAGCAGGCTGTTTTTATTTATTTTCATCGAGTTCTTTCCTTATCAATCTATCTACATTAAGTCTATCTTCATTAGATTTGTAGGAAACATGAAACTCAATCCCAACTATTTTTTTCCCTTCATTAAAATATTCGTAAGTAACATGAAGGTCGGTTTTATTATTGATTTCTTCAATTGCAGGTTCAATAATTCTAGTCCTAAAATGTCCAAAATGAGAATATTTTTCTTCACACATAAAAATTTTTTTTAGATTCTCAATATCAAAATACCAAAGTTCTTTACCCGCAACAGATTTAAGAATTTCATATAATCGAATGCTATATTGACTTTTCATGGTCATAATATAGTAAATTTTATATGATGTGTATTGTGTTTTCAATTCTTGTAAATAAGGGAGCATGTCTTTATCAAAATGAATATAAACCTTACCATTTCTTTTATTAGTTCTTATTTTAGATAAAAAACTGATAGTGGATTCAGAGCCATCAGGATTATTAATCCACCATGATTTATCTCTTAAAGCCTTAAGTGCTTCTCTAACTTTATCATAATCCTTATTATTAACTTCCATAAAATCATAAAAAGCTTTAATATCAAAAATTTTTTCTGTTTCGTATGTGTCATTTTCAGATAAATGTGTAATCAAATAGCACAATACTTTTTGTTGTTGTAAAGATAGACTATACCTCGCTTTCCGTATCATTAAATTACTTTTTTTAACAAGTGATTGATACTGTTCATTAAATTTTTTATCAGCATTTATAATTGACTGGGGAACACCTGGAGATTGTATTTTACTCATTTTTTCACCTCAAGGTATATAATAACATAGTATTGCTACAATGTCAATACTAATGTAGCAATACCCCCCGAAATGTAGCAATATACATATGAATACCCCCTCATATGTGACAATAAACCCCCCCATATGTGACAATAAACC
>JAKQEK010000240.1 GCA_029558535.1 Bacteroidota bacterium | reverse complement strand
ATCATTTCGTCCACAAATTCAACTTGTGAGCCGTCTGTCGCTGTAATTTTTACTGTTTTTGCCATAATTAAAATAGTATTGCTATTGTCCTATCATCATGATTGCCCGGCGACCAAAAGTCCAGCCAGTTTAACAATTGGTCTGCTGAGGCTTCGTTATCATCCGAAAAATCAACCTCTTTTGATAGGTCTTGCCATAATTCATTCCATTTTTCAACTTTCAACAAATTTGCATCTGTTTCAAATTTCGGGTCAGTAATTCCGTCAGACATTAGAATTAAAGCTGTGAAATCATCAACAATATCAAATCTCAGTCTTCTGTACAATTCTGTGGGTTGAGTTATTTCTGACATTGTTAAAAAACGTGTTTGACCTGCATATTCACCGCCATCTGATTCTCCAAGAATCTTTAAAAAATTAGTGTCTTTATTGTAAATACCAACGCCACCATCACCGACCCAAAATGCTCCGACGAACCATCCAAATTTGAATTTCTTACAAATTGACACTATTAAAGTGGTGGAATAATCTTTTAAAGGTTTGTTAGCTTTCTTTGCTTCTTCTTCAATGTTTTTTACTGCTTTAAATACTGAATTACCGAGTATACCGTACAAAGCATCTCCCATTTTTTTTCTTCTCTCATCCGATTTTTCGTTGCTAAAGTCCTTGATTAGATTTTCAAATTCTTTTGTTTTTTCCTTAATCAGTTGTTCACAAACTTCAACTACTGTGTTACATGCTATTTCAGAACCCTTTCTTGAGGATTTCGCAGAACCGGCACCATCAGCAACGGATAAAATATACCAATCAACTTCACTTATATATCTGATATTAAAATCATCATCACGGGGTTTACCTTCTTGGGCATGTGAACGACCTCTTTGGCTTGCTGCAACAATGTCTTTTTTGTGGGTTTTTCCAAGTCCAAATATATTGGTAGAGGATGTGACTTTTACAAAACATTTGTCGCTATCAGGTTTATAATATTCAATGTCATTTGGAGTAGGAATATTTTTCCATAATGATTTAGGGTCTGGATTAATTATAAATGTGATTTGTCTTTCGAAGACCGGTTTCCCATCTGACCAATCTTTTCTCTTAATTTTTAGTTTTATTTTATGGTCGCCAGCAGTGTTTGGTTTTCCTTTAATTTCATTGGTGTCAGAATTAAAAATTAGCCCAATTGGCTCTAAACCTTCAAACCAAAAATCACCAATTTCTGTTAAACCAAGTTCCTCAATTTTAAATAGAAAGCAGTAATCTTGATTTACTTTACCATTTGGAATAATAATGCTTTTATTCTTTATCTGTAATTCAAAGGAGTTAGAACTTTTATCTTTTATCTGTTCAACTTTGACGGGTTCAGGTTCAGTTTTACTCTCTGCGATTATGGTATTTTCGTTCTGTATTAATGCTGGCTCGGTTTTATCGGAATTTATAATCGTTTCATTTTCTGCATCAATTTTTAAGTCTTCTTTTGTTTCAGATTCTTCTGATGACCCTTCATTTATTTTTATTGCATCCTCGTCTGCAATTGTATTAGTGTTTACCACAGAAAAATTTTGCCATGATGCTTTTATAAAGTCTTTTATTTCTGATTCCTTTTCGTTAAGAAATTTTGATAATTGTTCTTCGTTTTTTGCATCTATTTCAAGACTACCCATGTATTTTAAAATATCCATAATTACCCCCTTGTCCTGTTAATATTAATACTACCTTCTCCAAAACCAAATTTTGCTTCGATGCCGCACCAAGGACATTTACTAACTTCTTCTTCACCCGTACACATTATATTTCCACAGCCACAATGACTAAAACCAAATTGATTACCACAACAAGGGCAAGCAGGAAAACCAACTAATTCAGAAGTGTTTATTTTGATTTGATTTGAATCACTTTCGCACAAATCAAAGTAAGAATTTTCAACAGGATATGCACCAACAAGTTTATAATCTACTGTGTTTAATGCTAATTCTTTAAATTCTGATGGTGAAATTCTCTTTTGATACTTGATTAAATATGGTCTTTTGGTGTTTTGACACTTGGCTAAAATAACAGCAAAATTCTCATCAACCTTTTTATTAAATCCCTTTTCAAGGTCAATTTTTGATAAATAACCATTTGTAATTGGTGCTAAATGCAAGCCATCATCTTTTGATTCTGATACACTTACACTACTCGTTTTGATTGAAGCTGTTACCCATTTAAAAAACTTCTTAAACGATTCTGAATCTGTATTTTTAAGCAATAGCACCTGGTCGGTAATTTTACCAAATATGCTCGTATCAGTGTTGTCACCCAACGAGATTACTACAAGATTGGATTTTGATTTATATTTTTGATTCCATTTATCAAAGGCGGTTTCATATTTATCTGTAGGATTACCATCAGTAAATAAGAAAATAATTGGTTTCCAATCACCCTTAATTTCTGGTGTAGTCTTTTGAAGTGATGAATCAAAATCATTCATTAAAAAATTCAGAGCATTTCCTAATGAAGTACCTCCACCTATAGGCAATTTGGGCGGATAAAAATTAAAAAGCTCAATTAAAGGCGTTATCTTTTGTGCTTTACCCGCAAAAACTATTATTGATACGTAAACAGTTTCCAACGCATAAGGGTCGGTTCTTAGTTCCTTAATTATAGTTGCAATACCTTCTTGAACTTGTTCAATGGGTTCGCCAATCATTGATTCAGAAACATCAATTACAAAATATATGGGTAATCTTCTCATAAAATGAATTTTAATGTTAGTAATAGCAACAAGAGTAAAATTATTTGCGACATATCAACAGCAATGCCATTGCCAACTTGTGCAGGTTTAGCAATTTTTTTCAAAAAGTTTAAAAACGGATTAAATATGTTTTCAAAAAAATTGAAGGCTTTTAAGTACCTACCGGTTAGCCTATTTTTATAAGGTGTAAGTTTCGAATACAGGAATAAACCTACAATCAATACATTAACTAATATGTATAAAAATAATCTCATAACAAATTATATTACAGAATGAACTTCCGGAGGTGGCGGTGGTAACAACATTTGGTCAGTAGCACCAATACTTCTGTTGCCAACACTAACAGATGCTGAAACCCATTTAAAAAACTGTTTAAATGTGCCACTATCAGTTGTTTCTAGAATTACGATGTTATCAGTAATTTTTTTTACGTTCTCAACATCTGTTTTTGAGCCAACAATGCACGCAATAATACTTCCGAAATTTCGCTTTTTAATTTCAGGTATTATTGAAT
>JAKQEK010000138.1 GCA_029558535.1 Bacteroidota bacterium | reverse complement strand
ACTTTGAGCCCTGCTGCACTTAGATAATTTATTATTTGTGCTGAGTGCATTGAATGAATTATATTACAAGCTTTGAGCTCCAGTATAATTTTACCTTCTACAATAATATCAGCAATATAATCTCCAACAATTTGCTCTCTATAAAAAACTTGTATAGGAACCTGAGAAACATAACTAATACCTTGATATTTAAATTCTACACATAAAGCTCGTTCATAAACTTTTTCCAAATATCCGGCACCAAGCTCTTTGTGAGCAGCAATTGCACAACCGATAATTCTATCACTCAGTTCCTTCTCATATATCATAACTTTTTACCTTTTCCTGTCCTACTTTGAATATTATATGACTTTCTCAGTGCCCTCAGTGTTCTCTGTGGCTAATATTTTTGTATTGTAAATTACTTTTCGGTGTTTTCGGTGTTTTCGGTGCCCTCGGTGGCCAATATTTTTGTATTGTAAATTACTTTTCGGTGCTCTCAGTGTTTTCGGTGGCTAATAAAAATAAACAGCAGAGTCAATATTGCTCCAACGAGATTCGCCATCATATCCATCGGATTAAATGTCCTATAAGGTAGAAAAATTTGTAGTAATTCAATCACCAAAGCAGAAACAAAAACAATCCCTCCAAACTTCAAAACTTCATAACTTTCAAACCAACTAACATTCTTTATCTTCCCTAAAACCCAGATCCAGGCAAAAACCAGAAATGTTAACGAATGCACTACATAATCCAGCCGAAACTGGAATATTTTATTACCACTCAAACCCCTATTTGTTTCATTCCCCAAAGGCACAACATTCAAAATCAAAACCACCATCAGCCATCCCCAGAATAACCATTTTAAACCATTTAACATACTTTTTTCTTGTATCATAATCTTATTTTAAACAACTTCAATGTCCTCAGTGTTTTCAGTGTCCTCAGTGTCCTCAGTGGTTAAATTTTTTTCGGTGTCTTCGGTGTCCTCGGTGGCTTAATTCTCAGTGTCCTCAGTGTCCTCAGTGGTTGCATTTAATATAACCCACTCCACTGCTTATGCAATTTAGCAGTCCCAAAAATCAATTTCAAAACCCGCATTGAACAATTATCAATCTCATATTCCGAGCATATTTTTGAATAATTAGCACCTTCTTCTATGGTAACTTTAACTGAATCAAGCACTATATCAGGATCAAAACCGGAAAGGATAATCGTCCCGGCATCTACTGCTTCCGGACGTTCCATTGAATTCCGAATGGTAATAGCAGGAAATTTTAAAATTGAACTTTCTTCACTAATAGTACCACTATCAGATATCACACAAGCAGAATGCATTTGTAGAAAGTTGTAGTCAGTAAAACTGAATGGTTTCAGAAACTGGATTAAGGAATTAAACTGTAAACCCTCTGAATTTTCCAACCTTTTGCGAGTTCTGGGATGTGTACTGACTATAACCGGATAATGATATTGCTCAGCAAGTGTATTTAGGACAATACTTATTTTATGTAAATTTTCTGGATAATCCACATTTTCTTCTCTATGGACAGAGATTAAAAAATACTTTTGGGGCTCTAGTTGCAATATCTCCAAAATATTAGAATGCTTAATCTTAGGCATAAAATGATTTAACACTTCAAACATAGGAGAGCCAGTTAGGTAAATTCTCCTGTGTGGTAGCCCTTCTGATAAAAGATGACGGCGAGAATTTTCAGTATAGACCAAATTAAAATCCGCTATGTGGTCTATCATTTTTCGGTTAATCTCTTCCGGAACATTATTATCAAAACTTCTGTTTCCTGCTTCCATATGATAAATTGGAATATGTTTACGCTTAGCCATAATTGCAGCAATAGAAGCATTTGTGTCTCCAAGAATAAGCATTGCATCCGGATTTTCTTTATCTAAAATTTCTTCAATTTTAATTAGGGTTTCACCCAAAACATATCCTAAGCTGGAGGTCTTTACATTAAGATAATAATCTGGTTGCCGAAGCTCTAAATCCTCAAAGAAAATCTGATTCAGTTCATAATCATAATT
>JAKQEK010000215.1 GCA_029558535.1 Bacteroidota bacterium | reverse complement strand
TGTTTAGAGTTGATGAAAAGTATAGACGATAAAAGTGTGAACTTGGCAATATTGGATCTTCCGTACAATATTAAGAAAGATGAGTGGGACCGGATAGAAAATTATGAGGAATGGGTTGGGGAAATTCTGTTGGAAGTTCAGAGAGTGCTAAAAGATAATGGTTCCATGTATTTTTTTCATAATAAGATGCCGGTGATTTCCAAGTTAATGCAATGGGTGGAGAATAACAGTAAGTTCGTGTTTAAAAATTTGATAACGTGGAATAAAGCGTTTATTGGTAGCGAAATGGAAGCGTTCGCCGTGCAGAAGTTTAGTATAAATATGTCTAGAAATTATAGAAGTGATTTTATAGAGTACATTTTATATTACGACTTTGGAAATCAATTTCAGCGAGTTTTAATAAATGAAATGCAAGAAAGAAAATTACGAGAAATTGATTTTCGAAAATTACGAATGTCTGCTAATAACAATCCTACGGGATGGTGCTCTAATATATTACATGGAAAAAATATTCCAACTGAAGAAGATTGGGAACTTATTTGTTCGCTAATTGGAGAATATGACTATAATGATTTAGTGCAACCATTTAATACATTGCATAATAATGGAAAATTTAATGATTTTAATAGTGCGAATTGGCTATACAATCCAGCTCCGAAGATTGGACATGTGACACCGAAACCTATAGATCTCTTGCAAAATATAATATTGCATTCATCTAATAATGGCGATCTAATTTTAGATCCAACTTGCGGAAGTGGATCAACATGTGTTGCTGCGCGAGAACTTGGCCGAAATTTTATAGGGATAGAAAAAGAAGAGAAATATTGCCAAATTGCAGAAGAGAGATTGCAAAATTGCGGCAAACTGTAAAAAAAATCGAAAAAAACAAAAACAATTTGTGGCGTGGAGTACTTTACCTAACAAACTGCGAGAAATTCAGAGGTAAGACGCATCAATATGGCAAAAATAGAGAGAGATTCTTGACAACTTGGGTAGACCCTCCATTAATTTATTTTAAATTTCTTTAGGAGAAAAGATATATAAAAGAGTTAGACTTGGTTTTTTTGGAGGCCAGCACTA
>JAKQEK010000194.1 GCA_029558535.1 Bacteroidota bacterium | reverse complement strand
TGTACCGACGACAGGATTTGAACCTGCAAGCTTTTTACAGCGTTTGGTCTTGAGCCAAATGTGTTTACCTTTTCACCACGTCGGCATGAAGATATTATAACACATTATTTTTATTTGTCAAATCAACTGCTTCATTCCATTATCTGTTGAATAAAATATCTTATCAAATGTAGTTATTACCCAAGCCATACAATATTTGCAAGGATAAGAAATACCAATCACACCATTTTTATTGAAACGATAATTAAAAAGAAAAAGATAATGTTGCTTGTCTGTGTAACTAAGCTTGCTAAACGCATCAACTTCACTATGCACAAATGGGTAATTATAATTATACTTTTGTGTCAATGTATGCGTCTTGCCATTATTTGTTCCAATAGAAAGAATGTGGAATCGATTATTGGTAATGATTGACGCATGTTTGAATTGGTTAGGAACATCCTTAGACATATTTTGAGCAAGCTTTATATTCTTATAGAAAAACTTTTCATATTTTGTCATAAGATGTTTTCCTTGCTATGACCAAAGTTCCCTAAATAATTTTAGAAATAAATCAATACCTTCAACAGCTTCTTCATCCCATGAATTAACCAAATACTTTTCCATCGCAACAATCATTTTCTCAATTGCAGCTTGCCATTGTTCATACGTCTCAATAACAATCTTGTCATCTTTATAGACCGGATAAGATTGCGTGTACTCCTTGAATACTTTTAATCTTGGAAGAGTAAATGAAATAATAGTATAGTCTAATAATCATAATTCACTGTTATCAAATCCTCGTTCTTTACGTTGCTGACGGTATTTTTCTTTTCTAGGATCATTATTTTTAAGACATTTTGCGTGACTGAAGGTATTAATGTTTTTCATTTTGTTCCTTAATAAATAAATCCATCACTTATTCAGTAATGGATTTATTCTATCACACTTTATAGAATTGTCAAATTCGTTTTAAACTATAAGGCAGTTGCCAGAACTACATTCAGCAATACCTTGTCTATCGTCATGTGCAGTTTCGTACAAATGATAATATTTCCAGGGAATTTCGGGATAATCTTTTGTGAATGCAGCATATTTTTCTTCATTTACAACAACGATAGGCAACAATTCATAACTAGATTCATACTTTGGAAAGAAAGCTAAACCACCAATAATATCCTGATTTTCATACAACCATTGACGAATTGCTTCAACTTCATTTTGTTCATAAGTAATTGAAACTGATGGATTGTGATGACACCAATTAAGTTTTAAGTATTTCCAAATGTTTAATTGATCAATTGCATTGCAATGTTCTAATGTAACTGAATCTTCTGGATATTCAATCGGAAATGCAAACATACTTGCATAATCTCTACCAGGATAATCATTTTTTGGAACGCCTTGTGCTTCTAAAAATGTGTGCATTGCTGAATTCTTGTTAACCGTTACATTCCTAATCTGCTTAACTGCATGAATTGGATTGCCGCCAGGAGCAGTATAACAAAATACAGATGAATTACCTGAAGGCTTTAATGC
The DNA here is from genome assembly GCA_029558535.1 of Bacteroidota bacterium. Lineage (GTDB taxonomy): Bacteria > Bacteroidota > Bacteroidia > Bacteroidales > ML635J-15 > Bact-19. Next base: position 8,032 of record JAKQEK010000194.1, on the reverse strand, counting down.
TGTAATTGCTGCACTTCTGTTAACATTAAATTCTTCAGCAAATTTAAGGTCAACTTCTACTGTTAAATCACGCAATTCTTGCATAATTTCAGGATTGTTTCTGAGTAATGGCACAGTTGCATATCCAACTAAATTAACCCCAAGTAATCTTTCAAGGTCACAAATTTCTTTTGTGCCACTACGTAAGAATTGAAAATCTGTTGCAAGTGATTGAATATCTCCAATTAATGTGGCGTATTTTGTTTTTTCATACAAATCCTTAATTGTATCTGTATTTCTTGCATTAATTGTTGATAGATTGCAGAATTGCCAACCACCACCTTTGATATATTCACTGTCAACTGGTATCGCTTGCAGACCAATCTCTCCACATTGGGCAACTTGTACGCCATTTGTCAAAGAGAATTGATGAGTTTCAGATACAGTACAGCAATAAACTTTTTCTGCTATTCCATTTTCTTCAATTTGTACAATTTTATTCCACTTTGGTTTTAAATTATATGAAACATTTTTATCTGCAAATGAAGTTAATCTTGTAAATTTAACTTGTTTTGCGAAAGCAACAGATGAAATTTGTGAAATTGTTAAACGATATAAATCATGTGTTAAATATTCGCCATAATTATCATTAAAATCTTTTACACCTGATTCTCTATTCTTACGTAATGTACTATTAATACCAATTGTTTTTAATAGTAATTGAATGTCTTGTAATAGTTGATAATGAATCGATGAGTATTGGTACATAAATCCATTTTTTGTGTCACTTGCTGTTCCATCTGCATCAAACAAACCTGCTAAAAATTCACATTTACTTTCATAATTAGCTTCAAAAATTTCTTGTGGTAATCCATATTCACGAATAATATATCTATATAATTCATGGCGTCGCACATTAATACCACGCATTGACTTACGATAAGAATTTTTAGCTTGATTGGCATCACCAAATGAAACATCTACAATTGCATTTGTTTTTACTTCTCCTGGTTCAATTTCTTCAGCAGAACTAATTAAGCGTTCTTCGCACATAAATTTTGGTTCATATAAATTAAGTAATACACTATCTGATGTGCTTGTACCATCACCCATCAAAAATCCTTTTAAATATGCTCCATTAATTTTTTTATTACCATGTGATAAAGGAGCATCAGAAATTTGTAATTTATCACCTACAACAAGGTCTTTTAATTCTTTTCTTTCTCCACCTTCCAAAATAAATGTATGATATGATGTTGCTGTAATTTCTGTTCCATCATGCAATGTAACGGTATAAACAGGTTGATTTTCACCTGTTACTCTGAAATTATTTATTTTTGTCCATTCTAAACCATTCCAAATTTCAACTTCTTTTCCAATTAAACTTTCAATTGGGAAATGACCATTTTTTGTTTGAACCATTGTACCTTCAATAAAGCAAGGATTTTGTCCCGTATATTCAGGATGTAAAAATTTTCTCCATTCAGGTGAAGTTCTAATTGCATTATTTCTTTTTAGCAATCCTGGCTCGCCACTACCTGTTGAAAATAATTGTTTTGTTAATTCATCAATATCTTTTTGTGTTAAATCGTCACCCCAAACAGCACTATTATTTGCATTAGCTCTAACCTTATGGAATGGATCATTCCAAAATCCATCGTATTTACATTGTGCAATTTCTAAATTATCTGCATCAAAAATACACATACCAGCGCTATTATGAGAAAGGATACCATTTGCAAAAAAACAATGATTTTCTTCGACTTCAATATCAAAAGTTTCTATTTCTTCTACTTGTCGTTCTATTTCAACAATTTCAATAGGAACTAATCTTTTATCTTGCATATTGGACAAAAGAATATCGTCATAATTATAATCATACATATTTAATTTAAAATCATAAAATTTCTTAAGTGTATATGGTGATAATAAACGTACTAAATTTTCTTTATTTGATAATCCTTTAATAGTAACTGAGTAAATATCTTTCCATACTTTACGAATTGTTTTTCTAATATGTACAGCAATACCAAGAGAAGCATATAAATTAACGACATCATTTACTAGTGTTTCATAAATTGTACTAACTAATACAATGTTTCTATTATGCAAACTCCCATCACCATCTGCCAAACCTGCTAAAAATGCGGCACGAACAGATGATCTTGATTCTTTAATAAAGTGTGGTATTAATATTGATGTATTTGCTTTTTTCCAGTCGCCAAATGTTCTACCAATTTGACCATTTACAATAGTAGTTGTATAACAATTTTCTTTTTTCTTTTTCTTATGAACAATATTAATACCAAATTGAATAAAATATTTTTCTATACGCTGTCTTTGTTCAATTTCATCAGAATGAGTTGCAATTGTAATGCCACGCTTAAAATCTACGCCTGATTTTGTTCTATGAAGAATACTCCCATCTGCCATAAATTTTCCTAAAACCCATGCAAATTCTTCGTTAATTTCAATAAAATCTTTTTCTAATTTTGTATAGTTTTTACTAAAATCGCCTGGTGGGTCAATATTAATTTCAATATTTTTACCTTGTTCTGCTTCTACTCCATTAAATAATAATTTGTCTCCAACGTTTAAATCAGATACTAATTTCCAATCATATCCATTATTAGTAGGAATTGCTAATCGATGATTTTCTGTTGCTTTAATAAATGCTCCATTACTAAGTTTAATTCTAGTAATACTTTGTTTTCCTTGCTTAAATACATTTAAAATCTTTTTATAACCATCAGGAGTCCAAGCATAATCACTAGCGTTTATTTCATTTATTTTTACTAAGCCATTATTTGTAATAATATTTGTGTCTTTTGATAAACAGCGTCTTGTTCCGCCGCTTACACCGCTTTCCAAAACATAACAAAACATATCGTGCATTTCCAGTGGTGTAACTTTTCTACCTTGCGCATTTTTCAACGTTTGTCGAATAAAATTATGAGTATCAATTAGAATCTGTGGTCCTGAAGCATATCCACCTTTTGTCTTCAGTCTTGCCCCATAAGGTCTAATTCTATCATATTGAAATGTGATATCATTACCTTTTAACCAAGCATTAAATAAAGTCTCTGTTGATTTAGCCCAACCAATTTGACTGTCTTCAACATTATGATAGTACATCATTCCTGTTTGCTGCGGTATCTTTGGCAACTTATCAACATTTTTTCTTTCAACCGACCATGATACACCACAACCAGACATAGAAAGATATTGCGCTTCTGCAATCGATTGAAAAGTATCACCTAAACCGTATGTACAATTGTATAAAACTGTATTACATCTTTCAATCGCCTTCAGTGGCATTGATAATAAGCGCATTGAAGGCATAATTTCTAATTTATAAATCATATCAAAAATAGTTTGATACTCTTCATCAAGTAATTTATCCTTACTAATTAATCGTAATGCATCAACAGTTCTTTCAACAACTTCTTCCCACGTTTCCAAACGTCCTTCATCATGAAGAAAATTTGAATACTTATCAATTCTTTGAAAATGTTGTTCAGGTCGCCATTCCTTAAAGATATTATAATCAGGAATGTCATATTTAATTTGTGTCATGGTTTTTCTTTCTACTAAATTAGTGATAAAAAAGCAACTTGCTTAAAGGGAAAAGCAAGTTGCTTTGTATGTTTCAAATTATTATACACTACATCTAGGAGGTTGTCAATTTTGGTTTAGATTTTATTGAACATAACTTGCATCAAATTTGCCATTGTTGTGACGTTCTCTTAATTTTGCCACATTAAATTGCATTACCTCATCGATTTGATAATTAGTTTGTTCGCAAACTCCTAAAATAAATGCATCAAGGATGTTAAGTCCTTCTTCAAGTCTATTAAGGGTTTTATTGGCATACATTTTACCAAAAAATCCAGCTTTTTTACCAACATCAGAAATAAGATTAATACATTTGTCAGGAGTAATGCCATTATAATTTGTTCGTATTTCTAAATCAACGCCATAAAGATAGCATAACATTGTACGATAATATAATAAATCACCTATTTCTGGTAACCATTCATCATCAGCACTAAGTTCAAGGATTTCAGCAATTTCTCCTACAATTCCAAGTGATGTATGCGCAACTTGTAAAGCAATAGGTGTGTAAATTGGGTAGTCAGTATTCCATGTTACTAGAACTTCCAATAAATATTTCCCCCACATTGTTTCTTTAATAATATGTTTTGCAATATTGTCTTCAAGAGGAAGGTATAAATCTGCTTCCGGTAATTTATCAAAAACTTGTTCAGTGTTGTAGTAATACACATATAATACTTTTTCACCAGCTAAGATTGCAACCATTTTTCTAACTCCTTTAATTTATTAATTCTCATATCAGTTTTTACATTCCTATTCCAGGGTTGATTGTAAAGCAATGTTCTTATCCCTGAACTATTACATTCATAAAATGTTGATACCTTATCGTCAACGTACAAATCACATTTTAAATTAATTAGTAATTCAGCTTTTTCATGACTACTTTTAACATGATATACAGGAATTTTAGGAAACTTGTTAATATGCAACCAAAATTCTGTAATATATTTTTCAAATGGTCTATGCGACACTAAGCCATTAATTTCAACTGTTGGTCTGTCTTGTACAGGTAAAAACATCCAAAATGTCTTATCATTGTAGATTGTATCAAGGTCAACATAAGATGGTAAATCGTATGATGTTTGGTCATGATTAATGAATTCTGGATATATTTTCGTTAAACCAGCAGAAAAATCAGAAATAACTCCATCTATATCTAAATAAACTTTCATAAATTATAGTTCAACCTTTGACTTTAATCTTCTATTTCTTTCATCTGTGATAAGAGAAAGGGTTAATTCATATCGTTCATTACGTTTTGAAATATATTCCTTTGCCTGGTCAATGCATTCTTTCTTCAAATCACTGCCAACTTTTTCAGGAATATGCTGTAAATTTTCTTTCAAACTTAACGTCTTATCTTTCCAACAAAAATCTTGAAAAGAACAAAATGCATCTGCACAATGAGATTTTTTAATTCCATTCAAAGGTTCTGGAATATAGCCTCTTTTCTTACATTCAATTCCATACATTACAATTGCAACTCTTCGTTCCAATGTTGAAATATCGACTGGAATTTGTTCAAATTTTGTTGTTGGTGCTGTATTATCGAATTCAAACTTATCTTGAACTCTTCGTGACATTAGTTGAATGTATACTTCATCAAACCCTGTCACAGCAGCATAAAGTTGCAACTGACTTAAATGAGCTTCCTTTATCCCCTTCTCAACTGAATTTTTCATTCTATTATCGTCAGGATGAAATAGAAGTGGCTCACCTTGCATTAACATTGCAACTTCATTTGATGATAGTGAAATTGTTGGTTCACTTTCTACTGAACCAACTGATTTAATATCAAGCAAAATTAGTGTATTTTCAATCTGTAAGAATGCATCAATAATTCCACCTATATTAAAATTTAACGAAGTTAATGCTTCTGGAATTTTCCATTGACTAAGAAATAACTGATTTGCTTTACGATAACGAGATAGAACACCATCTTCAATCGCATTGCCGATCCTGGCGTAGTCATTTAGTGCTTTAGGTTGCTTTACAAAAGTTTTATCAATTGTTAACTGCAAAGCTACCTGACGTTGACACATTGCAGAAGATGCACTTGGTCTATCCTTTGCTGTTAGATAAAAGCCTTCGGGGAAAAGGTTGTGAAAATTTGTAGTTAATTTTGTATTATTAAATTTATGTGTTGGTAGTTCTGAATAAAACATTGTCTTTTATACATTTAGCCTTTCTTTTAACTTAGTTTAATTTATGAAATGAATTATATCACATTTTTTATATTTGTCAAATTTCTATTGACAAACTAATAAAAAAGTACTATAATATTTCTATATGTCAACTAAATTTCAAAAATGTATATATTGTTATGATGAATTAGAAATTCATCACATTTCTTTACACCAAAGACAATGTTATCTCAATCCAACAAACTTAAAGAAAATATGTGATTATTTTCTTTCTGGAATAGAAAATCATAAACTTCTGAAACGAGCTAATTTCTATAGATGGGCGCAAAAAGAAGGAATTTTAACGTCAATCTCTATCGCAAATAGGTTAAAAGCTAAGAAATGGTCACATGCATTGTTTCAATTATTAATCTATGGATACTTACACAAGTTCATAGATTATGAGTATGTAGAAATTATTCTCTACATCATTTCCTCTGGTTCTCTCTGGTTCTCTCCTGAAGACTTCAATAAGCTATACCAAGAAAGTTTAGATAAAGAATATAAAAATAAAGGAATTACAAGAGATGATTTACATTATAATTATTGGCTTTTATTAATGTGCATCCTTGATAGATCAACTCGTGACTTAGAACTTAATACAGGTGATTTAGATGAAAATAAAGAAGAAGTTGATTTAAATGATGCTGTTTCATTTTTAAAAGATTTTGCACCTGACCTTCTATTAACCAAATTAAGGAATAATAAATTAAGCCAAGATGCAATCGATTTGATTTAGAATAAAATAAGCAGAGATTATCTCTGCTTATTTCTTATTCTGTTACGTCGGGTGTCTTATCAGCACTTTCTAATGTTGTCCTAATGATATCAATCAATAGAATTGCAATTTTCTTGTGTAAAGGATTTTTGATTTTCATCAGAAATTCCTCTGTCCTATTATCTTTAACAGTTTCAATTGCCAAATCAATTAATCCTGCAACTATATTTTCAATCCTATCAATCGCAAAGTCTAAAATCTTGTCCTTGATCCAATTCATGAATTTCTCCTATTAAATAACTATTCTCTTCACGTAAAGAATTAATTTCCATTTCTAATTCTTCATCAATGATTTTACCATCTAATAGGACATCAATCAAGTATTCAGCTAGTGTTAACCAATTAACTTTGATATAATCAATCTTATCAAAATCAATATTTTTAAATTCTTCTAATTTCATCACCAAACTAATATATGGTTCTTCTGATGGTAAATAATAAATCGCTTCATCGCCTATTAGTTTAATTGCTTCACTAATTTGATATACAACACTTTTAAATTGCTCTGATTTTAATTGTTTTACAGTTAATGTATTCATATTATCCTTTTAAAAATAATAATTAAGATATTGCTCTTTAACTGCTATTGGTTTTTCACCAATAAAATTTAAGTTGCTCTTACTTCTTGACAAAGCAACAAATAAAACATTCGCTTCGCTTACATACTCTTCAACTGTTGGTTCACGTCTAAAACTCATGAACTGATGAGGATTTAGAATGTAAACATTATTACTTTCTAGCCCTTTTGCTGCATGAGCGCTAGATAAAATAATAGCATTATCACTGCGATTGCGATCATACAATTGCTTTACAAAAGTAATAAAACTATTGCCATCATTCCCTTGATAAAGATTAAGATGTAATTGAACTGTTTCAACCTTTTGGTCAACCAATTCCATCTTATTTCTTAAGTCTTCATAATTTAAATCATTACCTTTTTTTGCGCAAGTATTACGAGCAATTTCAGTTAATTTCTCTTCCCACTTCACTAATCCAATTGTTAGATTATTAATTTTTGCTTTGTTTACAAACTTTACGAACATTTCAATGTACTTAACTGGATCAAATCTAACATATCGAATTGGTTTACCTTGTCGTAGTAAACCTAAACCAACTTCAACTAAACTAACATCATTACTTTTCTTTCCTGCATGAAAACGAGATAGAATTAAGTCGCCAGGTACAGCAGTATTATAAATCTTTTCTAACTTAATATTATTAATATTTCCTGAATTTTTGTTCTCAGTAACAATATCGTCAGTCAAATTAAGTTGATAAAGAAGATCAACATGCTCTTGTGGTAGACGATAAGTACGATTAAAACGTACTTGTGTTGCATTAAGTTCATTCTGAATCTGAGAAAATCTATCTAATGGAATACCATTCCAAGCATGAACTGTTTGTTGTTGGTCACCTACCGCTAAAAATAATGAATTTGAATTACTATGCATTTGAATTGCTTTAAGATATAATGCGC
>JAKQEK010000151.1 GCA_029558535.1 Bacteroidota bacterium | reverse complement strand
GTTTATCTAATAACAGCGCTTCTTTCACATTTTTTTGCATTATTTCATCCTTATAAAGGCATTTTATATTAGTTACTTCTGCTGTCAATCATTTTTCTGATAGTTCCGTTTCCCGTGATGAGGATTTTGGTTTGCTGTTTTTGTAAGCGCTTTATTGTTTCGGGATGAGGAAAGTGATAAATATTTCTGCTGGAGGCAGTTATCCAAACTTCTTGAGGGTTAACTGCCTGTAAAAATTCGGACGAACTGGAATTGCGGGAACCATGATGTGGGATTTTTAAAAAGTCCGCTTTCAGTTCTTGCGCATAGTTATCTACCAGATAATTTTCAGCTTCGGCTTCAATATCCCCTGTAAAAAGAAGGCGTTCCTTTTTTGTATCCAAACGGCAAACCAGAGAAGAGTTATTCTCGTTTAAAGGATGATAGGATTTATCCGGATGCAGGAATTTCAATTTTGCCTTGCCTAAAAAGAATGAACAGGTATCAGTAACTGTATGTATTTGAGCTGTTCCAAAATATTTCTGTTTAGATGCATAGTTCCAGAGCTCTTGTTTGGTGCTTTCATCGCTGACAAAAATATGCTTTATTTTTTTATGATTCAGCAGTGTTATCAAACCTCCACAATGATCGCTATGTAAATGCGTAAGAACAAGATAGTCAATTTTGGTGATGCCTTTTTTGCCCAGCCAAGGAAGTAAATTCTTATTTAACCAACTTTCTTCGGAATAATCACTTTTAGTTAAAATATTTTCCGCAAACCCTTTCTTTTTTGTGCCACCTGTATCAATCAGCATTGTTTCACCATTTGCCAAACGAATTAGAGTGCAATCACCTACACCGCAATTAAAAATATAAACACTTGCCTCAGGTTTTTGCCAAGTAGGAATCAGCATAAAACCGGTAACCAACAGAGACATAGGAATTACGGCTTGCAAAGCAAATTTGAATTTACCGCGAATAAGGAAAAAACCCCACAGAATTATAACTGCCAAAGCTATTGCTTGAAACAGAGATAAGTAATTGGCAGAAAGGGAAAAAGGCAAGTTGTAACAAAACTGCATCCAGCGTATCCATAAAATATTAACTGCTCTATAAACTATAACAAATATTTTTGTTAAATACCAGCTCTGAGGAGTTATCAGCACTAAAAAAGATAGCGGGAGCAATATTCCGCTAAGGGGAATACCTAATGTATTGCCAATTATACCATTTAGAGATGCAGTCCCAAAATAATAGAGAGTGAAAGGAGTTATGGTTATGGAAATAAGCGCCGAAAGTAA
>JAKQEK010000127.1 GCA_029558535.1 Bacteroidota bacterium | reverse complement strand
TCACTTTTCTTTTCTTCAATAAATCCTCTTTTTCATTTTGCAGCAATTCTTCCAGTTCACCTAAAAAGGAACTGGGGCTGATATCGCGTTCCTGATTTACATAGCTGAAACAAATTGCCCGTTCTGAACACAGTAAAAGACGGAAGAAATAATAGCGTTCCCGGTTTCTAATATCGTTAAATGTTTTGAGACCTAATTTTGACCGTTGTGATTCATTGAATAACCATACAGGAGTTGGACTGGAAGGAATAATACCTTCAATCATCTGAAAAAAAGCTACAGTGGAAAAACTTCTATTTCGTGCATCCAGCAGATTGCTAATTTCCCATTCGGGAGTTAGAGCTTCCTTTCTTTTGTAACTGATTTTACTGCTTTTCAGAAAATTCAAAAGTAAATCAAGCAAGTTTAAGCCAATATTGTCTTCAGCAAAAATCTGTTTCCAGGAATTTATCAATCCCAAATTTTCAATAGCCATAAAGTTTGCCATTCTTTCCCAGAAAACAGTCAGAATATCAGTATATTGTTTTTCGTTTTCATCCAGTAATTTATTCAGCTGTAAGCCCTTGGAACTATCTATCAAATTGCAGAGCTCTTCCAGATTTTGGGCTTTACCAAAGGCATTGGTTAAATTATAATATTCTCCTACGAAGGTTTTCAGGGTTGGCAAATTTGCAGTTAGAAACAAAGCATAATCAACATAAAGATAATCCCAATTGATTAAAATACCAAGTTCCAGACGCAGCTGGCTTACATAATCTGCCGGTTCCAAGCCACTTTGTTCATCGTAAAAATAATTACAAAACCAATCCTCTGAGATATAATTCGCCAATATTTTTATTGGCAGATAACCATTACTTTCTTTTATTGCTTTAAGTCCCGCAAAAATTGCGGAAAGCATTTTATAAATATTCCCTTCACAGAAAGAATAATTATCCGGCTTGGCAAAATGTTCTTCAAGAAAGTAATGACTATAACTTTTCAAGTGAAAACAGCTGTCAATAATAGCGCAATTATGATATTCCTTATCCAAATTCCAGGAGAGGAAAGATAAAGCCATCTGCGTTTCATTATCTGTTTCCATAAATTCCAGGGAGGGTTTTTGTTTTAAGGAATTCCATGATTCCTGTAAATCAAAATCTTTTACTTTCCAGTTTTCAGCATTACCTTCTATTTCCAAACTATGAGTAATAATTGTAACTCTGTTTCCTGAATCCTCAAGAGCTTTTATTTGTTGTTTTTCCAAAGCACTGTAATAATATTGATTGAG
>JAKQEK010000111.1 GCA_029558535.1 Bacteroidota bacterium | reverse complement strand
CAGGTTGCAAGGATTTTTTCAACATACGCAGGATCAGCAGATACAATCTTCAATAATGCTAGAGCAGGTCCTTCTGGTATTCTTCTTCCTTGTTCCCAATTTCGTAAAGTTGCAACGCTGACACCAATCATTCTGGCAAATTCTTCTTGTGATTTATCAGTATTTTTTCTTAGCGCTATAATATCTGGAGGATTCATAATAAATTTTCTAGAAGCTTGTATACGATTATTGCTAATAGAAACAGCTTGTTTAGTACTTTCAAGTAAATCATTAAACATATCTGAACTCATGAATTGTTTTTTCATAATTATAACTCCTTCACAATTTTTGCAAGTTGTGCAATTTGATCATCAGTTAGGTTATCTGCAACAGATTTAGGATATGCAAATAACAAAAAAACTTGGTTATTGGTATTCTTGTAATAATAGATGATTCGAATTCCGCCACTTTTTCCCGAATTAGGAAGTGCCCAACGGATTTTCCGAATACCACCACCACCTTTTACTAATTTACCAATTTCAGGATTCTTAAAAACTTCATTCTGAAATTCTCTATAAGATTCTTCAGATAAAAGTTGTAGTATCTGTTTGGTAAAAATAGGTGTTTCAATAAATTCCATAGGATAATATACGCCATTGGCGTAGTTTTGTCAATAAAAAGATGTACTAATGTATTAAAATCCCAAAATATTGTAATACAATAAAATAACAACAAATATTTTATAGTTTAATCATATTGGTTTTAAATTAATATCCAAAGCAAAAAAAATAGTAATCATAGAAAGAAAGACTATATTGTAAATTACGTATAACAAAAGTTTCAACCTGAGAATGCTATGTCACACTTTTTGCATTTCGCGCTTGAAGCGCGGCAAAAAGTGCGCCAATTAACGCATTCCAGGTTAAACTAATGTTAGGCAGACGCTCCGCGCGGGGAGAAGAAAATAATCTAAACTTTGTAAATTTGGGATTTTAGTGTTTATTAACACGCGGTTTGGGAAATTCTATCGCAGGTTAAATTTACGTTTCTATGAGTTTACCAAGTATTTTAGTTGTTGTTTGAATTAAGCTGTAATGTACTATTTCGCCTTCGGCGAGGAAGCTTATTCTCTCATGTTGTAAGTTTTAATATTATTGTAACAAAGATTATCAACCTTATTTTTTTCTAC
>JAKQEK010000110.1 GCA_029558535.1 Bacteroidota bacterium | reverse complement strand
CGTTGTGTGCAACCCACAGTGGACAGTAGCACTTCAACTCGACGGAGAAAGCCGAAAGCCGAATAACAAAGTGGAAGCGAAATAATATTGTTGAAAAATGACAAAATTTTTTATCCGAGTATTCTTGATAATTGCTACAATTGCAATTACGGCTAATTTATCTTACGGTCAGACCGATTGGCAATCGTATCAGTCGCAAACGCCTTTACCCAAAAAGGCAAAGTTGAAAACAATCAAATTCAAATCCTACGGCTATGCCGCAGAAGGATATGTTTTTGAAAAACAGTTTGTAGAAGGACAAGAAATTACCTTTTACAATACTAAAACACAAACAGATGTAATACCTGTTTATGTTATTCCTGTCCCCGTTAGCAAAACGACACTAACAAATCCAATTATTAGTGGGAAGTATTTTGTAAGAGAAGAAAATGCTTATCTTGAAAGTTCAATAAAGCAAGAAGATGATGATTGGAGAGGTAGATACAAATACTCGCTTCAAGGAATTTTCAAAGTAAGCAATACATACAATGGCAAAGGATTAACGGCAAAGACGGATGAAGCAAAGTCGTTAAATGTAGAAACGGCAGATATATTACAATATTCGGGATTTTACGAAGATGGAAAATTTCCTATTACACTTCAAAAAAATGCGAATGATTATGCTTTGAAAATTGAATTTGAGGATAGAACTTTGCAAACAATAGTCCCTTTTGACCATTTGAAAGAACACTTTTTTTCTTCCATTACAAACATTTTTAAAAATACGGAATCCACTTATGCAAGATATTACATTTCTCTAAATTTGGATGACTATCTCAAAAATGCTAATGATATAATATTGACCTACAAAAATGGAAATAATTTTTTAGGAAAAGTAGAAAAGGATAATAGTTACAGTAACACAACCTTTGTTGCAAAAGAAGGTAAATATACATTTGCTAATGGAGAAGTATTTACAGGAGAACTTGATAGGTATTCAAAAATTTGGACTAATGGAAAGTGGAAATTTACAGACGGAAGTATTGAAAATGGGAACTGGTTGGAAAAATATGATGTAAGAGAAAATGAACTGTCAAACGTTGAAACAATGACAGATAAACACAATTTGGCGATTCAACTTTATGAAGAAAAAAAACGCAAAATTGAGGAAGAAAGAATTGCAAAACAGCAAGCCGAAGAAAAAAAACGAATCGCAGAGCAACAACGAAAAAACACATTGATAAATAAATACGGTGATTATTGGGGTGAACTTATTTACAACAAAGAATTTACGCCCGGAATGACCAAAGAAATGGTTTTGGAATTTACCTCTGACAAATGCTATAAAATCAGTCGCTCTATTCGTAGCGGAATGACTATCGAAACCTGGATTTTTGACAAAGATAAAATGCAATTGGAACTGTTGAAGGAAGTAGCAGATATGGACGAAGACCAAAAACAAGCGGCAGGAGCAGCGTTTTTATTAATGGAACTTGCCGAAGGATTTGGTTACAACATTCGAGACCAATTTCCAACGTTGGTTTTTACTAATGGTAAATTAACAGATGTCTATCAATATTAGAAAGTTATGGGAGTATTGAAAGTTTTAGGTTATTCAGAGCGAGGTGTTTTTAACAGCATTGTTTTCCAGATAAGAGAACATCCCGAAAAAATGCAAGAATTTATTACAGCTCTCAATGTAGAAATTGATATTAACGAAAATATGAATTTTATACTATTAAACGAACAATCATTTTCTGACTTTGGCAACAGTGATTTAGTTATCATTATTGAACAGAATAAACAAAAAACTGTAATTTTCGTAGAAGGAAAAGTTAAAACATACAATCAGAAGTCATATTCTTTGGTAAAAGAGTTTGAGAAAATCAAGAAAGACAAGCACTACAAACAGGTATCTTCTAATATATTTGCTCAATTGTACTACAAGTATCTATTGACCCAAATAGATGTAAATAACCAATTTACAGATAGTAAAGTTGGAAAAAAGGTAAAGAAACTTGGTAAAAATCAAATTATCATTAATGCTTACGAACAATACATTAAATTTGCAAGCAAATATTATTTTGTAGCCATTCTTCCAGATAATGATGGGTTCTTAGACAAATACAAACAACTTGATTTTATGCCCGTAGAAAATATTCATTGCACAAGTTGGAAACAAATTGAAGAACTGTTTAATGATAGTCCTTGTGTAAAAGAAACTTTTGAATACAACAAAGGACAGATTTATTAAAAATGTGCAATATTCACAGAATTTTTTTATATCACTTATGTATATATTTGTATCATTGCGTAAGACAAGTGGGCTGGCACACAACAAACGGTATAGTTAATTGCCGGTACAGTGCGTATTCGAAGGATTCAGCCTGCATCAAGAGTAGTTGTTACTTGATAAGAATGTGCTTTGAAATCGGCAACTAACCATACCGTCGAACCGTTGGGCAAAATAATAAAGAACAAGAAAACCGTAGTATAAACTTTAAATTAAAATCAAATGAAGAAAACTTTAATGGGAATAGCGATTGTTACAATTGCATTTAGCTGTACAACACAGCAAAAAGTGGTGAAAGTCGAGCCACAAATTCAAGAAATAAAAAAAGAGGAGCAGATTTTGAAACGTAAAGTTGCTATTGCTCGCTTTTCTAATGAAACACAGTATGCAAAAGGTGTGTTTTATGACAAAGACAACGACCCAATAGGTAAACAGGCTGTTGATATTTTGTCTACAAAATTGGCATCAACAAACAAGTTTATTTTGTTGGAACGTCAGGATATGGATAAAATAATGGAGGAATTAAAACTTGTTGGGAATGAAGGTTTACAAAAAGTTGGGGCAGACTACTTAATTATTGGTTCTGTGACTGAATTTGGAAGAAAAAATGTTGGTGATGTTAACGCATTTTCAAGAAGCAAAACTCAAACTGTACAAGCTGGTGTGAGTATTCGTTTAGTTGATGTTTCTACTGGTCAGATTATCTATTCGGAAGAAGCTAAGGGAGAAGCTGAAACAACAAACAAAACAGTCATGGGATTAGGCGAACGGACTGATTATGATGCTACTTTGAGTGATAAAGCAATTTCAGCAGCAATTTCAAAATTGGTTGAAAACATTATTAATAACTGTATGGATAGGCCTTGGAAATCATACTTTCTCTCTTATGACGAAGATGGTATCTTAATATCAGGAGGAAAAAGTCAAGGTTTGAAGGTTGGAGACATCTTTGAAGTTATTGAAAAAGGCAAAAGTGTTAAAAATCCTCAAACTGGTATGATGATGGAATTGCCAGGTAAATCAGTTGGAAAAATTAGAATTGATTTTACAGGTGGAGAAAACCAACAGAATGAATTCTCCATGGTTTCATTTTCTGAAGGTGGCATTGACAAACAAAATTTAAGTAACTATTTTATAAGGGAGATTAAGTAATGAAAAAGATACTTTTTGTAATAGCAATTGGTTTGATAGTTCTAACTGGTTGCACAGGAGTAAAAACATTGTCGACAGGGTTAGAAAATGAGGCATTCATTGAATTCATTGGGAAACCAAGTAATTATTCTGGTGGTGTTGATGTTAATATTGATGACAAAACTACTTTTAAAGCAGAAGTAAACAAAGACCACGCAGACCGACCTAAGGGCAAAGTTTATGCTATATCCACAGGGTCGCATATGATTACAGTGTCCTACAACAATAATGTAATTTTCAAGAAACAAATTTTTGTTTCAGCACAAGAAACTAAAAAAATAATACTGCCATGAAAAAAATACTATTCATTTCGATAACTGTCTTAATGTTGGCATCGTGCACAACACAGAAACCTCTATATACTTGGGGTAATTATGAAATCACCAGTTACAACTATTTAAAAAACAGTGATGAAAAATCTACTCAGCAATTAATTGAAACCTATCAGCAAATTATCGAAAAACAGAAAGGTTCTAGGGGTGTTGTACCTCCTGGTGTTTACGCTGATTATGGTTTTATACTTCTTCAAGCTAATAAAACAGAAGAAGGAAAAGCAATGTTGTTAAAGGAAGTTGCTTTATATCCAGAATCAAAAATATTTATTGACAGAATCTTAAAAATAATTGAAGAATGAAAAATATCCTTATTATAATCGTAGTTGCAGTTGCATTTTTGTCAAGTTGTACAACAACTGCCCCAATTGCAAAATCTGTTGCCTATAAAGGAATGTATGATGAAAAGCCTTTAACTGTTTTGCTTATGCCTCCAATAAATAGGAGTACAAATGTTGAAGCAAAGGAGTATTTTTATTCAACTTTATATATTCCAATCGCTAACGCAGGTTTTTACGTTATTTCTCCTTTTCTTTCAATGGAGATTCTAAAAAAAGAAAGTGCGTATGATGCTGAACTTTTTTTAAATTCACCTCTGACTAAGTTTGGTGAAGTATTTGGTGCTGACCTTGCTTTATTTACAATAATCCATAAATGGGACAAATCAGGACTTGCAGCAAAAGTGTATATACAAGTTGAATATATTATCAAATCAACTAAAACAAATGAAGTGGTTTATACAAGAACTGGTGATGTAACTTATGATGCTTCCGTATCAACGGGTGTTGGTGGCGCTTGGAGTGGGTTAGCTGATATTGCTGCATCAGCTATAAACACAGCAGCAACAAAGTACGTTAATGTTGCAAGAGCTTGCAATGCCTATACTTTCAAAGATTTGCCAGCTGGTAAATACAGTCCAATATACGGCACTGACGGAGAACAGCTTGCAGGTGAGAAATTATTTAAACTAAATCTAAACTCAAAGTACAAATAAACAATGAATTACGTTGCCTAACAAAGTGTATGTGCCATAAGGGGTGGGTATTCAAGCGTTGTAACCCGCTCAAACTTTTGTGTCGGTGGACAGGAACCTGCTCTGCAGTCCCTTACGGCACATACACTCGACCGTTAGTGGCAAAAACATTAAATATAAACATTATGAAAAAAATTTTATTTTTAGCTTCACTAATTATCATATCTCTTCAGATTGGTAATTGTCAAAAAAGATTTGACTCAATTCCATCTATTGAAATTGAAACTCTTTCTGGTGCAAAAACAAATTTGCAAGTTTGCTATGGAATTGAAAAAAATGCAATGATTGTATTTTCTTGGGGATGTTGTTGGGGGCCGCCATGCCAAAGAGTTTTAGATTCGTTAGAAAAATATTTTTTGGATTGGGAAAAGAAATATAACATTAAAATTTTTTCGATTAATTATAAAGTCTGTAAAGGAAATGAATTGCATGAATGTATTAAGAAGGTGTTAGATGATAAAAGATGGACATTCCCATTTTATTGGGATAATGATGATCACTCCGCATATCATTATTTCAATGTAAATTATAATATGTGCCCTCAATTTACAATTATTGATTATAGGAATAAAACATTTGAAACATCTAGTAGTTCCAATAGTTTTTTTGTAGAAGATGTTGAGCGAAATTTATCAAAATTAAAATAATTAATATTTCTGCCACTAACGAGCTGCAAAACGCAACAAAACCTGCGGCAAGTTGCAAGCAAAGTCGCTGCCTTCGCTGCATTTAGCAGCCACCCATTAGCTGCAAGGTAAAACAACGACACAATAAGAAAAATGAATAATATCGACACGACAATAGAAAAAATTAAAGCAAGTCCGCTATTTTATCTTTCCCTTTCTTCCAGAGAGTTATTCCATTCAAATTTTTGGTTTTGGTTATCGACTTTGAATAAAATTGAAACAGCAAAACTTTTTAGCGACAAAACAATAACTAACGACATCACTTTCAAAAGAGGACACAACCAAATCAACGGAGAATTTAAAGCTAGTGTTGACTTGTATGTGGCAGACAAAATTGCAATAGAAAATAAGGTCAAAGATTTTCCAACGTCATCATAACTCGAACGAATTAAACAATCATTTGGAAAAACGGATATTGAGTTTGTGCTAACAACTTTATTTTGGACAAATAACTTATCATTTGAAGGTTGGACTGTCAAAACGTATAGAACTATTACTGATTATATAGAACCAAACAAATTCTCTAATGACCCTTACTACCAAAGCTTAATATCAGACTACAAACAGTTTGCATTTAATTTATCCGAATTATCCGAACAGTTGGAAATAAAGCAGGAATACGATTTTGCAATATCATTAAACAAAGTTCTATACGGAAAACTAAACGAAATAAAACTTTGAGAGGGCTATCAGAAATTACGAGCTAGTCACTTACTAATCCATTTTGGCAAATCAAACACTTATAACGTAGCAACAGCATACGACATCAACAATCAAAAAGCAACTATTGACTTTGTTATTGACTTACAAGACGGTTATAAGTTAGGTGTTCAGATTGAGGATATACAATACAGAAAATTCGTAATTGGAAGGAAAGCAGGAAAATTCGCAGAAAATTTAATTGGAAATAATTTGTTCCTCAACAATACATTTTCGGGTAGAGAAAAGAAGCCTTACCTAAACTATGGCGACACTTTTAAATTTCAATATGAAAAAATTGAAAGATTAACTTTTACTGACTTGTTTGAAAAAATAAACAACGACATTCAAAACATTAATGACGAAATCAACAACATTAAAGGACAAATACCCAGCAGCTAACAGGCGTTCCTATGTAAAGCACCTCTGTTAAGCAGTATTTCTTGTCCCTTCAATACTATTTCTTTTGAAGCGGAAAGCTCATTGGGATAAGCCTTCCTGCTTCGCAAGAGTTTGTTTTGGGTTTTCCAAAGATATATA
>JAKQEK010000108.1 GCA_029558535.1 Bacteroidota bacterium | reverse complement strand
CCTATTCTTGTTGATAAAGAGTTTGAAAAGGAAGGCTAATGGATGAATACGCCATTAATAAAGTGGACAGGTTCGAAAAGACAAATTGCTTCGTTGATTATATCTCATTTTCCAAAACAAATTGAATGTTATTATGAACCTTTTTTGGGCGGCGGTTCTGTGTTTTTGAGCTTGTTAAAAAGCAATATATCTGTTAAAAGATTTTACTTATCTGATAAAAATGATGATTTAATAAAAATATTTAAAATTGTTCAAAAAAATCCATACGAACTGATTTTCTCGTATTATGAAAAATGGAATTTGCTGCAAAAAGATTCAGATTACTTTTATATTGAAAGAGAACACTATAACAAAACAAAAGACCCATTGAGTTTTTATTTTCTGACCAGAACTTGTTATAATGGAACGATTAGGTACAATAAAAAAGGAGAATTTAACACATCGCATCATTTTGGCAGGACTGGAATGGAACCAAGTCGTGTTGAAAAAATAATTAATTATTATTCAAGTTTGATGTATAAAAAAGACATACAGTTTGTTAATTCTTCATTTGAATTAATTAATCCTACAAACAATTTAGATGTTATTTATTTAGACCCACCATATACAAATACACCTAATTTGTATTTCGGAAACATATCACTGAATTTACTTTTAGATTTTATAAAAAATCTCAAATGCTCTTGGTTTATGAACCTCAATTGTGTTAATAAGACAGATAATGAGGAAGTGATTGATTTGCAATATACTAATAAAAAAATGTTAAATTCTGGGTGTTCATCATTTAGTAGAATTAAAAAGAAGATTGTAGATGTAAATGAGTATTTTTATTATAAGTTAGTCTAACACATAGTTTGAAAAGGAAAAATAAATGAATGAAATAATTAATCTTAAACGAAAAATACATCTGGAATCTATTAAACTATTTTGTGAAAAATCATTCAGTCCAGAAGTTGTTGGGTTCAGCCAAATTGATTTGAAAAAGCATACAATCACAGATGCAATTCATTTAATGTCA
>JAKQEK010000105.1 GCA_029558535.1 Bacteroidota bacterium | reverse complement strand
TGACATTAGTGAGCGAGACCAAGCAAAAACAGTCAATGACCCATTAAAGGAAAAGCCGGAACTTCCAGAACCGTTTTATAATAGTGCCGGAAAGAAGGTACTGGAATTCATTTCTTCATCAGAAATTATGCTTGACCTGCCGTTTATTATAACGCATAAAAAAAGATTGAAATTGAATTTACCCTACATTAAAACTGAAAACAATTTATCAGGTAATGATATAACTGCCATTAGGTTATTGGGGTTCAAAGAATCTGATGGTATTATTCAACTGTATGTTCAGGAACTGAAAAACGAGAAGGCTTATTTAATAGACTGGAATATGGATTATGAAGGAAATTTTTGGCTTTGGAGTCTAAGCGATACAATTATTAACTTCTCAAGCATATATAATCAAGAATCTTAGCATCGCTATCCTTAGGAATTACTATTTATATGTAAACGAACACGCAAAAGGACATTATTTGAAAATCTTGTTCATTTTTTCATCGAAGACTAACTCCTTTTGCTTAATTTCCTTATATACTTGTGGCTTGGCGATAATTGTATTTTGATATACATTGAAATCAAACTTAATTATCTCTGCCAAATCCTTTAAATAAAAGACATTTTCCTTATTGAATCGATTGTGAATATGCAATTCATATGAAATAGCTTTGGATTTACTTTTCTTGCTTTTCATGATGTTTTTTAATAATAGATAAGTAATGCTCTAATAATAAACGGGAACAATATGTGTCAAGTATGAATTCGTAGATATCACAATTAGAGTTTTTAAATGCTTTAGCTTCTTTTGATGTTATTGTTACAACAAAATGAACAATGTTTCCACATAATACCGGGAAACAAATTAAGGACTTAATAGTTGAATTTCCATCGTAAAACCATTGTCCTTTCTTTCTTTTATCAACATCAGAAATGAAAATCATTTTTTTCGTTGAAAGTGCTTGTTTGGCTGTAGACTTTTTTTCATTCAATTCTGAAATATCTACAGAGGGCTTATCGTCTGAATGAAAGGCGTAGTTTATTAACTTGCTATTTTCGCATGAAATTATTGATAGTTTAATATTTTCGTGAGAACTGATTGAACCAACAGTGTGTTTAAGATTATTGAAAATCTCTACCATTTGTAATCCCGGTTGGGTTATTGTTAAAAAAGCTTCTTCTGTTGTCTTTTTTGTAACTTGATTACTTATGAATTCCAGAAACCGCTTCCGCTTTGATTCAACAATATTATCTAATCCAAACAAAATTTTCTGAAGGATTTTATAATAATAAGCATACTTGTCACTTATGAAAATTTTTTCAAAATATAATGAAATTGCTGGAATGACAAAAACGCTTGCAATAATTACAACATTAAAGACCCCCCTATTGTTAATTACTGGTTGATATAGATTAACACTTTGCAATACCTGCAAATTAAACTTCATTACCCCTGAGGTTGAGTAAGAAATAATAATATAATTTGGATAAATTACTGTGAATAAGTATAATAGAAGTTTTTTAAATACGATTCTCTCCTTAAACATACCTTAAATCCATTTGTACCAACCCTGAACCATATACCGTTGAAGGTCAATGGGAGCAGTAAATTATATTCTTGTCATTACAAGCATGTTTCAGAAACATCCACCCAGATGTCTTTTAAAAAGACTTGATTATCAAATCATTAATTACTCCCAGTCAAGTTTCTGTAATGCAGGATGAAATATATGAAAAAAAACAATTAGTCTGGCAAAAAATATGTATAACCTTATTGATATATAAATTATGATATATTTAAAGTAATATCAGGGTATGTAAAAACGGTTGATTATTTGATGCCTGCAAAACAGGGGGGGATTAGGGCAAAAAGAGGATTAAAACAGATTATGTAATTTTTTTTGGGGGGGGAATTATTTGGAGTTTAATAATACCTTTAAGATAAAAACAGATGGAAATACTGCTTGCAGCTCCCGGAACTGGAAAAACCACTAAAACAAAGGCAATAATTGATGAAAGATTTAAGGATGCGTCAAATATTTTGATACTTTCATTTACCAACGCCACAGTAAACGACCTTAATAATAGTTTTGAGAGGTATAATAATGTCCATTGCTATACCTTGCATAAATATGCTCTTCTGATTAATCACTTGCCGGAACATCATATTCTTAGTAAACTTGAAATAACATATCTCGAAAAGTTTTCTGAAAAACTGAACGTAAATTTTAACGTCCTTTGTGAAACTCTCCGATGTATGACCTTTGACATGATGATATCAGGTAGCATAACCTTCATCAGGTCAAATCCAATATATGCTGAAAGTAGAATTGGGCATATCGATTTATTAATAGTAGATGAGTTTCAGGATTTTAATGAGACTGAACGGAGTTTACTTGCACTATTATTTGAGTATGCATCAGATGTCATTATCCTTGGTGATGATGACCAATCAATTTATGGCTTTAAGAATGCTGACCCAGAAGCATTAATAGGTATTTATAATAGTGAGGATTCTCTAAAAATACCGCATGAACATATCTGCTACCGTTGTCCTGATGAGGTTGTATCCTGCAGTTCAAATTTGATTAAAATGAATACCACTCGAATTGACAAGGAATGGCACTTGGGGGATAAAAAAGGTGAAGTGCAAGTCCTACAAGGAAAAAACCAAGAAGTGGTAAATGCCTATATCATAAAAACATTGAATGAATTAAGACGAGACTTCTCTGATGAATCTGTACTAATTTTAAGTTCTGTCAAGATTGCTACATTGCCAGTTTTAAGAGCTTTAGATGAAAACGGAATCGGATACACCAATTTCATGAATAAAGATTTGTCGAAGAGTGAATTCTACCTAATCTGGTGGTTGAGAGCCATATATGGTACTCAACCATTTTTGAATGTGGTATTTTTACTTTGCCACTTTAAGCTCCACTCAAAAGTAAAATTAATTGAAAAATTTAAAGACTATATTAAGAACACATCATTGCAGAACGAACTATTATACCTTATTCTATCTTATGAGCCATTCAAAATTCCATTATCAGAATACTTAAACACGAAACCAGATTTGAATATCTTTTTTAAAGATAATCCAGAATTCGTGATATTTAGAGATTATATAGACGAGGCATCGTTGTCGAGGTCAATTGAAGAAATAGTCAAAATTTACTCTGAATCAACGTCTTTTGATAACCACGGAATTAATGCGATGACTATACATAAGTCTAAGGGCTTGCAGGCAGATAACGTTTTCATTCTCGGTCTTACAGAAGGATTATTCCCTAACAAAAAGGAAGGGACAGACAACATAGAATCACAAAGACGAGTCCTATTTGTCGGAATGACACGTGCATTGAAAAGGTTATGGTTAATTTCGTGTATTGAATGGGACTCTGCGGATATTCAAAGTTCGATGGCAGATAAATCTCAATTTGGCTTTAAGGGGCGTCAGATTATGACAGGAAAGATGTCCTCATTTATTGATGAAATGGGATTGAGAGTAAAACCTATTAGATAACAAAATAACTATCGATACCTTTAAATCTCCCTTGTTGAATATCTGAATTCTGTCTTTTCCGAGCTTCTCTGAGAATGTACCCGGATTTTCTTCGTTTTACGGAATCTTTCTTCCCTTTCGGGCGTCCGGGACGTTTACCTTGCATCTTCGCTCTTCGAAGACCTCTGAGTGTGCGCACCCGGATGAGTTCCCGGTTGAGGGATAATATGGGAAACCAAATTTTCAATCATTAATGAAATCAGTTAAAACATATCGCTTTATGGAGTACTTGTTAATTTTGATTATGGCTATTATAAATGGTACTCCCATAAGCACACTGATTACCTCTGATATTTGTCAGTCATAATAATTAGCAGAATCCAATGCGATTGGATAAGATTTATTTCGTATTTTGAAAAATTGAATATATTTAAAGGAAGTAATGTGATTAAAAACTAATCATAATGCTCAATTAAGTTCATTGTCAATGAATTCAATTAAAGTATGATATGTATTTTAAAAATCAAGGCACAGGTAAATTGATTACATTCCACTTCACCTATTTAAGAGCAATTATTTGAAGGTAATTTAGAATTGAGTCCATATTAACATGGAAGAGATTTTCCGCAAATTGGGTTTCACTCGTGGTAATGGGTTGTTTTATCTTTCTGATGACGATTGGAAAGGTAAGTTACCCAAACGTCTTGAGGAAGGTTTAATTAAAACGATTAAACCTGATGCCTTTTTCTTATTTAATAACGAACCATTTATCCTCTTTTTTTCCAATCCTTCTTCACCTGCAGAGATATTTAAGAACTGTTGGAACTTCAATCAATCTCCTGTCATTTTTATTGTATATCCTAATCAAATTGAAATATTTAACGGATTTTCGTTCATAAAAGAAGGAGTCAATAAATTAAAGGAATTAGCCACGGAGGATGATTTAAATGACTTCAGCTATTTTAATGTTATTTCAGGTAGGACTTGGGAAAAATATAAACAGGAATTAACATACAAAAGAAGAGTTGACGAAACGCTTCTTAAAAACTTAGAAGCTTTAAAAATTAATCTTCTTTGTAAACATCACATTACTAACACAATATCTAATAATTTAATTGGTAGGATTATCTTCATCCGTTATCTTATTGATAGAAAAGTGCACATAGGATTTGATACCCGTTATGGCACAGTGATTAATAATGATAATTTTTGTGAAATTCTTTCATCCAAGGATGATACTTACAATTTGTTCCAATATATTCAAGAGAAGTTTAATGGGAATTTGTTTCCAATATCAACGAACGAAATTGAAAGTGTTTCCTGCAATGCATTAAATGAGTTTATTAACCTGTTAAAAGGTGTCGAAATTTCCACCGGACAAATGTCTTTTTTTGATATTTATGATTTTTCAATAATCCCCATTGAATTAGTAAGCAATATATACGAGTTTTTTATTGGCAAAGAAGCTCAAGCCAAACGTGGGGCATATTATACCCCTCTTTTTTTGGTAAACTACATTTTAAATGAAACGGTAACATCTTTTTTCGCTAACAATCCCCAAAAGACTGATTGTAAAGTGCTTGACCCAGCATGTGGGTCGGGTGTTTTCTTGGTAGAGACTTTAAGAAAAATCATTAATCAATATCATATTAATGAGCCAAATTGCAACCAGAACCAGAAGCAGTATAAGGACAAATTAAGAAACTTATTGTTGGAGAATATTTTCGGTATTGACAAAGATGAAAATGCTGTTAATGTTGCAATTTTTTCTTTATATGTAACATTATTGGACTATTTACAACCACCAGAAATTGTCAATTTTACCTTCCCTAATTTGTTAAATAGCAATTTTTTTGTTGCTGATTTCTTCGATTTAAAACACACGTATAATGATTCCTTGGGTAAACATAATTGCAAATTTGATTTCATCGTAGGTAATCCACCATGGGGGAAAATTGACGATAGTGTGACGCTTTATGAAACCTATTGGCGATTACGTCAAAAGAAGGAGAATTCGAAGATTAAAATTAATAACAAACAAATCGCACAGGCTTTCCTAATTAGAATCAGTGATTTTAACGTTAATGAGTGTGGTTTCATTATTACAAGCAAAGTCCTGTATAATTTAAATGCCAGAGATTTCAGGCAGTATTTTTTATCGAATTTTGCAGTTCGAACTATTTTTGAGCTTTCATCAGTCAGGCATGAGGTATTTGATAAATCCCAAGACCCTGCAGTTTGCCCTGCAAGCGTCATTTTCTATCAATATAGTCCAGATATTATTAGCAATCGAAAAAATATTGTTACCCATATTTCCTTAAAACCAAATAGATTCTTTGAAATCTTTAAAATATTTATAATCGAGAAATATGACAAAAAGCAATTATTCCAAAGCTACTTCATGGATAATGATTGGCTGTGGAAGGTATTGGTTTATGGTAATATTCTTGATTTTAATTTTATAAAGAGGTTGAAAGAAAATCAACCTTTAAGTGAAATCCTGAGCGATAGTAACAGGTTTATTTTTGGCAAGGGTATATGCGTCAAAGGAGGCGATGAAAATCCTATAGGTGAGTTAAGTTCAATCCCAAATTTAATTGATGCGAATAAGAAAGACCTTTCCCCATTTCATATACATTACAGAAGCAACGATATTGAGAAATACAATTATTTACATCGCCCCCGGAATATTATACTTTTTCGAGCACCATTTTTATTAATCAAAAAGGGAATTGATTCTGAATTTAAAGCTGTATCAGCATTATCATTAAAAGATGCTGTCTTTACTGATGCCTTTTCGTCAATCAAATGTTACAATGTCGCCCAGATTCCATTTCTGAGGCAACTTTCTGGAATCTTCAACTCTAAATTCTTTTCATACTATCTGCTCCTGACTTCGTCATCTTTAGGAATTGAAAGAGAACAAGCACATGACAAAGAAGAAAAATTCAATATTCCTATTCCTTTGGATTCAAAAAAAACGGACTTACAAGTTGTAAAAATTATTAAGGAAATCGAATTAATACTTGAACATCAGGCATATATTGAGTCGACAGAGACCAGATTGTCCGAAAAATTTAAAATAGATGAAAATATTTTGAATGAACTGATTAATAAATTAGAGAAAAAAATCCTGCAATTATTCAGAGTAAATTCGCAGGAGGAATCTTTAATAAGATATGCACTTGATGTAACGATTCCAATAATCCAGAGGAAACATGCTCCAAAATTATTCAGCAGAATCCCATATGGAAGTCGTGACTTGGAAGAATATTCGAATGTTTTCCTTTCTCATTTCAACAGTACCTTTAATAACAATGGTCTACGCTTTAATATTGAAATAATGCATTCTGCATATATAATTGGAATGTATTTTAAAGTTCGGGAACAAACTAACGGTGAAAACAAGCAGATAAGCTGGATAAAAAATAGTGATACTGATGCCATCCTAAAACGATTCGCAAAAATAGGGTGGACAGAAATAAGTCAAGAGTTATTTATTCAAAAGGACATTAAAGGATTTGAAGAAGATGGCTTCTATGTTATAAAACCAAATGAATATAAATGCTGGCATCCAAGTTTGGCATATATGGACGTAAATGAATTTATTGATGCCTTAATGAAATCCGGAAGTTTGAAATAATGAGTCTTAACGCCAGTATATTCAAATTCAGCAAATTATACAGTTCAAGGCAATTTGAGTTTATACTCGGAAAGGTTGGAGTATGCTGTAACAGAATGGCTGATAGAGATGAGTATCTTGAAAATAATGAAAATGTTCTGCGAAACGTACTTCATAAAGATTATCTGAACAATAATATTGTTAGAGAAGAACTTAACTTAATTCCATTTATTTTCACTATAGAGAGTCCCGAAATAAATAATAATTATCATGAATCTGGAAGACACGATATCCGGATTTTAAATTCATCTGAGTATTGTTCTAATACAAGTTTGTATTATGTCATCGAATGCAAGAGGTTGGATGGTTATGCGTCAATCAAAGGTTCTTTAAATTGGAAGTATATACATGAAGGTTTGAAAAGATTTGTTACCAGAGATGACTATCCATCAATTTATGGTAAAAGTGGCATGTTAGGATTCATAATTAAAAAATTGAATATTAGTGATTTGGTTGGAATTCTTAATGAAATATTGAGAACTGAACATAATAATATACCAACATCTCAATATCTGACAAAATCTGAAAACATACCTGCAACCGACAATGCCTATCTATCAATTCATCAGGATATTAATAAACGTGATATTCTCCTTTATCATATTTTGGTCGATTTGTCATCAAAAGTCTTGAATAACTAAAATAAATATCTATGGATGCAAACGAACTTTTATATGTTATCCATTTCTTACAATCCGATGAAAACCATTGTATTGATAGAAGAACCCTTCACGAAAATTATGAATGGCTTGAATATTTTTGGCGAAGCAAGTATAAAAATGGAGATAGCTCTGTCAATGATTTCATAGATGATAGAGGAAAATTCTTTTGGAATTTGGATTTAATTAAAGTGTTAGCACATGAATTTGCATCA
Organism: Bacteroidota bacterium; assembly: GCA_029558535.1. Classification (GTDB taxonomy): domain Bacteria; phylum Bacteroidota; class Bacteroidia; order Bacteroidales; family ML635J-15; genus Bact-19. The sequence continues at coordinate 625 of JAKQEK010000105.1, read as the reverse complement.
ATTGAATGTGTTGGTTCAAATAAATCCTCTAATTATACCCAGTCTGAAGAAATTGCAAGAGCTACGATGTATTTAAGATATTGCTGCAATTTGTTTGATGACGACATTCCATCATGTGATTCAATTGAGTGTCGACAATACAAAAAGAATAAAGGTATGTGTACCAAACAGAGTGCTTTAAAATGGAAGAATAATTATGACGAAATCTTTGCTTTCAAAGCGTTAATTTATATTGTACGTCAAATTCGTAATAATTTATTCCATGGTCACAAAATGACCGTAGAGCCAATTCAATTTGAGAGGAATAAACGATTGGTTTCATTAGCAGCACAAGTTACGGGAATTTTACTTGAAAAATTGGCTGTTTCAGATTATTAGAAACTTAAAATGTCGTATGTTTCCAGTAATTCTTTTTGGGTGATACCCAAATATCTACGAGTAATTGATGGAGAACTGTGATTGAATAAATGTGACAACTTAATTAGGGTTTGCTGAGAAAGTCGGATTATTCTGGCATTAGGTTGATAATCAACATTATAAGTTAATAACTTTCGATCTGGGAATTAGCAAAAATGCAAGTAAAAACATAGATTGCCTTCATAAAGCTTGCATTATGGTACGGTAT
>JAKQEK010000097.1 GCA_029558535.1 Bacteroidota bacterium | reverse complement strand
GCAGAAACTTCAATCGGCACACATCGATGGTGGTATGGTTAGTTGGGGATTACGAAGCTCCGAACCTATCCACAAGTACAAATTTTAATACGAGAACAAATGATTGAATTACAAGATAAAACCCCAATTAACTATACCGTTTCCGCTATGAGTAGTGGCGGTTTTGAACTACTCACTTTAAATAACAGATAATGACAATAGAAAGCACAGAACAACAAAATACAACAGCACCCGCCATTACTTATAGCGAGTGTTATGCACAGGTTTTTTTAGGCGATTGTTTGGAACTATATAAAAATATCGAACCTAAAAGCATAGACTTAATTTTAACCGATTTGCCTTATGGTACAACTCAAAATAAATGGGATTCAATTATTCCATTTGACAAACTTTGGGAAATGGTTAATTACTTACTAAAACCAAATGGTGCATTTATTACAACTGCATCGCAGCCTTTTACAAGTGCTTTAGTAATGAGTAATCCTAAAATGTTCAAGTATGATATTTGTTGGCATAAAAGAACTCCAAGTGGCGTTTTAAATGCAAATAAAATGCCTATAAGAACCCATGAAACAATATTGGTATTTTACAATTCACTGCCTGTTTACAACCCACAAAAAACAACAGGTAATAAAATATGTGGAATAAAAAAGCATAAGGTAAATTCATCAAATTATAGAAATACAGACCGATATACTGATTATACAGATGACGGAAGTAGATTTCCTACAAGCGTTATAGATATTACTGGAATTGTAAACAACTCAAATGAGAAAGTAAAACATCCCACTCAAAAACCTATAAAGTTGCTTGATTGGTTACTAAAAACATACAGCAATGAAAACATGACAGTATTTGACCCTTGTATGGGTTCTGGAACTACTGGAGTAGCCTGTAAAAATCTAAACCGAAACTTTATCGGAATAGAAAAAGACGAGAATTATTTCAAGATTGCAGAACATCGGATAAATGCACGAACGCTGTTTTCTTAAACTTGTGCATAACGTTCGAGGGCTTTGCGTTCGGGCGGGATTTAAAAAACGAAACTTTAATTTAAGCACAAATGATTGATAGAAATACAAATGTTGAGGATGGCACGTCAGCCCGCCTGACGCAAAACCCGTGTTATGGGCATGTGCCTTCTTCGATAGTTTACAATGAGGATTGTGTAGAGGCTTTAAAACGCTTTTCAGACAATCAATTTGATTTAGCAGTAGTTGACCCGCCTTATGGGCTTGACTTAGCTAATATGAATATGGGTGTAGGTAAAAGTAAAAAAGCATCTAAAATACAGAACAGGAAATGGACTCCTAAAGATTGGGATAAAGAAACGCCAAGCCCTGAATACTTTGCCCAATTATTTAGAGTTTCAAAAAATCAAATCATTTGGGGCGGAAATTACTTTGAACTTCCACCGTGCAAAAATTACATAATTTGGGATAAAGAAATACCTGAAGGATTATCATTTGCAGATTGTGAAATGGCTTGGACTTCATTTGATAAAGCCCCAAAAATGTTTAGGCACTCTGCTTATTTGGATAAGGCAAATAAATTTCACCCTACCCAAAAGCCGATAAAACTTTATGATTGGATTTTTTACAAATATGCAACTGAAGGGCAAAGTATTTTAGATACTCACGTGGGGAGTGGAAGCAGTAGGATTGCAGCGTATAAAGGTGGGTTCAACTTTGTAGGATTTGAAATAGACCCTGAATATTATGAGAAACAAGAAAAGCGTTTTAATGACTTTAAATCACAACTTCGGTTATTTTAGCGGTGTCGGTGGCATTGCTGGTAACACCTTAACTGGTTCTATGAATATGGGGGGGACGGCAAAAATTGAAACACTAGAGATATTCAATTGCGAAAAAATGTATAACTTTGTCGCAGAACAATACGAATACTTAAAACAGCATTTTAGAATTAAATCAAGATA
>JAKQEK010000125.1 GCA_029558535.1 Bacteroidota bacterium | reverse complement strand
TTGGTTGAGCCCGCTAAGCGAGCGGTGGCCGCAGCCACGGCGCGCTTTTTGCCTGTATATCGAAGCATAGATTTTAATGTACATCAGTGTTTTTGATGTTTCACAATTTTATTTCCCAACGGCAAAAAGCGTGACGAGCGAATGTGCGGGCGAAACCCGAGGAGCGACCAAAGGGAGCGACGCAGCGCTTACGCGCCTGTTGTGCGATGCCCCCTCCTGCCTCTTGTTTAAGCTGCCGAGATTTAAATAAAAAGCAAGGCAAGTTGATTTGCTGGCTGTTATGAATGCTAGTGTGCTTTTTCAGAAGGGCTGTGCGTGCTGAAGGCACGCGCGCCCTTCTGACTATGGTGGTTGGAATTTAGATCGTTCATGTTAATTCTCTTAATAGTCGATCGCACGGCGCTGCCGGCAGCAAGCCGGCGCGGCGGGCGCATGAGATTTTATGATGAGATTAATAAAACATATATTTTACGCTTATGTGTTTTATTTTATCAAGTGAACTTGTGAAAAATGGATAATAACTTGAGCGATAATTGTTGTAAGTATAATACTCACAATATTTTTTATCTTTTTTAAATATTGAATCAGATTCTTGAATAGAATATTTTCTGATTAATCTGTTTTCATTGTCGTAGATGTAAAACTCTTTAAGTTCAGATTTTTTATTTTCTCTCATTTGGTTAGTAAATAAAATATTTCCGGATTTATCATATGCATATTCCCTCATTTCAATAAATAAAGAATCTTTAAATTCGTTGTCTGCTAGCGTTTGTTTTGTTAAGTTATTATTATCATATTCATACCATGTATAATAATATTTCCAGCCTTCTAATGACGTAGATCTTATTTTACTGGTAATTTTGATTAAGTTATAATTGTAATCATAAATATATTTATTATCTGAAATTAATACCCTACTATCTCTTTCGATCTCTTGAATTAGGTAGTTATTTTTGTCGTAATAAAGGTCGTTAACCCTATGAAGTGTGGCGTTATTTTCAGTCATATTTAAAAAAGGATAAATATAAGCGTTCCAGTAATCTTCACGTATTACTTTATTATCGAAATATGTGTATTTTGAATAAGAATCAAGTTTGCCATCTTCATAAAAATAGCAGGCAAGAATATTTTCATTGCTATCATATAAATATTCTTGCTTTTCAATTTCAGTTCCATCTTTAAAATGTTGGGTTTTTATTATATTGCCTTTTATATTATATTCTTCATAAAAAATATTTTTTTCATTATAGTTATATAAATTGTAATCTAGTTCGATTTCAAATTGCGCTATTGACTTGATTTTCTCTATTTTAGCTTTTTTAATTCTTAATGATGTATCGAAATTAAAACTTAAAGTATTTTGTTTAGTATTAGAAAATGGTTGAATATGGATGCCAACAATGAATTCTTTAATGGAGGCAATAATAAAGATAATGCTTGTAAATATAATTATTGATAAAATAATATATTTTTTCATGATTTTATTATAACAATTTTTACAGTAATTTTCAATTTATTTTTTTGCGGCGTGTGCGAGGTGCAACCGAGCGCGCCGCGAAAACAAGAGAGCTTTAATAGCAATTCGCTCTTGTTATGGTTGAGTTGGTTTATATTTCGAAGCCCTGCGGGCATCAGCACGCGGGCTGAGAACAAGGATGTATGAAATTGGGTCGGGCAGGAGGGGGTTTCGCACAACGCCCCGCGCGTTGGCGAAGTTCGGGCGCCCCAAAAACGCTTGCGTTTTTGAGGGCGGCCGAATTTGGTTGAGCCCGCGTAAGCGAGCGGTGGCCGCAGCCACGGCGCGCTTTTTGCCTGTATATCGAAGCACAGATTTTAATGTGCATTAGTGTTTTTGATGTTTCACATTTTTTTCACAACGGCAAAAAGCGTGACGAGCGAGTGTGCGGGCGAAACCCGAGGAGCGACCGAAGGGAGCGACGCAGCGCTTACGCGCCTGTTGTGCGATGGCCGCCGCGCGCCCGTTGTACAAAACAATTCA
>JAKQEK010000059.1 GCA_029558535.1 Bacteroidota bacterium | reverse complement strand
AATTCAGTTTGACATTACTATATATAACAAAGTATAGACGAAAATGGGTTAGAAGAAATTGAATTTTCATCCGTGCCGGCTATGAAACGAATTAAATGCAAAAACATCTGTCATCTATCATTTTTTGGCTCAAAACCCTTTATTGAAGCGGAGTTTGAAAATGATAGATGCATTTTTCATCTATCATTCATCTGTTATCTGTCATTCGCTGTAAATCGGCTTTTTATCTTTCAAAAATCAGATAGAATTACATGCAAATTTTTGATACGATAAAACAACTTTAAATGTTAAGTCAAAACATTCAAACACAACGATATACAATGATTTTTACTTAATAGAACTAATCGTTTGACAATTGTCGAAATGCATTACGACAATTGTCAAAAACAATTTCGACAATTGTCAAAATACATTTCGACAGCTGTCGAACGATTCCTTTCATTAAGTAATCAAATTTAGTTCCTTAAGTAATAATTTTTTTCCCCTTATGGATGTAATAATTTATATGCGGGATACGCGATGGAACGGGGGAGGACTTTAAATTTATGCAGAATCGAATCGCTAGCACACCTTTAATATAGCGCCAGAGATGTTCTTGAACATAATTGAATCTAAATAGTATGATTTAGTTGTGTACCTCCTGTTTATTTAATTAATTAGAGGAATTTTCCATATTATTGATTAATTCCATAGAGATTAAATTGATATACAACCTTTTTCGAAAATTATAAGAAACATGAAAAAAACGAATTTATTTTCAGCAATTACATTCTTATTCATAATGGTTGCATGTGTTGGCACAAAAGATCAATTAGAATATGATTTGATTACCGTAGATGTTAACGCAAAGTATCCTAAAAAGGAACTTATACTTCAAGATTTTATGGATGTGGAATACATAGCTTTAGAATCTTCCGATGAATATATTACTCAAGGCGTAATTAAAGCGGTAGGTGAAAAAGTTATAATTGTAAGTAACCGAAGCGTAGATGGGAATATATTTATTTTTGACCGAAAGAATGGAAAGGGTCTGAGAAAAATAAACAGATTAGGCCAAGGTCCTGAGGAGTATTCACAATTTACAGATATTATCTTAGATGAAGACAATGACGAAATGTTTGTAATAGCATATAGTTCAAGAAAAATATTGGTGTATGATCTTTATGGAAATTTTAAAAGAAAGTTCAAGTTTGTAAACGAAATGGAATTTTATAATTACACATTTAATTACGATAATGAGTTCTTGATTTGCCACAAGGGTTACTCTCCCGGAGTTGAAACGGAACGTTCTTCACATATACTTATTTCCAAGCAAAATGGGCAAATCAAAAGAGAAATTGAATTGCCATATAGTGGAGTAATTAAAACTCCAGTTATAATAGAAGGAGAGGGAAGTATTACACCTGAATTTTACTTAACTATTCCAAATCAAAAAGATTGGGTAATTATGAGGACATCATCTGATACAATTTATAACTATTCAACTGATAATATATTAACTCCTATCATCGTAAGGACTCCTTCAATTCAATCGATGAACCCTGAAGTTTATTTATTTCCTACCGTTATTACAGATCGTTATTATTTTATGAGAATAATGAAGAAGGAAATAGATTTTACCACCTTTAAAGGATTTCCCGGAACTGATTTAATGTTTGACAAACAAGCAAAATCTATTTTCGAATATGTTGTGTTTAATAATGATTTTTCACCTAAACGAGAAATTTCGTTAGGTCAGAAACCCAATAGCACTATGGCTACATGTCTGACCTTAAATGCATTTGACCTTGTTGATGCGCTTGAGAAAAATGAACTTAAAGGCGAATTAAAAGAAATTGCCCAAGAGCTAAATGAAGAATCCAATCCCATAATTATGTTAGTAAAACATAGAAATTAAGTCAAGGTTGTATGTGACAGGAAAATTTTATTTTTAAGGGTGGATAGAGACTTTTGAGTCTTATATATAAAGTAATATTATTATGAAGAATATATTTGTTTATTGTGGGATGGCTTTATCTCTATTTTGTATGGATGTTTCGGGAGTTGGTGTGGCTGAAGATAAGCCAACTGTACGTAAAGCGGCTGCTCCGCTCTATCGCGACCCTATAACAGACGGTGCTGCAGACCCTGTATTGATATGGAACAGACAGGAGAAAACATGGTGGATGCTCTACACGCAGCGCAGAGCGAATCAGGAAACAGCGGATGTAGCTTACTGCT
>JAKQEK010000049.1 GCA_029558535.1 Bacteroidota bacterium | reverse complement strand
TCGAAGGCGGTAAATTGCTTTCAATAAAACTCAGCATAAGTGAAGATAACATCAAACCGACAGATACTTATGACCTATCGAAAATTAAAACCACTGCTACATATTCAGGCGGCGCAACAAAAGAGGTAAATGTGTCATGGAACATAAAAACTGGAGGGGGCGTGCTTTTTGACGCAATATATAAGCCGAATATCGATAGTGGTGAAGTTGTCTTACAAGCCACATATAACAGCAATTCTGAATCCGCTTCGGTAGAATTGAAACTAAGAGTATCCAGCAATGCACTTCCGATAAAACCGATTGCACAAATCGGCACAGAAGGCGGATATGTGAAAGATTCAAGCGGCACGATTTTTGAAATTCCATCGGATTCAATTTCAGGTTCTGCTAATATTGAAATTCGAGAACGTTCTGATTATTTTTTAAAAGCCTCCGATTATAAAGTGTTTGAAATAACAACATCGGCCGATGTTAATACGGCTTATCTTAAAATTCCGATTGAAGCAGGAACAGAAACTGACGAATTAAATCTGACATATTACACTACAAGCGGTGAAATGCTATCTGCACCAACGATAATTGAAAATGGCTTCTGCATTTATATTTTAAAGAAAGAAACTAGCATAAGCACAGCAAAAAATTATGCCATTAGCAGTGCAAATGAGTATAAGTGGTACGAAAATTATCCCCATGGCAAAGAAATACCTGTCGGGAAAACTACTTTTATTTTACAAAGATTTACAAAGGCAAGGTTGTCTAGTATTGTAGACTCGGTCAAATTAAAAAAAGAAAGTCGTAAATTATTATGGCCGTTTTATCGTCAATATTACGGCTCATGCTGGGCAACCACATGGTTAATGTTGCTTAAGGGTTATCAGGGCAATAAAGTAAGTGAAAAGCTCGATGCCATATATAAAATATTTTCGATTGCCCCTGATGGAATTTTTATAGACCGTCCAAAAAATGAAACTGACATTCAATTTTTGAAAAGAGTCGGTGATTTAAATGTTAATGATAAATCTGGCATAGGAGCAATAAGCACTTATTACGCCCCACATGTACCGCCTGTTAAAGCGTTTGCAGATGATAGTTTGCAAATTAATGGAAGCTTAAATAATGTGCTGATATTGTTGGAACACTTTCAAAAAGAAAATCCCGCACCCGTCATGCTTTATCATTATGAACATGCAATTTTAATTTTAGGTTATAAGTATATTGGAACGGACGAAGATTTATCAAATTTAAAAACAAAAGATTGGTTGATTTATGAGAATCTAGCAACTTCAGCATTTGAGAAAACTGATTTTGTGAGAAAAATAATATTTACCTTTCATGATCCGCGAAGCGGCGAGTATAAACAAAACAACTTTTTTGGTATTATAAATTTTACAGTCAAAGATAAAACATTACCAAGCTGTGTTTATTTTATGCCAGCTGGAGCATACGAAGCTCCTCAAGCCAAACAACTGCAAACAATTCACTTACCTGATGATGATGATAGTAATACCAATTCAGATACTGGATGTCCCTTACGTCCAACGAATGGAACAAAAAGTTGTGTTCAGTTCATAAAATTAAATCCAGTTACTCAAACCAGCAGTCTCGTAGCATGGTCGATGTATGATTATAAAAAACCCGAAGGTTATAAATGGCTTTCCTCTTCTAATGCTGAAGGCATTAATGTAATGCCTGATTTTGATAATATAGCTTTAAGTAAAATTCCGATTTTTAATACTGACCTCAATAGAACATACAAAGACGGTAAAGTTCAAGTTATCGGAAAAGTATGCTTGAATATTTGCGATGATAAGGGCAATAATATTTGCGGTGATTATCTCGAAAATTCTGAAAAAAATATCAATTTATATCTTGTGCCGCGCGAAAATCCAATCGTTAGTCCTCAGAATGCATTGAGCATGTATTATAGTTTTCCCGATTCGAAAAATATAGTCACCAAATTCAAAGAAAAAATCAAACTTTCACCATCGACTAATAACGCTTATATTTTAAAGGTTGATTTGTTTGTTAATTCAGGCACAACTCAAGAACCCGCACCGATAGATAGTTTTAGTTTAAAATTTACTTTTATAAAACCGTCTATAGTTCCAGAAAAATTTTATCTAGAATCTGAGGAAAAAATAAATTTTAATATTAAAGGTATAAATAAAGACGATTTAAAGTTAGATATTTACCCACAAAATGAAAATATCTTAATAGGTACAGTAGGATTTGATTCAACCAGCAACAGTTATTTTTATCAAGCTCCTAAATTTTTATATGTGAGCTTAAACGAAAGAAGCAAAAATATTTTTTATAATGATGATGCCAAATATTTTATAGTTGCGAGTAGCAAAAGCGATCCTTTATTAATTGCGACAGCTGAGATTTGTGTATCCAGGCCGCAGTTATTGCCGGCATACAGTATAGAAAATTCGGATGGAACGTATTATAGAGCAACCAATCTGGTTATTTTAAGAGATATAAAAGGTGAAGATAAAACAAAAATTCAACAACGCTTATATATAAGCAATGGATATGAAGAAAGCAATCAATTGGATGTGAATAACAATTATTATCCAACTTATTATAAACAGAGTTATAACTCTGTTGGCATCAGAGAAGGAGAATGCATAAAAAAAGTGAATGAAAAGATTAAAACAATAGGCCAATATACGAACGGCAAAAGATCAGGTGTGTGGCAAGAGTATTATTCAAACGGCTTTCTCAACTGTACCGAACCTTACGATCCGAATTCTTCACTTAATGCAATAACCGGTCAGGTAACATATTATTCTGAAAAAGTTAATGGATTAAAAACTGCTTCAGGTGCAAAAATAGAAAGTTTAGCTCAGGGCCAATGGACGTTCTGG
>JAKQEK010000043.1 GCA_029558535.1 Bacteroidota bacterium | reverse complement strand
GGCAAAACGGCGGGCAGCTCAAGCGGTGAGAGCGAAATAATTAGAACCGTAGCTCGGCGAAGCCAATTGTGTCGAGCCGACATGTAAAGTGCCGATGATAAATTTGTTTAGTATAATCGAGCAATTGAAATTGCGAAGATTAGACTATTACAAATTTACAATCGGTGTCGTTCTCTAAAACAAATATTTGAGTACTGGCCAAAGAGGTATGGCATTTGTTTTAGGTCAAGGTCGACGTACAATTCTTTTGTTTCGTCTCGAGGTGCGCTGGGTAGCATCGGTTTGCCTTGACTTTTTTGTAACTTTTTTTGTTAAGAAAAAAAGTTTGAGATAAATAAATGAAGCGAATTTTGTTAGCTGTTGACCAGCTATTAGTTCTTGAAATATTTTTCAAGAACTGCCTTAGTGCGGCAAAACATATGTTTTAATTTGTATATTGCAGATATTCAAGCACTTAAAGCTGTGCTAAAATTCGAAGGGACAAGTCGAAAGAGTGTCGATATTCATTCGGCAAAGATTTCTTTATTCTTTAAATCCTTCAGTTAAATGAGACCCATCACAGAAAGGTTTGTTTTTTGAATGTCCGCAACGGCATAAAAATTTATCTTTATTCTCTTTTATAATATTCCCTGCGGAATCTTTAACATTTATTTCTGCAGGAACATGTATAGGCCCGTTTTCAAATAGTTTTATCTCCGTTTTTTTGTTGCTATTTTCCATTTTTTGATTGTTTATAATTTCTGTTTGGGTATCATTATATCTCCATGTTAATGCGTCTGTAGGACATGCTTCAACAGTTTCGATTATTTTTTCCGTTGATGCGGCATTAATTTTTACCCAAGGTCTTTCTCTTGGTTTAAATACATCTGGTAATTTTCTGAAACAAACCGTGCTATGTATGCACTCGTCAGGTTGCCATATAACTGTAATTTCTCCATTACTGTATTCACGTATTACTTTTTTCTCCATAGTTTGTATTTTTTGATTAACAAATTTACTAAAATTTTGTTTATATCCGATTTTTAAATAAAGTAATAGCCTTATTTGATGTAATGTTTCATTTTAAAATCAACAATTAAATCTATGTATTATAAGTTTCTTTTTTGAAACATCAACAATTGCAGTGTTTCAATTAACCATAATTAAAGTGATAAAACATAAGGCAGATTGTAAATATGCTCACGACATTTTTTATACCTATTTTATATATAGAAAAAAAATTGATGTATTGATAATGTTTTCTATTTTTGCAAACTATTAATAGCGTAAACTATGTTTGAATATATAAAAGGGCATCTTGTAGAACTTACGCCAACCTATGTAGTTGTTGAAAATAATGATTTAGGATATTTTATTAACGTTACTGTAAATACTTCGGCTTCATTAAAACAAGGACAAGAATGTCAATTGTATTTGCATCAGGTTGTTCGTGAAGACGCACATCTGCTGTTTGGCTTTATTGATAAAAAAGAAAGAGAAATATTCAGGTTGTTGATTTCGGTAAGTGGGATAGGTCCCAATACAGCAAGATTGGTATTGTCTTCGATAAATTCAAATGATTTGGCAGAAGCAGTAATTAAAAATAATATTGCCTTGTTACAAAGTGTTAAAGGTATTGGAAGTAAGACAGCTCAAAGAATTATTATTGAGTTAAGAGATAAGATTTCTGATATGAATATAGAATATGATCAAAAATTTTCATCATCAGACAATACTTTACAGAAAGATGCGTTAAATGCTTTAACGATGTTGGGTTTTTCAAAACCTGTCGTCGAAAAGGTATTGATAAAATTGTTTAAAGAAAATAATAATCTTTCACTTGAAGAGGTTGTTAAACTTGCTTTAAATTATTTGTAAAAAATTTAGATATTGGCAGGGAAGATTTTTAAATATTTATTCTTTAGTGGATTAATTGTAAGTCTGATTTCAGTGATTTTTCCTTCAAATGCTGAAATTAATGATTTCATGGGAGGCAATGCCATACCTCGTGAGGATAATATTCATCTTGACGATACAATCAAAGAAATAAAGTTGCCATATCCTTTACCAGACGAAAATCTTAATCCGACTTTAAATAATGATAACAGTCCTTTATATGGAACAAATCCTTCAAATTTAAGCACCGAAATAATTTACGATCCGGAAACAAACGAATATATTTTTGTTAAGAAACTTGGTGATGATGTAATTGAAACTCCATTTTCGGTCAGTTTTAATGAATATCTTGAATATGATTTTGATAAAGCGATGAAATCGTATTGGAGACAACGTTCAAAAAGTGATATTTCAGAAAGTCGGGAAACTCTAATTCCAAAATTAGAAGTGGGAGGAGAGATTTTTGACCGTATTTTTGGGGGAAATGTTATAGACATTAAACCTCAGGGCTCAGCAGAATTAAGTTTTGGACTCGACATTTCGAGAGTTGATAACCCTGCACTACCGGTTTCGATGCAGAGAGTAACAACATTTGACTTTAACGAAAAAATTCAGATGAATGTTGTTGGTCAGATTGGAGACAAAATGAAAGTTAATGTCCAATATGATACTGAGGCAGCTTTCGATTTCGAAAATTCAGTTAAACTTGAATATACAGGACATGAAGATGAAATAATTCAGAAAATTGAGGCAGGAAATGTTTCGTTGCCATTGACCGGAACACTTATAACAGGTAGTCAAAGCCTTTTTGGTTTTAAAACCGAAGCAAAATTCGGCAAATTGACTGTTACAACAATTTTCTCACAACAAAAAGGGGAATCCTCTACAATTACTGTTGAAGGGGGGGCACAAACAAAAGAATTTATTATAAAAGCCGATCAATACGAAGCAAATAAGCACTTCTTCCTTTCACATTATTTTAAGGAAAACTATGACAGAGCGTTGGCAGGGTTACCTGTAATAAATTCAGGGATTAATATTACTCGTATTGAGGTTTGGGTAACAAATAAAACAGGCAATTATACCGATTCGAGAAATATAGTGGCGTTCTATGATTTGGGCGAAAGTAATGATAATGATATTCAGTCAGATTATGTGAGGGATGCAAATGGACAATATGTAACGGTTTATCCTCAAAATGATATAAATAATTTAGGCCAAATTTCAGAGAACTTTCCGGCGATTAGAGATATAAATCAAGTAAGTACAACTCTTTTAGGAATCGGAATGACAGGAGGTACTGACTATGAAAAAATAGAGTCTGCACGACTTTTACAACCATCGGAATATTCGGTGAATTTAAGATTGGGTTACATTTCGCTTAACTCTACATTAAGTGCCGACCAGGTGCTTGCAGTTGCTTATGAATATACGGTTGGTGGTTATGTCTTTAAAGTTGGAGAATTTTCAAATTCAGCCATAACTGCACCTAATGCTTTGGTTTTAAAACTTATTAAAAGTACATCTTTTACCCCGCGCTTAAAGGCTTGGGATCTTATGATGAAAAACATTTATAACATTGGTGCATATAAACTGACCAGCGAAGATTTTATTTTTGACATTATGTATAATAATGACAAAACAGGAACTGAAATTAATTATTTGCCGGCAGGAGCTATTGACAGTATAAGATTACTTGAGGTTTTGAATCTCGACAACCTTAATTCACAGCTCGACCCATATCCTGATGGAATGTTTGACTATGTAGAATCTTATACGGTCAATTCAACAAATGGACGAATTATTTTCCCTGTTAGAGAACCTTTTGGTTCGTATTTACGGGGACAAATTACCGGAGGGGCCTTGAGCTTGAATGAAGTAGCAGATCAGTATGTTTTCCAGGAGTTGTATGATAGTACACAAAGCACTGCCAGACAAATTGCCGAAAAAAACAAGTTCAAACTAAAAGGGAAATACAAATCAGCAAGTGGAAGCGATATTTCTTTAAATGCAATAAATATACCTCAGGGGTCTGTTTCTGTAAATTCAGGTGCAGTTAAGCTAACAGAAAATGTGCATTATACTGTTGATTACAATTTGGGAAGGGTTAAAATTATTGATGCAGGAATTCTCGAATCGGGTAGTCCGATTACAATCTCTCTGGAAAGTAACTCAATGTTTAATATTCAAACAAAGACACTTATAGGTTCTCATTTTAATTACGAATTTTCTAAAGACTTTAACGTTGGGGCTACTATTTTGCATTTAAATGAAAAACCTCTTACCCAAAAAGTCAGCATAGGAGACGAACCAATATCTAATACAATTTGGGGGGTGAACACATCTTATCGTTCCGAAGTGCCGTTTTTGACTAAAGCAGTTGACTTTATTCCTTTTATTGAGACAAAGGAAATGTCAACAATTACAGTTACGGGTGAATTTGCCCAGCTTATTCCCGGACATTCCAAAGCAATTGATAATAATGCCTATATTGATGACTTTGAAGGAACTACCACCAGCCTTGATTTAAAATCTCAAACAGCCTGGACATTAGCAAGCACTCCCGGGGATTCTATAATGTTTCCCGAGAGCAGATTAGTAAATGATCTTGATTATGGCAAAAATAGAGCAAAGTTAGCATGGTATGTTGTCGATTCATATTTTCATCGTACTACATCACCGGTGTCTATTGAAGATCAATCAAGTCATTATGTCAGAGAAGTTTATGAAACAGAATTGTTCCCAAATCGAGAAAGCACAACCGGAATTCCAACGAATATGGTTGCCCTGAATCTTGCATTTTATCCGAACGAAAGAGGTCCATATAATTATGATGTGGAGGGAATAGAAGAGAATGGGAATCTTCTAAATCCTAAAACCCGGTGGGGTGGGGTGATGAGGCAATTGCAAACAACTGATTTTGAAGAAGCAAATATAGAGTATATTGAATTTTGGATGATGGATCCTTTTGTTGAGGATTCTTTAAATCAGGGAGGAGATTTGTATTTTAATCTGGGAGACGTATCTGAAGATATATTAAAGGATGGAAGGAAATCTTTTGAGCATGGTTTACCAAACCCTCAGAACGACCATCCCACAGATACTACTAATTGGGGGATAATTCCTCTTATGCAGTCACTTGTTGGAGCGTTTGACAACAATCCTGATTCCAGAATTGCACAGGACGTCGGATTGGACGGATTAAATGACGAAAAGGAAAGGTTGTTTTTTAGTGCTGATGGACGTAATTCATATCTTGACGATATTGCAGCATTATTTGGTACAGAATCTCAGGCATACATTAAAGCATTTGACGATCCTTCAAGTGATAATTTTCATCATTATAGAGGTTCTGACTATGATGCAGACGAAGTAAATATTTTGGAAAGATATAAGAAGTTTAACGGTTTGGAAGGCAATTCTCCTCCGGCCGAATATTCAGGGGAATCCTATTCAACAAATGGTTCTACCGTTCCTAATGTTGAAGATATAAACGGAGATAATACATTAAGCGAAAGTGAAAATTATTTTCAATACCGTATTAGTATTAGACAGGAAGATTTTATTGTAGGGAAAAACTATATCACTGATAAAGTAGTTACTTCAACAAATTTCGCAAATGATGAAGTATCAAAAGTTACTTGGTATCAATTTAAAATTCCGATTTCTGATTATGATAAAAGAGTAGGATCAATATCCGATTTTAAATCAATCAGATTTATAAGGATGTTTATGACAAACTTCTCAGAAACGACCATTCTTAGATTTGCAACATTATCTTTGGTTCGCGGCGAGTGGAGAAAATATAACACCTCGTTTATGCAACCGGGTGAGTACATCGTTGACGAGCTTTCCGAAACGCCTTTTGATGTTAGTTCTGTAAATATTGAAGAAAACTCCTCAAAAATTCCTGTTAATTATATTTTACCTCCTGGCATAAATCGTCAGACAGATCCTATGAATCCTCAATTGCGTCAATTGAATGAGCAGGCAATGTCTTTAAAACCATGTGGTTTGCAGGATGGAGATGCCAGAGCAGTGTTTAAAAACGTTAATCTGGATGTGAGAAAATATCTGCGGCTGAAGATGTTCGTTCATGCAGAATCAGTACCCGGTGAAGAAACCGTATATGATGGAGATGTAAGTCTGTTTATAAGGTTGGGAACAGATTATAAAAATAACTATTACGAATATGAAATACCATTAAAAATTACTCCCCCGGGTAATTATGATGGTGATTCGGACGAGGAAGCTCCGGATAGATATATAGTTTGGCCCGAAGAAAATAATTTAGACCTAGATTTTGAACTTTTGCAGTTGGTTAAGCAGGACAGAAATGATAAAATGCGTGCCGGAGATGTTAATATAAGTCTAACTAGATTATACACAATGATGGATGGAGATCGTAAAGTCAGTGTTATGGGTAATCCTAACTTATCCAACGTGCAGACAATTATGATTGGCGTTCGAAATCCAAAAAAGGTGTCAATCAATGATTTTGATGATGGTAAACCAAAATGCGTAGAAGTTTGGGTAAACGAGTTGCGTTTGACAGATTTTGATGAAAAAGGAGGATGGGCTGCAAATACAAGAATAACAACCAAACTTGCCGACTTCGGATCTATTACTGTTGCCGGAAGTACAAGTAAACCCGGCTTTGGTGCATTAAACCAAAAAGTTGGAGAAAGGCAAAAATCAGAAATAAATCGTTATGATATTTCTGCTAATTTTGAATTAGGTAAATTCTTCCCCGAAAAATGGAACGTTAAAGTCCCAATGTATGTAAGTTGTTCTGAAAATGTTGAAAATCCCGAATATAATCCATTAGACCCGGATATACCACTAAAAGTGTCATTATCTGACCCCACTCTTACCGAGGAATATAAAGATAGTATTCGCAATATCTCGCAGAGTTATACTATGCGAAAAAGTTTGAATTTTTCAAACGTTAAAGTAAATAAAACTTCCGGTAAACCAATGATTTATGATTTGGCTAACTGGTCGGCTACTTATGCTTACAACGAGATTTATCAAAGAGATGTAAATACAATTTTTAAAACAAATAAAAACTATACCGGAGCTGTGTATTATAATTATAATGCAACTCCAAAAATAGTTGAACCTTTTAAAAATGTAAAACTGTTTAATAAAAAGGCTTTTCAAATAATAAAGGATTTCAACTTTTATTATTTGCCATCACAACTTGCATTTAGGACTAATCTTAACAGACAATACGGCGAAACACAATTAAGAAATGTCTATAATCCAAGTTTTGCATTACCGGTAAGTGTAAACAAGAATTTTATTTGGACAAGACAATACGATTTTAAATATAATTTATCTAAAAACCTGAAGTTCGATTTTTCAGCTACGAATAATGCGAGAATAGACGAACCACAAGGTCGTATTTACAAAGAGGATCCACTTTACTCCGAAAAGCGCGATTCAATTATGGATAATATTCGAAGTTTTGGACGAAACACACAATATCATCACCAGTGGGATGTTACCTATAACTTGCCGATAAATAAAATTCCTCTCCTTAATTGGGTGACTGCCAATGCAAGGTATTCGGGTACTTATGATTGGACAGCCGGACCAATTACTGCCGACACTTTAAATCTCGGGAATATTTTACAAAATGGTAATGCGATGTCTCTTAATACTCAATTCAATTTATTGAGTTTATATAATAAAGTGAAATATTTTGATCAAATTAATAAAAAGTATCGTGGTCGCCAAACAGGAAAACCCAAGAAGAAAGAAATAGAAACTGTTACTTTTGAGCAGGAAATATCTAAACTCCAGGAGGGTAAGTCCAAAAAAATCAATCATAAGCTAAAAACTGAAGATGTAACAATTAAGGCTACAGATGCTGATGGGAAGGACGTTCCGGGAGAAATAAAAATAATTGATGAGAATAGAGTAGAATTTACCCCAACATTAGCCGCATCAGGAGTTAAATTGGTTGTGACAGGGAAGAGGGAGAAAACAGAATCTGTTGCCAAGATAGTCTTTGATAATACTCTAGTCTTATTAATGAGCGTTAAAAACGTCTCAATAGGATTTACGGAAACTAATGGTACCTTGTTGCCCGGATATTTACCGAGCACATATATCATGGGTATGTCGAATTATGTTGCTAATCCCGAAATGTTTGGGCCTTCTTCTGCAATTAGAACTCCTACAATCCCATTTATCTTGGGTTGGCAAGAAGATAATTTTGGAGAATGGGCGGTAAATAACAATGTAGTTACACGAGATACCTCAAGTGTAGAAGCTTTTATGGGAACGCAAAACCGAAATTGGAATATTAGAGCTTCGTTAGAACCGATAAGAGATTTCAGAATAGATTTGACCATGACACATTCATTCAGCCAAAATGAGAAAAATTATTTAAGATACGGCTATAATGAAAACACAGGGATTAATGAATTCATGAGACTTAATCCTGTCGTCACGGGTAATTTCTCAATGTCTGTGATTACATTTGGAACTGCTTTTGAGAAATTTAAAAACAAAGGAGATTATACTTCAGCAACTTTCACTCAATTCGATGAGAATAGAATTATTGTTGCTAATCGTCTCGCATCACAAAGGCCGGGATATGACCCTTCAGATGTTGATACTTATGGATTCCCTTCGGGATATGGTAAAACTTCTCAAGATGTTTTAATACCCTCATTCCTTGCTGCATATACAAATAGAAGTGCCGAAGTTGTTAGTCTGGAGACTTTCCCATCTGTGTTAAGCGCGTTACCAAATTGGAGAATTACCTATGACGGTTTGGGTAAAATACCTAAACTTAAGAAATATTTCCGTACAGTTAACTTAAACCATGTTTACAGGTCAACTTTTAATATCGGGTCATATCAAACCAGATTGTCAAACGAATATTATGAAGAAAACGGATTTAATATTATTCGCGACGAGCTCGAAAATTATTATTCAAAATATCAAATTAATGGAATAAGTATTTCGGAGCAATTCTCTCCATTAATTTCAATTGATATGACAATGATCAATAGTTTTATTTTAAAGTTAGAAG
Source organism: Bacteroidota bacterium (assembly GCA_029558535.1). Classification (GTDB taxonomy): domain Bacteria; phylum Bacteroidota; class Bacteroidia; order Bacteroidales; family ML635J-15; genus Bact-19. The sequence continues at coordinate 53,889 of JAKQEK010000043.1, read as the reverse complement.
TTAAAAAAACACGCAATCTTAACATGAGCTTTAGTAATAATCAATTGACAGAACTTAAAACAGATGAATATATAATTGGTACCGGGTATAGATTTAAAGAAGTTGAAATTGTGGTTAAATCGGGGGGAAGACAGAAAAACTATAAGAGCGATCTCAATTTAAGACTTGACTTCTCGGTAAGAAATACGATGACAGTTATCAGAAAACTTGAAGAAGGATTTAATCAGCCCACAGCCGGAAATTTGACTTTTACCATTAAAACTTCCGCAGATTATGCATTAAGTAATCGCTTTAATCTTAGATTATTCTACGACCAGGTTATAAATAGACCAACACTTGGAGTCACATTCCCAACATCTAATACAAAATTTGGCGTTACCCTGAGATTTACTCTTGCAACATAAAAAAAAATGTGTTTAATTTGAGTTTTATTATTATTAGTATTTAATCTATAAATAAAATTATTATGAATATTCCTACAAATTTGAAGTATGCTGAATCACACGAATGGTTACGCATAGAAGGTGAAATGGCTTATATCGGTATTACTGAATTCGCTGCAACAGCATTGGGTGATATAGTTTTTATTGAAATCGAAACTGAAGGCGAAAACCTTGATAAGGGCGAATCTTTTGGAACTATCGAAGCTGTTAAAACTGTTTCAGACATATACATGCCGGTAGGTGGCGAAGTAGTAGAAGTAAACCAGGCTATTATGGACGATCCTGCTTTGGTTAACAAAGATTGTTTTGGGAACGGCTGGTTGATAAAAATTAAAATGAATGACCCTGCTGAAGCAAACAACTTACTCGATGCTGCAGCTTATACAGAAGTAGCAAAAGACTAAAATTGTTTTATTTGTTTTTTAATCGGTAAGATATTTTTATGTCTGACTTAAAGGTGTATGCTCTGATTCTCTCCGGTGGTTCCGGTAACCGTTTTGGGAATGTTATGCCAAAACAATTTGCTGATGTTTATGGCAAAACCATATTGGATTATTGTGTAAGCAATTTTAATAATCATCCGCTAATTAGCAAAATTGTTGTTGTAAGCAATCCGGAGCATATTCAAAGAACAAAACAGATTGTAAGGGGGGGTAAATTCCCAAAAGTTGTTTCGGTAGTTGAAGGTGGCTCTACTCGAGGAGAGTCCTCATATTTGGGATTAATGGAAATTTCTCGTATTGAAAAAGATACAGAAAATTTAAAAGTTTTGGTTCAGGATGCAGTAAGACCATTTACAAGTAAGAAGATTATAGATGATGTATTAGATAGGCTTACGGTAAATAATGTAGTTACTGTTGCTGTTCCGACAACAGATACAATTTATATTGCAGGTAATAACGGAACATTGGAACATATTCCGGACAGAAGCAAAATATTGAAGGCTCAGACTCCGCAGGGTTTTGATTATAAAGTTCTTTTGAATGCTTATGAAAAACACGAAAAAGTCAATCGCTTTAAACAAACAGATGATTGCAGCATTGTGAATAAAGTCTTCCCGGAAGAAAACATCTATATAGTTAAGGGCGATATAAATAATGTCAAAATTACATTTTCTGAAGATCTGGAGTATTTCAGACAAATATTAAAAACAAAACGCTGAAAATTTTCAGCGTTTTTTATTATTAAATTTCTGATAACAAACTTTTAGGATCTATTGGCACAACGCCAGCTTTGGCACAAACTAATCCCCCCGAAATGTTTGATAAAAATGCAATATGTTCATTCCCGGCACCCGAGCAAAGCAATAGAGAAGCTACACTGATTACAGTATCTCCTGCCCCCGAAACATCTGCAATGTCTCTAACAACTGCAGGATACTGAATACAATTGTTTTTGTCGCATATTACTAATCCCTGCTCTGATAAGGTTAGGATTAGCTTGTCAATTTTATATTCTTCCAAAAACTTTCCGGAATATTCTTTAATTAGTTTAATATCATTTTTAGGAATATCACGATTAACCCCTTCGCAAAATTCTTTATGATTAGGTTTGAATAAATTTACTTCGAAATAATTCTCAAAATTCCGCTTTTTAGGATCTGCAGTAGTATAAATGTTTTGCTCTTTTGAAAATTCGATAATTTCTTTAATCGTATAATCTGTTAAAACCCCTTTGTCGTAATCTTCAAAAATTATTACATCAACAGATTTTTCTTTGCAAATCTTTTTTATCTTGTTTATTAGTTCGTCAGCAGTATTTTTATCAATATTTGTTTCTATTTCGTCATCCACCCTTAGTAAATGCTGATTACTGCTGATGATTCTGGTTTTAACTGTAGTCTTGCGATTCTTATTGCAAATAATGCCAATATCGCTTAAATTATTTGATTTCAGAAGTTGCTTAAAAATAATTGATTTTTCATCTTCCCCAATAACCGAACATAAATAAGGAGTAGCTCCAAGTGAATGAACATTAATAGCAACATTTGCAGCCCCTCCTAATCTGTATTCTGATTCGGTTACAGATACAATTGGTATCGGAGCCTCAGGAGAAATTCTGTTGACTTTGCCCCACAAATAGGAATCAACCATAACATCTCCTACAATTAAAACATTTTTAGTTCTAAAAGCATCCAAATATGCTTTAGCTTCATCTTTTGTAATAATTGATTCCATAGCTTTATTATCTGTAACAGACATAGAATTATTTTTTCTTGAGAACGATTTTTAATTTAATATATTGCGAAAACTGAACCGCCGGTTCTACCATATCAGGATTTATTATAATATCATAAGTATTATAGGGCAGTTTATTGTAAAAAATATTTATTTTTTCATTTGGATTAACTAACGTAATATCTGTTGCATTTCCAACTAATGCCTGATAATTTGTAGGCATATACGAAGAAAATGAAGAGTAACAAGATATTGGATAAGTACAAGAGTTTGTTTCCTCCAGAGATTTATAATCAGCCTCAAAAGTATATCCCAATTTTGAAAAATCTGTCATAAATTGATTTAATAAGTTAATACATTCTGTTCTTAATGTATTATAAATTGCCTTGTGATCGTTTACAATATAATCAACCCTTATTATATCATAAATTTCATTTTTTGCAGCCATTTTTAAATATTTGTCAGCATTTGAACGGTCTGTATATCTAATATGAATATTCTTTTTTATTTCATAACCTTTTGGTACTTCAACATATTTTTTACTAAAAATTTTCTTTTCTTTTTCTCTTGCAAAAATTGGAGTCTGTGAGATAAAGTCAACATATACTTCTGTATCTTTTATTCCCGCATCTGCAATAAAACTTGCTATTCTTTGATCTGTAAGCTCAAAACAAGTTTCGAGATTGTCCGAAATTTGTGATAATCCTAAAATCATTATATATGTGTCCGCTTTTACATTCATTAATGCCTTTACATCAATGTAAATAACAGTATCGTTTGCAATCGTATAATTATAGTACGATGGTTGTTGGTAATATGCATTGGCATTTGAATTTGTTAATCCACCGTAATCTGCGAAGTAATCCGTTTTGTAATCACTACTCCCTGATCTCATCTCAGACTTACTCTGGTATGCCCAGTTCCCCGCTCCCTGAGCATAATTGCTTAACGTGTAAATACTTACGAATAAGTATAATAAAATAGTTTTTTTCATTTTTATTTGGTTTTTAGTTTGGTCAAAGTTAGAAAAAAGAGTTGAAATGGTCAATAATAATAATTAATTATTTATCAGAACTAAGAATTTGCTTATTCTAGACTGACAATATAATCTAACTTTTTGTCGAATGAAATTTTACGAAAACATATGTGTTGCTTGTGATAAGCCAAAAACAAGTGAAACTAAACCAAGAATTACCCCAATCCAGCCGAGTTTTTGTTTCTTTATTCCTGCAATAACACCTCCAATTATACTTACCAAACCTGTCAACATAGCAATGTTTCCCAACATCATTTTTAGGTCATGATAATACATCCAGAGAGAATCTCCCTCTGTAGTCTCAACAAGCGGAATAATATTTATCTGATTATGTACGGCAATTCCGATACCCGCTGCTGCAATAATTATTGCAATAATACTTAATACTTTCATGGCTTTTTAGTTTAAATTACAATGCTAAAATTAAGAATTTATTCGGAATTATTTAAGATTATCTTAAAATATTTTTGAGATAGTTGAAATTAACTCCCTTATTTAATAACAAGCAATTTATTAAAGTACTTTCTATTATTTAATTTAAAAGCTATATAATATGTTCCGGGGACATAATCACAAATGTTAATAATCTCTATTGCGGATTCAAGATTTTTAGAATAAACAACTCTACCTGAAATATCATAAATCACAACTTCACCTGAATTATAATTGTCTAAATTCGTTGTTAGAACAATGAAATCTTGTGCTGGATTTGGAGATATTGAAAAATATGTAGAAATATTATCAATGTAATTAGGTACATAATCAGGATCCCAAACTGCATCTGCCCAAATAGGATTGTCAACATAAGGATTACGATTGTCCTGATATGAATAAACAACATTATTTCTGTCAATTTCTTTTTGCGAGACAGGGTCGTCATGATGCCAATCCAACATCATGTTAATTGTCCATGCTGATAAATTGTTGCCACTAAAGGACGCTCCGCCCGGCCAGTTCTCAATAACATCCATATAACGGGTTGCCATATAAAAATATATTCTGGCCACATCTCCTTTATATTCATCAGCAGGTTCAAAAACAGTTCCGCTATATCCGGAGTATGTACATGATCCAAGTTTTCCTGTGCCATAAACTGTTCCGGAATTACACTCTCCGTAAGGGTAATTAGCTCTATATCCGTTTACCTTACCATCAGTGGGAATAACATGAAAGGCATCAGAAACCATTGGACTGGCATCATTGAACCAACTCTGAGGTACAGTATGTTCCCGGTTATAACAATCACAAATTGAACTGTAGCTCCCGCACTGATCTGTAACAAAAACAAAATCACAATTTGAATATATATCCCAGACTTTGCCGTCAGAACGTTTATCACTGGTTTCGTAAACTGTCCACAAATCGCTGTAAGAAATAACAGTATGATTATCTATAATATTGTGTAAAGCAGAACGCAATTCTTCGCCCTGTAAGCCCTGAGCTGAGTTATAATATCCAACAGGTATTTGAGCCTTTGCAGATGAGAATAAAAAATTTATAAGTATGATTATTAATAGAGGAATAATTTTTAGAAAACCTTTTTTGAACCCATCATTTATTTGTGCCAACATATAATTTCTTTTAAATATTTTCTTTTAACAAATTTACAGCTATTTTTTCAATTATCACAGGATAATATTTGTATTCCAATTCGTGAACCTTATTTGCAATAGTTTCAGGGGTATCAGATTTGTTAATTGAAATTGATTTTTGAAATATCACTTCTCCGTCATCATACTTATTATTTACATAATGTATAGTAATTCCGGTTTTCGATTCTTTATTTTCAAAAACTGCTTTATGTACAGTATCGCCGTACATACCTTTACCACCATATTTTGGCAACAAAGCAGGGTGAATATTAATTATTCTATTCGGATAATTTTCAATTAGAAATTGAGGTATCATCCATAAAAAACCGGCAAGAACAATTAAATTGACGTTTTTTGAGTTTAAATATGTTAAAATCTTATCAGAATTGTTAAAATCTTCTCTGCTAAACAACATAAAATCCATATTAAGCTTTGCAGCACGGGTTAAAACATACGCATTTGGCTTATTGCAAAGCACGCAAGAAATATTTATTGAAGAATTGTTGTTGAAGTAATTAGCAATATTTTCGACATTAGTGCCTGATCCTGAGGCAAATAGAGCAATATTTACTAGTTTTCTTTTATAAGTCATAATTGAACTTGTTAAATTGTTGAAAATCAATAATATAATCAAATTGTTAATAAAATTTTGTGCAAAATGTTTGACCGAACAGAATCTATTTTGTTAATTTGCACCGCAAAAGTAATTAATTTATTAATCTTAAATTATTAATTATGTCAGACATTACAACAAGAGTAAAAAGTATTATCGTTGATAAACTAGGTGTTGACGAATCAGAGGTAACTCCAGAAGCTAGCTTCACAAATGATCTGGGAGCAGACTCCTTGGATACAGTAGAACTTATTATGGAATTTGAAAAGGAATTTGAAATTTCTATTTCAGACCAGGATGCTGAAAAAATTGGCACTGTAGGTGACGCGATAAGCTACATGGAATCACACGCAAAATAATTTTAATCTTTTAAAAATTCTGGTATGGAGTTAAAAAGAGTTGTTGTTACCGGTATAGGTACAATATCGCCTGTGGGTGATACTGCGGCCGAAACTTGGAAAAACGTTGTTAATGGTGTAAGCGGGTGTGACTTGATTACACATTATGATACCACGAATTTTAAAACAAGATTTGCATGTGAGGTAAAAAATTATGATCCTGAAAAGTATTTCGATAGAAAAGAAGTAAAGAGAATAGACAAATTTACACAATTTGCTTTAATTGCTGCCGACCAGGCTTTACAAGACTGTGGTGCGGATATGGAGTCTTTGGACAAAACCCGCGCAGGTGTTATTTGGTCATCCGGGATCGGTGGAGTCGAAACATTCTATCAGGAGGTAAAGGGCTACATCGAAGGAAATTATGTCCCTCGATTTAGTCCTTTCTTTATTCCAAAAATTATTTCAGATATTGCAGCAGGACATATTTCAATGAAACATGGACTGATGGGACCAAACTATTGTACAGTTTCTGCATGTGCTTCTTCATCAAACGCATTGATTGACTCCTATAATCTTATTAGATTAGGGATGGCCGATTTTATGGTTACAGGTGGAAGCGAAGCTTCTATCAACGAAATAGGGATGGGTGGATTCCAGTCAATGATGGCAATATCATTTAATAACGATGAATATAAAACAGCTTCACGTCCGTTCTGTGCAACCAGAGATGGTTTTGTAATGGGTGAAGGTGGTTGTGGTCTTATTCTCGAAGAATACGAACACGCTAAAGCTAGAGGTGCAAAAATTTATGCCGAAATGGTAGGTGCCGGATTATCTGCCGATGCGTATCATCTTACCGCTCCACATCCCGAAGGAATGGGTGCTGCTTTAGTTATGACCAATGCAATAAAAGATGCAAAAATAAAGAAAGAAGATATTGATTATATTAATGTTCATGGAACAGCAACACCGGTAGGTGATATTTCTGAAGCTAAAGCAATCGTTTCTGTTTTTGGTGAACATGCATATAAATTAAATATCAGTTCAACGAAATCTATTGTTGGACACTTACTTGGTGCTGCAGGTGCAATGGAAGCTTCTTTTGCAATTATGTCAACTGTTGACAATGTTGTTCCTCCTACAATCAATCATAAACAGGTGGACGTAAATATCGATCCTAAATTAAACTTAACATTACACAAAGCTCAGAAGAGAGATGTTAAATATGCTATGAGCAACACTTTTGGCTTTGGCGGACATAATACTTGTGTAATATTTAAAAAGGCAGAATAGCTTAAATGAATTTTTTTCTTTTTAAAAGAAAAACTAAAGAAGAAAAAGAATTATCTGATACTCTCAGTAAAATCATTGGTTTTAAGGTAAAAAATCTTGAATTGTTTAAAATTGCTTTAAGGCATTCTTCAGCCGGAATTACTCATCTGGGGAAAATCTATAATAACGAAAGACTTGAATTTATTGGTGATGCAATATTAAGTGCTGTTGTCAGCGACATTCTGTATATTGAATTTCCAAAAGCAAACGAAGGGAAATTGTCAATTTTAAGATCGGCTATTGTTAATAGAAAAAGTCTTAATAAAATAGCTGAAGACTTACATCTAGACGATTTATTAGTTTTCCGTAATACCGGAAATTCTCCAATGAAAAATATAGCAGGAAATTCTTTTGAAGCCCTAATTGGAGCAATATATTTTGACAGAGGATACAAGTATTGTAAGAGATTTATTACAGCAATAATTTCCGAACACTTTGACCTTAAAAACCTTATCAAACAAAGTTCTGATTTTAAGTCTAAATTGCTTCAATTTATGCAAAAATACAAGTTGGAGATTAGCTTTTACACATTCGAGAATTGCGAGTTAAACGAGAAAGTTCATCATTTTTGTTGTGAAATATGTTTGAATAATCTTTTTCTCTCTGAAGGGAAAGGATGGTCAAAAAAGGAGGCAGAACAAAAAGCCTCTTATTCTGCATTAGATGTTTTAAAGAAAAATATCTTTATTGATTATAAAGAAAATCAATAACACAAAACAACATATTTACGTAAATATTTACACACATCGATTTAGTATAAGAAAATACTGTGTCAAAGTTTTATCTACTATTGATTAGTTTAGGTATAATTGTTTAAATTTGCAGTGATGAAAACGAAAAAACTAAAATATACTCCGGAATTTAATTTTAATTTATTGGGGATATCATCAGCTGTGGATGATTATAAATTATCTTGGCATTTGAGTGAAATATTTGGTGTAGAGTTTAAAAGATCTCCTGATCTAGAAATCATTGATTCCAGATTTTCAGATTTTCAGATATTCAGTATTTATGAAACTGAAGATGAAAACCTCGGGAATAGGATTAAAATAGTCTCAAATAAAGGTGCTGCAGGTTTCCTAATAGATGAATTAAAAAATATTGACTATTTTATTATTATTTATGATTGTGAGAATAAGGATTTTTTAGACAAACTAATTGTTAAGTTGAAATCAATCTCCGGCATTTCTGCAGTTTTTAGACTTAATCCGGAAAATCTTAAGTCTAGAGAAAAATTATTGTTTTAAATCCTGAAAAATGGGAATAATTGCAAGACAAACAATAAAAGGTTCGATATATTCATATCTGGGAGCTTTAATTGGGTTTGTCAATGTGGCACTTATTATGCCTCAAATTTTCTCTACAGCTGAGATTGGCTTAACGAATCTATTGGTTGCTATATCTGCTATTTTTGGACAATTTGGAAGTTTAGGTATGGTTAATGTAACCATTAGACAATTTCCGTACTTCAGGGATGAAAAAAATAATCATAATGGGTTCCTATTTTTTTTGATTGCCGTTGGAACTTTAGGATTTCTTATTTGTTCTGGGGCATATTATATTTTAAAACCAATGCTTATTGCGGAAAATATTGAAAAGTCTCCCCTGTTTGCAGAGTATATTTATTTGTTGATTCCGCTTATTTTCATAAGTATTTTTCACTTATTAATTGATTCATATAATAGGATTCTTTTTAATGCATCTTTTGGTTTGTTTGTCAAAGAATTTCTCCTGAGAATTCTTAATTTCGGTGGAATAATGTTGTTTTGGTTCGGGATATTTGATTTTAATGACTTTATCATTTTTTATACGGTAAGCTATGGAGTACCGGTTTTGTTAATTTGTTTGGTTTTGATGAAAAAACATCAATTTCTGTTAAAGCCATCATTTACCATATTCAAACCTGCATTTTTAAAAGAAATTGTCTCTGTTGCAGCTTTTGGGCTAATTTCAGGTTTCAGTGGGATGGTTGTTATGCAACTAGACAGATATTTAATTAATCATTTTTGTGATTTAAGTGCTACCGGGATTTATTCAACGGTGTTCTTTTTTGGAACAATAATCTTATTGCCTGGCAGATCATTAGTTAGAATTTCGGGATCTCTCATTGCTGAAGCGTTTAAAAGTAATGATAATGGAAAAGTAGATGTAATTTATAAAAAAAGCACTACAAATCTTATGATTATTGGGACAATACTTTTTCTACTTATATGGGGAAATGTTAATAGTATTTTAGAGATTTTACCTCCGGCTTTTTCGCAGGGCAGATATGTTATTTTGTTTATTTCTTTAGCACACTTATTTCAGATGATTGCAAGTGTTAGTGGAGAGATTATCCAATTCAGCAAGTATTACAGACAACATGTAGTGATAATGATAGTTTTGATTATTTCAATAGTAAGTTTAAATATAATACTGTTGCCTGAAATTGGAATTACCGGTGCGGGAATTGCTTCGGCTGTATCTTTTTTAATATATTTTATCATTAGATTTTTGTTTATTAAAATTAAATTAGGATTTCAACCTTTTGAAATTAAGCATTTGCTAATATTGATATTTGGCGCTGCTGCTTATTTTCTTTCATTGTTGTTACCTCAAGTTGGGAATTATATTATTGATCTGATATTACGTTCGGCATTGCTATGTGTTTTATTTGCTGCCCCATTATATTTTGCAGGATATTTGAACGAATACAAATCTTTAATTAATGATTTTTTAGGAAAGCTAAAACTTAAAAAATAGTTAAAGCCATTTATTGATGGAATGATAATGGGAATGGTTTTCGGAAAATCGAAAAAAAATCGTAATTTTGTAAAAAAAGTATTATGGGAGTAGGAAGCTTTTTCAAATTACCTCAATATAATGTATTTGATTATAAACCAAGGTTTTATGATCCTGAAAAAGAAGAAAGGAAAGAAAAACTTAATGAATTAAGACAGTCGATGGGTAAACCTCCCTTAGATGGAGATCAGGAAGTTAAGCCCGGAAGTTCAATAAAAGGTAGTTTCAGACCAAAAATGCCAAGAACAGCTTTTCGCACCAGAAGCTCAACGATAAGATTATTTGTAATAATCGGCATTTTATTTTGTCTTGCATATATAATAATTACTTCAGATTTAAGTTCTGTTATTAAATTTTTCAGCAAATAATGGCAGAAATTATTAAATTATTATCGGATTCTGTCGCCAATCAGATTGCTGCAGGGGAAGTTATTCAGCGTCCTGCCTCGGTTGTTAAGGAACTTACAGAGAATGCAATTGATGCAGGAGCAAAAGAGATACAGATTATCATCAAAGATGCCGGCAAAACTCTGATTCAAATAATTGATGACGGAATTGGGATGTCACCTGTTGATGCCAGAATGGCTTTTGAACGTCATGCAACTTCAAAAATTTCTGAAGCAAAAGATTTATTCGCTATTAGAACGATGGGTTTCAGGGGCGAAGCTTTGGCATCAATTGCGGCCGTTGCTACAGTTGAATTGAAAACCAGGCGTGAAAACGATGACGTGGGAACACATGTAATTATAAGCGGTTCAGAAGTGTTGTCACAAGATCCTGTAAGTTGCTCAAAGGGATCAAATTTTATGGTCAAAAATCTGTTCTTTAATATTCCGGCAAGAAGAAAGTTTTTAAAAACAGATAATGTAGAAAACAGAAATATCTTAAACGAAGTATATCGAATTGTACTTGCTCATCCGGAATTATCGTTTTTAGTTGTTTGTGATAACAATACCCTTCTTAAATTGTCTCCCGAAAACCTAAGACAAAGAATAGTCAGTGTATTCGGAAAATCACTTAATCAGCATTTAATTAATTTAAGTGTTGAAACTTCGCTAATTAATATCACGGGTTTTATTGCTAAACCCGAAAGGTCACGTAAATCAACTTCTGAACAGTTTTTCTTTGTAAATAACAGATATATGTTACATCCTTACTTTAGAAAATCTGTTACCATGGCTTATGATAAGCTGATAGCTGAAGGTGAGCACCCATCGTTTTTTATTTATTTTGAAACAAGTCCCGCTAGTATAGATATTAATATTCATCCTACAAAAACTGAAATTAAGTTCGAAGACGAACAGGCTATTTTTCAAATTCTGAACGCCACAGTTAAGGAGGCTCTTGGTAAATTTAATATTATTCCCGGACTTGATTTTGAGGAAAACATTACCAGAGATGCTCATTTGACATCAAAAACGAGTGTAAAACCACCGGCTATAGCTATAAATCCTGATTATAATCCATTTGAATCCACTGCATATAACAGAGTATCAAATAGTCCACCAAAGAATTGGCAAAGTCTTTATTCAGAGAATACTCAGAAGACACCAGATGATTTTTATTTACCACAGGAAAAAACTTTCCTTGAGAGCAATCAACTTATTCCGGAACAGAATCAAATATCAAGTCAAACTAAGAATGTTTTCTTTCAACTAAAAAATAAATATATTCTTACTTCAGGTAAATCAGGGATGATTGTAATAGATCAGAAAAGAGCACATGAAAGAATTTTGTTCGAAAAATTTTTGGGCTTACTTGAAACCCGAAAAGGAGTTGTGCAAAAATCTTTATTTCCTGTTATTTATGAACCTGGACCTGACGAAAGGGCTGTTTTGATTGAAGTTATAACCGAACTTAACAATATAGGTTTTGAAATAGCCTTAATAGGTAAAGATAAATTTGAAATAAGGGGTGTTCCGGGAGATTTAACAGATATAGATCCGCTAAAAACTATCGAACAAATGGTTTATGTTTTAGGTGAGGTTTCCGGTTCGGCCGAAATGGTGTTAAATGAGAAAATTGCCCTTTCGCTTGCTAAAACAGCAGCTTTTAAAATAGGAAAAGTGTTGAGGGAAGAAGAGATGCAAGAACTTTTTTATAAACTAATGTCGTGTGTAAATCATAATTATACTGTTGACGGGAAAAAAATACTGGAAATTATTAATATTGATGAAATTGAAAAGAAACTAAATTAACAGATTATGAATTTTCAAAGACAAGGACTTTTTGATTTACCTCCTGTAGTAAAAACATTATTGATTATAAATATCATTTTGTTTGTGTTTAAGATGTTAATGCCCGAATTGGGAATGAGATTGGCTTTGTACAGTTTTAAATCAGATTTCTTTCAGCCTTATCAACTTGTTACACACATGTTTATGCACGGGAGTTTTTGGCATCTTTTATTTAATATGTTTGCTCTTTATATGTTTGGGAAAATCCTCGAAGATATGTGGGGACCTAAACGGTTTTTATTTTTTTATTTTTTTACAGGATTAGGAGCCGCTGCTGTACATTTGCTTGTTATTAATATCGAAATAAATTCGTTAATTTCTAAAATGAATCCCGATCAAATCGAAATGGTTTTAAAGGATGGCTCAAGCGTTTTGCTGCAAGGTAAAAATTATATTGATGCAAGTATGAGAGATTTGAATATAATAATAAATACACCAACTGTTGGAGCCTCAGGTGCAATTTTCGGATTATTAACTGCATTTGGAATGGCCTTTCCAAATGCTCAATTACAATTATTGTTTCCACCTATTCCAATTAAAGGAAAATATATTGCGGTTGTTGCATTAGTAATTGGTTATGTAATGGATGGTTCGGGAAACGTAGCTCATTTTGCACATTTGGGAGGTATAATATTTGGATTTATTTTCTTTATGTTTTGGAATAAATGGAAATTTAATCGTTGGAATTAAATGAGTATTATTGACGAAATAAAAAACAGTTTCAAAGGGAAGAATAATTTTAATATCCTTATTTATATTAATCTGATTGTCTTTGTACTAATTCATCTTACAAATGCCGTATTGTTTTTAGCCGGCATAAAATCTTTCGATTTAGTAGAATTTCTTGCTGTTCCGGCTGATACGTCATCAATTTTGCTAAAACCATGGACAGTTATAACTTATATGTTTACCCACGAAAGTTTTTTACATATATTGTTTAATCTCATGGTGTTTTTCTGGTTTGGGAAATTGTTTCTGCAATACCTTTCTCAAAGACAATTGTTGAGTATGTATTTAATGGGAGGAATTTCAGGGGCTATATTCTATATCCTTGCTTTTAATACAATTCCGGCATTTTCATTCATTAAATATTTTTCAGTTGCTTTGGGAGCCTCTGCTTCCGTTATGGCAATTGTAATTTCAGTTGCTAGCTTAGTTCCCAACCAAGAAGTGTATATGTTCTTTTTCGGGAAAGTTAAACTTAAATATCTGGCTCTAATAATTATTGTAATTGATTTAATAAGTATTCCTATTGATAATGCAGGGGGACATATTGCTCATTTAGGTGGGGCTTTTATGGGATTTATATTTATTATGAATTATAAAAAAGGTACAGATATTACTATCTGGCTTTCTAGATTTTTGTACGGAATTAAGGAGTTTTTTATTCCGGATAGAGAAATTAAAGTCAAATATCGAAATAAAGCAAAGAAAACTAATGCTCCCGAATCTGATATGGAGTATAATGCAAGAAAAAAAGCAAATCAGGATGAAATAGATAAAATACTAGAAAAAATTGCAAAGTCGGGTTATGGAAGTTTGTCTTCCGAAGAGAAAGACAGATTATTTAGAGCAAGTAATAAAAAGTAAGTTGTGAAAACATTTAAAAGAATAGTATTAATAACTAACATTGTTGTAGCAATGATGTTAATTGCCTGCTATTTTTCAGTTTTTATTTCTCCAGCAAAAACTTTAGTTGTCTCATTATTTCCATTTATTTATACGGGCTTGCTTATTACAAATATAGTATTTGTAGTTTTGTGGATTTTTTTAAAATGGAAATATTCTTTAATTTCAGCCTTATCAATAGTTGCAGGAGTGAAGTTTATTGGTCTTATATTTCCCATCCTGTCATTTTTTGGGGCTGAATCAAAACCGGGTGACTTTAAAATAATGACATATAATGTAATGGTATTTGGTTTATATAACTGGCAGCAAAATACCAACATTAAAGCCGGAATAATTAGAATCATTAAAGAAGAAAATCCTGATATTATTTGCTTACAGGAGGTGTACTGGAACAAGTCGGATAAAAATTTCATTACCCTCGATTCTGTAAAAATTGTTTTAAATGCAAACTATGATTACAGGTTTACGACATCTACGGCAGTGGGGGGGCAAAATTATGGACTTGCAACAATTTCACGTTTTGAGATAATAAATTCCTATTCACATCAGTTTGAGAATTCGAGGAATGCTTTTATTTATAATGATTTGCTTGTTTTGGGTGATACTGTCAGGATATATAACTGCCATTTGCAGTCTATTCAGCTTAACCAAAATGATTATACGGTAATTGAAGAATTTACTGAAGCAGATGAAAATTTAAAGATGAAAATAGTCCTAAAAAAATACTTAAAGTCATTAGTTAAGCGAAGTGCACAAGTCGAGATAGTAAGAGCATCAATAGATTCGTGTAATTATCCGGTTTTTGTTTGTGGCGATTTTAATGACGGGCCATTAACATACACTTACTTTACAATGGCCAAAGGATTACGGGATTCTTATTCATCAAAAGGAAAATACCCCGGATATACATGGGACAATTTTAAAATAAAACAAAGAATTGACTATATCCTTTACAACAAAAATTACAAATGTACCTCGCACAAAATAATACAACAAGAATTATCAGATCACTATCCTGTTGTTGCCGAATTTGATAAAAAATAAACAGAATTAAGTAAAACTATTTTAATAATTAAAATCGTTATTACTCCTCACTGTCACGTATTTCTTTTAAACATATTTGCCAGCCTAAATCCATTTTTAATATTATTGGATTTTGTTCACTGTAATGAACCCAATATTTTATCTGTTGGTCTTCTGTTTCAGCGTAGAAATAACCGATGTTGTCGAATTGTTTCTTACTTATATCATTGTATAATGAGAAATCGTAACCAACTTCAATAGCATTCAATTCTACCTGAGTCTTTCCTCCATCAACCGAAATGGTAGTTTTTCCCAGTTCGCCGGTCAATTCATCAAATACTTTTTTACTCATCCATACCGATGTCATGTCAGTTAGTTCAACAGTACCACCACTGAAATAATTGTAGTGTGATGTTGCGTTAAGTAAAGCATCTTCTGACATTATTATATTTCCATTAGTTGCATAAGCATTTGTCATTCTGTAAGAGTATTCAATTCTTGTTTCAGATAATTCTTTTATTGTCATAATGAAGTCATATTCTGTTCCGTTATAATTAACGCCGTAAACAAGGACTAAACCTTCACGCAGCATAAGAGTCGAGCAATTCATGTCGTTAAATTCAAGTTGGGCAAAAGATTGTGTTCCTGCAAACAATAGGAAGAACATTGAAATTAAAATAGTTAGTTTTTTCATAGTTAAAGAGTTTTATTATTAAACATTAATTTATTTATACAAAAATAATAATTCTAATAAACTAGCATTATTATACTTGAAGTTTTATTTCTTTAACAATTAATTATTCTGTAATTGTTTTTTGTCTTAAGATATGTCCTGATTATTTGCCTTACATCTTTGTTGTCAGGATATCGCTTAATAATATCATCAATATTGTAAGGAATTAAAGGGATTTCTTTATCTGCAAATCCGTAGCCCATATATTTATTTTGTTTTATTGCAACAACACCAATTTGTTCATTATCGCAATTCTCAAAAATGATGTAAGAATTTTGTAAATTTATGCTGATTTCGTCAATAAATCTGTTGGCACGTTTATTATATTCATCTGCAGGTTCCTCCTCGCAACAAGCACCTTTACATTCGCCAAGCCCATAATAAAAACAAGCCCCTGCACTTGAATATAGTCCACACAATTTTTGACACAGCTCGTATTTTGTGCAATAAAACTGCAACGAATCAATTGCTGCATTTCTCGATGAAAATACATTCAGACAATTATCTTCACTTTCATTTAAATGTTTTATATAAAAACAGAGGTATCCGCTTTCATTTTCTGTACTGAATATTCCCCAGTTATTAATTGTGCGTCTCTGAGCTTTATTGTATTTAGGCTTGTTGTTCTTAATTTCGTGAGACTCTTTTAACAAAGCTATAAGTTCGCAGCCTGTTAGTTCGAAGTCAATGTCTGCAATTTCATTACGCATATTAAGCCCCTTTTTTGTCTTTTCATTTCGGAGATGGGTTAATACGCGAGAATAAATATTTTTACTTTTACCGATATATATAAGATCGTTTTCTTCATTATAAAAATAATAAACACCGCATTTCTCAGGGAGATTTTTAACTTTTTTAAGGTCAAGTTCTTGGTTTAAACCATTTACGGAAAAACCATTAATATTAATACCCTCATTTTCATTTAAATCAAGATTATAAAGTTTGTTGAATAATATGGTAGTAGCTTTTGCATCTCCGGCTGCACGATGTCGGTTCTCTATATTTATATTCAAATCATTGCAAATATTACCTAAACTATATGAGCGGTGTCCCGGAAATAGTTTTCGGCTTAACTGGATGGTACATAAAGTGTTTAACCGAAAATTATAACCCAATTGTGCAAATTCCTGTTTAACAAAACCGTAGTCGAAACTTACATTATGAGCTACAAACACAGTGTCTCGTGTAATTTCCACTATTTTTTGAGCAATTTCATAAAACTTTGGTGCATCTTCGAGCATTTCATTAGTAATTCCTGTAAGAGAAGTGATAAAGGGGGGAACTCTTTTTTCCGGATTTACCAGACTTGAAAATTCATCGATTATTTTATATCCATCAGTAATATAAATTGCGATTTCGGTAATCTTTTCAGTACGGCTAACACCACCGGTTGTTTCAATATCTACTACCGAAAACAGTTGAGACATAATTAGTTCCTGCTTTTTTTCTTGTTTTTTGAAACGAGTTCAATTTTTAAATAAGGTGGGCGCCGCATCATAATTGCGATAACTGCTCCGGCCATTCCACCGGCAAAACCTCCCGTTATGCCCGGCCATCCAAGATACTGTAAAACGAAGTTTAATACGATTAAAACTAAAATAACAATGGCAACTAAAAGGAAAATTCTTTTCCAGTTATAAACTAATTTTACCTCTGCATTACAATATGTGCAAAAACGAGATCCGGTATTTCCTCTGCGAGAAAAAATGCGCATGAATGCATTTCCGGTTTTATGACAATTTGGACATTCCATTTAACAAAAGTAAAAAAAAGACCCGAAAGGAAATCAGCAAGAAGAAAAGATTTTTTTACTTTTGCTAAATGGATGAAAAGGAAATTAAGTTTTTAATTATTCGTTTTAGCAGTATTGGTGATATTGTATTAACCTCTCCAATAGTAAGATGTTTAAAACAACAAGTGGAAGGTGCTGTTGTTCATTATCTTACCAAACCACAGTATGCTGTAATTTTAGAGAATAATCCGTATATTGATAAGGTACATGTATTAGAATCCTATAGTAAAACTATTGAAAAACTTAAGAATGAAGGTTTTGATTATATTATTGACTTACACAAAAGCTTAAGGTCTTGGCGTTTCAAAAACCGTCTTAAAGTTATGGATTTCAGTTTTCCTAAGCTTAATCGCGAAAAATGGCTAATGGTAAATCTTAAAATAGACAAACTTCCTGATGTTCACATTGTTGATCGCTACTTTGAAGCAGTTAAGTTATTTGACGTAAAAAACGATATGTTGGGATTGGATTATTTCATTAATGAATCGGATAAAGTACAAATAAAAGATTTTGGGATTGAATCTAATAAAAAATTTGTTGCATTTGCAATTGGTGGTCAGCATGAAACGAAGAAACTCCCTGTAGGAAAGATTATTGAGATTTGTAATAAAATTAATCATACGGTTATTTTATTAGGGGCTGACGAAGATTTTGAAAATGCGAAATCAATAAATGTGAATTGTAAAAACACATTAAATATGTGCGGTAAATTAAGCCTGAATCAATCTGCTTCTCTGGTTGAACAATCAGCTGTGGTTATAACACATGATACTGGGATTATGCATATTGCTGCAGCATTTAAAAAAGATATTGTCTCCGTTTGGGGAAATACAATTCCACAATTTGGTATGTATCCATATTTACCCGGAGAAAAGTCGAGAATTTTTGAAATTAAAGATTTAAAATGTCGTCCATGCTCTAAATTAGGGCATAAAAGCTGTCCAAAAAAACATTTCGACTGTATGCAAAAACAGGATAGCCTTGCGATAGCAGATTATGTAAATGAGGTCGTTGGATATAAATAATTAGTATTAAGATTTCAATTCTTTGTAAGCAAATATTATCCATGGAGAATATTTTGCAGTAGAATTTACCTTTTTAGAATTGTGCTTAATTAATCTTTCTTTAAGATCATTTGTTTGACCGTAATAATATTTGTCAAACTTTTCTGAATACAGTATGTATATATAATATCTCATATTAATAAAAAAAGGATTGTAATTACAATCCTTTGTGGAGCATATCGGACTCGAATCCCGTGATTTAATAAAATAGTTACGAAAAACTATTTTATTTAAAATCACGTGGATCCTCGAAAAATTTAAGAAATCATAGATTTCTGATTTTTCGGGACCGATCACCTTAAGTTGACTCATCCCGAAAAATGAATCTATGTTTTCTTAAATATTCATGAACTCTCGTTCGGCTTTTAAGGTTTTTAATCTTTCTTTCAAAAGCGATAGCCTCTGACCTGGTCTCCAATTCTTTGTAAGCAAATATTATCCATGGAGAATATTTTGCAGTTGAATTAACCTTTTTAGAGTTGTGCTTTATTAGCCTTTCTTTAAGATCATTTGTTTGACCGTAATAGTATTTGTCAAACTTTTCTGAATACAGTATGTATATATAATATCTCATATTAATAAAAAAAGGATTGTAATTACAATCCTTTGTGGAGCATATCGGACTCGAACCGATCACCTCTAGACTGCCAGTCTAACGCTCTAGCCAGATGAGCTAATGCCCCAAAATATTAGGTTAGATATTCAGTCTAACGCTCTAGTCCCGAAAAATAGAAAATTTTATAAAATTTTCATAATTTTTTGAGGACACTCGATTTTTAAAGCAAAAATCGTTGATTTTAGATGCTTTTAAAATCGAGTTTTAAATATAACAAATAACCTGTTTTGGCAATGATTTTTGCTAAAAATCGGTGCCAGATGAGCTAATGCCCCAAAATTATTGTTTAAGAAACTTCCCTGCAGCAACCGGGACATTTCTTTCATTAAACAATTGATAAAAATATGTTCCTGAAGAAAGTTTCTGTATATTTATTGAGTTATCACCCGAATTTAATTTTCTTGTACTGACGAGTTTACCATCAGTACCAAAGATGTACAATGTATTGTCTTGTATCATTTCAGAATTAATTATCAAAACCTCAGAGGCAGGATTTGGATATATTGAAATGTTGGATATTAGTTCTGTATTCACATAACTCATATATGCATAGCGAAAAGTCATATTATAAACAGAATCATAACCGGTATTATATTCAACTTCCAGTAAAGGACTTTTCCAACCCTTAACCCAATAATTATGAGAGTACGAAGTGTCGTAAATAGGGAGTTCCATAGGCAACATTTCTCCCACGCCAGGTATACCGCTTATTGAAACATATTGGTGTGAGAATTTATTTCTTAATTGGACATCAAACATTGTAAGCATCTTTCTGTTTTCTCTCAGATACTGAAAGGTCCCGTTTTGATTTGAATCTCCAACAAATTGGATGCTGCCATACTCATCAAAACTTGTATTGAGTTTTAATTCCATAAAAAATCGAACAGTGTCAAATAAAGCACTTAATTGACTGTAGTAATCGGCCGGTATTACGGATTCAAATGCAGAGATATGTTGTTTTTCCCATGCTGTTCCCTGATCAACATGAGTATCTTCATATTCGCCAGGAAAATTATTGGCAATCAATGTGTCAACGAATTCTAAATTCATCATGCCACCCAATAACGGTAGTTCTCCCTGCACTCCCACAAGATTAACATTCTCTTCTGTGATTAATAGATGCATAATAAAACCATCTCTGGTCATATAAGCGCAAGTTGCACCTTCAAATACTCCTTCCGGGTCAGAATCTGATGATGGGAAATAAATCAGAGTGTCTATTAATGCTACCGGAAAATGTGTAGGATCGTCAAAAATTAAGTTTTCAGGAATTACACTATCAGGACAAATAGAATAAGTGTCTTGTTCAAAAGTGTAAAATATCCGTGGAATTTCATCATTTACATCCACAAAATCAGCTCTTGTGATTGATATTTGTGAATACAAATTCACGACTGATATTGCAATCAGACATAACAGTAAACATTTTTTCATAGATAATACAGATTTATACTTTTAATAAGAGTCTAGTTAAAGACAGTTTGCTCATTAATCTCAATTTTTGACTCAATGGTTTTATTATTTTCAAGAATTAGAATTCCTATACCTCTTCTTGCAAAAGGATGATCTCTGTCTGTTCCTTTTGTTACCTCAACTTTATAAATAGACTCATATTTAAAGTCATAATATACTTTACCGTCTTTATTTGTATATTGAGTATCAGCAACAGGTTTATTTTCATTTAACAGATAAACAACTGTATGAGAACTGTCTGAATTGGCTGCTTTAACAACAACCATAGCATCTTTGACAGGATCGTTATTTTCGTCAACAACAAATACAACAGCTTTTGGTGGAGCTTCTGGTTTACAGCTATAATTCACAATTACTACTCCTGCAAGTATCACAATAATTATTGCAACATTAATAAATCTCTTCATAATAATAACAATTTGTTTATTTTTGTAACACACAATATTAGTAATTTATTTTATACAAATCAAATATTTTTTTATGAATAAAGTCAAATTGTTTTTTTGGATAATAATTTTCTCATCAATTCTAGCAGTTTCCTGCTCTATGTTAAATAGTCCGCTTAAGATAAATGACTATGCATTATTGCATACGAATAAAGGAGATTTTATTATTGGATTGTATGAGGGTACGCCATTACATAAGGAGAAATTTCTTGAGAATATATGCTCTGGCGTTTACGATTCTTGTTTAGTATATTCCATAATTCCAAATGGACTAATGAAAGTGGGATTGCAAAAAAATGAGATAGAGGAAGACGTTTTAAATGCTAATTTTCAAAAAAAAGCAATAAAACCTGAATTAAATGAAAAGTTAATTAATAAAACTGGGGCTGTTGGAATGTTAAGACTCCCAAATGAACAAAACTCAGATTGCTTTTCAGACACAAAATTGTTTTATCTGGTTCAGGGGATTAAACTTGATGAAAAAACTCTAAACACGCTTGAAGCTAAAAGGAATGCTCCGATAATTGCAGATTATTTAACTATTTATCTCAATAAACCCGAAAATCGAATTTTTAAAGATAGCCTTGATTATTATAAAATTGAGGGTAAGAATAAAGATTGGAGCAGATTGTATGCAGACTTAACAGAAAAAATAATCCCTGAAATAGAGAAGGACGGGAAAAAACTGTATAAGATTAATAAATATCAGACGGAGATATATCAATCTGTTGGAGGTGCTCCTGTTTATGACGGGCAATATACTGTTTTTGGTGAAATAGTTGAAGGGATGGAAATTTTGCAAAAATTTTCAGAGATTAAAACCGGTTTAATGAATAAACCTAAAGAAAATATTTATATCTTGTCAACCAAAAAATTAACAAAAAAAGAATATAAAAATCTAAAGTAAATACTTATGAAAATCAAATTATTAGTTGTTTTATTTTTAGTAATATCATTTTCTGCTTTTACACAGAATGATAGTAGAAACTTGAAAGTTAATTCATATACTTTAAAAAATGGATTAACGGTATTCCTTAATGAGGACCATAGTATCCCGAATGTATTAGGTGCTGTTATTATTAAAACAGGAGGGAAATATGATCCTGCTAATCATACCGGAACATCGCATTATCTTGAGCATATGATGTTTAAAGGAACAGATGAACTTGGAACCATAGATTATAAAAGCGAAAAAGTTATTATTGATAAAATTGCAGAAAAATACGAAGAATTGGCACTAACTTCAGACGAAGAGCAAAGAAAAATGATACAAAAAGAGATCAACGTCCTTTCTCTTGAGGCCGGCAAGTATGCAATTCCAAATGAATTGGACAGAATTCTTGATCAGATCGGCTCCAGTGGTGTAAATGCATTTACTTCTGAAGAAATCGTAGCATATTTTAATGTTTTCCCTAAAAATCAAATAGAAAAGTGGATTATTATATATAGCCACAGATTTAAAAATCCTGTTTTCCGTTTGTTTCAGTCCGAATTAGAAACAGTTTTTGAGGAAAAGAATATGTATATGGACGATTTTAGCTCTAATTTAATTGAAACATTCTATAAAAATTTATACAGAAATCATCCTTATGGGACTCAAACTGTTATTGGAACTGCTGATCATGTTAAGAATCCTTCCCTTAATAATATGAGGAAAATGTATCAGACTTATTATGTGGCAAATAATATGGCTTTGGTGCTTACTGGGAATTTTGATTCAAAAGAAGTTATTCCTCTTATCGAAAAATATTTTGGAGAATGGGAAAGCGGAAAAGTTCCCGAGTATCCTGTATATGAAGAAAAACCTTTTAATGGAGTGGAGCGGGTTGAAGTAAAAATGACTCCGGTAAAAATTGGAATGCTTGGATTTAGAACCGTGAAAAGTAATCATGAAGATGAGGTGGCTTTGGATGTTTGCCAGGCGATTTTAAGTAATTCTGCATCAACAGGTTATCTGGATAAATTAAGTCTCGAAGGGAAATTGATGGAAGTATTTTGTTTTAACGATATTCGTAACGATCACGGTGCTTTAATGATTTTGTTCGTTCCAAAAGTTGTTGGACAATCCTTAAAAAACGCAGAGGAATTAGTTTATAATGAAATTGCACGGTTACGTAGTGGTAATATTGACAAAGAGTTTTTAGAAGCCGTAAAACTTAACATTATCAAAGAACATCAGCAATCGCTGGAAAATGTTCAAAACAGAGCTTTTCTAATAGGATTTTCTTTCATTTCGGGGGAAAAATGGGAAGAAGTGCTTAATTATCCTAAAGAAGTCGAGGCAATTACTTTAGAAGACGTGCAACGTGTTTCAGAGAAATACCTTAATAGCAATTATCTCTCATTTCATTCTAAAATGGGATTTCCCAAAAAAGACAAACTCGAAAAACCAGGATTCGATCCGGTTATCCCAGAAAATGCAGAAGCAAAATCAGATTTTGCTAAAAAGTTTGAAAAAATGCCCGAAAAAGAGATTGTGCCTGAATTTATTGATTTCGATAAAGATATTAACATTGTTGAGGTTGCAGATCAGTGTAAACTTTATTATGTTAAAAACGGTGTAAATGACATTTTCAATGTTACTATAAAATACAGAACAGGTAAAATAAATGATAAACGTTATGAGCAAGCCGCAGAATATGCTCAACTGATTGGGACAACTCAATATCCATTAAATGAGTTTAATGATCAGCTTCAAAAATACGGTTGTTCATTTCAAATTTATGCTGATGATAATTATGTCAATGTTTCAATAGACGGGTTTGATAAATATTTTAAGGAATCATTAAACCTTGTACTGTCTTTACTTGAATCGCCCGCTGCGGACGACTCAAAACTTAAAAATCTTTTACAAAATGCAACATTCCAAAGAAAATATGAGAAAAGTTCACCAGACGATTTGGCTTCAGCTTTATATAACTTTGGAGTTTATGGTGAAAATTCAAATACTTTAAGAAGAATGACAGTTAAAGAAGTAAAAAGCCTTACTTCTCAGGAATTAATAAAACTTCTGACCGGATTACCTTCAGAAATACACACGGTTCATTATTCAGGAACATTGTCTTCTGACGATGTTTCAGAATATTTTAAAACCCAAAATAAATCTACCATAAAAACTAGTTCGACAAGTTTCCCAATCATACTTCCAAGAAAAGAATATACAGAAAATACAATACTATTTTTGGATGACCCCAAGGCTTTGCAGAGTAATATTTATTTTTATGTGCAAGGAAATGTAAACGATGACAAGGAAAGAGTAATGTCAACAGCTTATAATCAGTATTTTGGAACCGGGATGTCAGCTATAGTTTTTCAGGAAATAAGAGAGTTCCGTTCAATGGCATATACAGCCTACGCAGTTTATCGTAATGGATACATACCTTCGGAAAAGGGGTATTTAAAAGCATTTGTTGGGACACAAAGTGACAAAACGATTGATGTTATTAGTGTAATGGATAGTCTTATAAATCAAATGCCGGTTAAGGAAAACAGATTGCCTGATATCAAATCAGCCTTATTACAATCCATCAACAGTAACAAGCCTGAATGGAGAAATATTAGCGAAACTGTTGAAAGATGGCAGGTCCAGGGGTATGAGTCTGATCCTAGAATTTTACAGTTTAAAGTTTATAAATCACTGTCATTTGATAATATTCTTAAATTCTATTCATCCAACATCCAAAATCGCCCTATGCTAATTACAATAGTTGGAAACAAAAAGCATATCAATATGGACGAGCTTGCCAAATTCGGTAAAATCATCGAAGTTGATAAAAAACAAATTTTGAATTAGTAGTTTCTGAAATTGATTAAATGAAAAAAATATTTTTAATACCCACTATATTATTAATTTCATTATTTACTTTTTCTCAGGAAACTGTAAAATTAATGTTTTATAATTTACTGAATTTTAATAATTATACTTCCTATTGCACAAGTGAAAACAATTCTCATGTAAATAAAGCAAACTATTTAAAAACGATAGTATTAAATCAGCAACCTGATATACTAGCTGTTTGCGAAGTGGGAACAAATGTAAGTGCTTCTTATACTTTGAATTACATATTAGGAAATTCTCTTAATGTTAATGGCGAAACGAAGTGGTTGGCAGCTTCTCCAACAGGTTCTTATTTAGTTAATGGATTGTTTTATGATAAGAATAAATTCCAATTAATTTCTCAACCTGTTGTTACAACTGAAGTTAGAGATATTAATATTTATAAATTGAAATGCCTTGATCAGGAAGAAACAACATATTTTAATATCATAGTAGCCCATTTAAAAGCTGGTAATTCTTCTCAGGATGCCTCAGATCGTGCTAGTATGATTGATGAACTAATGGAATATCTGCAAAATTTGGGAAGTAACGAGAATTTTGTTATTGTCGGAGATTTTAATGTATATACTGATTCCGAACAAGCGTTTCAAAAATTGATTAATCCTGTAAATCCTGCACTTGCATTTTATGATCCAATAAATAAAATGGGAGATTGGAATAATAATTATTCTTTTAGGGCTTATCATACACAATCAACACATTCTGACTCCGATTCTGATTGTCATAGTTATGGAGGTATGGATGACAGGTTTGATTTTATACTTATTAGTTCTTCAATAAAAGATGGGACTTATGACATTAAATACAAAACAAATTCTTATTGGGCAGTGGGACAAGATGGGTTAAGGTATAATAATTCAATAAATTATCCAACAAACACAACTCTTCCGGCGGAAGTAATTGAAGCATTATATAATATGAGTGATCATTTGCCTGTTGTATCGGAGTTTTATTTAGGCGAACATAATAGTGTTGGAAGCCTTTCTTCAGACCCGCTATTTTATGCAAATGTGCTTAATCCTGTTAGCGATGTGCTTCAGTATCAGTATAAAACAAATAGTATCGAAAAAGTAAAAATGTCTTTGTTTTCAGTTTCGGGGGTAGAAATGTTTAGCTCTGAGGACCTAACAAAAAATAATTTTGTTTTTACTAAAGATATTAGTTGGTTGGCTAATGGGATTTATATAATAAATTTTAGTGCTGAGGGAATAAATCAATCATTTCGAATTGTTAAGTGTGAATAGTCTGTAATGCAAAAAGAATATTCCGTACTATTAAAAAAGCTTCGTCAAACGAAATCCAAACAGATTGACAGTATTTTTCTAGATTTGCACACAGAAGAAATGGATAAAATAGATTGTCTTGAATGTGCAAATTGTTGCAGGTCATTAGGTCCGAGGATTACGAATCTAGACATTGAAAGACTTTCGGGTTTTTTAAAAATGAAATCATCTCATTTTATTGACAAATATTTAAGAATAGACGAGGATAATGATTTTGTATTTAAATCAATGCCTTGTCCTTTTCTTGATGACGATAATTTTTGTATTGTGTACAAAGTCAGACCTAAGGCTTGTAAAGACTATCCTCATACAAATCAGAAAAATATTTTGTCAATTATAGATTTGTGTGTTAAAAACGCCGAAACTTGTCCAGTTGTAAAAAATATTTTTGTTTCACTAGAGAAAATGCGGTTGAAATCTGAGCTGTGAATATTTTAAGAGTTTAATGATTACATACAATATTAGTTTAATAGCAGCGTTAATGAATTATTATTTATTTTTGTAAAAAATTTTAGAATGAGCGGACGTCTATTCTTTATTCCATTACTTTTTCTAAGCACTTTTGTTTGGGCTCAAAGTGGTGGAAACAATACTTATGAATTTCTTAATTTACCTGCAGGGTCTAGAATAGCGGCATTGGGAGGGAATAATGTTTCTCATTATGATGACGACTTGAATTTTGTTCTTAATAATCCTGGTTTACTTAGACCTGAATTAAATGAAAAAGTCGTGCTGAATTTCATTAATTATTTGAGTGATATCAATTTTGGATATGTTTCATATGCAAAAAACTTCGACAAAATTGGAATGTTTGCAGCAGGAATGCAATATATTAATTATGGAAATTTTATTCATGCTGATGAAACAGGCGAAATATTGGGAGATTTTGTACCTGCCGAGTATTCTTTTAATATTGCCTATTCTTTACCTGTATCAGATAAATTTACTGCAGGGACTAATTTAAAATTTATTTACTCCGATTTTTGGTCATATTTTTCTTCGGGAATGGCATTTGACGCGGGAGTTTCTTATATTGATACTGCAAAGCTTCTTTCTGCAGGTTTGGTTATAAAAAATATTGGTTTGCAATTAAAACCTTACACTCCGGGTTTTAGAGAACCTTTGCCTTACGATGTGCAAATAGGGGTAACCAAAAAACTTGCTCATGCTCCTCTTCGTTTTTCTGTTACCGCACAGGATTTATTGAGATGGAACCTCGATTATGTAAGTGTATTCAATAACTCATATGAATTAAATACGAGTATCGCAGATACAACTTTCAGACAAAAATTTGCTACGGCAATGAACAAAGTAGGTCAAGCCGGAGATGAGCTTATAAGACATATCTTAATTGGAGCAGAAATTGTTCCTCATCCGAATTTTTACATTGCTTTGGGTTATAATTATCGTCGAAGGACAGAACTTTCTTTGCAAACAGCACCAAAACTGGTAGGGATGTCAATAGGTTTTGGACTTAAATTGACAAAATTTAATTTGAATTACAGCCTTGCCTCTTACCATGTTGCCGGGGCTTCTCACCATTTTAGTGTGGGATTGAATCTCGCTGCATTTTATAAAAAGTCGGATTATGTAATTCAGAATATTCCGTAAATCTAAAAGTGCAAAATATTTAATTATTGACGTGCAATTTTGTACATTTGTAAAATTAAAACCATTTCAATGAAAATTAAACCTGTACAAATTGCTGTTGACGGATTCTCATCTTGTGGTAAAAGCACTCTGGCTAGGGAGCTCGCAAAGGAATTGGGTTATATCTATATTGATAGCGGAGCTATGTATAGGGCTGTTACATTATATGCCTTAAAAAACAGGGTCTTTGACAATGATAAATTAGATAAACCATTATTCTTGACAATTCTAAAGGAAATTAAAATTCATTTTGAATTAGATAAAAATAATAATCCGATTACTTTTTTAAATAACCAAAATGTTGAAAATGAAATAAGACAAATAGAGGTGTCATCAAAAGTTAGCATTATTAGTGCTATTCCGGAGGTGAGAGAGCGTATGGTCAAACTTCAGCGAGAGATGTCTAAAGATAAATCGGTTGTAATGGATGGCAGAGACATTGGAACAATTGTTTTTCCTGATGCAATGATTAAATTTTTTATTACTGCCGATTTGGATGTAAGAGCAAAAAGGAGGTTCGACGAATTGGCTGAAAAAACATCAAAAGCAAATTTCGATGAGGTAAAATCTAATTTAGCTGAACGTGATTTACTCGACCAAACAAGATTAATAAGCCCTTTAAAAAGGGCAGAAAATGCAATCTTAATAGATAATTCAAATCTTGACAGAAAAGAACAGTTGGATATTGCAATGAAACATGTTAAAAACATTTTGAATGAAGGTTGAAATTGATAAATATGCCGGCTTTTGTTCAGGTGTTATAAAAGCTATTGGAATGGCAGAAAAATATTCTGCTGATGGATTTGAGATTTCATGTCTGGGGGAAATTGTCCATAATTCACAAGAGGAAAAAAGGCTTAATAGTCTCGGAATGAAAACTATCGGATATAATGATTTCGAAGACTTAAATGGTAAAAGAATTCTAATTCGTGCACATGGAGAACCGCCCGAAACGTATGAAAAAGCCAAGGAATTAGGGATAGAAATAATTGATGCTACTTGTCCGATTGTTTTAAATTTACAAAGGAAGATTAAACAAAAATATATTGAGAACCCTGAATGTCAGATAGTTATTTATGGTAAAAAAGGACATGCAGAAGTTAATGGTTTAGTAGGCCAAACAAACGGTAAGGCAATTGTTATTAGTAATATGGCAGAGGCGAATTTGCTTGACCTCACAAAACAAACTTTTGTTTTTTCGCAAACCACATCAAACAATAACGAATATGAAAAGATTGGGGAATTCCTAAAAAATAAGTCTATAGAAATTTTTGGGAATGATGATAATATAGTGATTTATAACACTATATGTCCAAGTGTTAAAAATAGAATTCCAAAGTTGAAAGAGTTTTGTAAAGATTTTGATGTAATAATTTTTGTGAGTGACGAAAAAAGTTCAAACGGGAAAATGTTATTTTCGGTTTGCAAAGAAAATAATGTCAACAGTTTTTTTATTAGTTCACCCGATGAATTAGAGAATTCGTGGTTTTCTGATGCGGCTACGGTTGGAGTTAGTGGAGGCACATCTACTCCCTTATGGCTTATGGAAGAAGTTAGAAACAAGATTTTAAAATTATTAACAAAATAGAAAATAAAGTACAATTTCCTTTTAATCATATTATATTAGCAAAAAATAAGAATCAAAATATGGCAAAAATTAAAAAAATAGCACTATTAACATCGGGAGGCGATTCTCCGGGAATGAATGCGGCAATACGAGCAGTGGTTAGAAAAGCAATTCACCAAGATTTGGAAGTAGTTGGAATCTTACGCGGTTATGAGGGATTGATTAAAGAGGAATTTATTCCGATGAACTCAAAAAGTGTGGGTAATATTATTCAACTTGGCGGAACTATACTAAAAACTGCCAGAAGCGCAAATTTTATGACAGTTGAAGGTCGTAAAACAGCTTATGAAAATCTTGTCAAAAACAAAATTGATGCACTTGTCGTCATTGGTGGTGATGGCACTTTTAAAGGTGCTAGGGTTTTTATAGAAGAGCACAATTATCCTATTGTCGGTTTGCCCGGTACTATTGATAATGACTTATATGGTACAGATATGACTATAGGGTACGACACAGCTCTTAACACAGTAGTACAAGCCGTTGATAAGATTAGAGATACGGCAGCCTCTCACGAAAGAATTTTCTTTATTGAGGTAATGGGCCGTGATGCAGGATTTATTGCTTTAAGAGCCGGTATTGCAAGTGGTGCAGAAGCTGTTTTAGTCCCTGAAATGCCAACAGACTTAAAAGCTTTGCATGAGCAGTTAAGTGAATATATGAGTTCAAAGAAAACCTCAAGTATTATTTTTGTTGCAGAGGGTGATGATGCCGGCGGAGCTTTTAAAATAAAAGAAGCTATGGAAAAATTTGGGGGTGAATTCGACATGAAAGTAACGGTACTCGGACATGTTCAAAGAGGAGGTTCTCCTTCAGCATATGATAGATATTTGGCTAGCCGCCTAGGGGTAGCAGCTGTGGAAGCATTGCTGGATGATCAAAGAAGCATTATGATTGGCATGATAAATAGAGAAGTCGTTCATGTTCCGTTTAATCAAACCATTAAGCATCATAAAACTATTGACCAGCGTTTGCTCGAAATCGTTGATGTTCTAAATTCGTAAAGGACTTAATGTGCGTACCTTTATTTGCTGACATAATATTACCTTTAAGTCTAAATAATATTTATACTTACTCTATTCCTGAGGAGTTTGGAGATGTTGTAAAACCTGGCTTTAGAGTAATAGTGGGTTTGGGTAAACGCAAATTATACACAGGTATTGTTGCTAAAGTACATAAAGATACCCCGTCATTTGAAACAAAGGAAATTTTATCCGTTCAGGATAGCATCCCTTTTATGTGCAAGCAGCAAATCCAATTGATTAAATGGATTTCTGATTACTATTGTTGTTCTCAGGGCGAGGTACTTAATGCTGCAATTCCTTCTACCTTAATACCAAGCAGTGGAACGAAGGTATTTTTGGTTGATAATGATAATAATAGTTATTGCCCCAGTAGTTCGGAAGTTAAAATACTTGACTTTTTAAAGAATGCCGGAGAATCAGATATATTTCAAATTACTCTTGCTACTCAAATAAGTAATCCGATGAGATTGCTTGAAAATCTATCCTTAAATGGATTAATTTCCCTTAATCAGAAAATGGGGAAAAGCTATAAACCGGTTTATTCGGATGTTATTGTTTTTGATAACATGGTTTTAGACAACAATACAGATTTGTGTGAAAAGATTCTTGCAGGCAACAATAGGCAAAAAGATGTACTAAGTTTTTTGGTTAATGATAAAATTGAGAGAAACCTTATAGAATGCGAGTATCCAATAAAAGCAATTGTTGAAAAATTCGGCATTTCAAAATCTGTTTTAGTATCGTTGGAGAAAAAAGGATTGCTAAGAATAGAAAAGAGGGAATACTCGCGATATATTTATGAGGAAAGAGGGTCAAATAACACATTTCAATTAACAGATAATCAGCAAAATACGTACGAATATATAAATGATAGATTTAAAGAAAAAAAACCGGTATTGCTTCATGGTGTTACTTCCAGTGGTAAAACTGAAATTTATATAAAACTGATTGAACAAAAGCTTAAGGAAAATAAAGAAATATTATATCTGTTACCTGAAATTGCAATGACTTCGCAAATAATTGAAAGATTGCAGAAATATTTTGGTAACAAGATAGGTGTTTTTCACAGTAAATATTCGGCCAACAGTCGAGCCGAAGTTTATATTAAAATTTTAAAAAAGGAAATTAAAATTATTTTAGGTGTTCGATCAGCGGTCTTTTTACCTTTTTCAAATCTTGGATTGATAATTATTGATGAGGAACACGAATCAACCTATAAACAGAATGATCCGGACCCTCGTTATAATGCAAGGGATGTATCTCTTGTTTTAGCAAATATTCACAAAGCCAATATTGTTTTAGGATCAGCAACTCCGTCAATAGAATCGTATCAGAATGCCGTATCAGGTAAATATGCACTTGTCGAACTTAATGAGAGGTATGGAAAAGTTAAAGTGCCCGAAATTTTAATTGCTGATATGAAAGAGGCATATCGCAAAAAAATGATGAATTCATACTTCCATCCATTATTAACGGAAGAAATAATTAATGCTATTGCAAATAATCAACAAGTAATACTATTTCAAAATCGCAGAGGTTATGCCCCAACACTAGAATGTGCCGATTGCGGGTGGGTTCCATATTGTCGAAATTGCAATGTTAGTCTTAATTATCACAAGTATGAAAATAAACTTGTGTGTCATTATTGCGGAGAAAAGTATGATTTGTTAAATAAATGTGCTTCCTGTGGCAGTAGTAAGATAAAGCTTAGAGGGCTTGGCACTGAAAGGTTGGAAGAAGAGGCGGCCAGGTTATTTCCTCAGGCAAAGATTGTTAGATTTGATTACGACACTGCTAATTCGAGAATTAGATTCGAAAAAATTGTAAAAAGTTTCGAAAATCATGAATACGATATTTTAATCGGAACTCAAATGGTCTCAAAAGGTTTTGATTTCGAAAATGTGGCATTGGTTGGGATTTTAAATGCAGATAATATGCTAAATTTTCCCGATTTTAGAGCATTTGAAAGAGCATATCAACTAATGACACAAGTAAGTGGTCGTGCAGGAAGAAGAAAAATTCAGGGTAAAGTTATAATTCAGACCTATAATCCTGAACATCAGGTAATTAAAAATGTTGTATCAAATGACTATTTGTCTTTGTTTAGTGCACAAGTTGAAGAAAGAAAACAATTTAATTACCCACCTTTTTGGAATTTTATCATAATTAAATTAAAACATAAGGATAAACGACGATTATACAGAGGAGCATTGGCTCTGGCAGATTCTTTAAAATCGGAATTCTCAAATAGAGTAAAGGGTCCTCAGGAACCACTGGTAAACAAAATAAGTAATTACTTTTATTTAACTATTCATTTGAGATTTGAAAAAGAATTGTCTTCTCAAAAGGTTAAGA
This sequence comes from Bacteroidota bacterium, assembly GCA_029558535.1. Taxonomy (GTDB): domain Bacteria; phylum Bacteroidota; class Bacteroidia; order Bacteroidales; family ML635J-15; genus Bact-19. The sequence goes on along the minus strand of JAKQEK010000043.1, from coordinate 20,787 downwards.
AGAAAGTAATGGAAATGATTCATAGCTTAAAGTCCGAAAGTGAGTTTGGCAGTATAATTACTGAAATTGATGTGGATCCAATGTAATTTTTTAAAGAAATTCGCCTTTTCATGTAACACTTTCAACTTCTTATTCGTAATAAATATGAATTTCTAAATATAATTCAAGTAATAAAGAAATTTTTGGGAATGATATTTGTAAAATTATACATGTGAAAAAAATTGTTTACATATCATTTTTTATCCTGATGTTTGTTAAATCAGGTTTTTCGTTTTATCCAAATCCGGGAGATTATTATTATTATTTAGACGGAGACCCTGAATTATACAAGATTTCTGCACCTGTTCCGAATCCTGTTATTGATTACGCAGAAATTTATTATAATTTGCCTGCTGATTGTACTGCCGAAATTGCCATTTATAATTTTACCGGGGTTAAAGTAAAATCTGTTCTTGTGACAGGAGGCATAGGTAAAGTAAGCTTTGAAGCTTATGATTTGCAAAGTGGAGTTTACTTTGTTTGTTTAATATTAGACGGTAAAAATATTGATTCAAAAAAACTTGTTAAAAAGTAAAAACCTCAACTATATATATATTATTTTAATGTAAATAATCTAAGTCCCCCGATAGCTAAAGTTGTCGGGTATTTTTTTGGTATCAGGCAGAATTATTGAAATTTGTTTATAAGTAAACAATACAATTTCTGCTTATTTTCTTATCTTTATGCCATATTTTAAATCTTAAAGTTATGTTCAAACCGGAAATTTATAAATCAAGAAGAGATAGTTTAAAGAAACTCTTAGGAAAAGGAGTTTATTTGTTTTTAGGCAATAACGAAAGCCCGATGAATTATAGGGATAATACTTTTCATTTTCGTCAGGATTCAACATTTTTATACTTTTTTGGTCTTGATTTGCCGGGAATGGCAGCAATTATTGACACTGAAAAAGATAAAGAAATAATCTTTGCCAACGATGTTGATATTGATGACATTATCTGGATGGGGCCTCAACCAACTGTAAAAGAAATAGCTCAAAAATGTCTTATTTCCGAAACACGAGCTTTTACAAAACTGTCGGATTATATTAAAGACGTGAATAAAAAGAAAATCAATATACATTTTCTTCCTCCTTACAGGCATGACAATATGATTTTATTAAATGAACTGTTGGGAATAAGTATATCTGAGTTAAAAGCAAAAGCCTCTGTAGAGTTTATAAAAGCAGTTATTCAGCTACGTAATGTAAAAGAAGATGTTGAGATTAAAGAGATAGAAAAAGCTTGTGACATTGGATATTTGATGCACACAACAGCGATGAAAATGGCAAAACCGGGAGTTGTCGAAAGAGAAATAGCCGGAATAATTGAGGGAATAAGCATTTCTTATGGTGCAGTACCGTCATTTCCCGTAATTCTTACTAAAAACGGACAAACTTTACATAATCATTGCCACGACAATGTTTTGAAAAAAGGCGACCTGATGCTTACTGACGCTGGAGCGCAAACTACCATGTTTTATGCTTCCGATAATACCCGTACAGTCCCTGTTGGAGGAAAATTTAGTCAGAAACAAAAAGAAATTTATCAGATTGTTCTTAATGCTATCAATGGAAGTATTAAATTAATGAAACCGGGAACAAAATATTTTGATGTTCATTTGGCAGCTTGTGAGATAATTGCAAACGGAATGAAGGACTTGGGAATTATGAAGGGTGATATAAAAGAAGCTGTTAATAAAGGTGCACATGCGTTATTCATGCCTCATGGTTTAGGACACATGATGGGGCTCGATGTTCATGATATGGAGGATTTAGGGCAGATATTTGTTGGTTATGATGATGAGACAAGACCAAGTAATATTTTCGGGACAGCTTTTCTAAGAATGGGACGAGAACTCAAAAAGGGGTATGTATTAACTAATGAACCGGGTATTTATTTTATTCCCGAATTAATTGATTTGTGGAAAAAGGATAAAAAATTTGCAGAATACATAAACTATGATAAAGTGGAACAATATCGTAGTTTTGGTGGAATTCGTCTTGAAGACGATATTTTAATTACCGAAAAAGGTTCCAGAATTCTTGGAGGTAAACGTATTCCAATATCTGTAGAAGAAATTGAGGAATTTATGAAATAAGTAAAGATTATATTTGTAAAGATATGCTACTAATATATACGCCAAAATTAACTCGAAGAATTGAATATGCTGTTGAAGTTTGCTTTAAGCACGCTTTTAAACTCGACTATGTTGTTACAACGGATTTGAATGAATTTGAAAAATCGGCTGATCCATGTATATGGTATGCTCCTAAAAAAGTATCAAATAAACCCGGTATTATTGCAGATGCTGTAATGATAGATGAAAAGTTATTGATAGCTTCTCCGGGAAGAACAATGATAAAAGACATGACTGTATTATTCCCAACAGAATCAAACTTACTTCCCAAATTTGATTTGTTCGCTGCCGCTTTTTGGCATGTGACAAGAATGGAAGAGTACGGACATTTTGCTAAAAATGCTTTAAATAGATTTACTTCTGACATGAGTATTGCACGTAAAACGGGAATATTACAGAAGCCTATTGTAAATATCTGGACAGAGATAGTCCTGAGTGAGCTTAAATTGTTATATCCGGATTTAACTTTTGAAAAGCCGGCATTTAAATATATCCCGTCTGTTGATGTTGATAGTGTTTATATGTACAAATCCAAAGGGTTATTCCGAACTCTTGGAGGAGTTGTCCGTGATTTGTTAAAGAAGGATTTTGTCGGTGTTAAAAAGAGATTTAAAGTAATAGTAGGAAAAGAAAAAGATCCGTGGTTTTGTTTTGATGAAATAAATAATTTGCATAAAAAGTATAATTTCTCGGCTTATTATTTCTTTCTAGTTGGTAGATTTGGTAATCTGGATAGAAATATATCTCCTTATAGAAAAAGTGTTAAAAATCTTATCAGAGAATTAGTAAAAGATTATACAATAGGAATTCATAATTCATATCGAGGAAACAGCAAACCAAAAACATGGAGTAAAGAACTGAGAATTTTGAAAAAAATCACAAAACAAGACATTTTTTCATCACGTCAGCATTATTTATTTGTGAGGTTTCCTTCTACTTACGAAGATTTGATTAAAATGGGGATTAAACGTGATTTTTCTATGGTTTATCCTGATATGCCAGGATTCAGAATGGGGATTACCGTTCCTGTACCATTTTTTGATCTGAAGTCAAATACTAAAACAGACTTATGGCTATATCCAACTATGATTATGGATGTAGGTCTTACAAAATATCAGAATCTGAATTATAAAGATGCAGAAGAACAATGTATTAATATTGTAAATTACACAAAACAATATGGTGGTATTTTAATAACACTTTGGCATAACGAGTCTTTATCGAATTATGGTAAATGGGAGGGGTGGATAAACGTCTATGAATCAGTACTTAAAGCCTCCGCTGAAGAATAAAATATATTTACAGAATTTCAATTAATCTAGTAAATATTTTGGTCATTTTTGTTTCGGCTGCAGATGCTACTTTTTGAACTTCTTCATGAGTAACTTCAACAATTTTTCCGGGAACGCCGAGGTCAGTAATTATTGACATTGCAAAGCATGGAATACCCATCTGGCGAGCAGCAATTACTTCTGGAACAGTTGACATCCCAACGGTATCAGATCCGATAATCCTGAAATACTTATATTCTGAAGGTGTTTCAAATGTTGGGCCTGTAGTTGCAGTATATACTCCTTCTTGAACTTTGATATTCAATTCTTTTGCAATTGCTTTGGCTCGAATGACAAGATTTTTATCATAAGCATCACTCATATCAGGAAACCTAGGTCCAAATTCGGGATTATGCTTACCAATTAATGGATTCGGAAGAAGATTAATGTGATCGGTAATTATCATTAAGTCCCCTATTTCAAAATCAGGATTTACTCCCCCACTGGCATTCGAAACAAATAAATACTTTATTCCCAAAGATTTCATTACTCTTACCGGAAAAATAACCTGAGACATCGGGTAGCCTTCATAAAAATGAAATCGCCCTTGCATGGCAAGAACATTTTTCCCCCCGAGTTTTCCGAAAATGAGTTTTCCACTATGACCTTCTACTGTTGAAACAGGAAAATGCGGTATTTCATTATAGGGGATACTTATTTCAATTTTAATGTCTCGTACCAGACCACCAAGACCTGTCCCTAAAATAATTCCTATTTCAGGATTAACCTGAATATGAGTTTTTATATAATTTACTGTATCTTTTATTGTTTCTGACATAACTGAATATTTGGTTATCAAATTGTTTCCTTTCTTCGTCGCTGCAAATTAATTCTACTTCGATTGGTATGCAATATACAGCTTTTTTTATTTCTTCATTAAAAAAATCTGTGCTTTTTAGACGTACTGCATCTTTTTCTGTAACTACTATTATTTTTTTTGATTTAATCGTTTTATAAATTTCCTGAATTTTGATAATATCTTTTTGTTTATAGTTATAATGATCAGGGAATTTAATATGTTTTAAACTTTTAGAATTATCATTAAGATAACTTGCTAAATCACTTGATCTGGCAATACCGGTAAACGCAAGTACGTTGTAATCTTTCAATTCGGTTATTTTGATTTTATTTTCTTCGGCATTAAAAACCGGTGTTAGATCGTGATACTTCAGGGTTGAGAAAAACAAATATTGATATGGCATAATATCTACTTCCTGTGACAAAATTCGTCTTTCAATCGGTTTTAAGTCTGCCGGGCATTTGCTGAAAATCACTATATGAGCTCTGTGACTTGCAGAACGAGGCTCCCGAAGCCTTCCCAAAGGCAAAAGATAGTCTTTTGCAATAGGATGGTGATAATTATTTAATAATATTGATAACCCGGGACTTATTCTTCTATGTTGAAAAGCGTCATCAAGAATAATTAAATTTAAGTCGGGATACATCTCTAACAATTTGTCAACTCCTGCTGTTCGGCTTTCACAAACAGAAACTATTACATCCGGAAATTTTTGTTTGATTTGCAAAGGTTCGTCTCCGGCATCATAATGATTATCCGTTATATCAATAATTCTAAAACCTTTTGTTTTTCTTTTATAACCTCGACTTAATATTGCTACCGAATATTCTTTTTTTAACATTTTTAAAATAAATTCAGTATGTGGAGTCTTTCCGGTTCCACCAATACTGATATTTCCGATAGAAATCACAGGAAGGCTATATTCTTTTGTTTTTAGGATTTTATTGTCATAACAGAAATTTCTTATAGATATAGCAATTCTATAAATAATAACCATGGGGGATAACAATATAAATAATATTAGATTTGGACTGTCCTTCATCATTATTTAAAAATTTCAATATAAAAATATTGCATTATTCGCAAAATACAAATAATTGCTATAAAAACTCTGTTATTTTTAAGAATATTATACATAAAGCATTTGTTTTATTGTTTATATAGAGTATTTTTGTAAGGAATCAAAATAGGGAAGTCAATTTTTTTTAATTAATATTATAGTATATCATGTTATTGTCGGATTATGTAAATAAGGTGAAAGAGTTTTTTGAAAAGTACCAAAATCCTGTTGAAGCTGAAGCAATGTCAGCTTATATGAAGAATAATTTTCCTTTTTTAGGGATTTTAGCACCAAGAAGAAAAGAGTTATTTAAAGTTTTTTTCAATACTTTTCCGGTACCTGATTATGATGAGACCAAAATGTTGGTTAAGGAATTGTTTAATTTGCCCGAAAGAGAATATCATTATTTTGCGTTGCAATTGATTATTAAACATAAACGTAAATGGTCTCCAACTGATATTGTTTATTTTGAAAGCCTTATTTTAACGAAATCTTGGTGGGATACTGTTGATATAATTAGCAGTAAGATTATCTCAGCATATTTTCTCAAATATCCAAATCTTGCAGTCGCAATAACAGATTCATGGAGTCATTCAAAAAATATTTGGCTTAAAAGAGTTTCAATTATTTATCAATTATCCTACAAGAAAAAAACTAATACTGAAATTTTGTCAAGACATATTCTCGAAAATGCCGGCCATAATGATTTCTTTGTGCAGAAGGCTATTGGTTGGGCATTAAGAGTTTATTCCAAAACAGATTATAAATGGGTGCTGAATTTTATAATTCAAAACACAACACTCAAATCACTCAGCAAACGTGAAGCAATAAAATGGATGGATAGTAAAGGCTTGATATCTTAGATTATGAAATATATAATAGCCATACTTTGCTTTTCCTGTGTAATGTCAATATCCGTTTTTTCGCAGGAATACGATTTCTTTAAGTATTCTTATAGATTTAGTAAAGCATTGGATCATGAAAATGACTCTCGATTGATGCATTATGATATTGGTTTCTATTTTCTAAATCTCGAAATGAGTAATACAAGTGTGTATTTATCGGGTAGTACAAGAATTGATTTGAATTTATTGACGGAATATAATAATGAGCTCGTATTTGATTTTAAATCAGGAATGACAGTTGACTCGATTAAAATTAATGGGGCAATTCGAACATTTTCCCATTCTGACGATAAAATAGTAATTAATTATAGCCATACTGTAGATTTTAACGATGACTATATGGTTTCTGCGGAGATATTTTATCATGGATCGCCTTCGGATGGAATGTTTTATGATGCAGACTGGTATAGTACACAAATGTATCAGTTCACATATTCTTTATCGGAACCTTATTCTGCAAAATATTGGTTTCCATGTAAACAAGTCCTTTCTGACAAAGCCGACTCGGTTTATGTTTACATTACTATTCCCGAAACACTGAAAGCCGGTTCGAATGGCTTGCTGGTTAATGAAGTAAATGTTGGTGGAGGTAAAAAACGAGTAGAATGGCAGTCTTCATATCCTATTAATTACTATTTGATTTCTGTAGCTGTTGGTAAATATCAGGATTATTCATTTTATGCCGAAATCCCAAATTTTTCTACTCAAATTCTTGTGCAAAATTATATTCCAGATAATGCTACATATCTAAATGAAAATGCATATTACATTAATAATACTTCTAATATGCTTCAGCTTTTAAGCGATAAATTTGGATTATATCCATTCTCTGAAGAGAAATACGGGCATTGTATTGTACCATTAAATGGCGGAATGGAACATCAAACCATGACTACATTGGGATATTTTAGTTTTAGATTGGTTATTCATGAGTTAACACATTCCTGGTTTGGAGACTATCTTACCTGTTCAAACTGGCAGGATATATGGATTAATGAAGGTTTTGCAAGTTATGGTGAATATATAGGGCTAAAGGAAATTCAAGGCGATTATTATGGCCAAGCATGGCTTGAAGAATGTATGACATTGGCAAAAGAGGCTCCGACCGGATCGGTATATGTCCCATTTGAAGAACTATCAAGCGTTGCCAGAGTTTTCGATTATAGACTAAGTTATAGAAAAGGAGCATATTTGGTTCATATGATAAGATATATTATTGATGACGACGAGTTGTTCTTTTCCGCTATGCAGGAATATCTGAATATTTATGGACACTCAACGGCTTCAGGAGAAGATTTTAAAGAGGTGTTTGAAAATGAAACAGAGATTGATTTTGAGCCATTCTTTCAACAATGGTACTACGGAGAAGGTTATCCAATATATTCTGTGACCTGGTCGCAAACTGATAATGTGTTAAACATTGAAATGACTCAAACTACTACAGCTTCTGATGTTACCCCATTATTTACCGTCCCTATGGAATTCGAAGTCGTATATGATGATGAAACTAGCATTATAACTAGAGAAAATGTTGAATCAAATTATTGTACTTATCAGATACCTGTTACAGGTGTAGTTACTGATGTTATTGTAAATCCAAATCTATCAGTCCTAGCCGATGTTTCTTCTGTTCATTCGGAGATTATTAATAATTATACTGATTTAGCTAAAGTTTTTCCAAATCCTTCAAACGGTGGGATAAACATTTATACTCAAAAATCAGGAGATTATGAGGTAAAATTATTTAACCTTGAGGGAAAGATAATTTTCGAATCTGAATTTACAGGCAATTCAAATTATCTTGACTTTGGTTGGATTAGTAATGGGGTTTATTATTTGTTGGTTATTAGTGAAGAAAAAATATCAAATAGTAAAATAATTCTGTCAAAATAGAGATTACTTAATTTCTTCAATTTCTAATATATCAAAACGACTTAGTTCAAGCCAGTAATTTAAGATTGAAATTTCGCGAAGTTTAATCCAGTACATCTCGCTTTCCAGACCATGAGCTTTAATAAGCTGGGATACATCGTTTTCGGCTTTTTTAATGATTTCTTGTTTTATCGAAAACAATATTTCTCTGCCATTATACTTTACTAATACAGCCGGTCTTACCGACAATTCAGTATCTACTGAAATTGTTCCATAACCAATTGTTGAACCTGTCCCAACTTGCAGCCCGTCATTAAAACAACTAATGGGAGGAGTAAATCCTGCGTATGAAATTAGTTCTATTTCATCCAATCCTGCATGAAGATATTCCATAATTCTAAGGCCGGTTTTTGCCCCCAGGATTGAGTAAATTCCCATGTGCGAATGAATTTCTGATGTTAATGAAACGATTTTAAATTCTGCATATCCATGTTTTTCTATTAACTGCTGGGAAATGTTATCAATGTCAGTTTTCAACATATAACCAGAAATAGGTATTTCATTGAAAACCACACCTTCATCAGGTTTGTCACTGTTTAGAATTGATGTAACTAAAATATCAGGAATAGTCCCTGATTTTAACGTTATTTTACGCGTAAAATCAGAAATAATATCTTCCTGAAATATAGTCGGATAGAGGAGATATAATGCTGAAAGTTCATCCCAATAATATGATGAGTGTTTTGTCTGAACTGCAAAAAAAACGGAAAGGGTTTTTGCATATACAGAATTTATTTCATTACAAATTTGTAAAAAATCTTCCATATAAGTTTGCTCTGAACCGGAAAACATTTTTAATGGAACCTTAGTCTTAATAATGTATTCGTAAGCTTTAATGTTTTGCTTATAGTTATAACCGTCGGGTTTGTCTGTAAAGTTGCAATACCATAAGATAGTTTCAATTTTCATTGCATTTTCAGGATATTTTTCAAGTAATTCTGCAATGTTTGAAAGTGGTCCCAAAGCAATAATTATTGTTCTGCCCTTTTCGTTTTTTATTGATAAATCAAGCAAATCAATTGCAGGTGGTCTAGGCTGTATTATTATATCCTTGAACATTTTCTCCCAATAAAACAAAGCGTGTTTTGAGTATTGTTTTGATGCTTCAAAATTTGATCCCGTTCCGATCGGAACCCCTTCGTGATGATACACATTTAATAATCTCGAAATGTACTCAGCTCCAATTTGAGGTTCTAATACTCCATCAACTGTTGAAATACAATTAATATTGAAGTCTTTTGATGCACAAAAGTATGTAATAGCACGAAAATCATCTATCCCGGCATCGGTATCAATTACAATATTGTATTTTGCTCTCTTATGTGCATACAAATTGTTTGTTTGTGATACGATAATTACAGAAAATATTATTAAAACCAGCTCTTTCATTAATATTAGTTTGGTTTAAAATAGAAATCATTTTGATAGGTCTCAATAATCTCAGGTGTAGCTATTTCAAAATGATTATCTTTTAAGTAATTGACAGAGTATCCCAAATCAGTTATTATTTTAATTACATTGAGCCTGTTTTTCGTACCACTTAATTCGCTTTGTATTAGAGGCTTGTGTCTCTGTATGGTTTCTTTCATATTCTCAACGACAATACTTTCATATCCTTCGACATCAATTTTAATAAAATCTATTTTGTCTATTTTAGAAAATAAGGTGTCGGGATTTTTCATCTCTACAGTAAATGTTTTATTATAATGTGATTCACTTTTAGTGATTACTTTTGTCATTCCATGATGCAAAATGCCGTTAATTACTGGAGTCCCCATTTCAGCCTGAGATTCCTTTTCGCCTAAAGCAAAAGGGAAAAGGGTTAAATTTTTATATTTAGATTTTGAAGTATTTTTCTCCCATATTTTGCAAAAAAGAGGTACCGGCTCAATAGCAAATATTTTACCTGTTTGTCCTGAATATTTTGATAAAAAATACGAATAGTATCCCATGTTTGCACCAATGTCAATGCAATTGTAACCGGGTTTAATAATATTTTTAAGATAGTGCAATTCGGGATATTTTGCTTTGCCCCAACCTAAATTTACTAGTTTAATGTAGATGCAACTGATTAGTCGCAGATATAATTTAACTCCTAACACCTTAAATAATATAATTCTAACTAGTCGTAGCATTTATTTTATTTCTTCAAAATCAACATAATCGCCCTTAATATCTTCTGACTTTTCAACATTTTGATTATCAGGCACATAGTCAATATTTATTGAGCCCTGTTTTTTTTGTTTTGGAGAGTCATCAAACTGCATATTCATTTTTTTTGCAAATTTTTTAACCATTTTTTTAAGAAGCCAAGGAAGAATTACTCTTAAAAACAGATATCCTAACAGATAAACTATGGCGACAATTAACAAAAATTTTAAAAACCACATATTAAAGAATCATCATTGAAATATATACAACAAAAAATCCTACGGCATAACCCACATAAACCTGAGCCTGAGAATGTCTTTTTAGGTACAATCTGGATGACGCAACTACACCTGAAGCAAGGATAACAATAAAACCAATTAATAACATCGACAAATCTTTTTGATTGGCCAGATAAAACACAAATCCCAGAAGACCTCCCATACCGGCACAATGTAAACTTATTTTCCAGAAAATTGTGATGACTGAAGTAATAAGAACTGAAATTAGGGATGCTAGGATTATATTTAATAAAATTGGGGGCATAGACACTCTACTCATGAAATACCATGCAAGTGCGTACATTATTGCAACAGTCATCAGGGGGAGCAGCCTTTCCTTTTTATCGTCAATTTCGAGTTTTGAAATTATCCCAAGATAATAAAACACAGGGATGAATAAAGCGGGTAAAACAAAAGTAAGGATGAGGTAAATTGAATAAATTGTGTTTCTTAATTCTGCATTTACAACACTCAGATAATGACCTGAATTAAAGACAATTAATACCGCAAAACTTGCCATAAGTAGTGGATGGAATGCATAACTTACTGCTCTAGCTAAATAATTAAAAATGCGTTCTTTTTGCATTATAATTCCTTTCTCAGACGTGCCACAGGAATATCAAGTTGTTCGCGGTATTTTGCAACGGTACGTCTGGCAATCTGATAACCTTTTGACTTTAAAATTTCAGCAAGTTTATCATCGGTTAGAGGTTTCGATTTGTTTTCGGCACCAATACAATCTTTAAGTATTTGTTTTATTTCGCGAGTTGAAACCTCTTCTCCTGTATCTGTTTGCATACCTTCACTGAAGAAGTATTTTAACGAATAATTTCCGTAAGGAGTAGAAACATATTTGGAGTTTGCAACTCTCGAAATGGTCGAAATATCTAAACCGGTAATTTCTGCAATGTCTTTCAGAATCATTGGTTTGAGATTTGTTTCGTCACCGGAAAGGAAAAAACCTTTCTGGAAATCTGCAATGGCATTCATAGTAAACAACAAAGTGTTTTGACGTTGAATAATTGCATCAATAAACCATTTTGCTGAATCAATTTTCTGTTTGATAAAAACAACAGCGTCTTTATTACTTCGTCCCGAATTTTTTGCTGAGGCATATTCTTCAAGCATTTGAGCAAAACTCTTATTTATTTTTAATTCTGGTGCGTTTCGGGAGTTTAAAGAGATTTCTATTTTATTGCTTTGAATATCAAGAATAAAATCAGGAACAATAGCCTGGATTGATCTGGTTTGAGGTTCGCCAAATGAACTTCCCGGTTTTGGGTTGAGCTTAAGAATTACATCCACAGCAGATTTTAGTTCAACATCATTTAACGAACATTTTGACATAATTTTGGGATAATGCTTTTTTGTAAATTCGTCAAAGCATTCTAACAGTATCTTTTTGGCTGTTTTTACATTTACGTTTTGGTTTTCTTTTCTTTCAAGCTGCAAAATAAGACATTCTTGTAATGATTGTGCTCCAATTCCGGCAGGATCAAGTTCTTTAACGATTTCCAGAACATTTTGCAGTTCATCAACACTAGTGGTTAAATTTTGCGAAAAAGCGATATCGTCAACAATAGCATCCAATTCACGTCTAAGATATCCATCATCATCAATATTTCCAATCAAATATACAGCTAATAATTTTTCGCGATCGGTAAGTTCTTTCAGCATTAATTGTTCTGAAAGATGCTCCTGAAAAGATTTTGCTGCTGAATATGGGATTTCTTTATGATCGTCGTCCTTGGAAGTGTTGTTGGTAGTTAATTTATATGCAGGAGTATCATCGTCATCTTCCATATAGTCTTCAAGAGAAAACTCATCATCGTCTTTTGAATCGTCGTTTTCATTTTCATTCTGATCAACATCAGATAACACATCTTCCTCTTCATCCTGACCTTCATCAAGAGCCGGATTTTCTTCCAATTCTTTTTTAATTCTTTGTTCCAGTTGAAGTGTAGGGAGTTCCAGCAACTTGATCATTTGTATCTGTTGCGGAGATAATTTCTGTAATAACTTCTGCTGTAAACTCTGTTTTAACATTTTTCTTTTTTGCTACATTCCAAAAATACAAAAAATTTAAATAAGAATAACAAATTAAAACTCCGCATTTTTTGGTGTTCTCGGAAACGGAATCACATCACGTATATTTGACATTCCGGTTATAAACAGCATAAGTCTTTCGAAACCCAGTCCATAACCGCTATGTGGAACAGTCCCAAACTTGCGGGTCTCGAGATACCACCACATTTCTTTTTCAGGAATATGTAATTCCTGAATACGACTTAAGAGTTTATTATAATCTTCTTCTCTTTGAGAACCACCAATAATTTCACCAATTTGAGGAAACAACACGTCCATAGCTCTAACAGTTGTGCCATCTTCATTTTGTTTCATGTAAAAAGCTTTGATTTCTTTTGGATAGTTTGTAAGGATGACCGGCTTTTTAAAGTGCTTTTCAACAAGATATCTTTCATGTTCACTTTGTAAGTCAGTTCCCCAGTTATTAACTGGATAGGCAAACTGTCCCTTTTTATTTGCATTTGAGTTTTTTAATATATCAATTGCTTCGGTATATGTTAGCCTTTCAAATTTATTATTTACCACAAATTCAAGTCTTTCGATTAGACTCATATCATCTCTTTCGTTTTGTGGTTTTTGTTTTTGTTCTTCTTCACGACGCTTACTGAGGAATTCGAGATCTTCACGACAGTTTTCTAAAGCATATTTAACCAGATATTGCAACATTTCTTCTGCAAGATCCATATTGTCGTTTATATCATAAAAAGCCATTTCAGGTTCTATCATCCAAAATTCGGCCAAATGTCGGGCAGTATTGGAATTTTCGGCACGAAAAGTAGGACCAAAAGTATATATCTCCGAGAGTGCCATTGCTGCAAGTTCTCCTTCGAGTTGTCCCGAAACAGTAAGGTTTGTTACTTTTCCGAAAAAATCTTGAGTATAATCAATTTTTCCCTCTTCTGTTTTTGGAAGATTCAGTGGGTCAAGAGTTGTTACCTGAAACATTTCTCCTGCACCTTCGGCATCAGAACCTGTAATTATTGGAGTATGGATATTACAAAACCCCTTGTCGTTAAAGAATTTATGAATTGCAAATGTCATTGCATGGCGTATTCTGAAAACTGCAGAAAAAGTATTTGTCCGAAAACGCAAATGAGCAATTTCGCGTAAAAATTCCAAGCTGTGACGTTTGGGTTGCAGTGGATACTCGTCAGGATTTGCCTGTCCTAAAAGTTGTATATTTGAGCATAGTAGTTCAACCTGCTGACCGCTGCCAACAGATTCGACAGTTTTACCAATTATAATTAGTGATGCACCTGTGTGCACTTTCGATAAAAGCTCATCTATTTCCGGTGTCACTTCAATAACAACCTGCAGATTATTAATTGTAGATCCGTCATTTAAAGCAATAAAACCAACATTTTTACTAACTCTTTTTGTCCTTACCCAACCCATTACGGTTATTACTTCACCAAATGTGGTGCGTTTTAGAACTTCCGAAATTTTTATCCTTTTCATATCGAAATTTGTTATAAGCTGCAAAAATAGAAAAATTGTGCTTTTTAACGAAAAAAAGATTTCAGTAGGATTGATTTTTGTTTTATTTTGAGATTAGTATTTTGCAAAACCAAGATGGGCAAAACTGTCCTATTAAAAATGAAAGGTTTTAAATATTTTACTTGCATAATTTAAACTTATACTTTAAATTTGTACAGTATATTTAAACTAACACTTTAAATATACATGATAAAAATTAACATATAATTTGTAGTTTATGTATTTAAGAAGGCAGGTATTTGAAGGATTGGAAAACGAATCATGCTTTTTTTGGGGTGCTAGGCAGACCGGAAAAACGACATGGCTTAAACATATGTTCTCTGATTCGATTTACATTGATTTATTGATAAACTCTGAGTTTTTACGTTTTAGTAGGAATCCGGATTTATTGCGTGAAATAGTCGAAGTAAATAATCCGGTAAAACCTATCATAATTGATGAAGTACAGCGTTTGCCGGAATTGTTAAATGAAGTACATTGGCTTATGGTGAATAAAGGTACCAGATTTATTTTAAGTGGATCGAGTCCGAGAAAAATTATTCGTTCAGGTGTTAATTTGCTTGGGGGAAGAGCTTTACGATTCGAGCTTTATCCTTTAGTTTCTTCTGAAATTAAAGATTTTAATCTAAAAAAAGTACTTAATTGGGGTAGTTTGCCTAAACATTACTTGTCTGAAAAGCCAAAAAAGCTTATTTCCGCATATATTGGTACTTATTTGAGGGATGAAATTATTGCAGAAGCTAAACTGCGCAATATTACTGCTTTTACGAAATTTTTAGAAAGTGCGGCATTTTCAAACGGCGAAATTGTGAATTATTCAAATATTGCTACCGATTGTGCTGTAAGTTCTGTGACAGTAAAAGAGTATTTCAGTATTTTAGAGGACACACTTATTGGAAGATTTGTAAATGCATATACGAGGAAACCGAAAAGAAGAATAGTGAGTTCGCCGAAGTTTTATTTCTTCGATATTGGAATAGCTAATTATTTAATGAGGCAATATGAAGTTAACGAAAGAACAGAAGCTTATAGAAAATCACTAGAACATCTAATATATTTGGAACTATTTGCCTATGGGAAATACAATGATTTAGATTATGAAATTACCTACTGGCGAACTGCCGCTCAAACTGAAGTTGATTTTATAGTTGGAGATTGTCAGCTTGCAATAGAAGTTAAAGCCACTGATAATGTGCAAAACAAACACTTAAAAGGATTAAAGCAGTTTGCAGAAGATTATAATGTAGAAAGGCTTATTGTTGTTAGCAAGGACAAATATCATCGAAAAATCGATAATATTGAAATTATGCCGATAGAAATGTTTTTAAACGAACTTTGGTCAAATAATTTGATTAAATAATACAGTGGATTAGAAGATTCTTCTTAATTCTAGTAATGGTATGCTAACTTCAATCTCATTGACATATAATTTAATACATAGTTTTTTCGGACAAGTGAGTTTATTGAAGTAAAATCTGTAGAAATATTTTAGATGAAGTTAAGATATATTTAGCTTATTAAGCTTTTCAAAATAAAATATATTAAAACCCAAGGTAAGGTAAAAATAAAGCTGTCTAATCTGTCTAGCAGACCGCCATGACCGGGAAGCGTTTCGCCCGAGTCTTTTACGTTAATACTACGTTTAAATAGAGATTCTATAAGATCTCCAATTGTGCCGAATACTATGACAAGTGCAGAAATTACTATCCAATCTGTTTGAGAAATGACAGGGAAAAATTTGAACATAAATATTCCGGCAACAATAACAAAAAGAGCTCCTCCAATTGTTCCTTCCCACGATTTTTTAGGGGACACTCTAATAAAAAGCTTGTGTTTACCTAATGGCACTCCAACGCAATAAGCCATACTGTCAAAAATCCATATTAGTATTAGAATGCCAATCAATAACTCAGGATGAAATGTACCTCCTTTTTTTATCTGAAAGTCGAAGTTATTTCCATAAACAAGCAATATTGATGTTATCAGAGGGATTGTAATATAGATCAGTGACAGGAAAGAAACCGAAATGTTGCGTAACGGATTTTGTTTATTTAGGAATAATTCTTCTACGAAAATAAAAGATGCAGGAATAAGAATAAGCCAGTAAATAGAACTGTTTATGTCGTATGTTTTACCTAAAAACACTAATATTACAGCAATACTGCCGGTTAATATCGATGTAAACGAAAGAGGTTTTGTTTGATCATGACTTGAGATGCGAAAAAACTCAATGCTTAGCCAAAGGTTTGCTATTAGGACGAAAGCGAGAAAAGTCCATTCATTAATTAATATTAGTGATGTTGTAATAGCGACAAATATGCTACCTGTAAGCGTTCTTTTAAAGAAATTGTTCAAAATAACTTTTAGTTAATTTAATAAAACAGATATTGCTTAATTATGAATCTTTATTTGTTGAATCTGAATCTTTTGATTTACTTTTTCTAACAGTCTTTTTCTTAACTTCAGTTTCAGGTTTCACATTCTTTTTTTGCTTTACTTCAGCAGCAGCAGGTTTGGCAAATTTCCTTTTCCCAAAAACCTTTTCAAGATCTTCGCTAAAAATTACTTCTTTTTCAAGAAGAGTTTCAGCTAATTTAGTTAAACCTGCAATGTTATCTTTAAGAATTGATTTAGCTTTTTCATATTGTTCTTCGACAAGTATTTTTACTTCTATATCGAGCAATTCGGCAGTTTTTTCGCTGTAGGGTTTAGTAAATCCATATTCATTTTGTCCGGTTGAATCATAGAATGAGAGGTTTCCGACTTTTTCACTCATTCCAAAGAATCCCACCATTGCAAATGCCTGTTTTGTTACTTTTTCGAGATCATTAAGTGCACCTGTAGAAATTTTGTTAAAAACAATTTCTTCGCTTGCCCTACCACCAAGAGCAGAACACATTTCATCCAAAAGTTGTTCTTTGGTTGTTAAAGATCTTTCTTCAGGCAGATACCATGCCGCACCCAAGGCCCGCCCACGCGGAATAATTGTAACTTTAAGAAGTGGATTGGCATATTCTAGCAGCCAGCTTACAGTTGCATGTCCTGCTTCATGGAAAGCTATTGTCTTTTTTTCGTCTTGCGAAATAATTTTATTCTTTCGTTCAAGACCGCCAATAATACGGTCAACCGCATCAAGAAAATCTTGTTTCTCAATACTCTTTTTGTTATTTCTGGCAGCGATAAGGGCAGCTTCGTTACAAACATTAGCAATGTCGGCACCACTAAAGCCTGGAGTTTGTTTTGCTAAAAAGTCAATTTGAACATCTTTTGACATTTTTAGTGAACGTGTATGGACTTTAAAAATATCTTCTCTTTCAACAATATCGGGTAATTCCAAATGTATTTGTCTGTCAAATCTTCCGGCTCGCATTAAAGCTTTATCGAGAATATCTGCGCGGTTAGTGGCTGCCAGAATAATTACCCCGCTATTGGTGTCAAATCCATCCATTTCGGTAAGTAATTGATTTAAGGTGTTTTCGCGTTCATCGTTTGAACCAAAATTAGGATTTCTTCCTCTGGCACGTCCAATAGCATCAATTTCGTCAATAAAAATTATGCAGGGGGCTTTGGATTTTGCTTGTTTAAACAAATCGCGAACTCTCGAAGCTCCAACGCCTACAAACATTTCGACAAAGTCAGAACCGCTCAAAGAAAAGAAAGGAACATTGGCTTCGCCGGCGACTGCTTTAGCCAGTAAGGTTTTTCCCGTACCGGGAGGGCCAACAAGCAAAGCACCTTTAGGAATTTTACCACCTAATTTTG
Source organism: Bacteroidota bacterium (assembly GCA_029558535.1). Classification (GTDB taxonomy): domain Bacteria; phylum Bacteroidota; class Bacteroidia; order Bacteroidales; family ML635J-15; genus Bact-19. Next base: position 2,812 of record JAKQEK010000043.1, on the reverse strand, counting down.
TGTATTTGTCAGAATTTTTAAGGAAATCTACAATTTCCATTACTTCAACTTTTGCTTCTTCAAGACCTGCAACATCGTTGAAGTTAACCTGTACTCTACGTTCTTTATCAAAAATTTGAGCTTTTGATTTTCCGATATTAAAAATTTGATTGCCTCCAGCACCGCCGCCGCCCATTTTCCTGAAAATAAGATACCAAAGTCCGACTAACAAAGCTATCGGTAATATCCAACTAAGGATTTCGCCCATATAATTATGTTGTGTATTATATTGGGCAGTTAGTTTTTGTTCAGGGTCTTTATTTATCTGAGCTTCTGCAAGTTGTCTTTCAAATGTTTCGACATCACCAATTTTAAAATAATAATGAGGCCCTTTGTTTCCTGTAAAGCTTAGTGGACCAGATTTCGAAACATCTTTATATTTTTCGTCAACGATTCGGTCAGGTTTAATATAAATATCTACTCTATCTTTATTGACAATAACAATCTTTTCAATATCGTTTGAGGGAAGAAGCTCTTTTTCAAATACATCTCGTCCAATTTCTTTTGATGATCCGCCAAAATCAACAAAAGTAAAAACTAAAAAAATACCTACTAAAACTATATAAATCCACATTCGGTTTTTAGGTGCCTGTGGTATATTTCCCTGATTTTTTGGTTTAGGAGTTTTTAAATCTTCAAATCCTTTATTCTCTTCCATTTTCTATTAATATATTCCGTTATTAAACTAAAAAGTTGTTTAATTGTTTTGTATGCAAAGTTAATTATTTATTAATAATGTTTCAGCATCTGCCCAAAGTTGTTCGAGACGGAAAAATTCGCGTGATTTTGGTTGAAAAACATGAACAACAACATTTATATAATCAAGTAAAACCCACTCACAAATTTCATATCCTTCTTTTTTCCAGGGTTTTTCTTTTATGGTATTATTAACATTATATTCAATGTATTGTGCTATAGTGTTAACATGTGTTTCGGAATTACCCGAACAAATGATAAAGTAATTAGTTATTGCATTGTCAATTTTTTCGAGATTCAGGACTATTATATCTTCTGCTTTTTTTTCAAGCATAGATTCTTTAATAGCTTTCAGCAATAATGTGGTTTCTTTATCTACTCGCTTTTTTGCCATAATAAAATTTTTGCAAATATATAAAAAGAACTTGTACTTCAAATCTGTATTGTTGATTGGAGTATTTTTTATGTCTTGGTGTTTGATATGGAGAATAAAATTCTTGCTAATTTGATTTTACTACAGCAATGGTGGTTTTGTTATGAATTTTGAATCGGGTACTTCGAGACAATCAGCCTGTGGGCTGATTCCTCAGTCCCCTGATTTGTACTCGCTCTCACTCTGCTTCTCACACTGGGTTCGATATTTGATTTGGTATGATTTTTTGAATCGGGTACTTCGAGACAATCAGCCTGTGGGCTGATTCCTCAGTCCCCTTCACTGCCCTCGCTCTCACTCTGCTTCTCACACTGTTTCTCACACTGGCAAAAATGCACGCCAAAACCTTGATCCTGAATATGTAATGAGTTATTCAACTCAAAATCAACATTTCAAATTTTTAATTGAGAAAGTTAAATATTTAATCCGAATTTTTGTTATTTTGCGTATATAATGGATAATAGGATTTTGTTTGATATTGTCAGTACAAAAATGCCATTTGGAAAATATTCCGGAAGGCTGATTTGTGATTTGCCGGAAAGCTATCTTGTTTGGTTTCATTCCAAAGGGTTTCCGCCCGGCAAATTGGGGATGCTGCTAAGCACGATGTACGAGATTAGATTGAATGGTTTAGAATATTTGTTAATTCCTTTGCGAAAGAAAAATGGAAGATGAAATAATTATATCGGGGACTTTAGATCACGAAATTCAATTGTTCTTTTTGCGTAGTAGTGGTCCGGGGGGTCAAAATGTTAATAAGGTTAATTCAAAAGTAGAATTACGATTTGATGTCGGGCAATCTAATGTTCTTTATGAGAATCAAAAGGAGATTATTGCCAGAAAACTTAAATCAAGGATTTCTGATTCGGGTATTCTTGTTCTGACTTGTCAGACATCAAGGAGTCAGCTAAAGAATAAGGAATCTGTTATCAAAAAGTTTTATAAAATGATAAACAGAGCCTTGATTCCGCCTAAAAAAAGAATTAAAACAAAACCTACCCCTGCGTCAAAAGAAAAGCGATTACAGGAAAAACGTGAAATTTCCGAAAAAAAGGACAGGAGAAAGTCTCTTTAAAACATTATTGTCCGGTGAATTTATTAACTACCACAGATTCACAGATTATTATGCAAATAAAATTTGATTAGACTACTTTCAATTTGCAAACTCTGCTTAATTTAATTAATAAATTCCTCAATTAACAGTACAGGTAATTATTTAGCTGGCAATTAATATTCACTTTTGTCATAGTATTTGTGTCCTCCCAAACTCCCCTAATTTGACAAATACTTCCCGAAAAGTCGGGACGGGTTATGCCAAAAGCTATTATTCTAGCTTGTGAACCCCGACTTGAAAGTCGGAGTTACTGATATTTGAGCCCGCTGGGCTCAATTCCAATTGGCGTCATGACTTTTACTAAATAGTTCTTCATTTTTCCCAAAATCAGCAAGTTTTGGCGCTATACAGTATTCGGAGCTCCGCGTGATGGCAGGGCAAAACGGCGAGCAGCTCAAGCGGTGAGAGCGAAACAATTTAGAATTGTGTCGAGCCGATATGACAAGTGCCGATGATAAATTTGTTTAGTATAATCGAGCAATTGAAATTGCGAAGATTAGACTATTACAAATTTACAATCGGTATCGTTT
>JAKQEK010000017.1 GCA_029558535.1 Bacteroidota bacterium | reverse complement strand
AACGTATTGGGGCTATATGCCGTTGCGTATTAATAACTAAAAATTTCAAATATGAACAGAACAGAATTACAAGCAAAATGCTCAGAAATAAACCGAAACAGCAATGGCATTATAGCCGTTGTTAGCGGTAGTGCGGATTTCAAGGTTGGGGATAAAGTAAAATTAAGAGGTGATATGGGTGACTTTAAACTTACAATAACGGCTATTCATAATGACCACTATTGCACAGCTAAAGGTTACGGTAAAGAAAGACACTTTAATATGGGGTTCTTAGAGCATTACCGCTTACGTTAAACGGCTTTGCGATGGCCGCCAAAGGAAGAACTTAATTATTAACCGAGATGTGTCAGGCGGCTATTGCAAAACCGCTGTTAGCCGCTGGCCTTTCTCATAAACGAAAATACAAATGGAAAAGCAAATCAAAATGGCAGCCAAACTTTACGAGTGTAGAGATACTGCAAAAGCGTTTTTTAAAGAGCAATACAAAGAGAAATTGCAACCTTATACTCACATTCTTAAACAGGTAATGAAAGCTAACAACCTGGAAGAAATACCTGCTCTTTTAAAAATAAGCCAAACGGAACACTATCAAGAAAACGGAATGGCTCAAATGATGTATATGGCTGCCGTTGTCGAACTGATTGAACCGTCTGCTTAGGCTTGCGGCTAACGGTTCGGTGCTTGTTGTCAGTAGCGGACTTAAAGCACAAATGTTTAATTGAAAAACAAAACTTGAATGAAAGAAGAAAGTAAAATAGTAGCACAAAAACCGCTATTGCAACAAGCACTTGTTAGCGGTAGTTATTCTTTGTATCTAAATTTAGATGACCTACCGAATGAAGAATGGAGAGATATTCCAGGATACGATGGAATTTATCAGTGTTCAAATTATGGGCGAATAAAATCTTTAAGTCGTGAATATAAAAGGCAAACTAAACACGGATTTGTTGTTGGTTATACAAAAGAAATCATAAAAAAGCCAACCAAAATAAAAGTAAAAAATTCTAATTCGGAATTTCTTTATATTTCTTTAAGTGTTGATGGGGTTAGAAAAACTGACACGGTATCTCAATGGGTTGGGACTACATTCATAGGAGACAAAAAAAGAGGTTATCACTTTCAGCACATAAATAAAAACTCCTTAGATAATCGACTTTGTAATATTGAGCAGGTAAAAATAAAAGTATCAAAGTCAAACGACCATAAGCATAAGAAAAGAGAGGTTCATAATTATAAGTATTTGCCAAAAGCAAAATTAAAAATAACAAGGGATGACGGAAAAGTTTTTACCTATTCAGAAATAGTTGATGAATATGGCAGAGCCGCATATTTCAATATTCTAAAAGGATATAATGTCAGAGGTCGTAAATGGTCGGTATGTCTTTTATAATTACCTATAACGGTTTGCAGATTGGCGATGTGCCTAACGAAAAGATAATTTGAAACACTAAAAATAATAA
>JAKQEK010000500.1 GCA_029558535.1 Bacteroidota bacterium | reverse complement strand
CATTGTTGACACGGGTATCTACAAAATGATAAATAGTGTCTAATTCTGAAAAGTGCATTGCTATGTAATTTCCTACGCTCGAACCACCGTTATTATATCTTAAATCCATTATTAACCCTTTTGAATTTTTAATTTTTGGGTAAATTGAGTCGAAAAACGTTAATAATTCATTATCCATATCACCTGCAAGATCGAAATATACAATACCATCTTCTAGCTCAGTAAATGACAAAGGTCTTCTTAAATCTCTTCTCATATCAAATTCAGTAAACTCAGTCCAGTCGCTGTTGTTAGATTCTATAGTATCAAAATTTAATAATTTTACTTCGCCAGATGGTATAATGTATTTTATTTCTTGTATTGAGTTTTCAAAATCATACATAATCATAAAACTCGACTTGGATTTAAATGTGTGGTCGAATGGTGTATTTATAATTTTTGACAAGGTTGTTTTAAAATAATCCCAACTAGGCATATTGTTGATTTCAATTATTTTACTTCCAAGAGGCAGATATTCAACAACAGAGATACGGCAAGCCGTTACATAAAGGTTATTACCCATCCAATCAAACAGAAACCACCTGTTTTTTATTTTTCTAAAATATTGTGGCATTAGATGACGAGGCAATATTACTTTTGTATGTCCTTCTTTGAGTAGTGTCATAAATTCCTGCAACAACAAATAGTATGATAAATCATCTTTTGTTTCAAGCACTTTAAGTAAATACGATGTATAGGCTTTGTTCCAATCTAAGTCAGGCAAACGTTCAAAGTAAGCAAAATTATAGGCTACCTCTTTCCACAAAAGCGAAAGTCCTAATATTTTGTCTTCATCACTTAATTTATTAATATCATTTTGTGCTTTTATATTAACAAAAATAAAAACAAAAATAATTATAAAAGAGATTTTCTTCATAATTGAATTTTTTAATTTCATTTACTTAATTGAACATATAAAAATAGTTATTTGCATTTATATACAAAATAAATTTGTGTGTCGGTAATAATTGCTCTTTTGAATGCTTTCCTGTGTCGACTTGTGTGTCAGCAAGCAGCCAAATGTGCAAAATAGTAATAGTTTTCTATTTCTTTCTTTTGTGCGACGGCAAATACTAAATCTTTTGTCAGTCATTTTGCTAAATTAGTATAATCTTTCAAGCCATTCTCTTTTTTCATTGCTGTAAGTTTCTTCGCCTTGTTGGTAACGGCTGAGGCTAAAAGCTGGCGGGCATTTCGGAGCACTTCACTGTCAATTTGCAATAAAGTTTATTAGTTGCAATACCTTTCAAATCGGTACTATCTGCCCGCTTGATTTTAGCCTTTGTTAGCGGTTTGTGGCTCTTCTTCCAATACTGTCAGGTTAAATGCTATCTTTGTTTGTTTTAATAACGGTTCAATTCTTTTCTCTGCAAGATCAATATATTCTTTGCTTATGTCATATCCTACAAACTTTCTATCAGTTTTCAAAGCAGAAACAGCAGTTGTTCCACTACCCATAAATGGGTCTAATATAATATCACCTTTAAAAGAATAAAGTTGAATTAGTCTATTTGGTAATTCTTCGGGAAATGGTGCGGGGTGTCCAATTCTTCTTGCACTCTCTGCATTCATTGTCCAGATTGATTTTGTCCATTCCATAAATTGCTCTTTTGAAATGGTGTTTTCTTTTTTACCTTTTTCTCTTTTATAATCGCCTTTAGAAAAAACCAGAATATATTCGTGTATATCTCTCAATATTGGGTTGGCAGCACTTTGCCAACTACCCCAAGCTGTCGAAGGACTTGCACTTGCTGCTTTATTCCAAATGATTTCACCACGCATATTAAAACCAATATCTAACATAATTTTCGAAATATAATCAGATAGAGGTATATAAGGTTTCCTGCCGAGATTAGCAACATTTATACAAGCACGACCACCATTAACAAGCACTCTGTAAGTTTCTTTAAATGAGTTTTCAAGAAGTTGTAAATATTCTTTTAAAGATAAATCTTCGTCATATTCTTTTGAAACGTTGTAGGGCGGTGAAGTTATCATCAAATGAACTGAATTGTCAGGCAATTCTTTCATATTCTCGGCAGAACCAAGAATAAATTTATTCTCTAATTTATCAGGGAAATCATTTTCGTTTTTATCAAGTTCTTTTTTGTCACCAAGCTCAGTATATAATTTAGAGTTGTAAAATTTTGAACTATCGTGATTGATTCTTCCGTTTGTTCCGAAAGCACTTGTCTCTGTACCGTTTTGTCTTTTCATTTTAGCTTCGGATTAAAGTTAAAAATTTTTCTGCCTTAGCAATATCAGTTGCTTCTTGGCTTGCAATACGAATTATTTCTCCCAATTTCAATTTTGAAATCATTGAAGAAAAATAATTCATATCATTTGTTACAAGTTCTTTGCAGCTATTAAGTAGTTGCTCCCCGTTTAGAATAGTTTGAAAACCTAATTTTGGAGTGTTTTTAACATAGTCTGAATTTGTTGGTTTGGGATTTAATGACCAAAAGCCTTGTATAACGCCAGAAGTTTTTAGAAAGTCCACCTTTTTAATGTAGCTGTCAGTTATTGGGCTGTTACCTAAAACAACAACAGGTATTTTTGTTGAAGCAATTCCAGAAACACGAATGTTTATAGATTTCCCGATTGCTTTTAACATTGAGTCAGAACGGAGTAAAGCAGGATTGCCTTTATGTTGCTTATAATCACCGACTAATTCAACTCTATTTGGCTGTGTAAACTTATAGTTCGATACAACACTCATTTTTATTTCAAACAGTAGTTTTATATTCTCGGGTCTTTGAATTGTCTGATTGGTTGTGCAGAAAGCAAGGTCAGCACTTGATTGTCTCGACAAACCAAGTTCATCGCAAACTACGCTGTTGACAGCAAATAGTCCTAATTCACTTGCAATTGGTTCAAAAATAGTTTTACTCCATTTTTCAGTAAATTGTCCTATTAATGAGTTTCTGCTTTGTAAAGTTTGTCCTTCGGCATCTGAGCCTTTTGGAACATAAGCAAAGTATCCACCTTGCAGATTATAAAACAGTTGTTCAGGTGAAGCAAAGTTTCTCAATGCTTCTGTAAAAAATTGAATTTCAGTGTCGTTATTCCAAAGTGTCATAATATTTTTGTTTTTACAAAGATAGTCATTTTATCCGTTTCTTTCTTTCCGTGTTTTTCTTGCCATAACCGCTAACGGTTTGGCGGTATGTTTTTGTTGCCGATTTCGAAGCACTGACCTGTCAAGTTACACGAAAGTTTATTATATGCAGAAACGCTGAAACACGCACTATCTCGGCAATAAAATATACCGCCTGTTATCGGCTGCCATTCTTTCATTCCGACAATGCCCTTGCTTTATTTCTAACATCATTGTCTTCATCGTTGATTAATTTATTTTTTATTTGTTCGTCCACAAAACTTTTATAATCGCTTTTATGATTTGTAAAGTAAGCTACCGCGTTCCACCTAATGTCAGAATTGTCTGAAGTTAAAAGAGAAGTTATGAAAGTTTTTACTTCTGTATTTGCTTTAGAATAATCCCAGCGATAATAAGTCAATGCTAAATTTATTACTCGGCTATTTTTTGCTGTCAACAAGAGGGTTCTAACCTTACTTTCAAAACAATCCTTTTGGAAGAATCTAAGTTTTGAATTATCTAAATGATTAACAACATTAATTGCGAAAAAATTTTTTCTTATATCTGTTGAGTCAAAGAATTCGTCAAGTTCTGATTGGGTCAAAGAGTTTTCTTCAACAAGCCGATACATTATACCCAAAGAAGGAAGAGCAAACAAGCCGCTATATGTCCAAGAAAGCTCTATGTCAAACAGTTCGTTTATTAAGAAGTCTATAATTTTATTTTTGTAAAATTTGCAGTTTGGTTTTAATTCTTCTTTGAACGAATACAATACCGGATGGATAGTTTTGTCTGTGTCTAACTGTAAAAAGCATTTTAAAATTTCTTTCGCAAGATTGTTGTAGTCAGCACTTGGGTGATTGTTTTGTTGATAAGCAAGCTCATATGCTTTAAGCAAGTTAAAGACATTATCGTCAATAATTGAATTTTTATAAGACCATTCGTTAATGTATTCAGTTAATTCCGTCCACATCTTGAAGTCACTTGCATTAGCATTCTCCTTTGTCAATTTTCTTATAAATATTTCCATCTTTGATTTGATGTTTAAAATTAGATCATTACTGTATGCTATGGTTGCCGATAACGTTCTGGCGGTCGGGTGCAGTGCGGGTATTATAGTGATTTCCTTTCCTGCTTTACTCGTGTTTCCAGACTGCAACGCCCTCCCCTGTGCTTCTTACCCCCGCATTGCACTCACCGCCTGTTGTACACAGTGCTT
>JAKQEK010000496.1 GCA_029558535.1 Bacteroidota bacterium | reverse complement strand
TATTGTTTCAGCAAACTCCATGTGAACAAATGAAATACCTAATGAAAGAAATGCCGCAATTAAAAGTATTCTGATAATTGGGTCTTCGAACTTTTCTAAAAAAAGCTTCCATAAAGGTTCTCTCTCTGGTGGAGTTAAAATATTTACTCCAAATTTATTACGGCTTTCGAGGACTTGCTCATTAGAAAGTCCGGTGTAGTGCTTCTTGTGTTCCATCTTATTTCAATAAATTTAATAATGATTGAGGTAATTGCTTCGATTTTGCTTTTAGGTTATTTAATAAGGTAAGTTCAATTTTATCCAACTTTCCATCACCTTGAATTTTTGCTAAAAGCCATTTTGCTTCTTCTTCATCAACAACACCTGGAGATGTTTCATCTTCTAATAAGAAACTGGTTATTGCATCAACAAAAAGCGTTTCCCAACTTGGATGATTTTCTTTTCCACTTACAGCATCGTTTAACTCGAACAGAAATTCTGCTTCTTCCTTGTCAATTACGCCATCAGCATATAATACTTCACGTAATTGTTTTACTTCTTGTTCATCAATTACTCCATCGGCGAGAATTGATTTTTTTAGTTCATTTAATTTGCTCATTTTAAAAAAAAATTTAAGTTTGACAATAAAAGGATTTTGAAATATTACGGTTTATGATTTTACTAATTGTACTATAATTAATCTCCCCCCATCTTCTTTTGATAATAGAATTTTTTTGCCTTCAGTTAATTCAACAGCTTCGCCAATTTCAATTTTCTTATCAATGTCTTTGTCGTACATGCTTGTAAGTTTTCTATTTATTAGAATCCACTTGCCGTTATGGAAATGAAAGTCACCTACAGGAATTTTTTGGTCAGGGGTTGTTTTTTCATTAGCATTTACAAAACGATTTACATGCCACATATATAATAGTTGCTTATTGTAAACCATCAATCTGTAGTTTTCAGGTTTGAAAACACCAACTTTTGGGGAATAATATAAATTTAAAACAGGTAACTGTCCTTTATATTCTGTTCCACAAAACGGGCATTTAGGTTTTGTAGAATTATCAAATACAAACCATTTGTGCCAACAGTTAGGGTTTTGACAGGGTTGCATTAAATCTACTGTTTTTAATAATGCCTGTTCCCATTCGTCAGCAGTTGGTCGAATATCTGGATTTTGTAAACCATCAATGAAAGCCTTATTAAATAGTTCTTTTAAATATGGACCACAAACAGAATATGGAATCTTAACAGGGTCACCTTGAGGTAGCTGACTTGGGTGTAACTGGTCAACTTTTACTCTGTTGCTTTTATCTGTCGGATGTTCAACAAATAGAGCTTTTATACCCATAGAAAGTTCTTCGTCCTTTGCTGAATCTAAATCATTAACTTTTCCTCCTCTTAAAGGATGTCGATATAACAAATACATATAAATCATTACAGCTAAGGCATGTCTATCTGTTTTTATACTTGGCAATTTTCGTTTAGCATCAGTAATTGGAAGGTGTTTTGTTGAAATTACTTCAGGAGCAATAAAATCAGGAGTACCCAAAACATCGGGTGGGTACTTGCCCGGAACGACTAACCCGTCAATGTCAATTATTGAAGCTTGTCCAGTTGTTGGGTCAACTAAAACATTTTTATACGACAAATCCGAGTGAGCCAAACCAGCAGCATGAAGTCTCTTAACTGCACGACTAATTCGAATACTAATTTGAAAATATTTAAACCAATCGCCCTTTTCTTCAGGTGCTAAAAATTTGTTTAAATTTTTAGCAGATGCATACCACTTACCCTCTTTTTCTTTTCCTTTAATTCCTAAAAAATCATTATTTATTGAACCCTTTTTAAAGAAAAATTGCTTTTGATAAGTTGGGCAAGTAATTCCTAGCTTTCCATTATACTCCACTATTTTGGTTGGCCAACAATATAAATCTTTCCAATATTCTCCGCCTACCTGGTTAAAAATATTTTCTCTGTATTTGCCTGTAATATTTTGTAATCGGTCTTTGGCATTAAAATCCTGTTTATCTCTAAAAAAGGCCACTACATAACTTTTGTCGGGGCTAAAATAGACGTCTTTCATACCTCCAGTACCTATCATTTCGTCCACAAATTCAACTTGTGAGCCGTCTGTCGCTGTAATTTTTACTGTTTTTGCCATAATTAAAATAGTATTGCTATTGTCCTATCATCATGATTACCCGGCGACCAAAAGTCTAGCCAGTTTAACAATTGGTCTGCTGAGGCTTCGTTATCATCCGAAAAATCAACCTCTTTTGATAGGTCTTGCCATAATTCATTCCATTTTTCAACTTTCAACAAATTTGCATCTGTTTCAAATTTCGGGTCAGTAATTCC
>JAKQEK010000495.1 GCA_029558535.1 Bacteroidota bacterium | reverse complement strand
AAGTTACTCTACCTAAGGCCCCTGAAGTTGTTCGACCAACTAAGGTCGAGTTACAATTATTGCGTATCTCCAAAGCAATTGTTTCTAAACCGCTTTGGGTAGATTCATTTATTAAAACAACAATCTTCCCTTTATAAATTGGACTACTTAATGAATCTGGAATAGTTGTTTGAAAATTCTTTCTCCATATAAATGCCCCGGGATGCATTGGGTCCGGATAAACCATCGAAGACAATTGTATCTCCTTCTTTTCGAACAAGTGGCATACAAAAGGTTCGATTTCCATCCTATATGGACCGGCTTTTGTTAGATCAAAAATAATGCCATCTGCCTCAGAAAGAGACTCAAACAAAGGGTTAATATCCTTATTTGTAACTTGAGATAAATCTACGTAACCAATACCATCTGAAATCCAACGGTATATTTGAAGATTCTCTTTCTTGTAATCAACAGGGACAACATTTATTTCCAACGATTTGTCACCTCTAAACACTTTAACCAAATTCTTCTGTCCGAATATCATTTGTCCAATACTACAATTTATCCTAAAGTCCTTGTTTCCCTGGGTTGAAGCAGCCGTAAAAACAGATAGACTATCGCGAACTTGTTTAATATTCTGTTTTCCAATTGAACTGATTATATCACCTTTTTGCAATTCGCCAGCATTTACTCTTACAATGGTTATATCATCCACTTTCTCAATTATATCTCTAAAGTCTTTGGGTGATTCATTATCTGTAATTATATAAGCATGACCATCATTAAGTGTTGCTACTAATTTCAAAAATGTATTATTGTACGATTGGGGATCAACTGATTCAATAAACTTGGGAATATACTCTGATAAAATTACATCCCAAGATCGGTCCATTAAATATTTATGAGGGAAAAAGTAATAAATTACATTCCAATATCTGAAAAATGATAATAAACGAAGATTTACAGACTTTTGAGATGATGAAACCTCAAAATCGTAGTTTTTCTCATTTTGAAGAACAATATGCTCATAATCTACACCGTAAAAGGATGGGTATTTCACTTCTAATGAGGCTATTTTCTTTAATTCAATCTTCAAGGAGTCATCAATAAAGGAACTATTCAACCAGCTAAGGTTAACATTCATTTTTAATGAATCATTCCATTCTTTATCCTCTTTATAGGAGTATTCTCCAGCGGAAATCAGCATTTTATTGAGTTCAAGATTCAATGCATCGGGTGTATTAACATAGGAAATAGCTTCTAAGCTTTCCAATAAGACCTTATCCCAATCAAATTTTCCTGCTGTAACATTGGGATGAAAGTATTTTAGCAAGCCCCAAACTCTACATGTAATTGCCCATTTAGTTGTATCATTATACTGATAATCCGAGACAAAATCACATTGTCTAACAAAATACTCTTCAGACTTAGTATTACTACAAGAAAAATTCGCAATCAGGCATACCAAATAGATAATCGGACATAATGTTT
>JAKQEK010000494.1 GCA_029558535.1 Bacteroidota bacterium | reverse complement strand
ATTTAAGTGTATTATATCTACTTATTTAGTATAATCTGAAAATGATATACGCATGTTTTGAATTTTGTATTAAAAAATGTTGTATATTGGTTGCGTAAATAAGACGTTAGCGGTAATTTAAACAAAATAAAGGGTATAGCTGAAAACCTTAAACAGAGTAAGCGTAATTAAAAAAAAGGAGATTATTATGAAAAGAAATGTTTTATTGATTGTAACATTTTTAATGATTGCAACAATTGGATTCTCTCAGACAGCAACAACAACAACTGACTATTTTGGAAACAAGACAACTACTTACACAAACCAATATGGTCAGCAGACTGGAACAGCTAAAACAACGACTGACTACTTTGGGAATCAAAATACGACCTTTACTAATCCATATGGACAGCAGACTGGAACTGCCAAAACAACGACTGACTATTTCGGGAATAAAAAGACAACTTATTACGATCAATATGGTAGACCTATAAAATAAAAAACCGCTAACAAAGGCTAAAATCAAGCGGGCGGAAAGTGCTAATTTGAAGGGCATTGCAACTAGTAAACTACATCGCAGGTTGACAGTGAAGTGCTCCGAAATGCCCGCCAGCTTTTAGCCTCAACCGTTATCGGCAATACGAAATAAAGTAGTTCAGAAAAAATATTATATTTGCAACATAAATAAAAAGTAAGCAGAAAATGTAAAAATTAATTTCTTAGACAATCTAACAATCAGCTCAAAAAATTGGGCTCCCACTTTTGTTAAACTCAAAAAGAAATTAATTATGCTTACGATTCAAAATTTATCCTATTCACATCCCAATAAAAATACGCTGTTTACTAATTTAAGTATGACAGTAAATCATTCCGATAAAATTGCATTAATTGGCAATAATGGTGTTGGAAAATCTACTTTACTCAAACTTATAGCCAAGGAATTAGAACCTGATGACGGACAAATTTCCTCCGAAACCAAACCCTATTATATTCCTCAAGTTTTCGGTCAGTTTAATGATTTGACAATTGCCCAAGCCTTACAAGTTGAAACCAAACTCAATGCTTTACACGAAATTTTAAACGGAAGTGTAGATGAAAAGAATTATAGCCTTTTAAATGACGATTGGACGATAGAAGAAAAATGTCAAGAAGCCCTAAGCTATTGGGATGTTTCTGATTTATCACTATCTCAAAAATTAAGCGAATTAAGTGGAGGACAAAAAACAAAAGTCTTTCTCGCAGGTATATTTATTCATCAACCATCATTTGTTTTATTAGATGAACCCAGTAATCATCTTGACAAATCCAGTAGAGACTTACTATACGATTTTATTCAAACCTCAAGAGCAACTTTTATAATCGTTAGCCACGACCGAGAGTTACTTCAGTTATTAAATCCTATTTGTGAGCTCAACAGAAATGAAATTAAAGTTTATGGCGGAAACTATGAATTTTATAAAGAGCAAAAAGAAATTGAACAAAACGCCTTAAGTCAAGATATTCAGAGCAAAGAAAAAGCACTTAGAAAGGCGAAAGAAAAGGAGCGAAAAACAATTGAACGACAACAAAAATTAGATGTTCGAGCAAAAAAGAATTTAGGAAAAGCTGGACTTCCCAAGATAGTATCAGATGCTTGGAAGAATAATGCTGAAAGAAGCTCAGCAAAAATTGCCGGAGTTCATTCAGATAAAATTAATGGTATAAAAGAAGAACTTCAAGATTTGAGGCTTTCTGTTTCTGATATAGAACAAATGAAATTTGAATTTGATTCTTCCAATCTTCATAAAGGTAAAAATCTGTTTATAGCAGAAAATATCAATTTCGCATATAGAACAGGAGGTTTATTATGGGAGAAACCTCTAAACATTCAAATTGTCAGCGGTGAACGAATTGCTATCAACGGAAAAAATGGAACAGGAAAAACCACACTTATCCAAATAATACTCGGAAAACTTAAACCAACGGAAGGAAAAATATTTATTGCTGAAAGTCATTCTGTTTATATTGACCAAGATTATTCTTTAATCAATAATCATTTACAGATTTATGAACAAGCTCAAGAATTTAATCAAACCGGCCTTCAGGAACACGAAGTAAAAATCAGATTAGACCGTTTTTTATTTTCAAAAGATGATTGGGATAAGCCTTGTCATACATTGAGTGGCGGAGAAAGAATGCGGTTAATGTTGTGTTGTTTAAACATTGCTAATCAATCTCCCGACATTATTATCTTAGATGAACCTACCAATAATTTAGACCTTCAAAACATCGAAATTTTAACCAATGCAATCAATGAATATGAAGGAACTTTAATTGTAATTTCCCACGATAAAACGTTCTTACAAGAAATAAATATTGAACGAACTATTGAATTAATGAAGTAAAGCCGATAACATCGGTTTTGCAAGAGAGCGGGTTATTGTTTCCGTTCAAAGATTTTCGTTATATTTAAAGTTCCGTCTTCGCTTGGAAGTCTTATGCTAAAATCCGCTCCCTCGCAAAGCCGCGGCCCGTTGTATGCAAGTTTGCAGACAGTGCACCGCTAATATAGTAGGCAGAATAAAAAAATAAAGATATGGCTAAAATAACATTCATTAAATCATTGGTAATATGCAGTTTATTCGCTTTCTGCATATCGTGTTCAAACAATT
>JAKQEK010000491.1 GCA_029558535.1 Bacteroidota bacterium | reverse complement strand
GGCTGGACAAGCGACAATTATGGGGATTGCCTGAACAAGCGGATAAACCAAACGCTACTCCCGACACCGAGGGCAGTAGTAATAGAGGAAAGCTACGAAACAACGATGGCGAGACGCAAAAGAAGCCAAAACCCGAAGAACAACACAAAAACGAAACCAGACAGCATATCTCAATATCTGGAAATGTTACCGACACCCAAAGCAAGAGACTGGAAGGATACGGGCAACATGGACAACAACAAGAGAATGGACAATCTTGGAGTGACCGTCTGGCACAAATCGAAGAAAGCTACTGGCAAGAAAACTGGATACAAGTTGCAGCCAGCCTTTGTAGAGTGGATGATGGGCTACCCAGAAGGATGGACAGAGCTAAACGATTGAAGGCACTCGGAAATGCAGTAGTGCCTCAGATAGTCGAGATTATCGGAAAAGCAATCATGCAAACCGAAAGGAGATGAGAGATGAGAAAAGATGAAATACCGCAAACACATCAATTTCAAAGAGAATCGAAGGGAGGCGTGAAAAATGCCATCATACTATGCTTATGTAAGAGATGACAAGAGAACCGATGGTTGGAAATATGACAAACGTTGTATAAGGAGCTTGGAATGAAACTGCCCCATTTTTCTTTCAAGTTTTATAAAGGAGGTATAAGATACCTGTGAATAATTCAAAATCAGAAGAAAAAAAGTTTAATATAAATGCTAATAAGTTTTGTTTTACAGCAAACCATAAGGAGGCAGAAATAATATGAATTTAAATGATTTGATATTACGTCATAAAACTAAGTTTCCGCATTTAATAATTTTTGAAATTAATACTGAAACTTTTCCAGATTAGTAGAAAGATGTTGTAGATATTGTATAGATAAGTGATATGGATATTCCTGTTGAAAAAAAGGAACAATTTATTTATAATTAGATAAATTTTATGGCTTCTGAATTAAAAGTATCTGAAAATAATAGCTCTAGAATTTTAATAGACATTGATATTGCTACGCTTGTTGCTAATACATTATTTTATGATTTTGTTGCATTTCTTTGTGAGAATTAGTATCGATAGTCTTTTTATTTATATGATGGAAGATAGGTTATATCCATTAGATTAAATAAATATAACAGGAAAATAGAAGAAATCGTTGATTTATCAGATCAAGAAATTAAATCTGATTTTTATTAGTTGTTGGGTAAGTATTTTAGTGTATATCACGATGAAGATTTTGATATAGATTAGGATATTATTCAGGTGCTATAATATATGAGGCTTGATAATTTTTATGAATTAATTAATGAATTTAATTATAGAATAATGGTAGGTAATGAGGCAAAACGATTATATGAAATATTTTCTATATGTAGAAATGAAATAGTTCCTACAATGTTAACAGATAATGAAATTTAGTTGTATCGATTTATAGTTAATCAGCGATGTTAGTATAATGAAGAATATAATATAGTAGAAATAGGATCTCATTTGGGTGGATCTACATTTGTATTATCAACTTAGTTATCAGATATAAATAGTAGTAAAAAATTATATAGTATTGATCCCCATATGTTTATGGGAGTTAATACTAAAAATGAATATAATAGAAATTTATCTAGATTTGGATTAAATAATGTAATACCAATATATTCTACATCTACTCAATAGATAAAAACATTCAATGATAAAATAGATTTTTTGTTTATAGATGGTAATCATACATATCCATATGTAAAAGAAGATTTAGAATCTTGGTATAATTTTGTTGTTGATGGTGGATTTATAATATTGCACGATTATAATGATTTTTCGGTTCATAAATAGTAGGATGAATTTATGAAA
>JAKQEK010000102.1 GCA_029558535.1 Bacteroidota bacterium | reverse complement strand
TTCTTCATGATTGGTGGTGCTCATGGGTATTTCATTTTTAAATGGTTAAATAGTGTTATTGGTAAAATTGGAGCATATACTACAATAATTTTTACGGCCTTTTTAATTACAGTTTACAGTTTCAAAAACTCATTACCTTGGTTAAAGAGAATTTTTAGCCGAATTTCAAAAGTTAAAAAAGAAGATTTTGATGAAAATTTAACGGATAATATTGATAATGACCAAGAGAATATTACAGCAGAAAACGATGAATCAGGTGAAGTAGTTTTATTTGGAGACACCCCAGAAGACAATGAAGTTAACGAAGAGTTGCCCATTAACAATGAGCCAGCAGAAATAATTCCTCCTGATGATGAAAATGGTTTATCCTTGTCTGTAAACGAAATCGTTGAAGAAGAAGCATTAACGGATGAAGAGATAAATTCGGATTTTCTTCAGGACTTTGATCCTACAAAAGATTTAGAGTTTTATAAAATGCCGGCAATAGAGATTCTTACCGATTATCCATCAAAAAAAGCAGATGTAACACGTGACGAACTAAATGCTAATAAAGATAGAATTGTAAGAACTTTACTAGATTATAAGATTGAGATTTCAAGAATAACTGCGACTATTGGACCAACCGTAACCTTATATGAGATTGTTCCGGCACCCGGAGTAAGAATATCTAAAATTAAAAATCTCGAAGATGATATTGCGTTAAATCTCGCAGCGCTTGGAATAAGAATAATTGCTCCAATGCCTGGCAAAGGGACTATAGGAATCGAAGTTCCTAACTCAAAACCGGAAACTGTTTCGATGCGATCTGTTATAAAATCTGCAAAATTTCAGGAATCTGCTTTCGAATTACCGGTAGCATTAGGCAAAACAATTTCGAATGAAACTTATGTTTTCAACTTGGCTAAGACGCCTCATCTATTGGTAGCGGGAGCTACCGGTATGGGTAAGTCTGTTGG
This sequence comes from Bacteroidota bacterium, assembly GCA_029558535.1. Taxonomy (GTDB): domain Bacteria; phylum Bacteroidota; class Bacteroidia; order Bacteroidales; family ML635J-15; genus Bact-19. The sequence continues at coordinate 52,793 of JAKQEK010000102.1, read as the reverse complement.
AGTAAACGCTATTATTACTTCACTTCTTTATAAAAAACACCCTTCGCAATTAAAATTTGTTTTAGTTGACCCTAAAATGGTTGAGTTGTCTATTTACAGTCGAATTGAAAAGCATTATTTAGCAAAACTACCCGGTGAAAATTCTGCCATTATTACTGATGTAAGTAAAGTTGTGCCGGTAATGAATTCTCTTTGTATTGAAATGGATAGTAGATACGCTCTATTAACTCAAGCTGGTGTAAGAAATATTACAGAGTATAATACAAAATTTGTTTCTCGCAAATTGAATCCGAACAAAGGACATTATTACATGCCATATATAGTTGTTGTTATTGATGAGTTTGCTGATATTATAATACAAGAAGGCAAACAAATTGAGGCTCCTATATCACGTCTGGCAGCAAAAGCCCGGGCTATCGGAATCCACCTTATTGTAGCTACACAGAGACCCTCAACTGATGTAATCACTGGGGTAATTAAAGCCAATTTTCCAACGCGTATTGCATTTAAGGTTACTAACGGTCATGACTCAAAGACAATCTTGGACACAACCGGAGCTAATCAACTAATTGGAAGAGGCGACATGCTAATTTCTGAAACAGGTAAAATAATACGTTTACAATGTGCATTTATTGATACACCTGAAGTGGAACACCTTGTAGATCATATTAGTTCACAGCAAGGTTATCCTAATGCACTCGAATTACCTGAACCTGAAATGCCCGAAGCCGGTGGTGCAGGCAATCTTGATCCAAACGAAAAAGATGAATTTTTTGAAGAAGCTGCACGCATTGTCGTGCGTCATCAACAAGGCTCTACATCATTAATCCAACGAAAAATGAGTATAGGTTACAACCGCGCCGGAAGAATAATTGATCAACTCGAAGCTGCAGGTATTGTTGGACCATACGAAGGAAGTAAGGCTCGTCAGGTATTTTATCCCGACGAAATGTCTTTGGAACAGTATTTGAATAGTCTGAATCAAAATAAATAAAACGTACAAAATGAAACAGAATTTTTTAATTATTTGCCTGCTGGTATTATCCTATGCCGGTTTTTCACAAAACAATGCTGCTGCAATTACACTATTAGATGAGGTATCTGCAAAAGCTGATAATTATTCAAGTCTAAAAATTGAATTTACGATGTTTGTCGAAAATCTTCATAATGGAAAGAGAGAAACACATAATGGAATTGCAGCCTACAAATCAGGATATTATAAGCTTGATATTATGGGTCAAATTGTTTATTCGGATGGGAAAACGAATTGGACATATCTGAAAGATGCCGAAGAAGTAAATATTACGGATAATGCAGAAAATCAAAACATGATGATGAATCCACAATCTTTGCTAAAAGATTACAAGAACAATTTTAAAGTTACATACATAGCTGACAAGTTTGAAAAAAACAGACCTTTAGTTGAAATAGATCTTATACCGAAAGTTATAGAGAATAAAAAATACAGCAAAATAACAGTAAAAATTGACAAGACAAAGAAACAGATTTATAGTGCCAGATATGTAGGTAAAGATGGAGTAAGCTATTTGATTGAAATAACAAAATTTACTGAAAACCCTTCAATTCCAGATTCAGAAATCAAATACAGTAACAGTCTATATCCGGGAGCTGAAATAATTGATATGAGATAAAATATCTAAAATTATAAAATAGTAAATTACAATTTTCAAGAATATATTTCAAAATTCAATTAGTATTGTAACTTTTAGGATTATTTATTTTGAAATAATATTATAATTAGTATTTTTGCATTCTCATTTGCCACCTGGAGAGGTGGGTGAGTGGCTGAAACCACCAGTTTGCTAAACTGACGTACTCGTAAAGGGTACCGGGGGTTCGAATCCCCCTCTCTCCGCCAAATAGAAAAGCGAATAACTGCAAACCCCTGAAAATCAGCATTTTCGGGGGTTTTTGTTTTTAAGAATTTCTCAAAAAAAGGCATTTTTCGGGGGTTTGCTTTGTCCTAAAGGTGTCCACAAATTTAAAAAAATATTGGACACCATTTTATGAGTTAATGCACTGATATACAGCATATTGCGTTCTTGTTTTTGTTCCATAATTATTATTTTTAACACATCAAAAATTTAATGTTTTATGGAAAAAAGAAGTACTTTTAGTGTTTACTTCTACTTGAAGAAACACAGGACTAACAGCGAAGGTGAAATTCCAATCTATTTGCGAATCTCGGTAAACTCTCTAAGAGCTGAAATGTCAATGCATTTGAGCATTGAAGAAAAATTATGGAACACCAATTCTGGTCGAGCAATTGGGACTTCTAAAAAAATCAAGGACATCAACTCATTTCTTGAATCTGCACGCTCAACAATGTTTGAGCATTATAAGTATCTCAGAGAAACAGGAAAACCTATCTCTGCAGTTGCGATTAAGAACTCATATCTTGGAATAGTAGAGGAAGAAGATAAAGGCAAAAAAGTCCTTGAACTCTTCCAAGAACATAACGATAGAGTGAAGACACTTATAAATATTGACTACTCTCCCGAAACTGTCGAACGTTATGAAACATCTTTAAAACACACAAGAGATTTCATTAAACAAAAATACAATCGTGACGACCTTTATTTGTCGGAGCTCGATCACGAATTTATTACTTATTATGAAATATACTTTAAGACTGTCAGAAAGTGTGCACACAACACGACGATGAAATACATCAAGAACTTTAAAAAGATTGTTAGACTTGCTATTACAAATGGACACTTGGATAGGGATCCTTTTGCAAACTTTAAAATGAGATTGAGGAAAGTTGATCGAGGATTTCTATCTGAAGATGAACTCAAAATTCTAATCAATAAAAAGTTCAACACTACCCGACTCGAACAGGTCCGAGATTGTTTTTTGTTTTCATGCTTTACTGGTCTGGCTCACTCTGATTTGAAAAGATTGAGCCGCGAGCATGTTGTGACAGGAACCGATGGTGGCCAATGGATAAAAATAAATCGCAAGAAAACCGACAATCTTAGTAGTATTCCCATTCTTGAAGTATCGCAAAAGATTCTAGACAAATATAAAAATGATGCTTATTGCATGGCAAACAATGTTCTGCTGCCGGTAAACTCCAATCAAAAAATGAACGCCTACCTAAAAGAGATTGCGGATGTTTGTGAAATAAATAAAAACTTCTCAAGCCATCTTGCACGCCACACTTTTGCAACTACTGTTACTCTCAATAATAATGTACCAATCGAAACTGTGTCAAAAATGCTCGGCCACTCATCAATAAATATGACTAAGATTTATGCAAGACTCCTCGATAAAAAAGTTGGCCAAGATATGCAACATCTCAATAATAAGTTTTCACTTGCTGAAGTCTAATTTCAAATTATGTTAACAATGGTGGGGTTTAATACCCCATTTTTTTTATCCATGCATTGCCCGATCTCTAAGAATTCAAATCCAGTGGAAGTCGCTGACTGTCTGCTTATTTCTATCTGTTTTTGCACCAAATCTACTTTTCAAAAAAGTTAATCATAACTTTATGAGTTTTCCCGCGAATGTGTCTGCAAAAGTGGCACGTCGTACTGAACGCCACAATAGAAGATAAATAGATATTCCTAAGTGTTCAGATTGTGTATTTCATGCTTAATGTGACATAAGCCCACGCAAAACCGGTCAGCATTTCATTGTTCCGTTGCTCTGCACAATGAAAAGCTTCCTGTCGGTTTCACTTCCATAAACCGTAAGCAAATTCCTCACTCGTGCCTCGCTCGGTATTCACTTACCGTTTATTATCCTGCCCGCATTCTGCTACCTGCTTAATATTATCTGAACACAAAGGACTATCTCTATTGCTGGCTTTCAGTCCGCCGTGCCTTTACAAAGCAGAACATACGCGAAAAAACTCATAAAGATGCATTATGGAAAATTTTGAAAAAATGAAAATTATGTGCAAAAAACAGGAAATAAGCAGACAGTCAGCTCCAACAATCATTGGAAATGAACTCCGCTCAAAATCTTTAATCTGCATATGTCAGTTTTCGCAGAAGTCAGCCTTTTTAGTTCACTCAATTATAAACAATTAAATTTTTATTTTATGGAAACTTTAACAGTAAAGAAAACAAACGGAAAAGCAACTGAAAAAGACGTTGCAGGTTTAAACGGAAAAAATGTACTTGTTCCAGCAGCTTTTAAGCAGACAGAACAAGTGAAACCAAACGGACAAGAAAAGCCCGAAGTAAAAACAGTTGAAACCGTTACAAAGGTTGAACAGGTAGAACAGGCAGAAAAACCAGTTGAAACAGTACAGGAAGTTATTAAAATTGTGGAAGTGCAAGCACCACCAAAGCCACAGTTAACACTTGAACAAAAAATCGAACGCATTGAAAACCTCAAAACCCTAATTGAAAAAAGGGAAAAATTAGAGGCGAGCAGAAAGAAACTGACATCTTTTGTCGTAGGTGCAAACCAATTCAGCGAATGTATTGTTTTAACCGACGAGAACGGCAACACCTTTAAAACTTCAAATACTGAAGTTTTTACAAAGGTTGTCGAAGCCATCAACAACACGCTTGTAACAAAGATTACAGAAATTGAACAACAAATCGAGTTTTAACAATTTGGGCATCCGCTTACAAGCGGGTGCCCTTAATTTTTTGATTATGGATGATATTAAAAACATATCGAAATTAAAGCCAAAAAAAACAGAACGACAGGTTTTGACGGACAGTGAAAAGTTAAACATGATGATTGCTAAAAACCCAAAGCTAAAAACATTGATTGAGAAATTAGACTTAGTATTAATAAACACAACACAGTCATGAACACAAACGAAATATACGAGCGCATAACAGCCACAATTATTGAAATGTTGGAGGAACACAAAAACAATAATTTTTCGGAAAGTTGGTACAGTTTAACAGGCGAAGTTTTCGCCCGAAACATTGTTACAAACCACACATATAACGGTATAAATCAACTTTTGCTAGGCTACCTAAAACGCAAAAGAAACTATCCTGTTAACCGTTGGTTGACATTCAAACAAATTGAAAAGTACAACGCCAAAATTATAAAGGGCAGTAAATCTGCAATGGTGGTTTATACTTCGGTTCTGTATCTGGATGAAGAAACAGGAGCAAACATTACACGCAAGGTTGAAGAACTATTGAGAAAACGCCAATCAATAGAGCATCTGAATTTTAAAAAAGTTGGATACCTTAAAGATTACAGAGTTTTTAATGTTTGTTGTGTGGAAGGTTTGCCAACTGCATTTTACGAACAGGCAGAGCTTGACAGATTAACAGAAATTGAAAGAGACGAAAGAGCAGAACGACTAATCAGCGGAACAGGAGCAAACATTAATTTCGAGGCACAAAATGAGGCATATTACAAACCATCAGAGGATAAAATATATTTGCCATTGCCAAAACAGTTTGTTTCAAAAGAAACTTTTTATAATGTCGTTTACCATGAAATTGGGCATTGGACAGGTGCTGAGAGCAGATTAAACCGCCCAATAAAAAACAAATTCGGGACTAAAGAATATGCTTTCGAAGAACTTATTGCAGAAATTAACTCAGCTTTTATAATGGCTTTTTTAGGTTATGAAAGTAGAATAACTGACAATGTAGGCTATATTGAAAACTGGTTAACACTGATGAAAGATGATAAAAAGTTTGTTATATCCGCAGCTTCACAGGCTCAGGCGGCATCTGATTACATCCTGCAAACTGCCAATATAAAGGAAATAGCAGCCTAAAACCACACGTGTTTTCTTGCCAGCAAACGGGAAGAAAATTCGCTACACCCAGACCACCGCAGCCACCGTCACCCGAGCCTGTGGCTTTTTCTTCCCGTTTGCAAGATAGGTGCTTCGCAGTATTTTGACGCATCACCGCTATCCACACACAGTGTAAATGCCGTACATATAGCCAAAACACTCATCACTCAGGTAAGGCGGGTGATGCAGGGAGTTGTTTGAATTTGATTGTATTAATTAATGGTATAGTATTACATCCAAAAAAGATTTTTTTAATTTTTTTAATTTTTCATAGCAGAGAGCCTTTGCTACATCAGGAATTCTATAATATTTGTTCATATATAGTTCATGCATCGCTCATGCAGTGTTCATGCGGTGGTCATGCAGTGCTCATGCGGATGTCATAAATCGGTCATAATGTGCTCATGCGGATGTCATAATCAAATATAATAGAAATTAGTAACATGTAAAAACGGATAATATGTTTTAATGGAAAGTGAAATTCTGGCTGTCGTTATTTTTACATTAAAAAACGATGAAACAGCAAACACCCATTACTACAAAAGAAATGTGCCGGCAAAATATCATTGCCGTAAAAGTGGAAGATTCGACCAGGGTTTACAATAGTACGCTCGGTGGAACCGTAACCAAACCAATCCGCAGAACAAAGTACCTGAAGATCTGCTGGATGTGCGGATCTCCTTACGAAAGTTTTAAATCTAGTTCTTACGCATGTTCGCAAAGGTGTTCTAACAACCTGGCGTATGCCCTAAAAAGGGGCTACAATCCGCCAGCGAACATGGAACAGCTAACGAAAGCAAAAAATGTGAAGGATGTGAAGGGGTGGTTTGGGGGATAAAAAAAGCCTTGTTTTGCAAGGCTTTTTTATAGTATCAATAAAGTTGTTATTCAATTTATTTATCCTAAGAAGAAAGATATTAATTCCGGAATCAAAAGCTTTTAATTACAATTGGTTTACTTACAATTCCTTTTTCTGTGGTAATCTGAATAAAATATAGGCCGTCTTTAATATCCCCAATAGAACAATAAATTTTTGGATCTAAATATTCCGGCAAATCAAACTCAGAAACTTCGCGGCCAGAACAATCAAACATTTTAATCGAATTTATCTTTAAATTTAGATCGCTAAAAATAATGTAAAAATCTTTAGTTGCAGGATTCGGATAGACGCTAATACTTTGTTCATTTAGACTATTAGAGTTTAGTTCAGTTGTCCTAGTAATACTCATATCAAGAAGATATGTGCCAGTTCCACCAACAAAATATGGAGCAACATTAAAAAGGATTGTTCCCCCATTAGAAACACTTATATTAGTGGGCATTATGTCATCAAAATTATCCGACCACGTAGAATTCTTTTTATAGGAAAACATTGCATCTCCTGTATAAGTTTGGCCATTGTCACTGTTGTAGCTATCATGCAATCTCGCACTTATTGAATAATTGTAACCAGTTGGCAAAACTAATTTGTAATAATCAAGATCAGAACCAATATGAAAATTCGAGCCATTAGTTTGTTTATTCGCAGTTCCTCCAGAAAAATTAAGTGATAAATTGTAAGCAGTACTTTCAATATTATTTGTTTCATAAATATCTGCGGACATACTCGGTTCTACCACATTAATATTAACAGGATTAGTGTAGTCTTCTCCACCTACCAAATACCAATTTGATGATCCGTTTTCTTTTTCTAAAATAGCGAGTATGTATGATCCAGGTTCTGCTGAAATAGATGTGGTATTTACTGTTAAAAATGGTGATGAATAAACATAACCAGACGGTAATCCATTTGTTTCATTTATTGTACCAATAGTTTGAACAAAATTTCCTTCCAAATCATATAAATTTGCGCAATAAGAACCAAAATATGTTGAGCTATTATTATTCAGAATATTGAAGTTAACTGAAGCTGATTGTCCGTGAACAAAGGTGTTTGGAGTAACATTCAAATCTGAATAAAGTTGAATATAATTTGTTGGTGAATTAATTGTAACACTGATTGGGTTTGTATATGATGCATTACCTGCTAATTCCCAATTTTCATCTGAATTCTTGTAAAATATGCCAATTTTATAACTTCCTGGAACAGCTAAAATCCCAGAACTTGAAAATGTCAAACCGCCTGTGTAATGATATCCAGGCAATAATGGATTTGAGCCTGCAGACAAAGTTTGAACATAATCAATAAAATCGCCTGATGCCGTGAAAAGAGCTGCACAATAGTCCCCACTAAAATTGCCAGTTCCACTATTTGTAACATCAGCATTCACAGAGAAAGATTGTGCAAAATCAATTGGGTTTGGTGAAATCGAGATCGATGAATTCAAGTCTATCACTCCGGTTGAAGTGCTTCCACCTGATGCGGGTTGAATTCCTATTAATGCTTGTTGTCCTTCATTATAAGTTCCTGCACCAGATCCAGTACCTCCAGTACCTGGGTTTAACGCATTTAATGAAAAATATCCATCACAGGAGCCTCCCCAGCCCCAATTCATATGAAAGTAATCACTCGAATCATATCCATCACAAACGAAAGTATGACCACCCTGACCAAATCCTGCATATTGAATTGGCCTCCCTGCGTTAAGTTCAGCCTTCAAAATGTTTTTCCAATTTGTATCGCTGTAGCTAGATCGTTTTAAGCCTTGAATTGTTGTAGAATTGTACCCAAAATAAGTTTTAAATGCATATTCCGAACACTGTTCTGGTGTCGGAGACCCTGAAATAATCACATAAGAACCACTAACCGTTGGACCGTAACCCATTTCAACAGCAACGCCACAATGATACATAATAGTAGCTACAGCACTATTCGCAGACGAAACTGTGTTAGGCATTGAACTCCAATTGTATGTGGTTGATGCAAAATTTGCAGATAACGTGCCATAATCGTTATGGTTATATGAATGAAATCCTACCCCCATTGTGGGATAATTCCAATATTTCATAATCTGTGCCATTGCTGTAGCAGGACAACCAGTAACACAATGGTAATCATTATAAGATCCTGCATTAGCATCATAAGGACACATTGCATTTACATAAGGTGATTGACTCCATTTCGTTTGTATTAAAGGATTCACAGCCATGGATTCTTTTCCTTCTGACAATCTGCCACCGCTTTCTAGAACCATCCATTCTTGCACAATATTATCATTAGGCTCGTAATTATTGATAATAATGTCACTAATTTCTAATTTATACTTTTCTAACAATTTTCTAAATGCAGGTGGTGCGTTTGACTCATCATATTCTCCAACCATGGAATAGCCTAAAATCGGATATGTTGCATCATCTGCAGATATTAGAACAAACCCTTGATTTTCATTGATATTAAAAATATAGAACGTAGCAATTTCTGAGTTTGTACCATTTTGGATACCAATCTCTTTTGATTTTGCGGTGTAAACTAAAGAAAAATCACTTTCAGCAAATCCTCTTTCAGGGCTTAATTGCTGGTAGAAATTTTTAGCGACTTTTATAGCTTTCTCCAAATTAACTGGCGATGCAAATACGCTTAAGCATAATATCAATGATATTATTGTCGAAAATATTTTTTTCATGATTTATTCTTTAAATTAAATTTAGACAATTGTTTTTACTATGTATTTAGGGAAAAGCGACTCTATATTTCTGGCATCTTTCAACATTACTTAATTCTTTAGTAACTTCAGTCGGATAAAACGCATAACCACTGACTTGTTTTACATAAATGCTACATTTACCTTCTTTAATATCAACATTTTTTGACGATCCCCCACTCATTCTAAATTGATATTGTCCATTAAAATATACATCATAGGGATTTGTGGAATTATTATTAAGTATTAGCTGTCCTGTCCTGTTGGCTTCGCATGGTTCAATAATTTTAGTTTCATCAATCCCAACAATGTAAAAATTCTCCATCAAATGGGCGAAATCAGGCTTTACTTGTGTAAAAGTTTCAGTTGTAGAATTCAATACTATCATATAAACACTATTGCCATTAAAAACAAATATAAAATATGCCATATATGATTGTGAATCTTCGTTTGATGTGTATGCATAAGTATATTTCAGTGATTTGAAATTGTATTCATCAGAAAATTCAGTTTTTAAAATTGAACCAGAACCCAATGATTCCATCATTAAGTTTACAAAATCTCTATTGAAATTATTTAATAATTCTTTGTCTGCTTTCAAAGACTCAAGATAAATTGGATCCTCCATTTCAATGCTTAAAACACCAATTTCATAAGTCGCCCCACTATTCATTTCAATAATAAAACTTTCTGATTCTTCATCCTGATAATCAATTATAAGTTTTCCATTGTCTATGAAAAACAAATAATTCAAGTTGCTTACAAATAGTTTTTCTGTTAATGTACTTGTACTAAATAACAATGATTTATCAAACGTAGGAGAATTACTCATTTTTGAGTCTGCAAGATTTAATAAACCTATGTCCAAATAAGATGAACCCAAAGAAACAATTTCAATGATTTCGTTTACAGCAGTAATATAATCCTTTGTCTTTACTGCATTTATCCCTTTCGTAATGCTAATTTCAAGTTTACTAAGAAACTCTTTATTAAGTACTTTTATTCCCTTAACTGTATAAAAGGAATTTGTAAACTCATAAACTGATGCTTTAATATCCTGGTCAATAAGTTTAGGAACTGTTTTCGTTACGATTTCTTTGGTAAGAGGATCTTTTATTTGAGCTGTTAAATAAGGACTGGCAATGTTCCAGCCTAATTTTATCATTTCGGCGTTAAAAAATGATTTTTCGTTCTGTGCATAGCCGATAGCTGAGAATAATACTAAGTAAAATATTATAAGTGTCCTTTTCATAGTAAAGAATTAAATAGCACAATTATTAGTTGATTATATTTACAAAGAAATAAAACTTAATTATAACGTGCAATACTTTCTATGAAAAAATTTAATTAGTGTATAAAATATTTATAATAGTAAAATTAGTTAATCTTAATATTTTACTTTCTAACCCCCACAACAAAACCCAACATCACAGCCAAACAAAAAACTGAAAACAAAATATAATATTTGTTTTCAGCCCAAAGTTTGTCGATGGAGGATTCAGGATTCTCTTTTAATATGATTCTATCAACCGGTATTTCCTTTTCAATCACCACCGTATCTCCTCCATACTCAGCCTCCATATAAACACTATCTCGCATTCGGTGAAGTTTTACTGTCAACTTTTCTTTTGTAAAGATTACAGTGTCATCCATCATGCTATCATTAAAGGCAGTATCTATTCTGGTTTCGGGGATAATTGTTGTGTCCCGGATGTGGATGGTGTCGGTTGTTGATAGTTCTGGATGGAGAGCGACCAGACGATTTAGACGCTTTTGTGGCGAGCAGGAGAATAATAAAATTGATGCCGACACTATTATTAATAGGTATGTTATTTTTTTCATAGTTTGCCTTTTGTAATTTATCTTTTTGTTTTTTGTTATTTGTGATTTGCGTTTTGTGATTTTGTTTTACAGATAACCATCATCTTGCATTGAACAATAAGAATCATTATTGATGATCAAATGGTCCAAGAGCGCTATATCCATTATTTTGCCAGTATCTCTTACTCTTCGAGTTAACTCGATATCGGCAGTACTTGGTGTTAGGTTGCCTGATGGGTGATTGTGACACATAATAATACTTGTTGCCAGGCTATTTAATGCCACACTGAAAAGCAACCTGATATCGGCAACAGTTCCGGTAATGCCTCCCATACTAAGGAAGTCATATCCCAGAACTGAATTTGATCGGTCTAGGAGAAGAATTATCATTTCTTCCCTGGTATCAATCTGATTACTCCAGATTTCTTTAAAAACATTATAAGCTTCTCTGGAGGTGCCAACCTTTATTCTTTCATGTGGCTTCAGCATTTTGTTGTAAACAATCTTAACTTTCGGTGGCTTATCTGGCAAAACGGCTTTTCCAAGAACTGCCGTTTCTGCCTGCTTACGCTTGCGCACAATCAAAATTGCTGCACCAATGCTCACAATCAGAACTACTATTATAATGTACTTTTTCATGCTTATGAAATATTTTTAAAGTCCTCAAGCTTTACGTTTCTTCCTGGACAAGCTGTGGCATTTCCTGGGATTTCTTTGTGGCCATATACTGGCAATTTTTTCTTGAGCTTGCTATTCAGGTATTTAATCAGGTTCTTCAGCGATTTTAATTGAGCATTGGTTGGTTGCTCTGATTCGAAATTTCCATTAAGCACAATTCCGATTCCTGTAGCATTAGCATTGATAGTATGCCAACTCATTGATGTAAGTTTGTTAGTTTGGTAAACTTTTCCATCAGGATCAACACAAAAATGATATGCTATTCTTGGTGCATTTAATCTGCCGTTTGGATCCATGTGCCATCTGGCAAAATCAAAAGCATTAAACTTACCTGCAGCTGAAGCAGAATGATGGATTATTATTCTGTCTATACTCTCAAGACTTCTCTGTTGGTACTCGCCTCTGTGAGGGAGCTTTTCAATAATATCTATTATCATAGTTAAAATTTTAATTTTTCGTAATACAATAATTATCACCAGCAACACTGCGCCAGCGACAAACCACTTTTTGTTTTTCTCTACATATTCTGGTAGTTGAATTTTCATACAGATTTTGTAGTTGCTATTCTTACAGCTTCATTCGAATCTAAGGTTTCTCCATAACCAAGTTTTATAAGCGCAGCTTCGGTTTGTGGTCCAAAATAGCCATCCGCAGAAATTCCAGCTCCGTGCATTTTGTTTAAAGTTTTCTGTAGAGTTAAAACATTATCACCAGTACATCCCAATTTTAAAGGAAAACCTGTGCATTTTTTGTATTCGATACCTGGAGTAACTGGAGCTGTCGTGCCAGATGGTGACGTCCATGTTCCAGACTTACTACTTCCATCTGTTGAATCTGTAGCAATACCAAATTTGCGTTTTATCGCATCCCTTTTCCAGAAGATTATTGCGCCAAGTATGATCACAATTATTAACACTATTACATTCTGTGATTTCATTTTTTATTGTTTTAATATGTTATTCCATTCTGAATTAAAATATCCCTTACTTCTTCCATTTCACCACTGTCAAGGTCATCAGCAAGCCAGCTTTTTAAATCACCGGTAAGATCTGCGAAAAAAGTTCCGCCATCCTTTTTCCTGGTTCCGAAACACTTCTGCAGAAAGTTCCAGTCATCCTGAGTTTTTAATCTCATGAGTACATCGTTAATACTATCTTCTTGAGTCCCTGATCCATTCATGGCAGATTCGAGAGTGCTGCACATGGAGAAAAACTCACCTCTTTCATAAGTAAGATTTCCCTGGTCAACATCAATTTTTTCAATGTCACGGTGCATCATCCTTTGGATAAATGCACTGAGCTTGCCTCTAAATACTAATATGAGTATTATGACAAGAATTATAGTCCATGTCCTTCTTTTTTGTTCAGGAGGAATAGCATTATACTTATTCTTTGCCTGCAGTCCGGCTGCTATCAAATACTCATACATGTTCTAAGATTTTAAAATTGTCAATACTTTCTTTACATATTTCGGAAGCCTTAACAGCAATTGAGCTTCGGTAAGTTCTTCGCCTTCGTCAATCATTTCCTTGACTACAGGAATAAGTTCTGGCTTTTCATGAATCATCTCAACTGTGCTCATCAAATCTTCATGACTGATGGACTGATTCAGAATTTTAAGCGCATTCAACTTTTGTGAAAGCTCTTTTGGATCGGCAGCATCGAGCTGAATTTCTTTTTGAAGTTCTTTGCCACCTTCGCTAATTGTTATTGCTAATTTGTAAGTTTTCATGTTATTCCTGATTGTCTTGGTTTGACTTTTCGTTTTCATTATTCTCAGCGCCTGCACCAGCAAATTCTTCTTCCGGAATAAGTACATCCATAAGTTGCATTTTCTGGTCATCGGATAATCCTTTGATGACATTTAAAAGCTGACCAAAGGCAATTTCATTTCCTGCAGTAGTTTCTGATTTTGTTGTAAATCCATCATCATCAAATTCTGGTGATGCTCCTTTCAGATTAGGTTCTGTTTTTTCTTTTTCTTTGTTTTTCTTTTTGAATGATTTTCTTACCAGATCGTCAGCTTCAGAAAGTCCAAGGGCAGATTTGCCTAGTTCAATCAATCCACCGGCAATGGTTTTTGTGTATTCCTTAACGGTACCTAGTCCTTCAGCTTTTCTTTCTTCAAACTCTTCGAGTTCTTCCATCAGCTTTCTTTCTTTTTCTTCAATCTCCTTTGATCTAAGTTCCAACTTGTAGAGTTCCATTTTCATCTCAAGCTCAGCAATTCGCTTGATGGAGTCGGTTTCTCTTTTGGCCGAAATCTCATCATACTCAGCTTTGATGGAGCGTGTGGCATCCGAAACATTCTTATCAATTATTCCCTGAAGATCTTGGTATGATAAACCACCCAATCCTCCAAAACCAGCGGCTCCATTCTGGGCACGTGGTGGAAAGCCTGGGTAACTCATTGGCAACATTTGTTCCTGTCCGACTGGATATGGCTGTGGTGATCCCAAAAACAAAGGTTGGCCAAGATCGTTTCCTTTGAACTTGTCAAACTTCAGTTTGAAGTATTTTTTAGTGGAATTCAACATATTGCCAGGATTGGATTTTTCGGCATTACCAATCACTATCACAAGCTCATGAGGATAATCTTTGTTTGCATGATCAATGAGAAAATTGCGACATTTTTCAACATCTGCTGAAGTTCCTGAAATGATTTCTTTCATCTGGTTCTGCAATGGTCTGACGCTCCACAAATCATAGATTGGAATGGTATGACTGCAAAACCTTTCTGCAAAGTTTTCATCGTAATCGTGTATGTCGAAAATATGTTGCATTATTTCACTATTTTGATTCGGATGTATTTTACTATATAATTAAAGTTGTGAGATTGTGAGAAATTTGCAGCTCCTTTGTGCCTAGTGATGATGTCGTAGTCTATATTTTGAGGTGTTGTGATCGTCTTTTGTATTAGATGACTTTCGCTTGCGGAATGAAACTCAAGCCAAAAATCAGTAGCAACTTCAATATTGATTTCATGAATCAAAATTGTTTCATCTCTGGCAACATCAATCCTGTGAGGATTGTCGGCCTGATGATGGGTGATAGTATAGGATGGATTTGATCCTATCTCTGTATCAATCATGCTTTGTAATATGTTGTCTGATGATTTCATTTTTCAAGTATTAAATACACTGATGTTTGCTGTCCCATTATTCCGCTAACTACTCCACTGATAAGCTCCATGTCGAGATCTTTTTCAAAAATCACTGGTCTTTTGTTTGGCGGGCAATCTGTCGTTTTGCCGAACTCGAACTCATGCAGAAACACTTTTCTGCCGTTGTCGAAATTCAACGACAAATTGACACCGCCTGAACAAAAAGCACCACGAACTTTCTTAAAATCTTTGATAGTGAACCGAAACGATTCACTACCTTGATTTTTTAAATCTCCACCATATATCTTATGCAAAGAGTACATTGACGATTTCTTCCAAATTATTGGTTAATAATACCTGCACCTGCAGATTGTAATTTGTTGACCAATTTGGATCGCTGAACCGGATAATCATTTCATCGCCAGAAACTGGAATAGGAGTGAACCATGAGAAAAATCTTTTGTTTGGTGCAACAGCTCCGTTACTCATTACATGAGCAGCTTCAAATTTCTCCGGCAGCACATCTGCTCCCTTAACTTTGACCTGCTCCAGAATTGAGTTTGCCCCAGCA
The DNA here is from genome assembly GCA_029558535.1 of Bacteroidota bacterium. Classification (GTDB taxonomy): domain Bacteria; phylum Bacteroidota; class Bacteroidia; order Bacteroidales; family ML635J-15; genus Bact-19. Next base: position 37,285 of record JAKQEK010000102.1, on the reverse strand, counting down.
TTTGAATTGGAGATAGCAATTCCTACAAGATATTTGTAATCTTTGTCAAGCTCTTCTTTCAACTCATGGACTTTGTTGTTTACTATTTCTTTATCAAAACACTGGATGATAAATGCTGTTTTGCTTAGTTCTGTCATAATTGTTTTCCTCCTGATTTATGTCTTTCTGCTTTGATCTTGATTTCCTCAATTTCTTCAGTATGTTTCTCCAGAATTTTGGCGTGAAGCTGGACTGACTTATTGAGGTATTCAATATCTTTTTGACTTCCCCTGATTGCTAATGCGAGTTCCTGAATAATCTTCTTGAGTTCCCTGACATTGGCAACAAAAAAAGTGAGTGTGATGCCGTTTATTGACAGCAACACACTGATGATGATTCCAAATATTGTTTCGTTAGCCATCATGTTCATCTTCTTTAAGAGTTGTATTTCCTGTTCTGCGGTATAAAATTGCTTCTGCAAATTTCTGGAGTGCTTTTGGTGCAAATCCTGCGGTTATCAGCAGGGCATCAAGTTCAAAGTAGATCTTCCCTTCAATCATTTGCCAGGTGATGACAATAAATGCAAATATCAAAGTCATCAACGATTGCAAACGCATTAGGGAATCTATTCCTTTGCGCTCTTCCAGATATCTTTTTATCATATTCATACCTCATTTGCAATTTTGTTACTATTCAAAATCATGATTGAAAATGGTGGTTTCGCCTTTGACGATTTTTATAGCTTGTGTTTTTGATACGCCCTCAAATGTGACTTTTGCTGTGTAGTTTCCATCAACGAGTTCTATTTGGTAATAGCCAACATTATTGGTCTTAGCTGTAAATGTTGTGCCGGAACCGTCTATGGCCTGCACATCAAGATTTTGTAATGGGACAGATACTTTTGTAATTGTTCCCTTAAATAATCCCTTGTTTGCTGATTCACTCACTCCACCCATTCCATTCATTGCATTGTACAAATCAGGATCCTTGCGGATGGACCTTCCTAAATCAACTCTTCCTTCTTTCGAAAGTGCTTTTATCGAACTTACTAAATCCATTGTTCTATGTTTTTAATGATTAAAAAAATAACAAAGAGGTCCGGTTGCCCGGATCCTCATTCGCTAGTAACTTTTTACCTCGGTGCCGATAAGTTTCAGCTTAACTTGTCCACTCATGCTGACTGGTGCATCTACGATGTCGAAAGCAATGGTTTTCTTTGGTACGATCAACTTCGGGTTGTTGAGGATGATGATTCCAAAATCTCTGTTCACATTGTATCCGAACACAGGTGCCTGGAACATGTCAACTGGGTTTTTACTCATAATCTCACGGGTAGCAATCTTGAAAGTGAAAACTGCATTTGCCAAGAAATCTGGGAAGAGTTCATCGAAACGTCCAGACGATCCACTTCTGTATTGCAAACTAATTGCAGAAAGAAGGAAGTACTGATTCTCTGCCAGCTCAGCATCGTCTATGTTACGAAGCCCAGCTTCACTCTTTTCGTTTTTCTTGATAATGTCGGTACTGGTTCCGGCAAGTTCTCTGATCACAAAATATTCCTTATCGGAAATTTGTGCTCTGTCTTCCTTCAACATCTTTTGCATGTTGGCTGGAAGATTCGGGATTCTCTCAATCATCTGTTTTCTGAACAGACTTGCTCCGAGCTTTGAAAACTCTGCAGCTTTTTTTCTGCTTTCTGCTCCGACTTCAACGTTTCCGCTTAATCCGCTGAGGATAATTTCCTCGTTTGTCATTTCACTCATTTTTGTAAGTATTTAAATTAAACATTAGTAAGTACTCTATTTATAAAGCTCGCTTGAGGCTTGCTTGATGCAGTTTTTCCACTTCATCTTTGGATGTGTCTGTCTGATTTTTTTTGCCCTTTCGGTAATCATTTTAAATCTCGATGACACTTCTGCGTTTTTCTTTGTGCCGGAAAGTGTTTTGTACTTCTTTGGCTTGGCTGTGCTGCTTTTTCTTTTCATTCCATTAAATTGTAATTCGGGTTCAACTAATCTTTTTTTTTTACTTCCGACCAAGCTTCTTTCCATGCTCTTGATCCTCCACCTTTTGCTTTGGCTATTTGTCGCACCTGGCTAAGTGTTTGATTGTATTGCTGTGCTGCAGATACTTGTTTGGAAGATAGTGGTCTGTCGAAGGCTTCACGGAAAACCTTTTTGTAATATGATTTGCGGTTTACATCATTGTAAGGTTTTTTGTCCTTTTTGATTTCTTCGCGAATCAAAGAGGCATAAGCTCTACTGTTTAAACCCTTGCGTTTTATGAAATTTTCCTGCTTTTTGGAAAGTCCGGCTTCGCCAAGTCCACGTAGGGATCTCTGGCGGATTTTCCAAATCACCAGAGCAGCAATCCCAATGGTAAGAACAACTGCAACAATGATTATCATTGTTTTGTTCTTGATCAGGAAGTACTTAATTCTGCTGATTTCATTTCCGTCTTTATCACGGTAAATCTTGCTTTCTTTGCCGTTTTCGTCAACTACTGTTTCTACACTCACACCTGATTTTTCATCAGTTTGTATATTGGCTGCATTGTCTGCAGGAGCTCCTCCATCTGGAGTTTCTTTTTCTGTACCGGTTGCCATATTTTTTGATTTATAGTTTGTGTTATTTGCTGGACTTGGTGATTCCTGAGTTTCATCAACTACAGTTCCATCCGCTCTTCTTAACTTGAGTTTTTTTACCATCTCGATGATGCCTCCAAAAACTTTGGTGATAGCTAGAATTATTGCAGGAGCAACGCCTAGCTGTCCTTTCAGTCCAGCTTTCTTTGCTCCACGGCCATTCATAACCATTTGTCTGAAGTAAGCTTTGTCGCCTCCAAGTGAATGCCATTTCTGCTCAGCTTTGTCTTTTGCATCAACAAATTGTTTCCATTCTGGGTTACTGTAACCAAGCTTTTTTGCTTCAGCTTCGCTGGCATAACCAATGGCTAGTTTTTCGGCCACGAAGAAAACATTTGCTCTCAAGAAAGCTTCCATTGATTTTCTCAATGTGAAAGTTGCTGGATTGTACTTATTAAGTGCATGTCCAACTTTTGCAATCTTTGGATTGTTTTCTTTAAACTTCTGAACGCCTTGTTTTACTTTTGCTCCGATTTTCTTCAGGAGGCCACCAGATTTCGGCGCATTTGGATTTTTCGCAAGCTTGATGGCTGCGAGTCCTTCAAGATCTTCAGCACTGTACTTGTCACTGATAAGCTCTTCGAGCATATCATTGTCGGCCAAAACTTTCAGATAATACATTTCTTCATCTGATTCACCGGAAAGTCCGTTCACAGATTCATCAAAAGCATACTGAATTGCTTTGTAGAAATTCTGATAAAGTGTGCCCTGGCTGATTGCGATTTCGATAGCTTCATCTCGGCCAGCATCCTCATTAAAACTATTGATGATGTCGTTAACCAATTTCAGTTCTGTCTTATTATCGTTAATCTGTGACATCTCCGACGGGCTGTTCACTTCTTTTTCAAGGGTTTGTCTTGCATCAATCAACTGTTTAAGGATGATGTTGCGTTGCAGTTCCGAACCGCTAATGGCGGTATCGTATTCATCTTCTGGACCAACAATTGCCACGTTTCCAAGTATGCCTTGGATTACTTCGAGTTGGTAGTCCTCAACAAATGCTCCCGACAAATTATTAATGTCGAAAGGTTTTGTGAGCTCGCTGATCATGCCAGCGGAAACTGAGCCTAATTCTTCTAGTCGCATGTCTATTACTATTTTGTTTCTAATGGGTTGTGCTTCATAATTAAAATGTGGGATTTCCGGAACGCAATCAATCACATATCTGGCTCCGTTGCTACTATATGCTGCTGGGTAAATGTGTTGCCACTGATCTGCTTTTCTGTAAGCCGCTACAACAAGTTCGTGATTATGTCCAAGGTTTGTGAGAATACTCGAGATTAGAATACTCATATCATCACAGTCACCAATCTGATCGTGTAAGGTTCTCTGCGGAGTGCGGAGCTGTTCCAATCCTGGCTCATCATTCTGATACCTTATATTCTGACGTACAAAGTTCCAGACATTCTCAAATGTTTCTTTGCAATTATTTCCCTGAAGTACGGATGAAAGATCTTTTGCTGCTGGATAATTTTCTTTTACGATTCTTTTCACGGCAGCAATAGTATCATGCACATCGGCATAATGCTTTAAGGTCTTGCTTTTTCCCGATACGGCATAATTACTCATAACAGCAGATAATCTTCGTTAACACTAAGTGTAATTCCCTCTGCCTGGATAAAGCCGATAAGTTTCACTTTCAGCTTTTTCAGGTTTATATCTTTCCAGTAGGTTGCAGGTTTTGAGACAATCTGCCAAACTGTTGCATCTGCTGGGATTACTTCCGATTCTCTGAAAAGAGACAATGAGTTAATCAGGTCAACATTATATTCCAAAGGAATATTTGTTACCTGTCGGTTTTTCAAAACTATGTTTTCAGGAAGTATGTTGGTTTGTTCGGCTACCAGCTTTTGAGATTTTGGCGAATAGCAATCAAGACTAAGCTGATTTAGGATGTAATCCTTTCCTGAGAAATTGCGGACTTCAATGTATCCTTTCATCCTAAATCCGCTAGTAAAAATATCAGCAAGATCCTTGAAACTTTCAAGTTTCTTTGATGCTTTCAGAGAGGTACTGCCAAGCTTCAGCTTTTCGGTATCCTTTACTCTCTTAAAAAACTTCCAGGCGATTCCAAAGGTCAGGATCACCGCTACTACTATCAGTATATGTTTCAGCTTTGGCATATTCGCATTAAATTCTTAATGCAATAATATGGTAAGTGAAATTAGTGTTTTCTGCTAAATGGAGTTATTGGGGAGTAATGGGGAGTGATTTCTGGTAATATTTGAGGTTTTGTAACAGCTGTGGGATTTTCGACCGCAAATGTTTCAAGATAAGGGCAAAGAAATATAAGTTTCAATGCTTTAGCTATTTTTTAGTACGCATTTTGCAAAGCCTTGCTGTTACCGACTAATGCTTAATTCATTTTACTCAACGATGTTAATTTGTAAAATCGTGCTCAAAAGCATTTCTTGACAAATACAGCATAAACTTTTGTAATAAGTCATCAGAATAGGGAGATTTGTAATGAGCCATCCTTTGTATATTAAATTCTAACAATTTTGCTCTTTTAGATAAAGAATTTTCATTGTCTATTTTATAACCTGAAAATAGGGAGCCATTTAACACCAATTTCTTTATTATATTCTTATTGGTAATTCTTAATTTATTGTATGTTTTTATTCCTTCACTAAAATCAGAAAACTCCTTATGTAGCACCTTGTATCGCTTTTTCCATGATTCTTGAATTGTCGTAGATAAATTTTCTGACTCACTTAAATTTATTCTTGATACCCCATCATTATTAAAAACCGTCAAATCTAAGGGAGATAGGCTTACTGATTGGAATGTAGAAAAGCGAGCTATTTTTACGGAATCAAATGGCAACGAAATATCCTCTATAACTTCTAAAGTAGCGAGTTGATGTTTTTTATATTTAAGGAAATCATCTTTCTTTAGAACTTCCAATTCAACAAGTAAACCAAGATTGTAGTTTCTTTCTCTTGAACCACTGCTTCGCATAGCAACATTACAAGGTTGAACGAGCAAAATATACTCTGTATCCTGAATTTTAAAAATATCCCCATTAGACAATGGATAATGCAACTGATTTAGAATATCACTGTTGATGTACAATTCTTTTGCTCTTAAATCAAACACTTGGGCTTTATCAAAAGGAGTTTCTCCTCCAGTCTTAATATTTTCGACTTGTCTTATCTTCCCTAGACTTTGATTTAATTTTGTTCTCAGAGAATCAGATAATAGACTTTTTAAAGCCTTATTGGTTGTTATAATATTAGAAACTCTAATCAATGTCGCCATTTCCCATGCACCTTCGACTTTTGAACTTTTTTGAATAATATGATTAAAGGATTCAGGTGTCATATTAATAATTTCACCGATAGCCTCGTTAAAGGACTTTTTTAATAATTTTGAAGCGTCTTTCTTTAACAATTCAACTTCGTTAATGAGAAGAGTATTACGTATTCCCTCTGCTAACCCTGGTAAATAAGAACCGCTTTGAAACCTCTTTTTTGAAATAGTATAAAACTTTTCTTTATCTAAATGATGTGTCCTGCAATATTCCTTTCTTTTTTCATGCTCCTCATTGATATTAAATAAATGTGAGAAAATACCACAATATAAAAATTTACTAATAGTGTTGTCTTGAAGTAACTCAACTGCTAAATCCCTTCCATCTCTATGACCTGGTAAAGGCGCATATTCAAAAACAATGTCGAATAGAAATAAGATTTTAGCTTTTTCACTAAGGCTTTGGGTAATATTGTCTTTATTTGCAACCCACTCGGAAGGTGATAATAAATCAATCTTATCCTTTAAAACAGTTTTAAGGTGTAATGGAGCAACAGAATTCTCAAGTTCTTCAACATTATTTTCGAAGGTTAGAATTTTTAAAAACAACCCTCTTCTTTCTTCATCACTCTTACCATCCCACAATGCAACAATTTGGTTTTCGAATACTTGTTCTGCTGATTCCCAGTTTACAAAATCTATTTCTTCCGGCTTATTTTCATAATGTGCTTTTAGTTTTCCAATATAAGCTTCTTTCAATTCACTTATTGAACACCTGTCATCTACATACACAATTTTTTGAACATTTAGCTGAGTTAAAAAATTTATAATAGCTGTCTGTGCCTGGGCTTCGCTTTTAGTATTTATTGTAACTTTATTATTTTCTTGATTATTTGTCTCCATTGATGATGTTTGAAAAGTTAATAGCAAAAATGAATTTTCTTTTATGTTCATTTCGGGTAGGCTCCAACGCTATTGTACATCCCGAAGCGTCTAATAATTGCTGAATAATAAACAATCCTAAACCTCTTCCTTCACCTTTAGGTTTGGTAGTAACAAATGGTTCAAAAATCTGATTTTCAACCGCTGGAGATACCCCGTATCCATTATCTGATATATAAATCCAAGGAGAATCTAATTTTATAGTAATTGAAGGATTAAAACTTGGTTCGTTTTTCTTTCGTTCAATCAACCAATATTCAGCGTTATTTACAATATTATCAATAATCTGAACGAGTTTTCCCCTGTTTATATTGATCGAAAAATCCTCTTCTTGAAGTATACTAAATTTAATTTGCTGTTTTTCGAATCTGTTTTTATAATATTCATTTTCTTCTTCAAGAAAGCCAGAAATATTGAAGGTGGATTTTTTCTCTCTATTGTATTTTAATGCAGGGTCAAGGTGTTTTAATTGAGTTTTCAATCCGTTTACTGTAGTATTTATGTATTCCATGAATACATAAATATCCGAATCGGTCATTTTTTTACCTTGTAGTTTTGTAGCATAAAAAGACGCTTTTTCCGCCAACCTGTCTGCTATCGAAGCAAATTCGTGGCTAACAGATTCGGCAGTTAATCCTAGACTTGCCAGTTGTGAAAAATTAATTAGCTGTTCCTCTAATATCTGAATTTTAGGTTCAAGTACATCAATAACTTCATTTAACTTTTCCGTCTTTGATATTACCTTTTCAAGTTTTTCTAGAGTGTTTTGAATAACTTTTAATTCATTGAGTAAGGTATGTACTTTTTCAACCGTTTCTTTTTCCAAATCTGTGGAGAACAACGGGTTGCTCTTGACAGATTTAACGATTTTATCCGAATCTTTAATTGCTTTATCTACTGTAAAAACAGCATCCTTAAATTCCTGTTTTACTTCTTCTGTCTTGGATTTAGTATCTTTAAGCTGATTAAATGCTTGGGTTACTGTTTTTATGCCACTATTTTCAGTTTTGTATGTTTTTAGAAAGTCATTATAGGTTCTTCGAATGTTTTCTTGATAACGATTGATTTCATCTCGAATAAAGAAAGCCAAAACAAAGAAATTACGAGAGTATGGATTTGAGACCAAGCCTTCTCTGTCTGTTTTATCTTTTAATTCTCTATTTTCACCTTCATCTATAGCAAAATAACCTATGACATTTGCAGGTCTCAAAGGATAATATGAGCCTCCAGTTGTCTGCGAATCTCTTAAACGAAGCCAATCATCGCCATCAATTCCAAAAGGTTTTACTGCAAATCCATTTCTAAACAACTTAATGCCTGCTTGACTTTGAGCAAAATCTCGATAATTAGTAAGTTTCCCAAATATTTCTTTTACATTCTCATCCGAAAACATCCAATTATCATATGTAAATTCATCTATAAGACCATTAAAAGAGCCTGGGTTTGCCCTTTCTCCATTAAAGATTTCTAGACTACCAATATCTTTATAGAAGTCAAACTTTTTTTCTGTTTGTATGAAAAAAGTACCTGATGCATTATCAATATCCTTGTATTTTTTTTTAAGGAAATCGAAGAATTTTTTCCCATTATCTATTTCTAGATAATTTTTAAAATCTTCTCGATTATTGCCAATAAATTTAGTCAGTTTAGTCTTTCCTTTGATTATTATTTCTTTACCATCAAATTTAAATTCAAAACGTGATATTGCTAAGTTTCTTAATTCTTCATTTGATTTATCGAAATCAATGTTGATTCCATTAAATTTCAAATAGACTTCAAACGGTCTATTCTCCTTGTATGGAGAAATAATTTGTGAAACTAGACCTTTAAATTTTTCTAAGTTATCTCCTTCCCAAACTTCAGAGTGGTTAAGATTAGCCAAAACTAATTTTGTGCCATATTTCTTCTTAGGCAAAAAAGATTCTGCTTTAATTTTAACCTTACTTAAAGCGATTTCCTTTTCAAAGTCTTTCCAGTTAAAGGCAATATGTGTTCCCTTATCTTTTTTTTCATTTGTGAAAATCTCACAAATGTCTGCCAATCTTTGAGTACTTAATCGTCCTAATCCTTTATCTCCCAAAGGAGTTCTTCCTCCTGGTGTTGTTTTTTTTGATTCTTTTAATTGTCGTTTATGGGAATAAGAGATAAGCAACCAAGACTTCATTATGGTATCTTCATTCATTCCGAAACCATCATCTTCAACAACAATAAACCCCTTATGGTCAGGATGAAAAAGCACCTCTTTTAAATACTGTCCAGTAGTATTGATTTCAATTGAAACATAGGTTGCATCAGCATCATAGGAGTTTTTAATCAACTCCAATAATGCTGTGATTTCATCTGAAACAAGTTGTTCTCCTAATTGCTTGACAATATGAGGTGTTATATCAAAATGGTACTTTTTCTTAGCCATTAATTAGTCTTTTTGAAAATTAATATTTTCTCTTTGCTCATCATATTTGAGAAGTTATTTCTTCCTGGCATTCTTTTACTTAATATATCTCTTTCAAGGTCTGTAAATAAGGCAACTCCTTTTGAGTTAAACAATTCTTTAAGAATAAGATCATTTTGCACAACTTGTTTATTTACATTTCGATTGCCTATTGTCCATACTAAAAAAGAACCTTTTTTCATTTTTGGTAGCATTTTGTCAATACTATTATCCAAGTCATTTATGAATCTTGTGACCTTTTCGGCTTTTTTTTGTTCATCATTTTTAAACTGCGCTACAAATACCTTCAAAGTTTTAGATTTCTTAAATACTCTCTCTTCAATATCGTTTATACTTTCTTTTATTGTACCACCTAAACTTTTATTATCTATTGATTGTGTAGTTTTTAAGTAATCAATTTCTATTGTTTTATCAATATCTTCAATTGGTATCCATTGCAGTGGTAAATAAGAAAACTGGCCATAAGTTACTGTAGTTTGGTTATCACCATATGGAGGAGATGTGACTAATAAATTGAACAATTTATCTGTTCTTATCTCCACATTTGTGTCACCCCAAACTATATCAGCATTCTTAATATACTTGCCATTATTTATATAGCCCTTTTGTGCCAAAACGGAGATGTAATCACCTATGTTTTTTATATTCTTTCTAGAAACAGAAATAAACGTTTTTAGAGCAGAGACTTGTCTTGAATTAATTTCTTCAATTGGACGCATATGCATCTTAAATGTAGATGTTCTATCGTTGCTTGTCAATCGTATAGTTTCCGCTAAAGCTATCCAGAAAAACTTTCTGATCCTTAAATCTGGCTCTTTACGTATAGCCCTATAAATTCTTGATAATTCAATTTGAATTTCTTTAATAAACCATTTATCTATATTTACAAATGACACTTCAACTGCTTCAGAAACGTTAGAATTTATATCGCCAATAATTCTTTTTTCAGCATCAAATAGCTCGTCAGATTGATAATAGCTCATTTTTACTTGGCTTAATAAAATTGATAGCGGATTAATATCCTGACCAAATACATTCATACCGTATTTCATTCCAGTAACGAGTGTGTTTGAAGCTCCCATAAAAGGATCCATTAAAGAAACATCATTATCTAATGCTTCTGAAAGTTTTTCTATAATTGGCTCCTGAACAGATGGAACCATCATAGCTGGATAATTCATTATGCTTCTCGCAAAATCATTTCTCGAATAATGTTTGCCATTCAGCGTTTCTGAACTAATTGATTTTATTTTTTTTTTTGTATGTCTGTCCATTTATTTGATAATAATGTGTAAAGGTAATACTTTTAAATTTTCCATTTACTATCATACTCTTTTTTTTTCATTTTCCTAAAATAATTTGCATTTGTCAATCATTTATAGTTATTTCAATAGCTTAACATAAAGTTTAAACAATTCCCATTTCTGGGTTTTACCCCAAAAACTCCTTAATCATCTTCACTTGTTTCGGCATCAAAATCCTTAATCTTTGTTTTCCAGGACACATTTCAAGTAATTGTTTGCGGATGGGGGAAAGCCAATTGTAGATGGTGCGGGGCGTAGTATCGTAGTAGTCTGCGAGTTCTTGGAGAGTATATGTTGGCTTTGTTTCCATTGTTACAAATATAAAGTGTAAGTTAATAAACACAAAATGCAAAGGGGTTTGAAACAATGCTATTGCAACAGTGTTAGAATATTTCGGTCATTTTCAAACTACCTTTACGAAAAAACAAATGACTGATTTATATATTGATCTCGAATGGTTTTTCAATCAAGAACTTTTTCTGGTAGGTTACGCTTACTCTATAACAAACTATGGTCAGCTTTATGATGAAAACTTAAATACTGAAAACATAATTCGCATACTACAACCGGTTGACGGATACATTTACTTTTACGGACCGGATATCGGCATGATCGAAAAATCAACCGGAATGGATATCCGGAATAATTTCCGTTGTGTTAATCTTTTAAAAGTCTTTCGTGACATAATGCCAGGAATGGACTCCTATAAACTAGCTTACTTTGAAGAAATGTTCGAAATAAAACGATCACAACGCCAATACAAATCCAATATCTTCAAACTCGCCGAAGATTGGAACAACCCATACAAAAAACAGCATGTACTCAAATACAACATGGAGGATGTTATAAATCTTGTTCGCCTAAAACGTGAAATATTTGGGCTGTATAGTGTGGAAGAGGATTATTTGGATTGGGCGAAGATGTGAGAATCTATTCAAATACACCCCAATTGTTTTCATAATCTTTTAATGATCCATAATTTATTGCAGGCATTTTACTAGGATTGTCAGGATCCTTGTAAGATGAACCATAAAATGTCAAAATATTTTTAAGTATAGTTTCTCCTTTTACAATGTAAAAGGTTTCAGATGTTTCGAAATTATTTAAAAAGATAAACACAAATATGTGTTCAGGATTAATATTCTCTCGTTTTAGGAGAAAACAATTCTTTTTACGTAATGTCTTTACTTGAATTGCAAATGTTTTATTATTCATTGGATTAAAAGCAAACACATCTATTGCTTTAGCATTTCCGAATGTAACTGATGCCTGTAATCCAAGTTTAAATAATTTTCCGACTGTCAAAAACTCGCCAGCCATACCTGTAAGTTGTTGATCTATATGTTTGTATTCAATCATATTTGCATATTTGCTTGATTTAATTAGTAAAATTGTCAAACATTTTTACAAATTATTTAATTCCTCAATCTTTTTCACAATGATATCTTTAACAAATGCCTTTCTGATATCATCAAGGTTTTTGTACTTAGCTTGCTTTGTTCCATCAAATGTAATATTCATACCATCTTGATAAATATAGAAAGTATTAAAAACATCGCAGCTTCCAGAACGCTGATTCCTAAAGTAAAAATCTTTAGTCTGTCCAAACAATGAATTCAAGGAGTTTGCTGGTACCTTCTCTGTAAGAGTTAAACCGCCTAAAATACATTCTTCAAGAATACACTGACACTCAGCTAATCTCCAATGATTATGTTTTGCTGCTCCTTTGCCTTTAATCTTATAGAGATATAGATCTTCTCTAAGTGAACATCCAAATACAAATTCACGACTTGGATCACCAACTATTCTCCTCGTATTACCCATTCTAAAAAATAATCTCTCCCCAGAATTAAGAATCTTCTTAAAATTGTCAGTTCCATATTTACTTTTCATAAGTTCAAGTTTCTCCTCAGAACTTAATATTTTTCTTTCTTTATGGATAAAATCTTCAACATTAAATGCATCTGAATCTGCAGATATAACATATTCCGCACCCTGAACCGGAATTATTCTCTTCTTTGTCTCTATATCAACAAAGTGTCCATTTTGATAAATAACCTTAAATGCTTTCATGTCTCTATATTTAGAATTCTATTTTATAATAATTAAATGACCATTTATCGACATTCCTATTCTTGAAACCCTAGAATATCCCAATTATTCTTTCTCTTTAAATCATCATCTTTAAATCTTTTTAAATCCCACCAACGGAAATCAATGTCTTTTCTTTCACTACCATCCCTTTTGGGGGTTTTGATGTATTCTGTGTAAGCCTGTGCCACACGCTCTGATAGAATGTCATATTGATAAATGTAAAACTCCACTTCATTATATGATAAGTTGACAAGTACCGTAAAAAGATATGGATTGTTCTTTTTAACACAAATGTCTTTTCCTAATTTCCAACCTGCTTTATTGTGCTCAGACTTGGTTTTAACTTGAATGGTGACTGTTTTTGATGCATCTGGAGATACAGCTACAATATCGAATAGAGGATTACTCTTTGGAGTTAACAATGCAAGTACACCAATTTTACCAAGTTCTGCACAAACGTAGTATTCACCGGTAACACCTACAAGATTATTTGATCGTTTTGCCATTAATACACTTAATTAGCTTTTAATTAAAATTTCCTTTCTGTTTTTAATTTTTGACCGCTTTTTGTTACTATCACTTCTTCCCAAAAATCAGCGTTTTTAGTTTTATCAGAACTGTTGTAGCATCCATCATACATTTTTTTCAGTGAATCTTGTTTGTGTTGCAAGTCACCTTTTGTTCCATTTTTTGTAATGTAGTAATTCACCATCCCTTTTGATAACACTGAATCTTTTGTGGGTTCTTGTAATAAACGAAAATCGTCTTGCAGAATGATATCAAACTTATATGTGTCAGTGCCATCAGATAGTTGAAACTCAACTTGTTCACCACGCTTTAAAAACGGTTCGTTTTTTATTTTACGAAGTTCTTTCAAAGTATTGAGACAATTTCCAATTTCGCTGTTGAATTTGGGGACGTCATAACTGTCATGGCTTGTTGGATTCAATACAAATTTTCGGTGGCTGTCCAATGCTTCAAATAGTACATTATCTAAACCAGCATTTTCGGCAAATGCTTTGCTTTGCAAAATTAATCCGTTTAAGTCGTGTAAATTGTATTCTGTTGTATATTGCTGTTTCTTGGGTAGAAATTCTTTGCAAAATGCTTCGGCTTCTTTACGCAGAAAGTTGCCAGCAATTTCATATTCCTTTTGGGAGAAATATAGCTCCGCTTTTTCAAGGTAAGTGTCCGATGTTTTAATGTATGGCTGTGGAATTCCGTTTTTTTCACATTCATAAATTTCGATGTATTTCCAATTTTCCTGATTGAAACGTTTTATACGGTGTCTCAATAACTCAAAAAAATTGCGGTCGTGAGTGAGTATGATAAGTTGAAAATCAGTAAATTCTTTTAGAATAATGTCTAAAACAATTTCTCTATTACTCATATCTAAACTGATTAACACATCGTCTAATATCAAAAATTTTGGTGTATCAACAGCAGCTACACCACTTAGTTTCTGGTCAAGCATTGCAAATCGTATAGAAAGCGCAATTGCCGTCAGTTTAGCTTCGTTCAGGAATGTGTGCGGCCTGGTAATTTTTTGTTTATCGACAGGAATACTTGCATGATTGAAATTTGCATGAACAATAATTTTGGGTGCAATGATTTTGTGGTTGCGTTGCGTTGTACTTCCTTGCACAAATGCATCATACGAACCATTTTTAAACTCAAAACTTATGGTAAACTGCTGTTTGAATTTCCTCAAATATTCGTTCACCTTAGCTTCAATGGTATCAAAATAAAATTTCAGTTCTATATTAAATATTTCGACCGCAGTCGCAAAAGTTTTGTATGGCATTTCGTGCATTTTACCACGAGGTTGCATGCCTGTCTTTATATAATCCCACCATTCCTGTGCATTGGCGCTAGCGATTGCTCCATCATGACGAACCAGTACTTCCCTGAAAATTATAAACGGTAAAATGTCTTTATCCATTATCGGAAAAAGGTCTATCTCGTAAGGGTTTTTAAAATCGTGAATTTTGGAAAGCAACTTGTAATTGAGAAGTTCACTCCCTTGTACGGCTTGTGCAATTAACGTTCCCGTTTTAGTGTTTACTGTGGTGTTTGAAATTTGTTTTTCGGTAATGGTTTTTTGTTCATCTTCAAAAATCAATTTGATATAACTGTCTTCTGTATTTTGAGCAAAACGGTTTCGCAGATTTTCGGGATGATTGTGCAAAAAATATTTCTGAATTTTTGTGAAATCCGATTTAAACACACTTTGCAAAAAGGTATATAAAGCCCAATACAGACTGCTCTTTCCACTTCCGTTTTCACCAAAAATTAAAGCATTTTTACACTCTAATTCAATAGCGACTTCACCATAAAAGAATTTAAAATTTTTAAGTTTTATTTGGTTTATCTTGTTCATTACTTGGCTGTTTTTAAGGGCATTACAATATCAGCTAGTTTAATATCCATAAGTTTGAGGTTATTACGTATTTCATTATCCTTTTCATTCAACTTTATGTAGACTTTATTAATTATCTCAATTTGTTCAGGTTCAGATTTTCCTTCAATAGTTTCAAAATCCCGTTCTGCATATTTTAAGAATTCAATACCTGCATTCTTAAATTCATCTTCAAAATAAAGTTCCATGACCATTGCATTCAATATTTGCTCAAAGAAAAGTAAAATATGTTCGAATGAATTTTGTAATAAATTTTGAACACTAGAGGATATGTGATTTACTAAAAGTAGATAATCAGAAATAAAAGATAATGATTCAAAATCTAAGATACTTTTAGGAACAGGTAAATCTTTAATAATATTTTGATTTATATTAAGATAACCTCCAGCCATTTTTAAGGATAAGTATTGGTTGCTTACATAAAATTTAATCAAATTTGAATTTATAACTGCTAACAATTTTAGAAGGTAAGATTTATCAGATAAAATTATTGTAGTTGATTTACCGGCTATATACTCTCCTTCTTTATCTAAATATCCTTCAAGAGACATTGACATCCCTGCAACAATAATTTTTGATGCATTTGCTTGTCTTAATCTATTTTTACTTAGTTTTTCTATTTCTATCCTTTTTACTTTTGGGAATTTATATTGCCCTTTTATGTATTGTGTTGGCTTATTGCCCCATAATGACTTAAATGGGTCTATTGTCCCAGTATTAATAAATTTAAAGCTATGTTCTAAATTTTCTTCATCTTGCAATATTTCCTTTATTTTATAAGCCTCAGACACAGTTGCTGATGATGAAATTTCATACATATCTAGGTGTGACAAATTATTATATTTATTAATCTTTTGTATTAATTTAAATGATTTTAAATCAAGAAAATATTTATCCCAAAAAGCATCATCTTGTCTATTAAATAATTTTACCTCAATTGCGGTTTGAGGTTTGTAGTCTGAATTTACTTTTACAAATGAAGTCTTATTTTCTGCGTATATTTTATTTTTATTAAGAAGTATTGTAATAGGATAAACATCAGCTGTTTTAAAAACATTAATTCTTGAATAATCTCGTATTTCGATTAAGCATAACTTATTTAAATTTAAACGTGCTTCTTCAGCATAATTTGCTGCAATCAATTTATTAGGAATAATAAATGCAAATAAGCCCTTTATGTTTAATAGATCTATACCTCTCTCGATAAATAAAAGAAATAAATCCCAATTCCCTTTTGCAAATAAGTAAGAATCTTTTAAAGATTGGCGGTATAATTTGTTGTTTTTTGTCATTGTTTCAGAATCCACAAATGGCGGATTCCCAATTACCACATCAAACTTTTCAATTCCAAACATCCATTGAGGGTCAAACCAATCGGCTTTATCATGAGAAAAAGGGTTCCAAGTACTTAATTTATAGCTTCTGCTATAAGTACTTGTGAACAAATGCAAGTCCTTGTTAAACATTGAACTTTGCACGTTGATAAATTCCTTTTTAATAGTTTCTTTTTCACTTCCGTAGCTTTGTAGGTATTGCGCCCGAAGTTCTTTAAGCCTTTCTTGTTCCTCGTAATTATCAAATAAACCTCTCTGAGCATTTTGTTCAGGTAATTTTTGCAATGTATCGGCAGTAACAAATTTAAACTCTAGGTTAGGTAATGGTTCAATGCCTCGATTCGTTTTTGTTTCGTCTATATTTTCGTCCACAATTAAAGTCAGGAAACAACGAAGTTTAGATATTTCAGCTGCAATAGGTTGTATATCCACACCATATAATGAGTTTTGGATAACACCAATTTTTCGAGCGTACTCTACACCAGATGAGTCCAATTTTTCTTTCAATGCTTTGCGTACAATTGGATTAGAAATACGCTCAATTTGTCGTTTTTTCCACCAATTGGCATTGGCATCCAATTTCTGTAATGCCTGAACAATCTTTTGCAAAACACCCATTGGGAAAGCTCCCGAACCACAAGCAGGGTCAAGTATTTTCGCTTTGTCCAGTGCATCTAAAATACACTCCGATTCTGCTTTTGTGAAAGTTGGGTCTGGTTCCTCTGTCATTTTAAACACAGGGCGAATCTTATCAGGAGAAATTGATGTTTTATTATGAATGTACTGAACAAGGCTTTCCGTTGCCATGTAATCCACAATTTCGCGGGGCGTGTAAAAACTACCCGTTGCTTTACGGGCTGTTTCACCACTATCGGGGTCAATTTCAGCCAAAAGATTTTCGAAAATACGCCCAAGCATTTCAGGGTCAACACTTACTTCCACATCGGTTACTGAGTTTTCATCAATGGTGAAGTTGTATTTTTCAAGTTCAGTAAAAAGCTCGAAAAACCAATTATCCTCAATTTTGAGTGCATTCAGGTTTTCCGATATTCCTGTTACTCTGTTTGGTTTATAATAATCATCGGAGTTAGGTTCAAACAAACCTCCATTCAAAAAAGGAATTTTTTCACAACCAACGGGCAGTCCATCGACTCTCTCATCCATTTTGGTATTTAATGTTTGGAAAAACAAACGTTCCAAAATATTATGATAGTATCCCTTATTGTTCTTTACTGCTTCGGAAGACAATAAACCTTCAGGCACAAGCGAAATTCCTTCATCGGATTTTTTCATTTTCAAAAACCAACAAAAAATAGTCCGACCAATTAAACGAACTACAAATTCCTGATATGTTTGATGGTTTTCAACAGGAATAGGCATTTTAAGTTTTGGTTCATATGATTTGGCAGATTTACTAGAACCTACAGTACCACCAACCAATTGATAAAAATATTCCGAAATAATTTTGTAAAACTCTTCGTTTAATGCTTCAACACTAAAGGCATTTAAGATGTCGTTAAGTGCTAAAGATTTGCCAGCAAGTTTTGATAAGCGTTCTGATGGTGTTTTAACTTTTTCATCAACTCCCAACAAATAAGTATAGCGTTTAGGTTCTGTGGCTTGTTCTACAACCTCGCCTTCATCATTTAACACCTTAATTTCAGATATGAATGACAAACGCCATTTATCGCCTTGTTCAAAAACAACAAGTGCGCCATCAACATCGTACCGATAAATATTTCTTAAAAGTTCACGTAAACCAACTTTGTTTCTTTCTAACCAAATATCATCATTTACAACTACATAATACAAACCAATAATACGGTCGTCTGAAGTGGCGAAACTACCAAGCTCGGTTGCTGACTTTGCCCTATCATTGTTGTTCAGCAAAATAGGTTTTGGTTGGGTTAGTAATTGTTTTGCCCCAAAAACCTCTTTTAAGATCTCTAGCCACTCTTGTAAATCAAAAGCCTTTGAAAAAATTTTATTTAGTTTCGTCTTTTCCATTATAGTATAAATGTTTCAGATAAAACAATGTCAGGAGAAAAGTTTGCATCAATTTCTGTTTGCATCTCAGCAGATTCCTCTTCTTCGGTCTTAAAAGCATCGTATTTTTTTGCAATCAAAATAATGAGATTGTCAACCTGACCGTATGTGATTTGCTTTTTATCCAGTTTTTGTCTTAGTTTTCGTATTTCATTTGGCAATGGGGTAAAAGTTCCCTTATCAACCAAATCTGAAAGGTTAATACAAGCCTTTTTAACGTCATCACGTTTTGTGATTCCCTTCATATCACGTAAAAACTTCTTTGCCTGAGCAGAAATAGCATCCGCTTTGTCGCCTGTAGTTACTGTTTCAGTTGATGAGCCAAGAAAATCCTGTTCAAAAGTATTTAAAGCAGATTCTACTTGTTTGTAATGAAATTCAGGCATATCATATCCTTGCTCGTGCGCATTTGCTTCGAAATATTGAGCTGCTTCTAAAAATGTTAATGAATTTACTTTTGTGTCTTTATCAACCAGATAAAACTCCATTTTATAAGGCGATTTTAGAAAAACAACAGTATCGTTATCAATATCAATTTTGCCACATTCTTTAATACTTCTGGTTGTTCTTGCCTTCAATGGAAAAGCTTTTATTCGTTTAAATTCCTTAGGATTGTTGTCTTTAAACTCCCTTATATACCTTAAATAAATCAAACGCTTGTCTTCGTCGTCTTTAACACCTTCTTTAAAAAGCTCAAATTGCTCCACTAACTCTTCATGTGAATAAATTTGTGCGTCTTCACCAAATGCAGTATGAAAACCTTGCAATTTAACTAAAGCATTACTATAGAGTTTTATTTCTTCATCACCTTGCTGCGATGGGTAAAAATTATAATTATAAACAACTCCTGCGACACTTCCAATTCTGTTAACACGCCCGATACGTTGCATCAATCGTGTGGCATTCCACGGAGTGTCGTAGTTTACAATAACATTTGCTCTATGAAGATTTACTCCCTCAGCTAAAACATCTGTAGTTATGAGTATTTTATAATCGTTTTTCTTTTCACCAATATAATTTGCATCAAAATTCTCTTGAATAGTTTCAAAAATCTTACCCCTGTTTTCTGAAGAGACATTTAATACTTTTGTTTTCAAATGTTCTTCTACTTTTATTTGTAAATAATCCGCAGTATCTGTACTTTCAGTAAATACAACAAGTTGACCAGTGGGATTAATGTCCTTCCTCAACAACTCTTCATCTAAAGCTTTAAAGAATGATTCAAGTTTTGGATCTTCATCAATCTTGCTCCATTCATTGATTAATTCTTGTAATAATGCACTGTCTTTTCGCAAACCATCAATGAAAGTACTGTCAAAATCTTCCGGTTTAAAAACATTATTTCTAGGATTTTCAGTACTTAGTTCAAGAATCAAAGATTCTAACTCATCAATGCTGAAACCTTTTTCCATTAAATCATTTACTTTTAGATCAGGAGCAATCAAAACCTTTCCTTTTTCAAACATTTCAATCATTCTGTTTGTAGCAGTTGATAGGTTTTGTAATGACTTCTTATAAGCAGTAAAACTACTTTCAAGACGTTTTACCATCAAAGTTTTCATAATCCCAGCCAAGGATTGTGAAACCAATATTGCTTGTTCATAATAATCTTCTCTAAGTTCAGGTTTTAAATAAGCAATCGCTTGATACCGAAAATAATTGATTTTATCCTTATCGGTCAAATAAAAAACAGTATGATAGAATAGTTTACTAAGTTTTGCATTTAGCTCATATAACTTTGGCTTTGGTGCTGCAATTTCTGGGAATTCAATTCCCTGGTCTTTCAAATCATCAATATATTTTGGATAGTTTCTCAAGTCTCGCCTTGTTCGTCGAACTGTGATTACAGAAATAATTTTTTCTCTGATAAAACCATACATTTCACGAATACGTTCAATATTTGGTTTTTCATCTTGCATTATTTCTCTATACTCTCTGATTATTGGACCAAAGAAACTTTGTAAATTAGTCACTGGCAAAGTACTTCGTCTAGCATCCTGGAATAGTAACAATTGATAATATAAATCTTGTGGTCGATTGTTTAATGGGGTTGCAGAAATAAGCATTACCTTTTTCTTTGTTCCTGAAACTAAACCCTCTCCATTTCTTGGAGCTTTGCATATTCTTTGCAAATGTCCAAACATTGTTGAAGTATGATTTCTATACCTGTGAGCTTCATCCACAAGTACTAAATCGTAATCCTCTTTTGCCCAATAATTTAAATCATCGCCTTCAACAATTTTTTCAAGCCTACCATTTGTAATAAACTTTGTATGTCTGTCAATACCAAACTGTCGAAATGTATTTTTCCAATTTTTCTCTAATGCTGGCGGGTAAACCACTAAAATTTTTGTATTTAAAGAACCGTTGGCTATCAAAAATCGTTTTGCAATCATTGCTGCTACAACTGTTTTTCCAAGACCAACAACATCAGCAAGGAAGAAGCCATTATGTTCAATTAGCATTTGGAAGCCCTGATTTACAGCAT
The DNA here is from genome assembly GCA_029558535.1 of Bacteroidota bacterium. Lineage (GTDB taxonomy): Bacteria > Bacteroidota > Bacteroidia > Bacteroidales > ML635J-15 > Bact-19. Next base: position 16,331 of record JAKQEK010000102.1, on the reverse strand, counting down.
CAATCTGGTAAGATAGTTTCTTGTATGTTTTAGGCAAATCTCCAACTGTATCTGGATCATAATCAATGTTTTTTCCAAAATATTCAATTAAAAATTTAATATAAAGTTCATACGGTGTAAAAGTTTGTCCAATATGGGTTTTTTGTTTAAAAAGCTCAATGTCAGCAGGTAAAATTGGTGTTGACTTTTCCCAAAGTTCTTTAAATTCATTTTTAGTAAACTCGACATCATCATAATCTTTCAACGCAATATTCAATTCATAATTTGGAGATTTTTTAATCCCAAGACCTGCATCGGTCAAATTACTAGAACCCATAATTACCCAACCATCAGAATGTTCACTATGATATTCTGGCAGGAATAAATAAAATTTTGCATGTATTGCTTTTGAGTTATGAGCCCTAACTTCAATTTTACCCTCAATTAAGTCATTTACAAATTTCAAAACACCTTTTTCTACTTGCTCAGAGTATTTCGCCTCCTTGATATCTTGTATAAACCATTTTAAGAACTCTTCTTTTGTTCTTACTTCATCGCCAAAATATATTAAGCCCTTACGTTGAGCTTCGGCAAACATATGATCTACATTTATGCCAACTAATATCTTAATATCTTTAACATTTTCAAGGTACGGCTGTAGTGCAAAATACCCAGAAGACCTAAAATAACCAACAACTGCATGAAATGCGTATAAATCTTTCATGTGCTCAATAATACCTTTGAACTTATCGAAAAGATTTCTATCGTTGTTGTTTGTGAAAAACTTAGAACTCATTGGTGCTATAAATTTAATAATATCATTTAATATAATATTTAATTGCCTAAAAATAGAACTTTAATCCCAAATATCAAAAAGTAAATTTGCTATTTTTAATTATTATTTTTTTTTTGAAAAACAACCTACTACCTTACTACATAGCATCTAATCATCTAATAAACAGTAGGTTAACTACTGTTGTAAGATAAAAAAACATCTTACTACACTTACTACATTGGACAGTTTGTTGATTTTGTAGTAACTTGTAGTAAGAATAAAAAATAATCTTACTACATATTGTTTCTTTATTTCCAATGCTTTCAGAGGTTTGTAGTAATGTAGTAAGATAAAATGGCTTTTTTTGTATTTTTTATAAATAAATAATATTTTTATAACTTATTTTTAAATTTGTAATGAAAGATAACATGAATAATCCTTTTTACTTTCCTTTTGGAGAAAAATTAAAAAGACTCAGTCAAACAGATAAGAGTTCTAAAAAAATATTTGTACTTGGTGTTTATGCAAGTGCAGTACATGCTAGATGGATTGATGAAAAAGGCAAACAATTAGTTACTGCTTTAGCTGTAGCAAGCGAACCCGAAATATTTTGGAGAGGAGAAAATGCTGAAGAAATAATTTCTAATATTGCTATACCGAAAGACTTAGGCAAACTTACTTTACCAACAAATAAAAACCTAAATGGTCCTTCGGGTATTGCTTTGGATAGATTATTTTTAGAGCCATTAGGTTTTGATAGAAAGGATGCATGGCTTTGTGATCTACTTCCCGAATCTAGGGTAAATATTTACCAGAGGGCTGCAATTCATAAGTTTTACAATGAAGATATTATCCAAAAATTTGGACTTAACAATGCTTCAATTCCAGATTTTGATAAAAAGGAATTGAATTGCCCAATAAGAAGAAATGAAATTTTAAATGAAATTTTTGAATCCAAAGCTGAAACAATCATTCTACTTGGAGACCTCCCAATATATTGGTTTCTAAGATTCTTTAATAACAAATATAAAAGGCTTTTTGACTTTGGTGCGACTTTCTCAACTTATGGCAATATCCACGAAATTAAAATCGCTAATAAAATGTTTAATGTAATTCTATTATGTCACCCACGCCAAGCAGACAAATTAGGCAACTCAAATGAAAAGTGGTGGGCATTGCATCAAAACTGGATAAAATCAAAACAAAAATAAACTTTCGAATATTTATATAAAAAAAACCTACCTCAAAAAAATGAAGTAGGCTTTTTCGTTTTCATGATTTTTAATCAACTAGCACTTCAACATAATAACCGTAAGACGGCACCTGTACTTCTGCCCTTTTCGACACCCTTTCAAAGCCCAGAAACCTCAATTCTTTACCAATCTTAACAGGACTAAGATTTATTGAAGTTCTCTCTGTAATAAATTCTAGAAGATCCGTAGCGGTTTTAAATTCGCCGTTTTGTTCGTTGGCTGGAGCAAAGAATTTCATCAAAAGGTCACGTTCTGGAGTTGATACCTGGAACTTTTTGTTGATGGAATCGTTTTCTTTTATTTCGTCTGCGGTAAGTTCAAATTCAAATCTAACTTTGGTGAGAAGGTGATAGGCTTGTGACCAGACTTTGTCAATGTCAACTTCTTGGCTGTAGTTCCAGTTTATGCTTTCAATTTCGAAGCATAACCAGCGAACAGATCCGTTTTCGTCGGTTAGGAATTCCCATCTGTCTGTGGACCCAATAAAGCTTGCTCTGCGAGAATGAACTGTTGGCCGTTTGTCATAAGTCAACCTTGCTTTCACTTTTTCTTTGGAAAACATAGACTTGAATGTGTTAATTTCAGCTTTGTCAGCCTGCGACAACTCATCAAGATTTATCAAAAAGTTTTCGGTAATTGCAATAAGGCTGTCCTTATCAGTTGAAATACTTTCTGTTATGTAATCTTTAAGTTCGGCAGGACATAAAAAACGACAAAAAGTTGACTTACCGCTGTTTTGCTTCATGCTTACTAAAACAAAAGCTTGTTTATTAAAGTAATGATCGTCAATCGCAGTTTTCACAGCTCGCACTAACCATTTTTTGAAATGCCTATCTAGTCTCTCTCTGTCTTGTGTAATCAAATACGATGATAAATGAAGAATATAATCTGTTGTACCATCCCACTCAGGAAGATTATCGAAATACTCTCTAAAGACATGGTACTTCAGCACAAAATCTGACCTCAATAATGCAATCAAATGATTTAAGCTAATATTGATATTGTCTTTCTGAAGCTTGATGAACATATTATTTTCGTTCATTTCTTCCCATTCTGAGCCAAGTTTTTTCTTGTACTCAAATTTATTACTTATCACATTGTAGCGTAAATCGAAATTTTTACTGAGATATTCTTCAGTAATGATGAATTTATTTGAGGTGATTTTGGCTTTATTACCATGTCCCTGTTCAAGAGTTCCTGTAATTGCAACTTCGGATATTTGCTTATTCAAAGTTCTGATTATTATTCCGTGTTGTTTAGCAATGTGAAAAAGAGTTTTAATACTTATGCCACTGTTATTATTTTTGAGGCATTTGTCAAATTGATCGTTACAAGTCTCTGGTGTGTAATCCTGATTAAATTTGCTAATTTCGTGATAATAGCTTCTGCCTGATTCTCCAAATTCACATTCGATAGCAAAACCTATTTTGAGCCAGTCTTCGTAATTTGAAGTAATGTCAAGCCGTTTCCCGTCAAGCTGCTCAATTAGTTTTTCTACATCGTTTTTTAGAATTTTCTCAGGCGAAATTTTAAAGATTTCAGAGCTTGCATTGTAATACAACTCAGGATCATACGAAACAAAACAAAGGCGTGTAACATCTTTCCCAGAAGGATCAATTTTTGTTCCCAGTAATTTTTCGAAATAAGACTGAGCTTTGAGATATGCTTCGCGATGTTTGGTAACGCTATTATCCGTTTTAACCAGAATTTTTATTCCATTACCGCTCGGACTTTCAAAACAGGCATGAGTATAAATGCAATTCTCAGCTTTTTCTTTTGCTGCTTTTACATTTTCAATCTTGTCAATGTCCAGGATAATAATTCTGGAGTATTCCAAAAGTAAATCAGTTTTTCGTCCACCACTAAACGTACCAGAAGGAGTAAAAGCCGGCAAAGACTTTTTCTTTGCCGTGTACTCACTTTCTCTGTTTTCTTTTACTAATTGCCTCAAAGTATCGATGTGATGTTTGAACTTTCCAGTTCTTATCATCTCAAGTATAGATTCTACCGATCTATTGGCAATAATCCTGTTGAAGTTTTCGAATATGCTTATCTCTGCCATGTTTGTTCCTCCCTAATAATTTTCGATTTTGTTGTAATTTTTCTTCAAGAATTTCTCTACATCCGAAGATTTATAATAAATCTTAGCTCCAACCTGACTAAAAGGAATTCTCCTTTCATCTCGATATGTCTGTAGAGTTCTTTTACTAATTTTTAGTAACAACATTATGTCCTGATTATCAAGCCAACGTTCGCTCAAAGGAGTTTGAGCATCGATTTTTAATTTAATAAATCTGTCTTCCAGACTTTGAAGCTTGTCCATAATTTGTTTGAAAGCTTCCGATTCAATTGTGATAACGTTCATATTACAAAGGTTTTAAAAATTAAACAATTGCCCGGGTACGGCCAATACCTTTTGGGCTTATTGGTTTGTTGCAACAAAAACCTTCACAATAATATCACATGAAAAAAGTCCCCAAAGTCCCCAAACGGAACTTTTTTTCAAAAAAAATTCAATTTGCTATAAATCAGCTGATTAGCTCATTTTCACATCAAAAAAGTCCCCAGAATTTTTTCGGGGACTTTTTTACAAGTTAACATATTGTATATCAATGAATTACATTTTATTTTTTGCATTTTTTTGAAAAAAAAGAAAAAAGTCCCCAAGAAAATCTAAAAAGTCCCCGACAAAAATCAAAAAGTCCCCGAGATTTTGGGGACTTTTTCACAAATTTCTGGGGACTTTTTTTACCGCTTTTTGGGGTCAAAATAAGGCAAAACGTCAATTTTTTTCGAATAACATACTCTTTTGTCTTCTCGACTAGGTTTTAAGCATGTATTAATTGTGGATTTTTTAAGCAAATTTCCTTTTTTATCGTAAACAATTTTGCATAGCAATTCTTCCAATTCTTTTGAATCAATTTCGAAAAGAGGAAGATTCTCTTCCGTTCGATAATTCATTAACTCATAAATTGCCGTTAAAAATTGATTAGTTTGAATATTTAATTTTAGCCGTGGCAAGTTCATTTCTGTAACTCCGGAATCATTTTTGGTTTGATATTCAACCTTTGGTTCCATGGTCGCATTTTTTAGAATGACATCAAGCAGATCAGACTTTTGCTTGTATTTGAGGATCTTATCCTCTACATGATATGCACTAAACATTTTCAGCAAATAAGCATGAACATTAGTAATAAATGCATTTGCCATTATTGCTAAGTTTATTGCATCCTGGTTATGTGTGCGATGAATTGTCGACAATATTTCTTTTGCTTCATAACAATTTCGCATTGCAACTTGAATGTTTTTCTTAGCATAATGAGTTATCATCTCATCGCTAGCAGAATTCTGTAAAATATTATTTGATTTAATTTTCAATCTTTCAAAAGCATCTCCAAGTAAGAAAAACAATTTTTTCCCTTTCTCGCAATGCGGTTCGCGAATAATATCAACAGAATCTTTAAACTCATAAACTTTCTGGGGAACAAGTGTGAGTATTGTTACACTATCGAATATGCTTTGCCTAGTGTCAACTTTAAAATCACTTTTAAAACGGAAACCATATTGCTTAAACTTAAGGTTGGCCATTTCCTGTTTTGTATCAATTTCAAGTCCCTTATAACTTATTTCAACAGAGCTGTTTTTCTGCACTAAGGTTAAGATATCGGACTTATCCGTCTCTTTATTATGAAAAAATTCATTTTCTAAAATATCAATAAAAACTCCTACATCAATACTGCTGTGCGCTTCCGTACTCATAAAAAAAAGAAAAAAAATTCGACAAACCAACATCTTGCTTCCAATAAAACAAAACTACATCACAATGCTTAATATTGCATCAAATGTTAATAAATTGTATATGTGCTTGAAAGGCTTGATAGTTAAGGGTTGAAAAGCTAAGTGGCTGATAATCAGGGGGGATAAATTTATTAACAATTCAAAGAAATATCGATAATACATTTAAAAATAAGCAAAATTATAAAGCTGCCCATGTGAAGAGGAGTGAAGGAGAAAAAACGGCAAGAAAATGGAGCTTCGCAAAAATGATTTTGTATGCAAACAATATTATCGCTATTTTTGTGATTAGCAATTTATCCAATATCAATGAAAGACTTTGAATTACAATCCAATTCTTTATCGTCATTATTTCAAACAGGGAATTATGTAAAAGCCATTTGTGATTACAAAGAAAAAATTTACTTAAACGAATTAAATGAAAATGATATTGTTATATTTTCAATAATCCTTCAAAAATTAAGTAGAGTACCAGATGCAAAGCGTTTTTTCGATTGGGCTTTTTCTAATTATCGAAATAGTTACAAAATTTATCTTCACAGAATTCTATTTCTAATGAATTATGAATTTGAGCAAGTTCAATTTCTTTTGCCCAGTTTAAAATCCATTAATTACATTATTGAATCACATCCTAATTATAAACTTGCGTATGCAATAAAAGCTAGATTACTTGCTTTAAAATATTATCAAAGGATTTTCAACTTAAATAAAGATTCCAAGCTTTGTGAAATTGATGTGAGTTCATATGAAATAAGTTTTAATTTTACTAAAAAAGTTTACTCTTCAAAAGAATTTCTTGAAATCATGAATATCTTTGAAATTGGTAACGAATCGGAAATTGATCAATCGTTAATGCTTTTCCATAAAAGTGAAATTTTGCAAATGTACTCTCTTTTCGACGATGCTTTGGAATGTATTGAAACCGCATTGAGTCTGAGTCCAAACAATAACTCATTATTTCTTCAAAAAGCAAAAATTTTAAAATTTAATGAAAAGTATTACGAAGCATTGAAAGTTTTAAATGATTTAATTGAACTTTATCCTGAACATGCGCAAGCATATGAATGGCGAGCTAGTATTTATCGATACCCATTGTTTAATGCTGGTTTATACAAAGAAAATCAAATGAAAGTCAAAGAGTTATCTTTAGGTCAGTGTAGAACTTTACCCGATTGGAGTGGTCCTTAATTACTTTCAGATGATTTGATCGATTAAATAATACGATCATAGATGCACTGTGAAATCACCTATCGCTGCTCAATTTAAAACTTCACTCATTTTAAAGTTAAAGAATTTCAGTTATAAATTTTTTATTTAATTAAGTTTTAAACATTAAAAGCACCGAACATGGAATTACAATTACTATTGAATGATTTTCCAGACCTAAGTATTACTGTAAAATCAAAAGATTTACTAGCATTTGCAGAATTGATTGCAAATCAAACCGCAGAAAAGATTCTTGCAAATAAGACGGAAAAAGTATTTACACGAGAAGAAGTTGTTATTAAGTTTAATATTTGTGCAGCTACATTATGGAGATGGACAAAATACGGCCATTTAAAAAGTAAAAAAATAGGAGGTAGGGTATATTACTCGGAAAGTGAAGTTGAGAAGTTGATAAGGAAATAGATTATTTTGAAAATTTATTCCAATTTTCTTTTACTTAATTGCATTATTTTGTATTTTTGTAGTGGGAACAGAACCAAGAAGTTTTTTGAAATATCAGCTGTGATTTTGGTGCTTAATTTTAGGTGTCCATTAAGTGTCCTAGTGATTTTCCGATTTGCAAATTATTGATATTCAGCGGATTAGGTGAGGTAATATTTTCCCCCTCTCTCCGCGGAATAATAGCACAGAATAACGTAAAACCCTGATTTCCAATGAAGTCAGGGTTTTTTATTTTTCCACAATTAGGCAAAAATACCCCTTTTTTAACGCAGTTTGGTGGTCTATTCGGTGGACTAAGTTTTTTCTAAGTTTAGTCCACCGATTTAGATACCAATACGCTGAATTACTGCACTTTGCATTTCGTAAATTGAACCATAATTTATTTATTTAATAACGCTTAAATGACGCAAATTATGAAAAAAAGAACGACATTAAGTTTACTGTTCTTTGTAAAAAGAACTAAACTGCTAAAAAACGGAGAAGCTCCAGTTTACATGAGAATTACCATTATGGGAGAAAGACTAGATTTAGCTTTAAACAGAAGCGTAAATCTAAAAATTTGGAGCTCTGAAAAAGGAGCTTGTGTCGGAATCACAAAAGAGTCTCGAATGCTAAATCAATTCATTGAGAGTATTCGAGGGCAAATCTACCAAATCGTAAATGATTTAAAATCTGAGAACCGACAAATTAACCTTGTAGCAATCAAAAACGCCTACTTTGGTATTGAGATTGAAGAAGACAAAGGCAAAAAAATTATTGAGCTTTTCCGTGAGCATAATGATAAAATTAAAATGCTTGTAAATATTGATTTTTCTCCAGAAACGATTGAACGTTACGAAACTTGCCTAAAGCATACACAAAACTTTATCAGACAAAAATATAATTGTGAAGATTTATATTTATTTGAGCTTGATCACGAGTTTATTACCGACTATGAAATCTACTTCAAAACTGTCCGCAAGTGTTCTCACAACACTACAATGAAATATATTAAAAATTTTAAAAAGATTGTGAGACTTGCTATAACTAATGGTCAACTTAATAAAGACCCTTTTGCCAATTATAAAATGAGATTAAAAAAGATTGACCGTGGTTTCCTTTCTGATGAAGAACTCAAAACCATTATCGACAAAAAGTTTAGCACTAATCGACTTGAACAGGTCCGAGATTGTTTTGTTTTCTCTTGCTTTACAGGTTTAGCTCATTCGGATTTGAAAAGACTAAGCCGTGAGCATGTCGTTACCGGAACCGATGGCGGAAAATGGATAAAAATAAATCGTAAGAAAACTGATAATCTTAGTAGTATTCCAATTCTTGATGTTACTCAGAAAATTTTAGATAAATACAAATATGATCCTTATTGTCTAGCTCATAATGTACTCTTGCCGGTAAACTCAAATCAGAAAATGAATGCCTATTTAAAAGAAATTGCTGACCTCTGCGGAATTGAAAAGAATTTTACCAGCCATCTTGCACGACATACTTTTGCTACTACTGTAACTCTCAATAATAACGTGCCAATCGAAACAGTTTCAAAAATGCTTGGACACTCTTCGATAAATATGACAAAGATTTATGCCAGACTTCTTGATAAAAAAGTTGGCCAAGATATGAAACATCTTAATAAAACTTTCGTAATAGATGTTTAGTTTCAATTGTGTTACTTCCATAACACGGGGGCTTTATGCCCCTTTTTTGTGCAGTGTCCTATAAGCATTGGTAGATCTCGAAGAATTCAAATTCCAGTGGAAGTCGCTGACTGTCTGCTTATTTCTTTCTGTTTTTGCACCATAATCAATTTTCAAAATCATTATTTATAACTTTATGAGTTTTCCTGCGAATGTATCTGCAAAGATGGCAAGTCGTCCTGAACGCCACAATAGAAGATATCCCGAATTTTCAATTCGAGGATGACATTTCTATGCCTTTGTCTTCGTGCCTCGCCAAAGTCAAGAACTGTCGAAATAGATATTCCTAAGTGTTCAGAATGTCTTTCATATTTTATCATCCATAAGCCCACGTAAAACCTGTCAGCATTTCAATGTTCCGCTACTCTACACATTGAAAAGCTTCCTGTCGGTTTTACTCCTGTAAACACTAAGTCAATCCCTCTCTCGTACCTCGCTCGGTATCAACTTAGCGTTTACCTCCAACCCACATTCTGCAAAGTGTTGAATATAATCTGAACACTAAGGACTATCACTATTGCTGGCAATCAGTCCGCCTTGCCTTTATAAATGCAGAACATACGCGAAGAAACTCATAAAGATGCATTATGGAAAATTTTGAAAATATGGAAATTATGTGCAAAAAACAGGAAATAAGCAGAAAGTCAGCTCCGATTAAGATTGGAAATAAACTCCGCTCAAAATCTATAATCTGCATTAGTCAGGTGTCGCAAAAATCAGCCTTTTTAGTTCACTCAATTATAAACAATTAAATTTTTATTTTATGGAAACTTTAACAGTAAAGAAAACCAACGGAAAAGCAACACAAAAAGAAGTTGCAAGTATTAATGCCAAAAATTCAGTTGCTACTGGTGTAATGGTAAAAACTGAACAGGTTAAACCAAACGGACAAGAAACCGTTAAAACAGCACAAGTTGTTGAAAAGGTGCAGGAGGTGATAAAAGTGGTAGAACCAATTGCACCACCAAAACCACAGCTCACACTTGAACAGAAAATCGAGAGAATCGAAAATCTGAAAACCCTAATTGAAAAAAGGGAAAAATTAGAGGCGAGCAGAAAGAAACTGTCATCTTTTGTCGTAGGTGCAAACCAATTCAGCGAATGTATTGTTTTAACCGACGAGAACGGCAACACCTTTAAAACTTCAAATACTGAAGTTTTTACAAAGGTAGTTGAAACCATTAACAACACCCTTGTTTCAAAAATCACAGAAATTGAACAGCAAATTGAGTTTTAATCTTTTGGCAGTTTGTCATCTTTAAAGGTGGCAAACTGCCTTTTAAAAATCTAAGAAAATGAAAGATACAAATCATATATCAAAACCAAAGACAAAAAAGCCAAACCGCCATTTGTTGGCAGAGCAGAAAAAACTAAACCTGATGATTGCTAATAATCCACAGCTAAAAACCCTTATTGATAAACTTGATTTAGTACTTATTAAAAATCTATAACTATGAACACAAACGAAATTTACGAGCGTATAACCGCTACAATTATCGAGATGTTAGAGGAACACAAAAACAACAATTTTTCTGAATGTTGGTACAGTTTAACAGGCGAAGTTTTCGCCCGAAATATTGTAACAAATCATGTTTACAACGGTATAAACCAATTATTATTGGGATACCTGAAACGCAAAAGAAATTATCCGGTTAACCGCTGGTTGACGTTTAAACAAATTCAAAATTACAACGCCCGAATAATTAAAGGAAGTAAAACAGCAATGGTTGTTTATACATCGGTACTTTATATTGATGAAAAAACAGGAGCAAACATTACAAACAAAATAGAGCAAATGATTAGAGCCAAGCAGTCAATTGAACATCTGAACTTTAAAAAAATCGGTTATTTGAAAGATTACAGAGTTTTTAATGTTAGTTGCGTTGAAGGTTTACCCGCTGAATTTTACGAACAAGCAGAGCTTGACAGATTAACAGAAATTGAAAAAGACGAAAAAGCCGAACAACTGATTAAAGGAACAGGAGCAAACATTAATTTTGAGGCACAAAACGAGGCATTTTACAAGCCATCAGAGGACAAAATATATTTGCCATTGCCGAAACAGTTTATTTCAAAAGAGGCTTTTTACAATGTCGTTTTTCATGAAATGGGACACTGGACAGGAGCAGAAAGTAGATTAAACCGACCTATAAAAAACAAATTCGGGACTAAAGAATATGCTTTCGAAGAACTAATTGCAGAGATTAACTCAGCTTTTATTATGGCTTTTTTAGGCTATGAAAGCCGAATAACTGACAATGTAGGATATATTGAAAATTGGTTGACATTAATGAAAGATGATAAAAAGTTTGTGATTTCTGCCGCATCACAAGCACAGGCAGCAGCAGACTTTATTTTGCAAACTGCAAATATAAAAGAAATTGCAGCCTAAATAGCTTGAGTTTTCTTGCCAGCAAACGGGAAGAAAATTCGCTTCACCCAGACCACCGCAGCCACCGTCACCCGAACCTGTGGCTTTTTCTTCCCGTTTGCAAGATAGGTGCTTCGCAGTATTTTGATTCCTTGCCCATATCCACACACAATGCAAATTCCCTATAAATAGCCAAAACACACATAACACAGGTAAGACGGGTAATGCGGTAAGTTGATGTAATAATTAATAGTATAGCTTATCAGCCAAAAAAGATTTTTTTATTTATTTTATTTTTCATAGCAGAGAGCCCTTGCAGATACTACATTTCCAACATGTTTTGTTCATGCAGTGGTCATGCTGGTGTCATGCAGTACTCATGCTGGTGTCATGCCATCATCATACGATTGTCATGCGGTGCTCATATAGAGGTCATAAGCAAATTTAAAAGAAATTAAACCGTCATAATTCAGTTTAACTGAAATCGATATTCCAATAGATTATACATTTACAATAAAAAACGATGAAAGCAAAAACACTCATTACTACAAAGGAAATGTGCCGGCAAAATATTATTGCCGTAAAAGTGGAAGATTCGACTAGGGTTTACAATAGTACGCTTGGCGGTACCATAACCAAACCGATCCGCAGAACAAAGTACCTGAAGATCTGCTGGATGTGCGGATCTCCATACGAAAGTTTTAAATCTAGTTCTTATGCCTGTTCCCAAAGGTGTTCAAACAACCTGGCGTATGCCCTAAAAATGGGCTACAATCCTCCGGCAAATATGGAAGAACTGACAAAGGCAAAAAATGTGAAGGATGTGAAAGGGTGGTTTGGGGGATGAGCAATAAAAAAGCCTTGCAAAACAAGGCTTTAAAAGTAGTATCATTTTAATTGATTACTCAAACACCAACTTCTCCACCTTTATCAGCTTCCCCTCCACAAACAAATTACAAACATACACCCCATGGCTCCAGCCTTTTGTAGAAATAACCGTAGTTTCGCCGGTGATTTTAATTTGTTCTTTTAGTTCGCCATTTGTGCCGACAATCTTAAATTCAACGTTTTTGTATGATGCAAGATAAAGCTTAACTGTGAAATTGTTATTTGTAGGGTTTGGATAAAGTTGCATTTCGGGAGTTTCGGACTTTTGTATTTCTGAACCTAGCTGAATGTAAATTGTTCGACTTGCTGTTTTTATGCAACCATCCTGCGTTACAGTAACTTGTATATTATACTCGCCTGGCTCTGTGAAAATGTAAATTGGGTCTTTCACACTGGCAGTTCCAAGACCAGCAAAATCCCAGTCCCATGTATCCGCATAAGCATTATTATTATAAAATTTCACCTCAGCTTCTCCACCATCTAGATAAAACGTATCTTTAGCAGTACCAAATTCTTCGTAAGCATACACAATTGGGCGTAAATAATCACAATTATGAGGAACTGGCATGTGCCATTTTGCAATGGCTAAAGCTCGCTTTGAATTTCCTACTTCGTAAAAATTACCTCCGACAATTAAAGTATCTTTAAAAACAGTCAGAGCATAAACCCATCCATTTGTTCCGTTGCTCAAACTATGCCAATTGTAACCATCCCAACGGGCAATGTGATTGACTTGTAAACCCTTAGCGGTATGTGTAAAGTTGCCCCCAAGATATAAGTCGCCTCTATAAATTGACATTGCTTTGTAATTAACATCTCCAGTTGACATACCTGAATCAAGAGAGTGCCATCTAAAGCTATCCCACATAGCTATATTATGCGAGAATATTGTGTCTGCAACATAATCGAAAACCCCTCCAATATATAATAAGTTATTAATGGTATCAACTGTCATAGCATTAACGATTCCAAATGGACCTCCCGGAAAACTAGTCCAGCTTGCAAAACCGCTACGTTTGTATAATCCTGTATAACTAGTTCCAAGAAGCAATTCATTATTATATACTTCTAAAGAGCTACCCTGATCAACATTTACACTACCAATAGCAATCCACTGACCATCAAAATATGCTTTTACAGAAATGCCATAAATGTCGTCTATACGCGTAAACCTACCACATGCAAACAAGGTATCATTATGCTCAATTAAATCAAAAACAGCCCCATTGGGTTTTGTAGTATATGGTCCAAACCATGAATTTCCATCCCAGCATGATAAAAATGAAATGTCAAAATCCCAATTCGGATACCATCCGCTATGTCCTCCAACCCAAAGTTTGTTATCGTATTTTATCATACAATACATATCATCATTTGTATATGTGATTCCAAGATTAAACCACTGATAATCGTGCCATTTGGCAATATGTTTTAAAAATAAATCTCCTGCATAAGTGAATACTCCTGACATAAAAAGTGTATCATGGTCAACATATAAGACATCTACATAAGGACAATTATTAGGACACACATCATTGTTATGTAATGTATCTCCAAAATAAGTATGCCATGATTGTCCGCTCAAATTCAGATTGAGTAATAATAGGGCTATTATTCCTGCAAAAACCAATGTTTTTTTCATACATTCAAATTAAGGTAAATTACAAAATAATATAAATTAGCGATAAATGGCAAACTTTTTAGTTTCGGTTTTGCCATTATTACTAATCAGAGAATAATTATATATTCCGGGAACAAGTGCCTGAGTATTAAGTCTGAATTCATGCTCATTATTATTTAATTTATAAGTAGCAATTATCTTACCTGAAGCATCCGAGATTTCCAAAACACCCTCATTCTCGCTTTCAAGCGTATATGGTATAATTGTGTAATTATCAGCAGGATCGGGATAATTATCACCTAAACTAAATGTTTCAGGATCTTCGGGGGCATTTAAATGAGCATCATAAATTTTTGCAGTTCTTGTGCCCATGGGCGGTGGACAGTCGTCAAATTCTTCGCGGAAAAGTAATGAAAGAATAGACTGTGCATTTGCTCCTGCCAGTGTTAACGGGCAAGCATAAGCAAGATCACGTATAAATTCAAGTTCAGTACTGTCAAGCTCATAAAGAGATTTTCCTTGTTCAAAATATGATAAGACTAATTCGTTTAATGCTTTAAAATCCTGATCTTCTTTGTTATCATCAGGAATAACAGAAATCTTATCTGTCGCTAATTCATATTCATTAATGGAAATATAGGTTCCGGCAAGAATTCTATCTGCAGAGGTACTTATTTCTGCTTCGAGAAGTCTTATTGCATCATCAAACCTGTTATGTGTTGTATCTGTCAGCAATCTTATAAAATGGTTTAGCAATAACTGTTTTTCCAATTCCAACTCTTTTATTTCTTGTTCCAACTTACCTGGAGTATTTGCAAAAGGATTATATGCCTGCATCTCCAACATTTGTCTTGCTATTCCTGAAGGTATTTGAGTAAGTATTGTATATAACAAATACTCCAGATTTTGATTAACCGGTAAATTAAGTAACATTACATTCTTAAAATTACCATGCGACAAAGGATATTCAGACATTAAAGCGTACAAAACAGTATCGGATAAGGGAGAACATGAAATAAGCTTATTTTTGAGTCTGCCCTGAGCTGTATTTCCATAGATATCATTTAGCAATTCAATAGTTTTGCCATCATCAAGATTTTGGTTTAAATTATCCCTTATTAGATGTAAACTATCGCTTGCATTTTGCAGACTATCAACAATGCTGAAAGGATAACTAATTATGCTATTATTAGTTGGTGAGATATCCAGTTGAGGTAATTGAATGCCACCTATTACTATATGCCCCCAATATGGATCGGGACAGGCAGCTGCATTAGTTATCTTAGGCACTGCATTTGTTGGATTAATATTGATTAAAGCACTATTAGTAGCTAAAATAGGTATTACCTCAGGAGGTCCGGAATGCCTGTAATATGTGTAATAACTATTTGAACTGATTGTTTTAAAATCATCATCATTTGGAAGAAAAACATTCCCTGCCGGAAATCTTTGTTTTTGATATGACATTCCGAGAGGAGATGGGCTTCCCTGATTTGCTAATGTTCCTGTATTCAGATAATTTACATTATATTCATTCGGATCTGTAGTGTTGTTAATGCTTGTATTACACTTTAATCTTAGTTTGGGATTATCGCTTAGTGTCGTAATACTTCGCCATGAATGTAGAAATCTGTTCCCATCCCAATTGCTTATCGAATTACTTTCGGCACCTATAAAACCACCGTTAATGCCTGAACTTTTTGTATATATACCTCTATCAAACTTTCGGAAAATGTTTTCTGTTATCTCAAATGCTGAGCTTTTTAAAGTTACAATTCCATAATGATTGAGCTTTTGGTCGGTATCTGCATTACCAATAGTATTATTATGTATATAGTCATTATAACCAACTTTGATAAATATAGCAGCAGTTTTGGGGTCAGCAACGGGACCCGTCTCCATACTTACTAAATAGCCGGGAATGCTATCAAAGAAGCACTCTGAAATTTCGTGGCTGTTAATAATAGAGTTGTAAGTATTTTCGAGCTTTATACCATAATCCATAAATGTAAAATGCGAATTTTCTTGTACATTAAATCTGGAATCGTAAGATAAAATACCGTATTGCATATTATAAAATATACAATTGCGAATGTTTAAACCTTTTATTCCGTTGATTGATATTCCCACGTCGGTTCGTTGGTATGGATTAGCATAACCTGCCCAGGGGTTTTGGGAGTTGGGGTAGGGGTTGTTTGTGTAGATAGAATATTTATCATCATTCAATTCTTCGTCAACTGTTGTCTCGAAAAAGCAAGCTTCCATGACATTTCCACTCCAAAATTCACCATCA
>JAKQEK010000101.1 GCA_029558535.1 Bacteroidota bacterium | reverse complement strand
TCGGCAGCGCCTTTTTTGCGCTTAATTGTGGACCAATGTGAATGTCCAGACATAGGTTTATTCTCCTCAAAGTGAAACAGAATTAAAGATAATAATAATATTATACCATTGCGGATGCACCCTGTGGCTTGGTAAGTTAGCAAAATTACTGTTTCAAATGTCGGGTTATTGTTAGGTCTCTAGACTGCGAAACCTGCTCGTAAGCTACCATAAAAGGTCAAAGAAATGGACTACACTATGATGACGATGGACGATCATTAATGCTTGGAATGAGGGAGATCTGCGGTCAAGTTCCTCGTTAGGTTAGGATACCAGTGAGAACGAAAGTTGGCACGCTAAAAATTCAAGTCAGTTTGGTTTGGACTCTAACTTTATGACGAAAAAGTAAAATATCATAAAAATTTCGACAATCAAATTAATAACATTACATACTTCTCGGTTGAGATGGATAACAAAAGAACAAATATAAAAAAACAAAGAGAAATTTAAAATCTAAAACTTTTTTCTATTAATTATTTTATAAGACTTCTAAGCAAGATATGCTTAGATTGTAAAAGCAACATATCTTTAAAGCTTGAAAAATCCATTAGGCAGATCGCCAATCAAGGCCAAAAAAATCTGCAGCAATTGTTAAAGCTTTTTATTATTATTCAATTCATCTTTTGAGCAGATTTCAACAATAATTAAACCTAATATGCTTATCACCCAAAGTATGAAATAGGAGGTTGGGAATGTTCCTTCCACAATCCAAAAAATGAATGGAAAGATTGCAACGGTCGGAGCTAGAACAATGGCAAGGATAATGCCATTAGGGCCTAACCAATTACTTATAGCTATTATCCAATAAATAAACATTAAGATACCTGCACCAACCCCAAGTAAATATCCAATAATTTTGCCTATTTTTCTCATATTTTCTCCTCTCCTATAAATTATTGGTAAAAGACATTTTCTAAAAAAATAAATAAACCTTCACGAAAAGTGCAGAGCTAAAAACATACTTAATGTAAACAAACCAAAAAAGGTAACCTATCAACTAGTCTGATTATACAATCGCAAATGCTACTTTTTTCTTTGGAATTTTATAAATTACGCCATATAGCCACGCGATTTCTGTCGGGGCGCCGGGATTCGAACCCGGGACCTCTTGCACCCCATGCAAGCACGCTAGCCGGACTGCGCCACGCCCCGAACAATTTTGATTATACATGCCCATGAGTTTATGTGCAAGCTTTTTTACTCCACGAAATGTCCTTAAATAAACGCAATTCTCGGACGAAATTTATGTAAAAATATTCCCTTGTGGTAAAATAATGCAAACTTTATCCAATAAATTATGACTAAGTGGAGCGATTAATATGGCATCCTCTCTC
>JAKQEK010000480.1 GCA_029558535.1 Bacteroidota bacterium | reverse complement strand
TATTTAGTTGCAGGTCTGAAGACTGCTGCACTGCTGCGTTCGCTACAGACATTAGCTATCGGAATGCCTGGAATCGGACAGGGTGATGGTAATTTTGGATGGGCTGGCGATTCCGCACAGTTCCTGAAGATGAAGGTTCTTGAGTCCAATGCTATTAGTGAAGGTAAGATTTACCTTTCCACTAAAGCTCCAAACGATGCTCTTGAGAAAACCACAATCGTAGATTTGATTTATCAACCTATCTACATTGTGACCGAAGTAACTGATGGCAACACCCGTAACTTCGTGAAGGCTCGTACATTGATTGAAATTCCTCGGACCGATGGTCTTGGGGTCATCAATGTTGCTGGCATGGTTGACTTTGCATAATCATTAAAAGAAGTTAAAAATAGGATCGGCAAGATCAGATTAAAGATCTTGCCGATCCTATAAAAGAAAGGTAAATATGGCGGCGGCTCTAATAATTGTAGTCAAAGGTACATCACCGAAAGAAGTTGAAAAGAATATTCATACAATTGAATCATATATGAATTCAAAGCAATCAATTCTTAAATTAATTTCAGATATTAAAAATAATCCAAATTTAAGAATGTATTATTCTGGTGATAATATTATAACTATGGACATTCGTACAATTATTTCAGATTTAAGAAATGGTAAAGAAACTAATGCTGCAATAAAATCTATGTATTATCATGCAAGTTTAAATAAAGTTTAAGATAGACAGACTGCAGACAGATAGATAACCTTATAAGGAGGCAAAATGCTAAGTTCATTTTTAAAAGAAGCAGCGGCAGTAGCTGGAATTAAGAAACAGGAAGTTCCACTTCCAATTGCACAAATGCAGGCGATTGTATCCCCTTTACGGGTGGGTGATGACTTATCACTCAGATCGTCTTTAACGTCCCCAGTTAATTATGATAGAGATATGTCCAAACTTCTCTATGAGCACACTGAAGTAGTTCTTGCCGAGGGTGAAACCCCAAAGAAAGAAAACTTCGAAAAATTTTGTGGGACGACCTCTAATATTGATAAGATTTGCCTAATATGGGCATTGTATAAATCGACCTACGAAACATTGGGTCAGAGAAATTTTAAATGTGATAAGGAAAACTGTAAGACTGAATTTAAACAAGAAATTTTATTAGAAAATTTGATTCAGGAAGATACTTTTACAATTTGGGAAGAAGATAAACCATTTTATAATTTTGTCTATGATATTGAAGTACCTTATGATGATTTTATTTATGTGTTTGAAACACGATTACCATCCATTAGAGATAATAATAAATTATTAAGTAACATTTCAATTGATGCTTTACAGAATAATCTTACTCAGACTGGTTCTTTGTTTACTCGGCGTGAGCAGATGACGCTACTTTCAAAATCGGTAGCAATTAAGCGTAAGGGATTGACGACTGAGGCTGAAGTCCCGAAAACGGAAAATATGCAGGAAATGTTAATGGCTTTCGCTGAGTATATTCCTCACATTGTTTCTGAAAGCTTCTTTAAACAATATAGAGATAAATTTGATAAGTATTATCCAAAGTTTTATACGAATGTAACCTGCCCAAGCTGCGGAAATTCGATGAAATTCCAACTTGATCTTGAAATCGAGTTTTTTCGTCGAAGCTTATTTGGTGGAAGGGAGGGCAGCGAAGAATTATAAATATTTTGTTGATACATTTATATTGTATCAAACATTATTTGAAAACGGTGGAGATCCAATATCTATTCTCTCACTTCCTTATCCTTTGTATAATGACATTATACTTAAACAAATTGATGAAAAGAAGAGAGAGAAAAAAGTATATGATCAGAAAATGCAACAGATGAATACTAAGTCCCCGAAAAAATCTTCCACCGCTAGAAGAAGGTAATGACAATGGAAGTAGATTTTACAAAACTCCCAATTTCGATACAGCGTCAAATACCAATATCGTTAAGATCATATAAGAATATACACGTATTTGAAGAACTGCCAATAGTGGTTCAATATATTATTAGAAATTATTTTGAAAAAGAACTTTCTGTATCATACAATGTTTCGTATGATCTTAAACCAGAAATTTCAAAATATAGTGATTTCACATCAATTGATAATTTAAGTGATTTAGTAGTTGAATATCTCAAAAATTATTTGGTTATTCTTCCAGAGTCGTATCCGTTTGATCCAGAATTTGGTTGTAGATTAAAATATCAAGTTCAAACAAAAGATCTAAATTTACGGAAAACTCTGATAACATCTGAAATTAATAATATCGTTAATGTGGTAGCTGCTGAAACAGGTGCTGATGTGGAAGTTGAAAGTGCAGAGGTTATACCAACTTCAACAGGATCTAATACTGAATATAATGCAGTTATAATGTTAAAGATTAATAACGATCAAAGAAAAAAAATAAATCTCGAGTTTACTGGTTAAAAACACCTTCTCTAAATTAATTTTTAGAGAAGGTGTTTTATATTATTGCCCATTATTTATATTTACGCTCTGACCGAATTTTGCCATGCTAATCTCTTCTGGTTTATCGAGAGAATAACTAATATATAACAATATTGGATGATGTTCATCTTTGTAAAAATCTTGGATAAAATCCTCTCGAAACTTAATTTGTATAGAACTACCAATACTGATATCAAAGATTGGCCAAAGTGGTAACAGATACTGAATGACATTCACGATTTCATATTTTGAACATTCTCCAACATATCTTTCTGCTGGATTAAGAACAGATATGAACAATTGGCTAATGGATTTATTTACTGTAGAAAACATCATACCAGGCCTTAATATAATTGGGAATGCTTTAAGAAAATCACTTTTGAATTTGATTTTATGATTTCTTGTAAATGTGTTCATTTCTCCTTCAGTATTCTGGAAAACTAATTTAGGATCAACTTCAATTTCTACCTTATCTTTATCTTTCTTCATTTGTTTTACAGCTGAAAAATGAATGTAACCTTCTGTAGCATTTCCGAACATATCTGTTGGAAGATTACTAACACAATCGAATTTGATAGTGTTATCTAGAACAGTATACTGGGAAATACTTGAGAGAGATTCGTATAAAGTATTTATTCGATGTAGTTGGTTTATCGGCAGTGTGAATTTGGATGAAAAACGATCCTTGGTCTTTTTAAACGGACTGATCACGTCTGTAAAGTTGTTGATACTTTTGGCCAGAATGAAATTCTGGTCAACTGAAATAACCGCTTGAGTAATGTTTCCTTGACTTCTAGGTTTGTTTAACATAAATACTGTTGATCCTCCTTTAGTAAAATAGAATTTTAAAATATTAAAAATAATATTTCTATATAAAAATAGAAGTATAGTTGGAGTACAACGATGCTTAATGCTTTGTATGATCCACAAATAGTTCAATCATATCATAATGAATATTTAAGACTAATTAATTTTTATATGAATACAAAGCGACCAAGTTCATTTGTACGATATTATAATATCGATATTGGCGCATCGATATATGATGATAAATTAGAAGCTACATATGATCTATACCATGTGTCATCATTAAAATTTAATGTGTATGATTTTACTCCCACTTATTATTTGGCACCGGTTGTTAATGCTGCTGCGAGCGTTCAAGATTTACGTGGTCAGTCAATGGATGCAACGTCATCTATTGTCGTTTATACAATAGAATCTCCAAGAATTCATGATTTAATAATGTTCTATGGACCAGTTCAAAGCGGCGAGATCTTCCGTGTAACTGGATTACGGACGGCTGTAAATGCTGTACATTCCGATCCTAATGTAAGATGGTTCGAACTGGAACTGGAATATGCGCCGATACATCAGGCTCAGATACAAGAGCTTGAACTACTAAATCATTATGTGTATGACATGACTGATGAAAAATATATATCATATTTGGACTATCAAGCATTTGTTGATAAGTTAAATAAATTAGAAACAATTCTAAATAGTCTTGCAAAGTATTACGACCCATATTATGATTTATATCAAATCAATCAGCTCGCGCCGGTAGAAGTAAATGAAATTATGATTTTCTTTAAGAAACAATTTGCTAATAAATACAAAAGAATTCTTGAAAAATTTCAACTTCCGTATGGATATCTTGATCAAATGAATTTTACACAAATCTATGATAATGTAAATTCATTACCATATACCATTGGAAATTATGATTACAAGGTTTTAAATCTTGCAACTAAAAGTATTGAATCTTATACTTGGTCGATTACTCATAAAACATCAGAAAATGTAGCAGATGAAATGTTTTTATTATCATATCAGCTGCTTAAAGAAGCGTTTAATTGGCCAAGTCTATAAACATTGAGGAGATTTTCATGTGGCGACAGATCCGAATGTAGATAGCGAATATGTAGGTCTTTCTCCATTATCATTAGATGATATTCGAAATTTCTTTGATTCATATATTAAACCATATGCTCCCTATCGTGAAGAGAAGGTTTATAATACATTAATAAATACGCTTTCTGAATATTATTATGGTCAAGTATACACTGTTATACCAAATGAATTGAAGCAAATTTACGAAGATGCTAATTTTGAAACCCCAGAGATTTATAATCAGTTATTGATAGCTATAGGAGTTCCACAAACAATTATAGATAATATTTCTTTAGCTGATAAATTAATTTTTCTCAAAACTCTGGCAGATTTTGAAAGATATAAAGGAACAATATCATTTTTTCAAAAAGTAGCAGAAACATTCAATGATAGAGTAAGTATTTATGAATTATTTATTGATAGAAATTCAAGTGGTGATTGGGTATTTAAACCAGTAAAAGTATATTTAAATGATGATATGTCATTAAATGTTAATGATATACCATATGCTACCCTTTATAATGCGGTTCCAACTCTTCTATTAAGTGAAAGTCAATTAACCGAACTTTATAGTAATGAACAACTGATCTTGCCGATAAAATCAAATCTAATGTTATTAGATAATGATTTAATGACTGATGTTTCAATACTATATGATATAATTGTTGCTATATTTCTACATGAATATAAAGAAGATTATATTGACATTTATTTTAAAGATGATGCAAAAACAGTTCAGTTAAAAACCATTTATTATCTTTGGTATTATCTTTTAACGAGATATTATGGAATACCTTGGACAGCTTTTGCCGCTAAACAAATGCTAAGATTCATATATGGTGATGTTATATTTCCTGCCTTTATTGGAAGTACACCAACCACTATAAGTGAACTTGATAAAATAATTGACCGATATAATAGTATTGAAATTGTATCGACTGCAACAAGAGATTATGATAATTGTGGGACACTTAGAGATGAATTTTATAAAGATATAGCAGATTCTTTTTATACATTTTCAGGAGGTTCGGCAAAAACTGACACTGATATGTATAATGAGTTACTTATTTTAAATTCAGCATTAATTACATATGTAGATGATAGGATTACAAACACATCAATTGGTAAACAAGCAGAGATCAATCTAATTCTAACTGAAATTTATTCATCATTATTACTATATGCATCAACATACTCTGGAGATATTTATTTTTCTCAATATGTGGATTATTTTTTAAGATATCTACCACAGGTCTTAATTAATCCCGAAAATACTACATCATATACAATATTGTATAATTTAAAACCATATCATGTTGATTTGTATAGTATCGCTAACACTGGTATAAGATGTCAAGATAAATTTAATCAAGTATTTATTGATGATGAATCAAATACAAATTTTCTATATCAAATTATGTATGCAAGTTTACTAACATTCTCTGATGAATGTTTGTTCAATTATGTTTTCAATGCCGAATCAAATGTTAATTTATTAAATAATTTTACATTTAATGTTTTTGCATCCCTTCCGGATGAAGATGAAGCTTCTAATATTTCTGATTCTAACATATTAGATCTCATCTATCCGATAAGTAGTGTTGAGAATATTTCTGATGATGATTCTAATGAGATTATTTTCTCACCAGAAATTTCGATGCCAATTATTAGTATTTTTTCTCAAGCTAATGTTGAAATTCCAACAACTGATGATGAATCAGTTGATTTATATGATGAAGCGGCAATGGATTACAGAACTACAATTACAAGTATTTTACAAACATCTACTGATTACTTAATGGAATTAAATAAAGATCTAGTATCAGATGTTATATGTGTCGAATCATATACTGTTACTAAAGTTCTTTAAAAGATTCAAAAGTGGATTGAATTATAAAACAAAAACAGTTTCCGGAAGATCTGTGCTTATTTTAAGCTTTGTTAGTAATTCAAACATTTTTTGAATTATGTGTCCATATTACTTTATGGAGGAAATTTTCACGTGCTTAATGATAATGTGATAGTTAAAGAAGATTATAAGATCTTCGACAAATTAGCAAATGAGATGGGTTATAAAACGAGAGGTCCACTTGGTTGGGTACAAATTTACTTACAAACAAAAAATGGATTGATTTTTGATGAAGGTCCAAATTTGGTAACAGCACAAGGTAGAGAATATGTTGCTCAAAGAGTTTTTAATAGCAACGCCTATAGTGGAGGAGTGAGAAGTAATTGGACTAGTTATGTAATTTCTCATTTTGCAGTTGGAAGTGGAGGATCAGTAGTTGCTGGTGCGCCGCCAACGGTTACTCTAAATGGACCATATATTTGTGATACGGGATTAATTACTGCAACATCATTGGGAGTTGCGGGATATCTTACAGAGCCAGGTGGAACAACATTAGCAGTTAAATCAATAACAGCGAGTGGTGGAACAAGATACTTAGAAAGTAGTTCCTATTCTGGTGGAGGTTCATCTTGTACTTATTATACAAAAATGAAATGTACATGTATCATCCCCAATGGCGAACCAAGTTCTCTTGCACCAGGTGCAACAACAAAAATTGATGAAGCTGGTTTATATTTTGTATCAGGTTCAACAGCGAAATTGTTTTCGCATATTTGTTTTGCGCCAAAATGGAAAGAAAAAGAATCAGTGTTAACAATTCAGTGGTACATTTTATTTTAAAGATTTAATTATGCTAGAAATTGAAAATCTTGAAAAACAAAGATTGAATTTTATAAATAATTTGTGTCAGCATTTCAAAGTATCATCATTAGAAGAATATTATGATCAAAATCCAAAAACATTTGTGAGAAGCATCACAGTCTTGAAAATTGATAATTTACGGTGCAAAGATATTTTAAAACAATTGACACCATATCTGCTCACTGCTGCTCCTCTGGAAAGATTGTATCATGTTTTATTTAATTTTTATGAGGATAATCCAGTAAAATGTAAAGTATGTGGTAAAGCAACTGAATTTACAAAACAGTTTTCAAAAGGTTATCAAACATATTGTTCGATTGGTTGCCGAATTGATGATCAAAAATATATTAATACAAAAGCTTTTACTACTTATTTTGAGAAAACTGGTTACAAAAATCCTTCTCAAGACCCAGAGATAAAGAATAAGAAAATTGAAACAACATTTGAACACTTTGGATATTCTCATATTAATTATATTCCTGGAATCAATACGATTCGACAGAAAAAATATTTTGAAAAAACGGGGTACAATCACCCATTTCAAAATCCTGATGTAAAAGAGAAGATAAAAAACACATATATGAGCAAAACAGGTTTTGAAAATCCAAGTTTCAATCATGTAGTTATTAAAAAAAGAGCAGAAACGTATCGGAATAAAACAGGATATGATTGTTCTCTACAAGATCCAGTGATTCAAGATGTTATTCGCCAGACTCATTTGAAAAAGTATGGAGTTGATAATCCAGCGAAGAACAAAGAAATTCAACAAAAAATTTCACAAACACAAAAATATCATTTTTTTGAAAAGTTGCTCTCGAGTAATAGATTAAAAGAAAGATATTTACCATTGTTTTCAATTTCTGATTATTCTGGTGTCAAACATAATAAAAAATATCTTTGGAAATGTTTAAAATGTAATACCACTTTTGATGACGATATTGATAATGGTAATTTGCCTAGATGTCCAACCTGCTATCCTGTAGTTGGGACATCTTCTGTCGAAAAAGAGATTGTGCAGTTTTGTCAAGAATATTCTATTATTGAAAATAGAAATAGAACTTTAATTCCACCATATGAGATCGATATCTACATTCCAGATATCAAATTGGGAATCGAGTTAAATGGTGTTTATTGGCATTCTGAAGTATTTGGTAGAAAAGATAAAGATTATCATCAGCGCAAATTATTATTATCTTTGCAAAAACAAATTAATTTAGTTCAAATTTTTGAAGATGAATGGTTATATAAACAAAATATAGTTAAAAGTGTGTTATTGAATAAATTTAAAAAGAATGATTACAGAATTTTTGCAAGAAAGTGTCAAATCTATTCAGTTCCAATAGAAGATGCTAAACAATTCTATACAACTAATCACATTCAAGGATTTATCAATGGTGAGCATATAGGGTTGTATTATAATAATGAATTCGTATCGATGATGACTATAGGCTCTCCAAGATTTAGTTCCTCTCACGATATTGAAATTTATAGATTTTGTAATAAAAACAATACTAGTGTTCCAGGTTCTTTGTCTAAATTATTGAGAGCTATTGATACCATAACACCATTTAATTCCATCATAACTTATGCAGATGCAAGATATGGGATAGGAACTGGTTATTATAAATGTGGATTTAAATTCGTGGGGACAACTGAACCAGGATATTATTATGTAAAATGTGGTACACGAAAAAGATTGTCAAGGTTACAATTTCAGAAACATTTATTGCAAAATAAGTTAGAACTATTTGATGAAAAATTGACAGAATGGGAAAATATGCAATTAAATGGTTATGATAGAATCTGGGATTGTGGTAATTTTGTTTATGAGTTAAATAAAGACAGATAGATCGGCATTGAAAGATTATTAAAATAAATTTATTTAAAGGAGTTAAGAATTATGCCGGTAACAGATCGTCGTGAACCAGCTGTATATGTAAGCATTGAGGATGCTTCTTATGCTGCTGAGTCTCTAGAGACTGGAAGAATTGGATATATTGTTACTCTTTGTGACCGTGGACCACATAATAGGGTTGTCACGTTAACATCAAGAGAACAATTTTATAAATTATTTGGACAGCCCAATTATCGAAGAACTTCTCAAGCGCATTATCTTGCAGATAAATTTTTACAGTACTCGAGCAATCTTTTGCTTGTTCGAGCGATGCCAGATGATGCATATTGGGCAAATAAAAATATTTCAACATCGACTTCAAGTACTAAAATTACTTATTTACCGGGTCCAACTGATGCTACTTTTACATTTACACCAGGCGCGAAGAATGTTGTAGCATCTAACGCATCTTCATTTAATGCTGTTGCTGTTGGAACTTGGATTTTTGCAGACGGTGATACTGTAGCTGATGCA
Source organism: Bacteroidota bacterium (assembly GCA_029558535.1). Classification (GTDB taxonomy): domain Bacteria; phylum Bacteroidota; class Bacteroidia; order Bacteroidales; family ML635J-15; genus Bact-19. The sequence goes on along the minus strand of JAKQEK010000480.1, from coordinate 14,927 downwards.
GGACAGGTTGTCGCTAAAAATCTTGCTACGCTAACCCTTACACTCGATAATAATTATACTGGGACAGTTAGTGGAACTAAAGTCGGGTATTCTTGTTCACCATATATTGCTGGTTCCACTGCAAGTGTAACCTCTGAGGCCCAAATGCCTGAAGTTACTTCAACAGTGGTTTGGTATTTTTATGCAAAAGGTGCTGGAACATATTACAACAATATTAAAATTATGGGAGTTCGTAACGTCGAACTTGAAAAGATGTATACTGACACTAATGGAGTGGTTTTATATAAATATCTATTTATGGATATCGGAGTGTACTATCTAAATGATGATGGTACAACTACTCTATTGGAAGGTCCATGGTCTGTTTCATTAACTCGACGTAATGCATTTGGATCAACAATTAAAGATCTTACATCTGGTACTTCATTATATATTGAAGATGCAATTAATAACAATAGTAATTTTGTTGGCTGTATTTCTGCTGCAGCTGTCGATGGTCTTGTTGCAGTTGGTGCAACCACTGAGACACAAGCTACAAAGAGGAGATTACAGGTTCAGTTACTGATGACCGTTTCTGGAAGTACTGTTGATTCTTCAACTGGTAGTATTGCTGCAGGTGGTGTACAATTTGAAAATGGAACAGATGGAACAGTTAATACTGGTCGAACACTTCCAATGTATAATTCTACTAATAATCTTGAAGCAGATAGAGATTATCTTGACGGACAGATATTACTAGCTTATCAAGGTGCAATGGTTAGTGTTGATGGTTCTATCGAACAGATTCCGGAATGTGTGTACCCTTGGTATCAACCAGATTACATTATTACAGGTGGTTATTCAGCTGCCGTTCAGAATGGTGGTCGTTATCTTGCTTCTTATAGGCAGGATTGTATTCATCTTGGTGATACTGGTGCTAAGGTAACTACATATTCTGCAGATTTGACAGCTCGATTAAATGATGTTCCGTGGAATGATTGGACGTCAGCTTTGTATGTTCAGTATCGGAAGATTTTTGATGCCTTTACTGGTGAACGTATTTGGATGAATCCAGTGTATCATGCACTTGAGAGGCATCTATATTGTGATGGAGCATATTTCATCGCAGAACCAGTTGCCGGTATTGAAAAAGGCGCTATTGCAGAACCGATTGAGTTAGCTTATAAGTCAAATCATACTGAACGTGGCGATTTGATGGATGCTGAATTAAATTGTATAATTGTTGAACCTCAGGGCAAATACATTCTTACTCAGTTTACTACATGGAAGAGATTGTCAGTTCTGAAACGTTTACATGTTGCAAAATTTATTGCATATATTCGGAAAGTCATTCCTACTCTGTTAAAGGACATTCTACAGAGAAGGGCAACTCAGTACTGGATTGGTCAAGCCCAGTTTAGGGTTGCTAATTTCTTAAGTAAATTCTTAGAATCAAGTGTTGAAAGATATTCGGTTCTTAAGAGTTTTAATGTTTCGGTAAGTTTCGACGATGTCGCGTCAGAATTAAATGTTATTATCGATGTGACGCCTATCTGCGCCATTGAAAGAATTAATGTGTTCATCATTGTCCACTAACAAAAATGAATCCGGCAAGACCTTTAACTAGGTCTTGCCGATCCAAAAATTATTTTTAAGGAGTATAACATGGCAGATGCAACAACCATCATTAGTAGACTCTCGACTCGGTTTACTAATGCCATTAAAGATCGAGAAAAGCCGGATTTTCTAACCAGGGACATTGGTGGACATTGGCGTTCAAATCAACCATATGTTTCTGGATATTTCCAGGTAATTTATGGTCTGCCTTCAGAGCTTTTTGCTGGAGCAGATAATGTTCAGACAGCTTCAAAGTGGTTACATAGTACTGTTGAAGGTTTTACACCTCATACACAAGCTCTTACTAAAGTTGATATTATGGGACAGGGAGCAATTGGTTCTTCCTATGTCGTAAATGTTACTACAACAAGAGAGTTTACTCTTACATTTAGAGAATACCAAAATCAGCCAATCTTAAATATTATTCGTAGATGGGCTTCAGTGTTTGATCCTTATACTGGTGTAAGTCCGCTTGAAGGTAATAAATTTATCCCTCAGAACTATAAAGGGTGGGTTGCAGTCGCTCAGACTAAACCTGTGCGTTCTGATGGAGCAGATCTTACAATTGGTGATATTGAAGAATGTTATATTTATCAGGGCGTATTTCCAACTACGATTCCTGTTGATACTGCAGCTGCAGAAGATATTACTGCTAACGATACTGTTCAGTTATCAGTTCCTTTTAGTTTTGATGGAGCGCCACTTACTTCGGCAGAGCCGAATGTGACCGCTACAGTTGTTAATCTCTTAAAGGCACTAAAGTATATGGGAGATTCCGATTCTACATATGCTAAGTATCATGATCATGCAAATAATATATCTGCTTGGGGTTCACATGGAGGTTCTGTAACATCTGAAGTGAAGCCCTAATTCCTTCGCCCGTGTTAATTACGGGCTTCTGTGAGAGCAAAAAAGATTTGATGTCCGCCTCCCAACAAATCTTTGCCATCGCTCTCTTCCCTACTCCCCCTCTATCTTTTTGATAGAGGGGGAGTTTTTAACAAAAAATAAAAATTCGGCAAGATCTTTAACTAGATCTTGCCGGTATAAATTAATATCTTAATTCATAAATGAAATTACCACAGTCCCATATTCTATCATAACCATTTAATTGCATATTTTCCCACTCCGTTAATTTTTCATCAAACGACGTCAATTTATTTTGTAATAAATGTTTCTGAAATTGATTTCTTGATTTTCTTTGATTGTAATATTTCATATAATAATATCCTGGCTCAGTTGTCCCAACAAATTTAAATCCACATTTATAATAACCATCTCCTATTCCATATCTCGCATCTGCATAAGTTATAATAGATCTTGGATTCAATATTTTGGTAAAAGCATTTAGTAATCTTGATAATCCTCCAACAACACTAGTATTTAATTTATTACAAAATCTATATATTTCGATCTCATAGTTACTATTAAACCTAGGTCGACCAACTGTCATCATCGATACGAATTCATTATTATAATATAGACCCAAATGTTGACCATTAATAAATCCTTGAAGATGATTATCAAAGTAGAATTGTTTAGCATCTTCCACTGGAACTGAATATATCTGACATTTTCTTGCAAAGATCTTATTTTGATTTTCATTAAATTTATTTAATAAGATACTTTTGATTATATCAGATTGATCTCTCCATTCATCTTCAAAAATTTGAACTAATTGAATATTATTTTGAAGTGCTAAAAGTAATTTGTTTTGATGGTATTCTGATGATTTATTACCGGCAAGATCTGAATACCAATACAATCCATGAAATTCAATTCCCAATTTAATATCTGGAATGTAGATATCGATCTCATATGGTGGAATTAAACTTCTTGAATTCTCATAAATTTTATCAAAATAAGATCTACAAAACTTGAGTAAAGGAATTTGCCCACTTTTTGATAAATATTGAACAGGATAACACGTTGGACATCGTGGGATTTGACCATTGTTAATCTTATATTGAAAAATTGTACCACATTTTAGACATTTCCATTCATAATATTCCTGCACACCATTATATTCTTGAATCTCAAAATTTGGAATATAATGCTTTTTCAATCGACTACTGTTTAACAGTGTATTGAAAAACTCTTTTTTCTTATTTTGTAGAAATTGATCTGATTGAAAGACATGTTCTGTTCCATATTTCTTTAAATTTGTTTCTTTACGTTTTTCCATAATTTCTGGCATTTTTGTAATTATTGCATTTGTCGTTTTTTGTCGGCAAGATTCAGTATTGAGAGTGGTTGTTACCCCATATCTTTCAATATTAGTTTGTTTTATTTTATCTTTAATTACATCACTTTTACTCGGAACAGTTACACCAAAATGTTCCATTAGAGTTTCTTGCCGCATCCCAACAATTTGTTTAACTTCTTCTTGAGATTTGTTTTTCCAAGCATCACTCTTCGCTTGATTCACTTCTGGTATATTTGATACATTTTTAACACCATATTTTGCTAAATTTGTTTTAGTACGTTTCTCTAGCAATTCTTTACTATGATCTTTAGAATATTGTCCAAGCTTTTCACCCATTACTTTACGAGAGCATTCATATGAGCAATATTCTCTATAACCTAGATTCAAATCTACAAATTTTGGATGATTAATTTTACAATTTTGACAAACTGGTAATTCATACAAATCATTCATAATATGATAAATACGTTCTTTAATATGAGTAGTTACTGGTAAATAATCTGTAACTTTAACGATTGTTTGAATAACTGGTTGATATTTTTTATTTAGTTTACTTGATAATGATGATACTAATCCGTATATATTTTTATTCTTAGTTTTCTGAATTAGAATATTTATAACTTGTTTAACTTTAGCTCTATCTTCAATAATATTTGACATAATGATCTCCTATTGAATTGAATTTATAAATGAGTTATTTCTATATAAGTTTTGAAAAAAATTGGCCAGAGGAATTAATCCTCTGGCCATATTTTTAACGCTGTTTCACTTGCAAACCTAATTTTAGGTTCGCAAGAGTTTTAACTTGTTCTGCTGTCACTTTATATCTGATCTTAAGTGGCAGACCGTCTTCTGGAATAATTCGCGATTTCTTAATCGCAAAATTATTCCACTTCTTATCAATATTTACTTCCTCTCCATTATATGCTTCCTTGAAGTGCTTGGGAAAGCATTTAGCGAAGATTTTAACGATCTCAATTGTACTAAACTTTACCAAGAGATTGTCTCGGAGTTGATAATATTTGCTGTCAACTTTTTTATCATCGACAGTGATATATACTTTTATATCATCAATGATCTGGGGATCTGACGATATAAAGTACATGTCGTTGACTAACTTGCCGAATTCAATTCGGTAGTTAGTTCCGACTCCAAAATTATCAACTGTCGACTTCTCTTCCGACAGATTCTTGATGACTTCTCTATACGTTCTCATGAAGAATGGGTTCGCACAGAGCTTCATATATAATACTGTGTCGACTGTTGTTGGAGAGATTCTTACAATCTCATAACCAACATAGTTAACATAGTATTTTTCAGAGATTGGCCGTTCCGACAAGATTTGCAACATCTGAAGAAGTTTCTTCATCTGCTCTTGCCGCTTATAAACATTATTATAATCTTTAAGAACATCATCAATCGTTACAATTTTGACATTCTCTCTTACGATCTCTTCAATTTTTTCTTCAGCTAGTTTGACATCAATAGTCACTAGTATAGAATTGTCAATATTTGACATGTTAACGATTCTATAGCTTTTTATGTGACCAAGCGATGTCGCTACTATCTGATCTTTCTGAAGTTGATAGTTTTCAACGTTTGTTACCGCATACACTAAACTTCCAGTGTACATCTCCACAGCTTCTCTTAAACAATTATTAATAGCATCTTCTTTCGTTTGGCCACTTCCCGTAATAACGACCGCATCAACTGTTGTCGATACAATCATTATTAACATAACTATTAATATCATTATTTTCTTCACAATCAATCTCCTTTTCTGCTCCTTCTTTTGAGCAATATTTTAATAATTCGTTGAAAGCTTTTTCCGAAACAGTGTTACCAAATTTTTTCATATACTGATCTGGTGTCAGTACAGTAATAATCTTATGGGCGTTTTTTGACCATATCACTATGGTCGCTCTCCTCTCATCCAATTTTACCAAGCTAACTCTTTTATTAAGAGATTGTCTCGGTAGGCCGAGATATTCTTTTCGAGCTAATTTGTGTCGGATCAGTTTAAAACCTGATCCGACTCGTTCTTTCACTCGCTGACGCGAGTGATGGGTGTGTTTCATTTCTTGTTTCCTCCTTTCTTTTTTGAGTTAAAAAGAGCCTCTAGAACGAATGCTCTAAAGGTTCTTTTATTTAATTTATTAATTATATAATTTCTATATATTTTATGTGAATAATAAAAATTCGGCAAGATCTTTAACTAGATCTTGCCGATATTAAAAATTATTTATTATCAAAATATTCGTTTATTTCCTCTCTCCTTGTATGAGCAGTTCTTGGTCGCTACATTTTTGACACATAGCAATTTTATCGTTAATCTTTACTTCGGCGTTTTCTTTGTTACACATAATACAATTCATTTCTTAACCTCCTTCAGTTTCTTCCAAACTGGGCAAGTTTTGGAATTACACTTTGGATCTCCGCAGTCCTTGTGCTCACAAACAGAGTCAAATTCGTAAGCACAGATAGACTTTAAAACTTTGAATGAGATTAACTTTTTCATACTTTCTCCTTTCGGGTCTGCTTCAACAATCCGATCCCATACTTTAAAATCTTAGCTTTCATTTTTCTTCTTTCAGCACCAGCAGCATAAGCACCAGCAGCATCAGCAGCAGCATAGCCAGCAGCATCAGCAGCATAAGTAGCAGCGGCAGCGGCAGCAGCATCATAGCCAGCAGCATAATCAGCAGCACAAGCAGCAGCACAAGCAGCATAATAAGCAGCATAAGCAGAAGCAGCAGCATAAGCAGCAGCATAAGCAGAAGCATAAGCATTAGCAGCTTTTGTTTTAGCACAAGGATGCTTTAAATACGCTTTCGCTGCTTCAATGGCATTACGAGGTCTTTTATCTGTATATTTTCCCTCATAAATATCAATAACTTGTTCCGCTGCAAAAATAGCGTACTGCACAGCTTGTTTCTTATTCATCAATCTGCATATTAACCAGCTTCCCCACTCAGGGTTTTTGCTGACCAATCTATTGAGCGTTGCGAATGTGTTGTGGTCTGTTTCCTTTTGCCACGCTTCTAGTGATTCTTTGCATGCACCTTTTGATTGTAGCCATTTTAAAGTAATCGTCTTAACCATTTTCTCTCCTTTCAAACTGGCCGTGGCAGAGAGCCAGCACTCATCAATCGTTTTGCATCTTATCCTTGCGTTCCTCTTGCAGTGCCCGGTACGGCCGTGTTTCTTAGGGTCTTAAACTTACATTATAGACCGTATTGTCATAAACAAAGCCACCAACCTTGGTGACCTCATTCATTCTCATATCGTAAACGATTTTACTGACGTAAATTCCAAGACTTGCTCCAATTAATATGAACACAATCATCATCGCGAGTGATTTCTTAAACCACTCTACAAATAAATGCCAATTGTTTTGTAAATTATTCATGAATAATTCTCCTTTTTTGAGATTTGCCTTAATTTCTTTATTTTCCACTATTTACTCCTTTCGAGATTTATTTGTTTAATTTTACCGGCAAGATCTAATTTCAGATCTTGCCGGTAAAATTATTTATTTGTTAAACCAAACTACGTGGCTCCATCTTTCATCAATGTTTTTATTGATAATCATTGATGGAAGTACAGCAATATCTGTCATTTCATTTTCAGTAGCATAATAACCATGACCATCGTAGTCTATAAACATGCCACAATCAACAGCCTCAATAAATTCCTTTAAAGTCATTTTATCGCCATACTCCGGAATTTTTCCAAACTTTACAGGCTGTTTAATCTTAATTTGTTTGACAAATTCCGATGGCAATGTTTTGAAATTACACCCAGCTGCTTGTCTATGACCCCCTCCTCCGAAAGACTTAGCAATTTGTGAACAATCAACATCTTCCTTAGTTGTGTAGAAGCTCATCGTCCACATGCCATTTACCCTAAGGCCGAAGGTTATCATCAGGTCATATTTACTTTCATCCCAAACACTGTCAAACAACTGAGAATTAGTTAAGAGTTTGTTAATAGCAATTGCTTTGTATCCGTGGAAATCAATTTCCATGGCGCAGCTTTTTGCATATTTTTCATTCTCCTGTTTCTGATACCGAAGAATTGTTTTACCTTCCTTGACGGTATCTTTAATAAGCTCTTCCGAAAATTTACTAAAATAATCCTGCCACATAGACATGTTTTTGGCATCTGGCCAGGTGTTTTCTAACCTTATTCCCATTTGAAATGGTAGAACATTTGGATCTTTGTGATCCCAAACGTCATATCTTCCAAGAAGTCTAACCGCGTTTGGCATTTCAATTTCTGGAAAGAAATGCTTCCAGGTTAGTTCACACCCAGCAAGTCCCACCATTCTTAACCCATTAATTTTGTCATTGAGAGACTTGTTGTCTCCATCTTTCCAACTCTTCGACTCTTCAATTGCACTGATGTGGTGATCGATCCAAATTAGTCGGTCATCAAATTCAGTATGCAATTTAGCCATTTCTGAGAATGGTTGGAGCGAAAAATCAACCATAATGACGATGTCTTCTTTAGTATTAACTTTGTCCCACGCAAATTGTTGTCCGTAGTTAATACTGTGCATTTGAGCTTCCGGAAATTTATATTTCACGATAGCTCCAGAACAGTGACCATCTAAATCACTCGAATGATAGAAACAATGTATCATCTTGTACTCCTTTCATTATTTAGTTATCAGCTTCTTTTTATCATACATTGAAACTTGTTCGATTACCATTTCTACCAACAATAACAATATATGAAGAACTATTATTGATTAGTATTCCATGGGCTCTAAAAATCTTAACAATCTCATTTTTTGCACTGGTTGCTTCCCCTTCGACTGTATAGTTGAATTTCATATATCTAGTTTCATTGTTACAACCTGCATAATTTCTCAATCGATTTAAAACAGTTTCAATCTCATCGCACACTTGAAATATTTTCCATATCTCCATATTAGAGATTGGAATCCCTACTTCGACTACAGTATATCCACTGTCAGCCATGATTATTCTCCTTTTTTATATTGAATTAAAAAAGAGAGACAACTATTATCTCTCTTTATATTCTTATAATTTCTATATAAAATCTTTGAAAATTAAAAAATCGGCAAGATCTAGTTTAAGATCTTGCCGACATAGTCTATAGAAGTTTACTATAAACTTTTAACACATCATCTGCTTGCCTATATGCTACTGGATTGTTGCCACCTTTGTATAATGCTAAAGCCATTCTTAAATCATTTCTAGAAAAATTTAGTTTTTGTTTAAGAATTCTTGCACCATGCAAAACATCGACATCACTAAATTGAAGGGTTGCTGTAGGTGTCTGCATCAACCCTTTGTAACGAATATTCGTTCGATTGGCTGGACCAATAGCAGTTAGATTAAAATTACTTTCAGTCTTCATCAATGCAGTTATTAATTTGGGATTCAATCCCGTTGATTGATGAGCTATATACACCGCATTTGCTAATTCTGGAATTTTTTTTATATCTACATTTAAGTGTTTGAGATCTTGTTTTATTTCATTTAGAACCACATTTTCTTTCTCAATTTTGACCGCTACTGGGAGATTCATTGAGAAGTTATTATAAGTTCCTATTAGAAATAATAGGGCGACAATTTGAAATATTGTCGTAGCTAGTTTTTTCATAAGGACTTTTTCAACCTCCTTTTTGTCTTCAAGTTGCGGCAAGCAGGTACTACAAACTACAAATTTTAATTTCTTTAACTCCTTTCATAAGAATTGGTTCTACTTCTGTAAATTTTAATTGTCCATTATTAACTCCTGGGACAGGAAGATACACCTCTTCTAACTTAAATTTTTTAACTAAATCATTTAATTGATTCATACTAATTTCAATAATTTTTGAATCAGCTTTACACCAAAATCCTGGAATATTTATGTCCGTTGGTTTATAACGTTTTTGAATGTGCGCAAGAAGATCATTATAATTTCCGGTAATAGGTTTTACTGGAAAGGCTATTATACTTCTTTGATAAATAAATCCGACACGATTGCCGTATTTCTTAATAAATTGTCCTAATAATTTTGGTAGGTCTGGTATTGTTTGAGCCATGGCGAGAGCATTTCCTCGTCCCATAACCGCACTTCCATCCTTCTTAACAAACCCATTTGTTGTAGTGCAAACAATTTTTCCTTGTTTCCACAGATCTGTTATATTTGCCTTTATTATGTTCATTTAAACCCCACTAAAGTAAAATAATAAAATTTATAATGGTATTATTTCTATATAAAAATTGAAAAAATAAAAATTTGAAAGTTTAATCGGCAAGAGCTTAAGCTAACTCTTGCCGATTAAAAATTATTTTTTATTATTAATAATCGTTCGTTTTCTAAATTGTTTCAATTCGTTTTCATTTAATTGATCTCGAGCAAGAGATTTCTCTAGCCAATAATCAATTGTATGTCTTGTGTCTAAAACTCTTACACCATCGCTAAAATTAATACATATTTCACAAGAATTATATTTTAAGTCAACTGTTGATATCTCTCCGATTACATCATCACTTCCCTTAATATATCTTCCTATAAGGTTTTGTGCATGTTCATTGTTTGAACTTAATGTTAAATCATTTTTGAACATAACTAATTATAATCTCCTTTTTTATTTTAACGATTTTATAAGGTTTACGATTCGATTAACTGTAGTACTATATAATGTGTCCCATTGTTGTTGAGAATCGATATTGATTTGATACTCTTCTAATTTCTTATCTAATAATATTTTATCATAAGATCTTGGAATAACAATTCCCTTAACTTTTGTCATATCAAGTTTTGAATCTTGAAATATCTTAGGATTCTTAAAAGTACAATATATAAAGTAACCTGCAGATCCCATTGAAAATATTTCTTTCTTCATAATAAAATTATATAAGATCATTCCATTTATAAATAGATCTGCCTTACTCCATTTGCCAGGAATACAGATATCAATAATATCTAAATTTTCTATACATTCTATGAATTTCTGATGAAAATCATTAACAATATTTGTTGTTCTTGTTAATTTTTCTTTTACCGGCACTTCCTCATTTAGAATAATATTTTCAATAATTTCTCTTAATAAGTCTTGAGTTAGTTTTGCTGCATTAGATCTTACCACTTGAATACCAGTATATTCAATACTAGGTTTGTCAAAGATTTGTCCTTTTGATGCTAGTAATTTATATGCATAGGTTTTCTTAACATCTAAGAACATGATTGCATCCATGAGCATTTCTGATTTAAAGTAAGTAGCATTTTGATCTGGTGAAATATTTGATTTCGGCAGAAAATAACTGTTTAAATATTTTGTTACAGCATTATTAATATCTTCTGACACCTTATCGGAGATTTTTAATTTTTCTTGAGTTGTTAATTTTTCTGAATCTTTTATAGGTATAGAAATAAAGAGCGAATCGGTGTTATGAACTAAGCATCCATTAGCTATAAAATTTTGAGTTTCTGGAACACATAGATCATATACATAATCATCATATTCAATAAATTCTTTTGATGATATTTTAATCGGTTTGAGCTGGAATAAATGTGCACGTTTTGAGGATCTGCATATTTGGTGATTAGGAGTTTCTATATTTTTATTAGCTGAATTTTGTCCATAATAATACGAACAAAATTCCACCGTTTCTGGAAAATCTTTTAAATACTCAAAATTTTTAAATAAATTAATTAGACTATTGTTTAAACTCGTAGATAATTTAAACATATCTCCATGAATAATTCCTTCAAATTTTCGATTATTTTTATCTAATTTCAAATGTGAATATATACCAATTATCATTAAAAGATATTGAATTTGTTCTAATAGTTGACGGTTTCCAGACGCTATAATAACTGCCCGATTATTAAATGAACCATCTGCTAACCAGTAACCAAGTATGAATGAGATAGATTTAATAGGATCGTTTTGTAGTTGAATAAATAATTCATTTGGAATAACCCGATTTAAACTATGAATACCATCGAGTTTATAATATAATAGAAGATCTCTTAACCATTTATAGTTAATGAAGAAATCCCAATCATTAGTTTTTCTATAAAATTTAATATTTTCTATATTTGTTTCTAATAAATTCATCATCTCAATTGCATTATTGCTACTTATTGCTGGATATTGAAACGCATTGTCTTTATTTGGTTTAGATAGTGTTCCGTCGCCAAACCATAGTCCTAATAGCAGATACTTATAATCAATTTCGTCCAATTGGACATTTGCATCTGATAATATCGCTGGAATATATTTCATATCCATTGGATTTTTTATTATAAAAGATTTGTTATTATGATCATAATCAATCATTGAATGATTTTCTGTAACATCTAAGCTTGCAATATTTGTAAAATTTATACGAACAATTTGATCATTTATTTTGTGTCTCATTAGATACTGTGGTTTATATAAATTCCAAGAATCTATTTTTAGATCATATGATGCAACTTCAATCTCGTCTTTAATAAATAAATATTCTTTATCATTCTTTGTAGTGATTGGAATATTTTCAGCTAATTTGTCCCATATTTCACAAAATTTAATATATTCCATATGAGAGGCTTTAAATTTAATAATTGATTTCATATCTTTTGAAACACTGTCACCGTAGAGTATGTGTTTAAGAAATCCTGGTTGTTCAACCAGATCATAATAGTTTTTTGGTAACAATATAAACCTCCTTAACAAAATTAAAATAATTATTTCTATGTAAAAATCGCAGGATATTTAATCTTCTTTTATTAGCGGTTGTACTGCTTCTATCACCATCTCTGGAGTGATAGCTGTCGAACATATATAGTTCTGTTTCCTAGGGCAAAATTCCCAGTTTGGTTTATCAAGATCAATATTCGGATCGTTAAAACAACCATTGCAAACATTTGGATTATGGACTCTAATACAATCTTGCATTTCTACAAATGGTTTTGTACAACCTGATATAATCACTGTTGGAATCTGTAATCCCCAAGCAAGCCATGCTAATCCTGAGCTCACGCCGATAAAAAACTCAGCGTTTTGAATATTATTTACTATATCATTTAACTCTTTATTTGGCTTATGAACTACATTTTTTAAATATGATTTTTCTCTTGTTATAGGCATCACTTGATATCCAACTGAATTTAAATATTTAACTAAATCTTGCCATCCAGTCGGATGATTCCAGTACTTACATTGAAAAGTACTATGTTCTGCAATAGCAACATATTTTTGTTTAATTGCTCTTTTAAATTTCTTTACTTGTATAATCGGCCGAATCTCCTTAAAATCTAAACCTAGAAAATCTGATCCTGCTTGTTGTAAAGGGATTAAATGCCAATTTGTTTTATTTCTGTTATAGTCTTTTTCTTCCATAGACACATTGTATATTGCATAAATATCATCAATAGTTGTCCCAAATGGAATAAATTCAATCTCTGGATAACCATTCTTAAATAGATTATTACAGAGAGTAGAACAGAAAACTTTACAATTATGTTTCTTTCGAAATTCTTCAACATATGGCATCCATGATATAGTGTCACCAAGAGCTGAGCTATCTAATGTAATGATTACTCGTTTTCCATATGGATTAAATATATGATCAGAATATAATTCTTCATTAACTTCTACTATCACTTTCCAATTAGTATAATACATTCTACTAGTTTTGACATAATGATATGTTTCAATTGTATCTTGATGCACTAATTTTTGTGTATCATTATCTATAAATTTGATAGTATATTCTTGATCATGTGATCCAAATATATCAACCCTTGCTCCATTATGAAAAGTGTATTTAACAGATTCTGACGGGGATTTTTTAATGATTCTTTTATGAACTTCAATATCATCTTCTGTAATTTCACTTATATGTTCTAGTGCTGTTTTAGCAGCATTCTCCCATGTGAATTTTTCTCTTACAATTTTAGAATCGACAAGAGCTTTTATTTTATATTCTTCATAATTTTCATATACATCTCTCATTACTTTACTGAGATGTTCGAAATCAGGTTCAGCCCAAGTTCCTTCAAGATTATTGTTTCTGGAACTATGTACATCCATGAATACTTCTCTAGGTGATATGTGATCTTTAATATCAACCATGTGCGAAATATTTTCTGCAAATTCTAATTGAGCACCATAGTTTGAGCTAATGGTAGGAGTTCCACAAGAAATTCCCTCTATCAACGGAAGATTCCAACCTTCAGCTCTTGAACATGTAAGTAAACAATGTCCAGATTTAAGATGAGAAATATATTCTTGATTGTTTGGAAAATGTAATATCTTTATTCTTGAATCAACTAATTTGTGATGTTTTAATCTTTCTTCAGTTGATTTCAGACCATCTGCCGGGAATGGATTATCGACTGAGATTATTAAATCTACTGATTCATTTCTATTAAAAGTTTCAAGAAATGTTCTAATCATTTCTGTTGTAGATTTTCTATAATCCCATCTTCCAAAGATCATAAATTTAAAACGACCATCTTTGTATTCTTTTAGTTTTAATTCTGGTTCACCCGGGAAGAACTTAGAACCATCTACTCCTTCTGGAACTACTTTTACTTTAGTTGGATCAGCTCCTTGTTCTATCGTACACTGTCGCTGCCACTCTGTTGGTACCCATAGCTGTAAAAACTTGTTCCATCGATCGAAGAATTTCTGGGGTTGCTTAGTAGCTTCCCATACATTATATCCTATTACTGGATCTTGATAACTATCATAATAATAATAGTGATTAGTTTCCATTAAAACAATACTAATAATTTTATCACTTTTGGCTCTATAAAACGGAACACCAACTTCCCAAGGTGGTTCTTCCCAAGTTTGTTTAATTAACATTCTGTGGTGTACTAGATCAAGATGATCCAATTCCTTCCACCATGAGAAATTGTGAATTCTTACTGGTAAATAATTATTTAAAGTTGTAAAGAAATTTCTTGAATGATTAGCATAACCAGTATGACCAAGGAAACTACAATGTCCCAATATTTTATTAAATAACATTTTGCCTCCGAAAAGATATTTATCGGCAAGACCTAGATAAGATCTTGCCGATAAAATCAAATTATTTCACCTTCTTGAATTTCTTGATCTTCAACAACATCAATAATTTCACAATTAAATTCTCCCTTAATAACA
>JAKQEK010000444.1 GCA_029558535.1 Bacteroidota bacterium | reverse complement strand
TTTTAATCGATAGTATTCAATAAACTTTTCTTTTCGAAACATAATGGAAGTAATTGCTTAACATTACCTATAACTTGTGTTTTATCGCTGCCGTAAAGAATAATTACAATATCTTTCCCGAATCTTTGTTCGGTTTCGAGTAAAACTTGTCTGCAAGCGCCGCAAGGTGTGATAGGATTGTTGAGTAGTTTTCCGCCTGTTAATGCCGCAATTGCAATTGCTTTTACAGCAATATCAGGAGCCTGAGAATTAGCATAGAAAATTGCGTTACGCTCAGCGCAAATGCCTGAAGGATAAGCTGAATTTTCCTGATTACTTGCTGCATAAATATCTCCGTTTTCGAGCTGAACTGCAGCTCCTACATGAAAACCTGAATAAGGTGCCCATGCTTTTGGTAATTGTTTTTTTGCTTCTTCTATCAAATATTGATATTCATTCGGAAGTTCATCATTTAAATATTCCAGTACAATTGTTTCAATAATTTTCTTTTGCATACTTTTTTACAGTTAATGTAAGCTTTTATGTAATGATTTTCGGCTGATTTTGTTGTAATTATAAATAAGCTTTGAACAAAAGTATAAAATTATCTTGTTATAACCGTATTTTTTCAGAGAATAAATTTTAATTTTGCGAATGTAAATTTAAAAAAATCATGGTAATGACAATAGTCCGTTAGAAAAAATATAAATATTAAGCGGCTTTAGTGCCGAAAAACAGTAGTTCTTTGACATGGTGGTGACTTTTAAGGGTTTTCGGTTTTATACCGAAAGCCTCAATAAATCGATTTAGCAGAAACGCATTGTGATACAATATTTTATAGTCAGCAATTGAGAAAGGTTTTCCCGCTTTGTTTTTATCCTTTAGGTGAATAATTTTCATGATATTGACAGTTGTAAGCGAAGAGTTGAAGTGAAAATCGAGTTTATCTAAATCTCTGGCTTGGCAATGATTTAATCCGGTAGCCTGTTTGGCATCTCTGAAATTGAATTCCATTTGAAATCGACAGTGATAATACTCTAAAACTTCAAGTACATTCATTTTGGTGTCAGTCGAGAATATCAAACGTTGAATTGTTTTTCCGTTTTCGTCGGTTTTTCGTTCGACAACGAGCAAAATGTCTGTTTTCAATGATTTGGAGTTTACAATAGCATAAAATGCTTGGGTTGTATCATTAATTTCAATGGGAGTAAATATATCCATGTTCAAATTGTCCAAATCGATTCTGCCTGCTAAATGGGATGGTCTTCCTTTTCCGGAGTATTCACCCGTAAATTTATAACGCAGGTTTGCATCGTCTCTGAGTTTGGATATAACATGAAAACCCTCATTCATAAGTGGTTGAACAAATGTTATCTTTGAAAAGAATGCATCTGCCACAACTATTTTGGATAATTTTTGTAATTCTTGTTTTCGAGAAATAATTGAATGAGCATACCAATCGGATAACGACATGGAAGCAATCTTTAATGTTTTTACAGGCACTGTTTGTACAGCCTCTAAATGAAAGCTTTGGTTTAGGTCAATGTCGATTAAAGCGATTTGTGCAATCTCAAGACCCTTTTTGGAGCATTGGTCTGAACCTGACCAAAACGAGCCAAGATAGGGTGTCTTTTTGCCCGATTTCTCAATATGACTCGGATCGAATGAAATGGCTGTTCGCGAACCGACAAATGGCGTTATAAGTGATGTATTGTAGTTCATAAAATCAAATTTTTGTTTGAATTGATTTCGAAATCGTTGTTCGCAGTAATTACTGTATCGACTCATTTGTGTAAAATTAATACGACCCGGAATTATCAGGTACAACATAAAGATTTCTAATAAAAAGTCACGTCGCCATTTATTGAGTGATAAACCATTAAAAGCACTGCTGACAACCGAAATAAAAGTGTTAACTTCTGTGAAAATCATACTTTATAAATTAGTGGAATAATCTATAAAGATACTGATTTTCAGGGAGTTAACCAAATAAAAACATGAGATAATTAGTTGATTTTCAATTATTTAACTAAATATATAACACACTATTGTAAAACTAAACAATTGAATAATTGAATACTAATCTAATGAAATACTTACAGTTTTTCAAAACAAAAATAAGTAACACGATTACTTACATCAAAGACACATTGGAAGTTATCTCAGGTAAAAGAAACTCTAT
>JAKQEK010000418.1 GCA_029558535.1 Bacteroidota bacterium | reverse complement strand
AACCGTTAGCACACATTGTCTCGGCTAAATTTCAAGTGGTGCTTTTAATTTTGTTTTTAGTGAGTCTTTTCAAATAAAAAGAGTGCTAAAAATGAATATGGATTCTCTTGTAATTTTAATAGTGCATGGGAAGTTCTCTTTGCCGTAGTTTGTCATAAAATTTTGCCTGTTTTGCCAACGCTCTTAGGGGAGAACAAATATGGTGCATAACGAGTTTTTCGTATTAAAAAATTCTGTGGATTCTGTTTTAAGAAAAGGAAGTCTGTAAAACATAATGAGGCAATATTTGTAAAAATATAGGAGAAAAAGCCAACGCAGAACGCAAATTTATATGCCAAACTACTAACGAGTATTTTAGCCGATACAACGATGATGCTAACAGCACCTATATATTAGGCTTAGTTTGAAGGAACTTTGAAAAGTAATTTCAATTCCGAACATCCGCAAAACCGCTTTTTGAAAAATTTTATCTATATTTGTAACAGAAAAATTATTATTAAAATTTAATATATCAGCGGTTTTGCTAAGTGCGTAAAAGATAATGAAATCTGTATTATGCGCCCAATACATAGCTGCGATACGTTATGGGCAAGGCTGAGATTTGCTTAAAAAAACTTAATAATTAAACAACAAAATTTATTTTATTTCGTTTAAATAAAAACAATAATTTAAAACTCATAAAACTATGGAAGAAATTTTTTTTAATAACAAGGACTTAATTAGTAGATTAAACAAAACAGCTATGGCATACATGCCTGCACTTGAACTTGATAATGAAATCAATTTATTAAGTAATGTTTATTATTCCTCTGTAATGTCTATTCTTCATTTTGGACAAGCTGAATTAAATTTCAGAAAAGGAGAAAAGTATAAAGCATTAAAATTATCTTCACAGGTAGTTTCGTATAGTAATGCACAGTTAAAGGAATGGAATGAAAGAGGTGTTTCCTCAATAGAGATTTCAATTGCAACAATTGAAAAGTTTATAAAAACAGGCATTTTAAGTAATAAACCTGTAAGCAAAAAAGAATTTGAAGATTTTCGTTTAAGAGTTGCACAATTGTTGGCAGAGTCAACTCTAAAAAAAGATGATATTTTAAGTTTAATGGATGCTTTAGATGAAGTAATTGAACAGGCTACACTTAATGGAGAATTAGGTGTGATTACTCTGATGCAAAAAAAACTTATTGAATTAAAAGATGTTCGTTTGTCTTCAACAAGAGGGAATAGTGCAAAGGCGGTAATTCCTGTATGGAAATTGATAGGTGCAATAATTATTTTTGGTTTTCCTGTATATAAGTCATTACGCTGTATTCTTAGTGGCAAATGTTGTAATACTGTTAGTGGTCTCGAAGGTGCCATTGTTTTCATCGCATCAGTTGCATGGAAATTATGCTAAAATTTAAATATAATTGTGTAAATATGAAATCATATGTTCTAATTTTTATAGTCATTTTTTTATTTGTTAATATTGGAAATACTTATTCACAAAATGACGACACTAATAACGATCAAGAGTTCGTATTATTTGCCAGTTTTGGAATCCAGTTTCCAGAGTATAGTGTATTAAATGACAGGCTTATAGAAAACGGATATTCAAAATTTGGTCAAATAAATTATTCAACGAGTGGTGGATTCTATTTGTGCTATCCAAAATCAAAATTATCAATACTTGGAAATGTTTCTGGTTTTAGCCAAACAATAACTGACCAAAATATTAGTACAAGTTTTAAAAGTACTGGAATAGGTGTTTCGCTTGGATATACTTTTTTTAGCAATAAGAAATTACAGCTAATTCCTTACTTAGGGACAGAATTTTCATGGTTAAACCTTAATATAATAAATGATGTTTCTCCTAATTCGACATTTATTAACTATCTTTCTGGAACTACAAACCAATATGAAATGTCTGCAACAAATTTATTAGCTAATATTGGAATAGTTAGTAAAAAATCTTTTTTTATTGATGAGAAATCATTCAATAAGCTTGTTATTGGAATAAGAACAGGCTATTCAACACCTGTTCTCAAAACAATTTGGACAGTTAGTGAAACTGAATTAAATGATGGTCCCATTATAAATACTGGAGGGTTTTATGCAGGGATCATTATTGGTCTTGAATTATAGTATGTTGATAGAGATAATCGAGTAGGTAAGGGGGAGTTTCACCCCCAAACCTCTCACAGAACCGTACGTGAACCTCTCGATTCATACGGCTCTTCCAGATAAGATACCGGATTGTGGTTGCTCGTTATGGCAGAAATCCATGTTCCCAATGATAGAACATTGTAGGATAACTTTTGCTGATGTTAATCAACTGTTTGTAACTGAAAAACGAGTGTTTCTTCCTAAAACGTCGGTATTTGTTGCGAATGTATCGGGCTAACCGTTTGTTAAGTATTCGGAAAATTTTCCGCAGTTCCGACTTCCTGAATTTACCAAAGTAGTTAATCCAGCCTCTGAGTTTCGGTTCTAATATTAACGCGATATCACTCAAATGAAGATGCACCATTCTATGAATTTTGAGCTTGTAAAGCTCTTTCGCTATTTTGGTTTGTTTCTTCTGACTGATGCCTGGGGAGAATCCTAATTTGATTTTCCCACGCTCTTTAATAACTCTTGGCTTAAATGTGAAACCCAAAAAGTCAAACTTCTGGTATTTCACTTTAAACGGAGGTTGTCGCTTTTGATTGCTTCGACAATAAACGATTTTACTTTTCTGTTGGTTTAATTCTAACTTACATTCGTTCATTCGTTTGTTGATGTTCTCTAACATCCTCAAAGATTCCTTGATGTTATGACAATGAATTACTATATCATCGGCATATCGCTCAAATGGTGCTTCGGGATAGTTTTTCTCCATCCACTTGTCGAATACAACATGCAGAAAAATGTTCGCCAAAACTGGACTAATGACACCTCCTTGCGGAGTGCCTTTGTCGTGGTTTTGTACAATTGTTCCGTCTTCCATTTGGATAGGAGCTTCGAGCCAACGTTTCACATACAGCAAGATATGTTTCTTGCTTGTGTAGTGAGACACGGCTTTCATTAGCAATTCGTGATTGATATTATCGAAAAATCCGCTTATGTCTAAATCAATTACCCAGCTATATTTCATGCAGTTTATTCTGCATTGCTCTACAGCTTGGTGTGCACTCTTATTGGGACGATACCCAAAAGAATTGACACTAAATTGTTTATCAACAATTGCTTCGAGTTCGCTCGCAATCACTTGTTGTGCTACTCTATCTACTACGGTTGGAATACCCAATGGTCGCTTCTTTTTACCATCGTCTTTGGGTATCATCACTCGTCTTACTGCCTTTGGGTAATAGCTTCCGCTTGCTAATCTGTTCCAAAGTGGGTACAGATACTTGCGTTTGTTGGAGTTTACTTCGTTGATGCTTACGCCGTCAACGCCTTTCGCTCCGCCATTGGCTTTTACCTTTTTAAAGGCTTCCGTAACTTGCAACCTACTTATCGGTTGACTCTTTTGTTCTTCTTTAAAAATCATCCTTAAACGAATTTAAGTTGTTATACAAAAAAATGAACTATCTGGTGAAGTCCTTCGCTCGTAGGGGCATTACTCCTACTCTCTTGGGTATGTTCGCTACTACGACTTCATCTGCCACTACTCCATAGCTTCGGTACTTTCAGGCTCTTCCGCTTTGCGGATTTTTACCTTTTTCCCTTTGCATCTATGGGTAGCTTCTCCTGTTCCGTAATCAAGCCCGAGTAAAGCTCTCGCTGTCTTAATGCCGTAAGTCCTGTACACACTAATCAGGTTTTGTTGTACAGTCTATCTCTCGCAGCCGCCAACCGCTCGATTTTGACTTAGTAAAGGTTATTTTCGACACTTCTATAACAGTTTACTTTCATTCGACTTCTTTACTCACACCATACATAAACTAATCATACAAACGACCATTTATGCGTTGACCTTGTCGCTCAATACCAACCCGTGAAAGGTAAGCACCACAAGGCGGTTTGCAAAATATGCCTGAACATCTTATGCGGTAGAACATCTTGGTAAACACACTGTTTTGTGAGACTTCCAAATTTGCCCTTTATATTCGGGGTTTGGCTCGTTTCCTTAGTAGTTTATCCAACCTACCATCTTGATTACAGTTCTGTTGCTATTTCAAAGAACGTTTACCCTCTTTGTACCCTGTAGCAACGCAGGACACACAACCCAGCCCATAACAACACCTATATGTAATGCGAAAAGCGGCTGTAACCGTTCGTGAGTCACGCTTCCGTTCATCGCCAAATTTTTTGATTTGGCTTTTGCTATAAAATTTAAAAACAAAATAAAAAAATCTGGCTCAGTGGGAACTTGATAAGGAATTTCTATTCCTTTTTCGCACTCCACATAGCTGCAACCGTTAGCGTGCAGTGGTAGAAAAAAAATGACAGTCATTTTCTGAAAAGTGAAAGCAGGAAATTTTATTGAATCGCTACCTTGAAAACTTATTGAAAAGCCGGAAAATCGAGTCATAAGAATCTTGGAAATCACATTACTCGCAAATTGGTGTGACAAATTGAGTTTTGGCTGACACGCATTCAAAACTCGGCATTCTGAAAGAAAATAAATCATTTAATTGAAAAAAAAGGAATTAGTTTTGAAGGTTCTACTTCCTGGACAGTCGGAAAATTTTGTGAAACGCTTTTCCGTAAAATCGGACTGAATTTTAATGACAGCGAACCTGAAAACTAATTAGAAATGCGAAAGTGCATAGCGTAAACGGAAATGAAGGAATGAAAAAAATGAAATTAACTGATTTTAGGGGAATGCCGACGCAAAAACTCAATTTGAAAGGCATTTCGTAAAATGAAAACTGAATTTTAAAATGAAAATTTGCTTGAAAATGCTCGTAAAATTTATTTATAAGGTAGCGAACATATCGGAGCGATCGAAAATAGTAACGAAATGAAAAATTTGACTTAATATTCCTGCTTTAGCGCATTGACAGACTAGTCGGACAATGCTGAAAAACCACCGACACGCTAACAGCACCTATATTTCATGCGGGGTTTGGGAGCTAAACTGGACGGGAGTCGCAGTTTCGAAAATTTATAGTAAATTTGAAAAGTAAATATTAACCAAACCCGCACAAAACATAGCTGCAGCCGTTACCAGCAAGCGTAAAACGACAGACCAGACAGCTAAAATTGAAAGTAAACCATTGTGAAAAGACAGGAAAGAAATGAAATATTGACAAGACATAGAATCAGCCGACACCCTTTGCCGACCCTTCTTTATTTTTTATTTTCCCCACCGCACATTTTTAATTTTTCTGCTAACCCGCATTTGGCACATTGTCAAGCCGCACAAGCCAACGCTGAAACCAAAGCTTGCCAAAGAGCCAAATTTTCCTTCGCGCATAAAACCGGAAACAAAATTATTTGTATCTTTGACAAAATTGTCCAAACAGATTAGTCAAATGACAAAAGAAACTTTTGGTGAATATATCAGACGATTAAGAGAAGAAAGAAATCTTCCACTTAGAAAAGTTGCAGCCCAACTTGACGTTGATACTTCTACTCTTAGCAAGGTTGAACGTGGAGAAAGACCAATGTCAATTGATTATTTGAAGCCACTAAGCCAAATTCTGAAAATCGATTACAAAGAACTTCAAGTTCGGTTCTTAGCAGACAGTATAAATGCAAATTATGGAAAATTAGAATATTTAGAGGATGGTTTGGACGAAGTCATTAATCAAATAAAAAAGAACAAGAAGTAATGCCAACTAAATTTTTTACAAATCAAAACGATAATAGCTTACTCAAAAAGTTTGAGGGTGTATTTACAAATATTGAAAGTATCAGACATTTTGATGCTTTAGTTGGCTATTTCAGGACTTCTGGTTATTTTAAAGTACGTGCTTTCCTCGACAGAATTCCTAAAATCAGAATCCTTGTTGGTATCAATGTTGACCAGTTAATAAAAAAATATCACGACAAAGGACAACTCTATCTTGAAAATCCCGATGAAACAAAAGCCGACTTTCTTCAAGAAATCATAAAGAATATTCAGGAAGCCAACTATGATGAAGTTACAGAAAAAGGAATCCTACAATTCATTGATGATTTAGTTAGCGGAAAAATTGAACTTAGGGCACATCCTAAAAAGACAATTCATGCAAAAGTTTATATTTTCAGACCAGCAACTTTTAATGAATATGCACCTTGCGAAGTTATTACAGGCTCTTCTAATTTGACCGATGCCGGACTTGGTGCAAATCCTGAATCAAATTATGAGTTTAATGTTAGTTTGCGTGAGTATGAAGATGTAAAATTCGCAACCGAAGAATTTGAAAGGCTTTGGGCTGAATCTGTTCCCATTTTACAGGCAGAAGCAGAAAGAATCAAGAACCAGACTTATTTGCGTGATGACTTTTCTCCGTTTGAGTTATATATCAAAATGTTAATTGAATATTTTGGCAAACGGGTAGATTACGACCCGTACAATATTGACCTGCTTTTACCACCAAAATACATTCGATTAAAATACCAGTCTGATGCTGCCAATCAGGGCTATGCAATCATGATGAAGCATAATGGTTTTGTTTTGGCTGATGTGGTTGGTTTAGGAAAAACGATTATTGCCTGTATGATTATTAAAAAGTTCATTTATGAAAATGGTACTCATACAAAGGTTTTGGTTGTTGTTCCCCCTGCAATTGAAGATAGCTGGAGACGGACAGTTAAGGATTTTGAACTTGATAATCATTTTACTTTTATTACTCTTGGTAGCTTACATAAAATACTCGACCGAAACAACTATTCATATCCTAATCCTGAGGAAATAGATTTAATTGCCGTTGATGAATCCCATAAATTCAGAAATGATTACACCGAAATGTATTTGGCTTTGCAGGAAATATGCAAAATGCCACGTTCAAGGGCTGCTGAAAATGGAGATTCACGAAAGAAAGTAATTTTAATTTCTGCAACGCCTTTGAATAACCGACCACAGGATATTGAAAACCAACTTTATCTCTTTCAGGACAGACGAAACAGCACACTCGAAAACATCCGAAATTTACAGGAATATTTCAGACCAATTAATGAGCAGTATAAAAAACTGGCTTACGAGAAAAAACTGAATATAAAAAAACTGAAAGCCTTATTCCAGAAATTGCGTGATGATGTAGTGGAACCGCTTGTAATACGCAGAACAAGAACAGATATTGAAAGCAACAAGGAATATTTAGAGGATTTAGAGGTTCAGGGAATTAAATTTCCAAAAGTTGGCGACCCCATTGCACTTTATTATGAATTGGATGGAAAGCTAAGTGAACTATTTTTCGATACAGTTTCGCTCATTACCAACCTCGATGAAGAAGGTAATAAAATTGATGGTTTAGGATATTACCGTTACCGTGCCATTGAGTTTCTTTCTAAAGAGGAAGACAAGAAAATGTACGGAAATGTGGAATCCATATCAGGCAGGTTATCTGCAATTATGAAAACCCTTTTGGTGAAACGCCTTGAAAGTAGTTTTTATGCTTTTACTCAATCATTATCGAGATTTCAGAAAGCCATTGATAATATGCTGGCAATGTTTGATGATAACAGGGTATTTATTGCACCTGATTTAGACATCAACAAATTGCTGGAAGAAGGTTTAAGTTATGATGAGATTGAAGCAAAAATCAACGAAAAAGGCGGAAATAATAAGGAGTACAAAAAAGATGCTTTCGACAAAAAATTTGTTGACTTGCTCAAGCAGGATAAAGAAAAAGTGGATGATTTAATTGAACGCTGGAGCAAAGTAAAGAAAGACCCAAAACTGATTGAGTTTGCAAAACAAATTCAGGAGGAATTTTTTAAACCAAACCAGAATATTAGTGGCAAACTGATAATCTTTTCCGAGTCAAAAGAAACGGCAGAAGAATTAACAGTAAAACTTTCAAAGATTACAAAGAAAAAAGTTCTTACTGTAAGTGCCGAAAATAGAAAATATGTCGAGAATACTATTCGTGACAATTTTGATGCAAATCTTGAAGAGGAAAAATGGCAGACGGATTACGATATTATCATTACAACGGAAGTACTGGCAGAAGGAATTAACCTACATAGAAGTAATGTAATAGTAAATTATGATGTTCCCTGGAACTCCACACGATTAATGCAGCGTATAGGACGTGTTAACCGTATTGGCTCAAGAGCCGATAGAATTTTCGTGTATAACTATTATCCTTCTGCTCATGGTGATGCTCAAATTCATCTTGTAAACAATGCCTTGCGTAAACTTCAGGCATTTCATACAGCTTTTGGTGAAGATAACAAGGTATTCTCTATTCTTGAAGAAAAAGGGGAAGGTGCTTTGTTCGGAAATAAAATTCAAAAAGAAGAAAGCGAAATACTTAAGTATCTGAATGAATTAAGAGATTTCCGAAAGAAGCATCCAAAGATATTTAATGATATTTCCAAAATTCCAAACAAAGCAAGGTGCGGCAGAAAACTGCCTGACAGTAAACAACTGACTTTGCTCGACACAGAAACAGGGGAGATAAATTACCCCTTGCAGAATACATCACTCACTTATCTGAAAAGTGAAAATCACCCCGGTATTTTCTGTCTGATTACACCGGAATTGAATATTATTGAGTTGAATTTTTTACAGGCCGTTAAGTTGTTTAAAGCTCCTGATACTGAAAAAGCAATTGCCTTGCACGAATTACACCATAAACAAACACTGGCAGCTCTTGAATATTTTAAATCGGAAAAAAATCAGGAAAATATGCAAACGGTCTCCCGTAAAAATCTGAGTCCGGCAGAAAATAAAGCCATTTCAAATATTAATGCTGTAGTAAAAATTGCACCCACCGAACAAAAACGAATGGCATTACTTCGGGCTTTAGATATTATCAAAAAAGGAACTTTTGCTTCAAAGGGATTACCAAAATCCATAAATGATTATTTCACTTCAAATGCAGGATTAGTCAAAGAGCCGGATAAGTTTATTGAACAACTTTTCATCACCGTTCTTGACCGCTACGACCTTTCTCCCGGTTCCGAAGAAGCACCTCAATCAGATAAAGCACACAGGGGAATTGTAAATCCACAAATTGTATTAACTCAAAGTTTCAGTTAAATATGGCAGCCAACAGAATTCAGTTACAAAACGCATTACACAAACCTTACGACAGGGTTTTGTTTTCTCGTGAAGTTTTAAGTCCGGTTTTTGGTTCAGGATTTACGCTTA
>JAKQEK010000390.1 GCA_029558535.1 Bacteroidota bacterium | reverse complement strand
TATTTCAAAATACCCAACGCCCAAACTTGACATAGAAGTAAATAACTCCAATAAAAAAAGTGGGCTCTGCTCTGACTATTATTAATTGCCACCAAAGTTATCTATTTTGATGTTAGATTACTCAATCTCGTTGACTTGACATATAAAAATCATTTTATATGCATATTCAATTTCGCCATCCCAGTATTCTGTATGTGTGTTACATGCGATAACGGCCAAATATGCTTTTAGGTAATATTTCAATGCATGTTTATAATTTCTATCGTTATAATAGTTTTCAGCAATGCATTTATAAGCATAATATAAATTGCTGAATGTCCCACTGATTTTTGAAAATTCTTTTTGATTTAAAAATTTCTTATTCAGTTTATTGATCTCTTTATTTAGTCGAATTGCATCTGAATCTATCATCTGAAGGAGTGTTGTAACTTCCTTCGAAATGTCGTATTCTTCGGGAGAAATGCCAAGCCAAATAATTCCGGCTTCATTTGCTTTTTCAGCGAAATGTACTGCTCTATTACAGTCACCACAATCCATAGAATTTACAAATTCCTCGGTATAGTTTAACATATATAAATTATTTACTAATTTTTCATTGCCATTATTTAGTTTTATCAAGATATTGCGGTAAGGCCTAAAAGAAATAGGTGTATATGAAAATATGCCAACTATTAACAGAATAAATGCTGATCGAATTAAAATACCTTTGTAATATTTGATATCATCTTTTGAATTCCTCTTAATTATAATGTAAAAACAAAGTCCAAGAAATAAAACGAAATTCAACAAAGGTAATACTTTGTATATTAACTCTTGTCTAAGCATTATAGTAATTGGAAGAACAAATAAAGAAGTCGAAAACGCTATCCCGCCCACAATTGGGATGAAATATTTTTTATTATCTTTAGAGTTAATTAACCAAAATCCTCCAATTAAGTATGTAAAAGCGTAAAGCCAATTAATTAGGAAAAACAATGAGGTTTTTCCTGCAAAGTATGGAAGCAATTGTAATCCGAAAACCAGAAGGAAAAGTCCTATAAATATTTTTTCTAATAATTTCATATTGGTATTTTTAAAACTGTTTTACAAAATTGATAATGCTTATATTTTTGTATGTAAAAATAATATTAATATGCAACATAAAATACAAAATATATGAAATAATCATTTTAATTTATAACATTACATTTAATTTTACATGGTAGTTGATAAATCAAAATTATTTATTTAATCAAATTTGAGATATTATAATGATATACTTAAAGTATTGTTGGATTTATTTTTTTCGATCATAATTATTACTTTTACGAAAAAATTTAGCCATGGTAAAGATTTATTTTTTTACAATACTAATTGCACTTATCAGTTATGGTACATATGCCCAAAATATCCGACTTGTTCCGCCGGTAGGTCATACTGCTCAAATAACTGATGTTGATATTTCTTTTGACGGACGGTTTATTGTAAGTGCCTCTGTTGATAAAACCGTAATTGTATGGGACTATGCCACGGGTAGGGAAATTATAAAATTTGCAGGTACCGATTATGGAGTTGTTTCATGCGAATTTTCAGCAAAAGCCGACAAGGTATATTCGGCAGGTTGGGATGGTAAAGTAAGGGAGTGGAGTCTGGAAACGATGAATCAGACTGCCGTTTATGATGGATTTAGTAATGGAATTAATTGTCTTGCAGTTTTTCCAGATGTTAAGAAAATAGCAATTGTCGGAAATAGTGGAGTCTTGAAGATAATAAATACCAAAGATGGTAGTGTTGAAAAAGAATTTGAAGTGTCAAAGTCTGCATGTTACGGACTTGCAGTCAGCAGAAAAGGTAAAATTATTGCAACCGGAGATATCGCAGGTAATCTTAAAATTTTTAATGCAAAGGATTTAAGTTTGTTGCATGATATAAAAGCTAATGATTATCAAATAAAGTCAATTTGTATAAGTCCTGACGAAACCATGGTGGCATCATCTTCATATGATTACAAAATAAAGGTTTATGATGTTAAAACCGGAAAACTTTTGCACGAATTTACTGATGGTTATCAGATGTGGTCATCGTGCGACATAAGTTATGATAACAAGAAGTTGACTGCTGTTACTTTAAATGGTAAACTTTATGAATGGAATCTCGAAACCGGTGAAATTTTATTTAGTATGCAAACAGTATCACTAATGTCAACAGCAGTAAGATACAAACCAGATGGTAAAGAAATTGTTGCTTGCGGTTCATCAAATGAGATAAACGTGTATAGGTCAATAGAAGGTAAGTTGATAAAAACATTTGTTGGCAGTACAAGTCCTATTGAGTCTGTAGATGCTTTTGGTGAAAAGTTTACCCTTGCTTCAGCACATTGGGACTCAAGAGTGAGATTTTTTAATATGTTTAAATGCAAAATGTTAAATGTTGCTTTTGCTGATAATTCATATCTATCACAGGTATGTTTGTTAAAAAATGGGAGAGATGCTGTTATAGCATCAATGAGACCGGGTATTCATCTGTTTAATTATCAAAAAGCAGAACTTAGTACTTATCTGAATAACGAAAGTGGTGTATATTCGATGGCATTTTCACCTGATGAATCATGGTTTGCAATGAGTTTACACGATAGTACTGTTTATCTTTTCTCAACAAAGGATAAATCTCTAATTTCATCATACAGTCATAAAGGAGATGTGATGGATATTTGTTGTTCAAATGATGGGAAATATTTGTGCTCGGTTGGAAGAGATAAATCTTTATTTGTTTATTCTGTGGAAAATAAGAGCATTTACAGAAGATTTGAAAAACTGGGTTCTGAAGCAGAATCAGTAGCTATTTCGGGTGATGGCAATACTGTTGCAGCCGGCCTATGGACGGGAGAAATAGTTTTAATAGATATTTCTTCATCAAAAATTATTAAAACGATAAAACCTCATATTTGGATTGTCTCGGATATGGAATTTAGTCCGATTAATGATTATTTGTGTTCGGTGTCGTGGGATAAGACAGTATGTATTACAGATTGGCAAAACTCAGAACCTGTTGCAAAATATACCGGTCATACCGGAAGCGTAATTTCTGCAGCATTTACTGATGATGGCAAATATGTGGTTAGCGGAGGTTGGGATAACCAGATAAAAATTCTTGATTCCAGAACTTTAGAAGAAATTTGCAGCGTTATTCCCATTGGTAAGGAAGACTATCTTATAACAACACCTGAAATGTATTACATGGGTACTCCCGACGCGGCAAGAAAGGTAAGCTTTGCAGTAGGGATGCATACCTACAGCTTTGATCAGTTTGATTTGCAGTATAATCGTCCCGACAAAGTTTTGGAACTTTTGCCTTTTGCTGATAAATCAATGATACCTGTTTATAAAAAAGCTTATGATAAGAGGTTAGAAAAAACTGGTTTTAATATAGATCATTTTGATAATGATATTAATGCACCAACTATTTTTATTAAGAACATTAACGATATTCAACTTTTAACTGAAAAAGAATATACGATAATTGAAATATCAGCATTTGACACTGTCCATTTTATTGACAGATATAATGTCTATGTTAATGGAGTCGCAGAATTTGGTACTAATGGTAAAAATGTCAGGAAATCAAATGTGAAAATTGTTAATACAAATGAAAAAGTAAAACTAAGTAAAGGTTTGAATAAAATTGAAGTGTCCTGTATTAATACTGCCGGAGTCGAAAGTTTAAGAAACAGTGTAGAGGTTTTTTACAATCCGGTTACGACAGAAAAAAATGATATTTATATAATATCAATGGCAGTAGCTGAATATGAAAATTCTGAATATAATCTGAATTATACTGTTAATGACGGTCGTGAAATAGTTTCTGTTTTTAAAGACATGGCACCGGAATACAATATTATTATTGATACCCTATTTGGAGAGAATTGTACAAAAGCAAATTTTATTGCATTAAAAGAAAAGCTACAGACAACTAAAGTTGATGATATTGTTATTGTACATTTTTCAGGGCATGGACTACTTGACGATGATGGTAATTTCTATTTTGCAACTTATAATGTTAATTTCAAAAATCCATCTCAAAATGGATTGGAATATGATTTAATTGAAGGCATATTAGATGGTATTCCTGCACGAAATAAGCTTGTATTACTTGATGCTTGTCATTCCGGTGAGCTTGATTACAGTGTCTCTTTGAAGGAAAAACCCGAAAATGACATGGAGGAGATTGATTCAAATGCACAATCTGCACTTGCTGCAAAGGGGGTAATTATGTATAATGTTCCGGGAAATGAAACAGACGATCAGTTGGAGAATTCTTATGATATAATGACTGAATATTTTGCTGATGTTCGTAAAGGAACAGGCTCAGTAGTTATATCGGCAGCTACTGGAACAGGTTTCGCTCTGGAAATAGGTGATTTACAGCATGGTATATTTACTTATGTTCTTTTAAAAGGATTACGTGAAATGGAAGCTGATTATTCAGGTGACGGAATGATATCTGTAAGTGAAATGAGGGAATATATTTTTACGAATGTAGAAATTATGAGTGAGGGTTATCAAAAACCAACTGCAAGAAAAGATAATTTGGTTAATGATTTTGTAATTTATAGGTAACGAAAACATTATTTTAAAATCAATGAGTAGTTATTTTAACGGAAAAGTGGGCTTAATCAGAATTTTGTTCAATTTATCAGTATTTTTGTTTTTAATAACATCCGGACCAAATATGCAAGCACAGACACAGACAGAAAAATCAACTACATATATTTATGATAAAAAACCTTCAATTATGGCTCGTAATGTGAAAGCAGGAGCAAGGCTTTTTGTCCCAAAAAACAGTATTAAAAATAAACTTGAGAAAGAAAATTTTATGTCTCTGCCGGCACCTATTCCAAAAAAGTATTTAAAAGAATTTCAAATAGATATTTTTCAGGTAAATTGCAGAAATGTATATAGGTTCTCACCGAAAGAAAATAAAACCGACAAGCAAATATTATATTTTCACGGAGGGGCATATATAAATAATATTTTTTCCGGACATTGGAATTTTATTGCTCAAATAGTGCGATCAACATCCTGCACAGTAATAATTCCGGATTATCCTCTTGCACCGACATTAACATATCTTGACGCATTTGACATGATTTATGAAATTTATAAAATGCTATTGTCCGAAACAGATTCACAAAACATTATTTTTATGGGCGATTCGGCAGGAGCAGGTCTTGCCATGGCTTTTGCAGAAAAATTAAATCAGGATGGGAAATCGCAACCTGAACAGCTAATCTTAATTTCTCCATGGCTTGATGTTTCAATGACAAATCCTGAAATTGAGGCAGTACAAAAGAAAGATCCGATTTTAAATGCAAAAACTCTTATCATGGCCGGTAATGCATGGTCAGGCAATTCTGATGTTAAAAATTATATGGTAAGTCCTATTTATGGAAATTTTAACGGATTACCGCAAATAACCATTTTTATTGGAACGCATGATGTCCTTTTTCCTGATTGTGAAAAATTTGAAAGCTTAGCAGAAAATCAAAATATCACTGTAAATTACTTTAAATATAATGAGATGTTTCACGTATGGGTTTTGTTTCCATTTCTTAAAGAATCAAAACTAGCTGCAGAGCAGATAAATGCACTGATTTTAGATTGATTCCATTATCTTCAGGTAAAAACAACAGGAAATTCTACTTACATTTTGAAACAATTTGTTTCAAGGTTTTAAATTGCTTTTTATTCGTTTTAATAACAAAGTCGTAGTCATTGTTAATAGATTCAAGTGACATATTTGCATATTTACATGACTCAGTCTGATTTTCTAGTTTTTGGTAACATAACGACATGTAATAATAAGTTTCCCAAGGTAATCCGTTATTATCAAGATAAACATTGAAATAATTAACTGCAGTATTGTATTCTTGTTTTTTATAATAAGCTAAGCCCAGATAGAAATTAAGATACATACTTTCAGGATCATAAATAAGTACTTTGTTTAAATCAATGATTGCAGAATCTGGTTGATTTGTTTCGCAATACATAATACCTCTGCTTTCCAGAGCTCCGGGATTTTCAGGGTCAAATCTTAAATAAATATTCAAATCCTGTATTGCTTTAATATAATTCCCTTTTAAAGTGTATGTAGAAGCTCTGTTTAAATATGCCCATTCAAAATCTGGTTTTAATTCAATAGCTTTGCTAAAGTATTTAATGGCTTTATTATAATTACCTTCAATTACATAATCGCATGCCTTTTCGAAACAGATATCTGCATTTTGTGAAAATGAAGAGATGCTTACGAGTATTAATATAAGCAATGCAAATATTACTCTCATTATCTTGGAGTTAATCCGTACAATAAAAGCGATGTCAGTTTATCAAGATGCTTTTTATAATCCATTGGCTTCTCTGTTCCAAAGAAAGGAATTTCCAGACTTTTTAATGTCATCATTATAGTCATTGCTGTTTCAAAAGTGTCTTCAATAAAAAAATCACCTTTTTCAATACCTTCTTCAAGGATATTTATTAGTGCTTCAAGCTCTATTTTATCAAATTCTTCGCGATTATTATAAATTGCTCCAAGTTGTTCGAATAAGTCGTTTTTAAGAGCAGAATAATAGTTGCTTATTCTTTCTAAAAATGACATGCGTCCATTTACATAAGCAAAAACTTTATCTATAGGAGTGTTCTCCTGATTGATTACCTCAGTCAAGTATTCTTGCATTTTTGCTGCTTCTTTTTTTATTACAGCATTAAATACTTCTTCTTTATTTTTGAAGTAATAATACATTCCGGTTTTGCTTACATTTGTAAAAGCCGCTATATCGTCAAGAGTTGTTTTTTTATATCCGTATTTGCTAAATGCAATACTTGCAGCATTAATGATGCTTTCGCGAGCAATATCTTTATTCGTTTCCATGTGTTTTTTTGTGCAAAATTAAATATTTTTTGAAAAATTCATAACTTATATAATTTAAAAAAGGAAAACATTGTGAGCAATAGTTTTACTAAAGTAATAGTAAAAAGTATTTATGTCTTCAATTTCTTCTTTTTAGCAGCAGGGAATAGTACATTATTTAATATCAATCTGTATCCTGCTGAGTTAGGATACAATGAAAGGTCAGTATGTTCATCACCTACATAATGTCTGTAATCTTCGGGATCGTGTCCTCCATAAAAAGTCCACATGCCTTTACCAAATTCAGAATGTATGTATCTTACTTCACCTGCAGCTTTGTTTTCGCCCATTATCAACACATGAGGTTTTACCAATTCAGCCTTAAAAGCTGTAGTTTGTCCCATAAAACCACGCACCATATTAGTGTGATTTTGACATAGCATTGTAGGTACAGGATCCCATTTGGCAGAAAATTCGAACAGTATAAAGTAATCGTCCTTATTTGTAAGTTTTTTTGAATTAGTTACATCAATATCAGAATATTCATATTCCATAGGATTTCTTACCAGAGTAAAATCAGTAAAAGCGAGGCATTTGGAGTAATCCAGTTTTGATTGTGCATCGGGGTCGGCAGGATCACCGTCAAACATAGACTCGCAAATATCAACTCCTTCGGCAGCTAATGCAATATCAAACGAATCAGTTGCTGAACACATTGCAAATAAAAATCCTCCTTCGGCTACATACGCTTTGATTGCCTGAGCAACAGCAAGTTTGAGTTGTGATACTTTGTTAAACCCCATTGACAAAGCTTCCGATTCACTCGTTTTTTGATTGTCTCGATACCATTGCATTCTGCCATAAGCACCATAGAATTTACCATATTGCCCGGTAAAGTCCTCATGATGTAAATGTAACCAGTCGTAATTTGCAAGTTCTCCATTAATTATTTCTCTGTCATATATTTTATCGTAAGGAATTTCGGCATAAGTCAGAGCAAGTGTTACAGCATCATCCCATGGCTGAGTAAAAGGAGGGGAGTAAACTGCTATTTTTGGAGCTTTCTCAAGTTTTACGGCATCCATATTAACTGACGGAGCGGAAATTTCATTAAATATATTGTTCTTCTGTGCATCTGCAATTATTTCATAACTAACCCCCCTGAGAATGCATTCTTTTTCAATGTCTGCAAAAAATACTGTAATAAAACTTCCTCCACGGTAATTCAACAACCACCATGCCTCAACCTGATTCTGTAAAGCCCAATACGTTATTCCGTATGCCTTTAAATGATCTCTTTGGGAATCATCCATAGGAATAAGGATGAAAGCCGGCTTAACCGAAACCGTTAAACTTAATAGCAGACTTATTATTAAAAATAGGCGTTTCATTAAAAAATTTGACGCAAAATTACAAAAATCATGCATTAATATCTCATTATTTAATTAATAAAACAGAATAGCTAAAAATTGTTCATAGTTAAAAAAATGAATTAATAGAAAATGTAAAATAAGAAAAGATCAATTTAATAGCTTCTGAATTGTTTGCTAAGATTCTCCAGAGGAATTCTAACATTGAAATATAATTGTTTTATTGGCTTTTCGCCTTTTTCTAGTTCTTGCAATTTTGTGTCGAATTCCATCAAATCACAATCTCCAACAAGTGACTGCATTTTTACGTTTAATTGTAATTCAGAAATAATTTCATATTCATCAGAGACCTTTATGACAACCATTGCTGTTTCACAAGTCTTTCCGTCCCCACTATAATAGATTTCTGAAAGTAAGCCGTAGTAAAGCATTGCATAGTTATTTCGATTTTCAGTATCGGAAAGTTGATAGTAAATTACATACATTTTAAACAGAACAGTTGTATTAATAGGGTTTTCTTCCAGCACTTTCAAGCCAAGTGGAATGGCTTGCGTGTATTCCTGTTTATTGTATATTTCAAGAAACTCGTTTTCTGCATCACTTCTGCCATAAGGATCATAATTTTCAGTGAATATGTTGCCATAATACAGCAATTTATAATCGTTTTCTGTAAGTGTGGTATCAAAGCTTACAAACCTTTCAATCAGTTTCGGGTAATAAGTTTCCGAGAGACTGTCCTGAGTTAAAAGTTTAATTTTATCAAAATCTACCATACCAATTTGCTGTGAAAATATGTTTTGAGCAAGCAGGCAGATAAAAGCAATTAAAATGTTTTTCATTATTTTCATATATCGCACTTGTATAAAAATTAATAAATAGTTAATATTCAATGAATTATATTTGTCATAATTTTAATTATCTGGGTGTGTGTTATTTTATCACTTATAGATATTTTATATTATTGTGTTTTTCAAAATTTAAATGTTTTAATTATTATTTGTAATTTATTAGAACTGCTTCTATTTTGTAAAATGGGATAGCTAAGATTCTTAGATAACTGTAATCTGTTATGATAATAGCATCTGCATTTTGCGAGATAGCATATTCGATGGTTTTATCAAGTACTTTGTGCCTTCTATGAAAAATATTAAAGGAAGTGAATTCAATTATTTCTGTTTCAGTGTAGTCTTTAGGTGGGATTTTAGTATAAAATATTTCAGGTTTTTCATCTTTGCCAGTCAAGTTTAAAATAACAGATTGTTTAGAGATACAACTGCTTAGAGCAATTATTGAAATCACTAAAAGAATTACTATTACAGTATTGCTTTTTATGTATTTGTGAATTGTGTAGTACATTATATTAACAATTTATTAGCCAACTATAGTAAATGCGAGAATCATTACAACAGTTATGATATTTTTAAAGTCTTTGCCAGAATTTACAATTGTCTCCTTTCATTCTGTATTTGATTGTACTAAGTATTCTTTTCATAAATGTTTTTTTCAAATATAAAAAGAATTTTTCTCAATTAGAAATTCAATACAAAACAATTATAAAAAAAATGCAAATCACCCGAAAGTAATTTGCATAATTAGTTTCCCCGCAGAATGGATTATTTTATTTCCATGCATTTACATTTCCTGATCCGGTTATTTCAATATTTAACTGAGGATTGCCTTTATAAGTTACATTTCCGCTGCCTGAAATAAAAACATCTAAAAGGTTTTCTGCCCAGATATAAGCGTCTCCGCTACCTTCAATATCAACGAATGTGGATTCTGTGAAAAGTTCGAAAGCTTCGATGTTTCCCGAACCTGTAATTCTAATTGTATGAAAAGGGGTCGTTCCCCAATATTTTAAATCTCCCGATCCTCTGATTATACTGGAAATTTCGGTTGCAACTACCGAGGCTTCTATATCGCCTGAGCCGTTTATTTCAGCAGTATATTTATTGCAAATAATTTCATCAATTATGATATCTCCCGAGCCATTGATTTTTACTGAAAAATTATCATCAATTTCAAATCCTTCAAATAGATAAATATCACCGGATCCATCAATTGATAATGAATACAGTTCAGGCATATAGAAAACCACCTTAGTCATACTCGTTGGTATTACATTAACATGTGGTTTATATCCGACTTTTGCAATGCCTCCAAATACTTCAATCATGATTACTTTTGCAATATTTTCCTGTGCAACTATAACGACTCTAAAAGTGTCCGATGGTATAACTTCAACGTCAATTGATCCGTCAATTTTGATACCAGTAACATATTCCACATCAACAGTGGTGTCAATAGATGGACCATAGCCTCTAATGCCGCCTAATTCATAACAGCAAGAATTAAATATTAGTGTTATTCCTGCTATAATTGTTGTGATAAAAATTCTTGTTTTCATTTTAGTAAGATTTAAGTTTATAATTT
This sequence comes from Bacteroidota bacterium, assembly GCA_029558535.1. Classification (GTDB taxonomy): domain Bacteria; phylum Bacteroidota; class Bacteroidia; order Bacteroidales; family ML635J-15; genus Bact-19. The sequence continues at coordinate 4,052 of JAKQEK010000390.1, read as the reverse complement.
TGTTAAAATCTGCCGAATTTAATTTTGATACCAGCATTAAGACCTCTTAAAATTGATGGACTGGCAATGGGTTGAGCATCTATGTTCGAATACAAAAGATAAATGTCAGATGTATAACGATAACTGACACCTGCCGAAAGTCTGAAGAATTTTGTCATATTAAGTTGTAGTTCAATACCAGGTTCAACTACAAAGTACAAGTAATGACTTTCCGGATAAAAATTGTCATAATATCCTGTATATTGGGACCTTATATAAGAAATCTCTCCGGCTCCAAGAATAATTGGTATTGAAACATTTATAGGTTTCTTACCTAAAATGTTTACTGCACAATGCAATCCACCATAACCACCGGCATACATGTAATTGTTGTTTTCGAGTAATAAATCGGGTAATGGATTTGTAACAAAGCCTTTGCCTGCTATACCTAATTCAATTGTATGATCTATTACCCACGCAATCGTTACTCCCGTTAAGAATGAGCTTCGATTTGCAACCTCGGTATAACCAAAGTCCATTCCTACATAAGCTCCATGAGAAAAACCGTCATCACGGCTTAATAATGTTTCGTAATTAGATTCCTCCTGAGCATTGAGTTTATTACAGGCAAAAATCACAGCTAAAAATGTGATCGCAAATAAGATAAATGTTTTTTTCATTGTATTAAATTTTTATTGTTTTCATATCTAAGACAATTCTGATTTAAAATACCCCTATTGTTACGTTGAAAATAATTGAGAATTTTTATCAAAAGTGATTATGCTATTGATAGGACTGTGATGCAGATGATAAAAACAATGCTGTGTAATCTTAAATTCTGAATCCAATGTGAAATGATGGCCATAAGTATGCTCTGTGGTGAGAATATTGGCTGTCAAATAATACTTTAGTAGGCGGAATAGTGCTTTCGTTGTGTATGGCATCATTAGCTAAGTTGCTTGTAAACATCGCATTAAGTTGTCCACCTGCATAAATTGTGAAATGTTTAGCAATACTGAAGTTCAGATTTAAATCAAATTGAGTCAATATATTAAGGTTAGTATTGAATGTATTATTTTCGAAAACGTGAGAGGCGTATAAGTCATAATTAATTCCAAACATTTTCCAAATTATGAAATATGAGCCAAATCCGTAACCTATAGCAAAATCAGGTTCTTTGTCAGGTCTTACGGCAGCATTGATAATATTATAAAATTTCCACGTACCTGTTTTGAATTTTAAAGAACTGAAAAGATCAAGATTTAAAGAATAGTCAAGATAAGTATATCCGTTTTTAACAAAACTTAAAAAACCAATTGGAATGCCTTGAACCGTATCAGCAAAGTTAAATAATCCCAGTTGCAGGTTATTTTGTTCAATGGCTGTGTTAATTATTCCCAGTTGAGGGGCGTTATTTATTTTGCAAGTATTTAAAAAGGTAGAATATTGAAGTGAGTTGTTTGTTGGGGCATAGTTCATTAAAATGGAAATTTGAGCACCGCAAGCCGGTTTAGAAACTATATTTACTGCACCAAGTTGTATGCCTAGTAAAGTATCGGCAACGATATTTACCGGAGCAAGTTGAAAACCCCTGAATTTGGAACGTACAAGATTGACCCCGGCAGTAGCCTGAAATCCAAAGAATTTGCCCCAGGTCGTATTAGAAGCAGCAGAAACCTGAGCACCTCTGAAGTTCCCGATTACAATATTTGCACCCGTGCCGGTTTGAAAACCTGACACTTCGCCTCCAACAATATTTGCTATTCCCGAAAACTGAAAACCGGTTAAATCATATCTAATTATATTTACACCCAAACCAAGTTCATAGCCGTATATTTCTCCAACATATCCGGCAAGTATATTATATGATCTTTTAAATCTGCATAGTCCACTTTCGTTGAAATAAGTACCGATATTTGGAATTACCGAAAATTGCATTTCTTTGTCAATTAGTGTTTTGCGTGATTTACTTAAGTCAGTTTGATTGTTACTAACTACTATATTAGTTATCCAATGATTTTCGATAGTCGAGTTTTTGTCTTTTACTGTTGAGGGGAGATAGGTGTAATCAATTTCAATTTCGGGGTTTAGTAAAATCCGTAGTGTATTATCTTTGTTGCATTGTACATTACTTTTATAACCTATATAGTTGTCTTTTTCGAAATATATTGTTGAGCTGTCTGCTTTAGGCATTAAGAAAAAATTGAAATATCCGTTTTCATTTGAATAATAAACCTGACCGTTAATCTGAATAATGCAACTGTCTATTGGCATTCCGTTTACTGAATTTTCAATTGTGCCGCTGAATTTATAGTATTTTTGCTTTTTTTGTACTGCATTGTCAATTTTGCCGGGTTTGATTATCACATGTCGGTTTTCAATAATTAACTCGGTGTTAGTATTCATTATAATTGATACAACTTCCTGTAAAGAAGCATTTCGCTTACATAAATATATTTCTTTAGATAAGTTAAAAACCTGCGGATTATATGAAAAAGTAATATTTTCTTTTTTCTCTATTATTTGTAATGCGTTTTCGGGACTTATATAGCCTTCGCAAATACTGATTTTTTTATTTGGAGCAAATTCTTGAGAAAATGAGAATATTGGATTGGAAATCAGAAAAATTATCAGAATAATATTTAATAAAACTGACTTATTCAGCATCTTTTAAAATGATAGTGTTATCATGTTTTTCAATTCTGATATCTAAGGTCAGTTGCAGAATTTTGATAACTTCGTCCAAACTGTTGTTCTCAAAAGAAGTGTTTAATTTCAGGTTTTGTGCATTACTTAGCTCTGAAATTACATTAATACCGTAAACTTCGGAAATAACTGAAGATACTTCTGAAATAGGAGCATCGTCAAATACTATTTTTTTTGTTTTCCAGTAAATGTCAGCAGAATTATTTGTGCTCGTTTTTGTAATTTGTTTGCTTTTGGTGTTATATATAGCTTTTTCGTCAGCACTTAAACTGATATAATTATCATTGTTTATTTCTGAAACTTGCACTAAGCCTTCGGTAACATATACTTCAACCAAATCAGAATCAGCAAAAGATTTTATATTAAATTTAGTGCCTACTACAGTTATTTGGCAATCCTTTGCTATTACGACAAATTTGTTTTCATCAGTTTTGTGCTGAACTTCAAAAAAAGCCTCACCATCAAGTTTTACAAGACGATTCTTTTCAAAGTCCTTTGAATATTCTATTTTTGTGTTTGAGTTAAGTGTAAGCATTGAACCATCTTCCATCTTGAATTGTTTTACAGAATCTGTTGTGGAAAAACTTAACATTTTGGAATTTGAACTTAAATTTTTATTTGTGATAATTAAAGTAGGAATAAGAATAATTAAAGCCAAGGCAGCTACTGCAATATAAATGGATAAAATTTTCTTCTTCTTTTTCTTTTCGGAGGCTAAAATTCTTTCGTTTATATTATTTAAAGCACTTTGAGTGTCAAATTGTCTGGATGAAAAATCAGAAGCAATCCAAACAGCTTTGATTTTTCTAAACTCATCCTGATTTCCGGAATTTATCCAGGTTTCAATAATAGAAATTTCTTCAGGATTGGCTTCTCCGGCAAGATACTTTGCAATAAGATCAAAATTCGCTATGTCTTTATTATTATACATTTTAATTTATGACACTTAAGTTGTTAAATACCCCTATTATATATTCGCATTTTGTTATCAAATACAACAAAATAATTAAAAGAATAAATTCTTTGTCTGAAAGTTTCTCTCTTAAAAATTTAAGAGCTTCACCCATTTGGTTTTCTACAGTTTTGATTGATATATCAAGTTTTTCAGCAATTTCTTTGTATTTTAAACCATCCAGTTTGCAAAGAATAAAAATTTCACGTCTTTTTTGAGGTAATTGTTCAATTGCATTACTGATGTTACGAAGTGATTCTGCATTTTCCATTATTTCCGAAGAATCGAGATTATATTCCTGAATTTGCTTTTCTTTGATAAAAGAAGCTTTTACTTTTTCATGTTTCAGATTATTTAAAACTGCATTTTTTATTGATGTATATAAATATGATTTTACTGCTACGGGGATACTGAT
>JAKQEK010000357.1 GCA_029558535.1 Bacteroidota bacterium | reverse complement strand
GAATCCCTCAGCCACCTTATATTCGTGTTCCAAGGGGACTGAGGGATTCGACCATAGGGAGAATTGTCTCGAAGTCCCCGACATATCCAAATACAAATTATCCCTCGCCGGATTCGGATACAAACTCACAACATTTACAACTTCATCAGCAATCCCACTCCCACAATTATCATTTACAAAAACATCTTTTGTTATGGTTTTACTCTCACCGTAAGCATCGGTAACGGTAATGCTAATTTGTTGGCTGCCTGACGTATGCGGTGTATAAAACTCAACAGGTTTTGCAATACATTGACCCCATTCATGGTTGCTCAGTGTTGCTTCGGTAATTTGCTGAGTGTAAATAATATTGCCACCGTACTCAATTTCGGCTTGTGAAAGACCAATTTCTACAGGTACAAAAAGTGGTGGATAATAAATGCTGTCTATAACTTGACCAATACTTGTCTCAATTGTGTATGGTGCCGATTTACCAGCAATGTAAGTATAAACTGTAATTGTGTCGCTGCAATTTACTGTTGTGGGCAAAATAATATCGATGTTAAGTTCCGGCGGTGCAGTGTAGCATAAACCATCTATACCTAAACTATCGGTTTTTACAAGCCAGGCTTGCTGGGGTGGGCTGTAACCATGTGTGTTGTAACTATTGCCATAACCGGCAAGGATAAAACCATTATCTGCGGTAGGTTGTAAACTCACTAAATACTGATCATTTGTTGTATTGTCAATTGCATAATACTCTCGGTTCCAACAAATATCTCCGCTTTCTGATATTTTCTGCAAATAACCTCTTGACCTACCAATTCCGCTTCTCCAATTTCCAAGAACATATAATTCCTCATTTTCATAAACCAATGACGAAATAGTATTCTCAAACCAATCTGTAAGTGGATTGGTCATTGTAAAATAACTCCTATAAAACCTTTCCCACATCAGCACTCCGTCTTTCGAGACCTTTCTTAGGCAGCCGTCCCAGTAAGTGTCTGTATCGCTACGCAGTGCGGGGTAGCCACCGCAGGCTACATAGTTGGAATCGCCGGTTTCGATTAGCCCACGTACGGGACCGTCATAATTGAAGATTCCAGGCTTTCCATACCCATTTTGCCAAATTATGCTTCCTGCTGTGTCGAGTTTTATTAAATACCAATCTTCTTGGTTTGCTGCAACTGGAAAACTATATGTCCTGCCTCCAATTATTATCATCGAGTCTGTAGTCTCAATTATTTGATGACCTGATTCATAGTTTTGTCCATAATAATTATCCCAAATTAAATTTCCTAAACTATCAGTCTTTATTAAGTACATATAAGCCTTTTCAATATCGGAGAAATATATTTGGCCAGTTAAATAAAAATCGCCTGTTGTCGAATATGTCAAATTAAATGCTTTTTTCCAGACATTGTCAGTGTTTATAAGTGTACATCTTATTGAATCTAGTTCAGACCCTATTTTATATAAATACGCGCTGTATTCAGCTGTATTAAAATTAACGACAGTTCCAGCAGTATATAAATTGTCATTTATTATTTTCATACAATTTGAAAACCCTTCCCAAAACTCACTTTCGCTATTGCTATATATTTTTTTAGTAACTAAATCTCCAGCCCAATTAATCTCCCGAATTGCAAATGTTCTCATTGCAATTTCATTTAATGTTCCTGATAAAACGAGATAAGTTGAATCAAATGTAATTACACTGCTGGTAACATGGGCAACTGTATCTTCAACTATTATATTGAAGTGATTTTGAGCAGACACAAAACACGATAATATAACAATAGTTGCTATTAAAATATGTTTCTTCATAATGCAAAAATAAGAAGAAATGCAAACCAATTGGCTTGCTTTTCAAAAATTTAATAATTAGAATTTTGTAATTTTCTTCGAGTATGTTTCACCGAAACAATCTTTTATTTCTATCAAATACTGTCCTGGCTTACTTTTCCCAATATTTATTTCCTCTACACCTTTATTTGATTTGATAGATTTCGTTTGTAATAATTTTCCATCAATAGTGTATATACGTATTTCGCCAAAACAACAATCTTTGTCTTTTGCTTTACCAATTGTTTCATTCAATAGTTGCTCCGCCTCCTCGTATATTTCGCCAAAATTATATTCAATGTACAATACTTCTTTTGTTGGATTTGGGTAAACTTCAAACCCAAAAGAATGCTCTGCTTCACAATCGGTAGAAACAAAAATGTTTCGAGGTGCCATTACCTCAATAGGCAATGGAGTGTATTCATAAAAGACACTATCAGTAGTATAAGAGTACAGTAGTTCTGCCGTTGCTCCGCTCCCGCGAGATTGCATCTCGTGGTTTTGCAGCCCAATGGATGCAACAAAACACCGCTCGCGTAGTCATTTTCATTTGGTTTTAATGTTTAAAAAGTGTAAAAACAAGTACCATATTTAGAATGTGAATGGGTTTAAAATTATTTTCTCCGTTTTCTTTAAAATTTTCAAACTCATTTACTTGATTAAATACACAGATTTTTTTACTTTTGTATAAAACTAAATTCTATTCGTTATGAAAAAACTGAGCTATCTGATTTTATGCGTAATTATGATAATTTCCGTGTTTTCCTGCCAGAACAACAAAAAGACCGAACAAACAACAAAATCTAAACCTGCTGAGACACTGGAAGAGCTTAATGACAAATACAGCGGCAAAGAATTTAAAGATTGTGACGAATTTCTTGCAGCCGGAGATGAAATTATTGATGTCTATATCAAACGAGTTAATGAAGCTTACAATGGTAATGAAAAAGCAAAACAAGATGTCGAAGATTTTGAAACGCTAATGCATGAATTTGACAAGAAAGCTGATAAATTCTCATTGGATTGTCCTGAAAAGTTTGACAAATGGGCAGAAAAAACTGATAAAAGAGTAGCCGAAATCACTGAAAAACTAATTGTAATTTTCTATGACGAATATCAAGGATTGGAATGGGACGACGAAGAACTTGAAAAAGAATTGCAAAAACAGCTGGATGAATTAAACGAGGATTTGAAAAAAGTACAGGAAGAAGGTACTGAACTGTAAAACAAAGCTATCAAAATGCTCAATATTTGTATTCCTGTTTATAATTATAATGTAAATTCTCTTGTAAAATCTTTACATGAACAATGCCTTAATGAAAATATCGAATTTAAAATTCTTGTCTTTGAAGACGGATCCGATTTAGAATTTGTAGAAATTAATAAAAGTGTTTCAAATTTCCTCGAGGTATCACATTTAATAAACACAACAAATATAGGAAGAAGTGCTGCCAGAAACTATCTTATTTCGCAAACAGAAAAAGGTAAAATTCTGTTCATTGACTGCGATTCTATTGTTCCGGATAAAAATTATATCAGAAACTATATAAATAATTTTGACAAACAAATTGTTTGTGGTGGAACGATATACGAAGCTTCGCAAAAACAAGCAGGGCATGAATTAAGATATAAATATGGTATTAATCGCGAAATGATTATTGCAAAACAAAGAAATATCAATCCTAATAAAGCGTTTGCAACGAATAATTTTATGGCTGCAAAAGAAATTTTTGACAAAGTCTGTTTCAGAGAATTTTTACAAAAATATGGACACGAAGACAGCCTTTTCGGCTATGAGTTAAAAAATAATCAAATTGAGATATTTCATATTGACAATCCTGTAATTCATAATGGCGTTGAAACAAATGATGTTTTTTTACAAAAAACCGAAGATGGATTAAAAAACCTTATTATTATTGAAAATTCACAAGAAATAGACAAAGTTTTTACAAAAGAGATTAGGATTGTAAATACTTATTTGCAATTAAAAAAATATGCTTTGAATTGGTTTCCTTTATTTTTTTACAAAATATTTAAAAACAATATTAAAAAACATCTGTTAGTTTCAAAAAATCCTTCTTTATATTTATTTGATTTATATAAATTTGGTTATTATTGTGAATTAAAAAAGCTATCCGTATGAAGAAAAGAAATTTTCTAATTATTTCCATCAGTTCTATAAGCTTTATTTTATTGGTATTACTCAATAATTGCTCAACAATACCAATAATTGGTCGCAAGCAGCTTACGCTACTTCCCGAATCAGAATTAGTAAGTATGGGAGTTACAAATTATCGCGGCTTTCTGGATACAATGCCTCTGTCAAAAGATGTTAAGAATTCTCAGTTACTTCTCGAAGTAGGTAATAATATTTCGACAGCAGTAGAACTTTATTTAAAACAAAACGGACTTGAAAAAAGACTAAAAGATTTTAAATGGGAGTTTGCACTTGTTGAGTCTAATGTTATCAATGCATGGTGTATGCCGGGAGGAAAAATTTGCTTTTACACAGGAATATTACCTTATACAAAAAATGCAGACGGTATGGCAGTAGTGATGGGACATGAAATTGCACATGCAGTTGCCAGACACGGAAACGAAAGAATGACTCAACAATTACTTGCTATTGCAGGAGGAGCAGTACTTACTCAATTTATTAAAGATAAACCTCAAGAAACCCAAAGTGTTTTTTTAAATGTTTTTTCTGTAAGTGCTCAGGTTGGGATTTTGTTGCCATATTCGAGGAAACACGAATACGAGGCAGACAGGTTAGGATTAATATTTATGGCAATGGCAGGCTATAATCCTGAAGAAGCCGTTAAATTCTGGACAAGGATGTCGGAAATGAGCGGATCAAAGCCACCGGCTTTTTTAAGTACGCACCCATCAGACATAAAAAGAATTGCAAACATGCAAAAGTGTATGCCCGAAGCAATGACATATTATAATAAATATAAAAAGTAAAATATTTAAAACTACGATTATGAAAAAACTAAAAACAAATTATTTAGGACTTGAATTAAGCAGCCCACTAATAATGAGCAGTTCGGGATTGAGCAAAACTGTCAATAATATTAAATTAGCTGAAGAAAATGGTGTTGGTGCAGTAGTTTTAAAATCCTTGTTCGAGGAGCAGATTATTTTCGAATCAAACAAAACTATTAGTCAAAGCATTGATTACCCCGAAGCAGTTGATTATATTAAAAACTACTCGAGACATAATTCTCTCAATGAATACCTTGAGCTAATAAAACAAGCAAAAAAAGCAGTTAAAATTCCAATTATAGCAAGCATCAATTGTGCTACGGAAGTTGAATGGGAATCATTTACTAAAGAAATTGAAAAAGCCGGAGCAGATGCTTTGGAACTGAATATTAATATTTCGCCATTTGAAACAGCTCTGACATCTGCTCAGGTAGAAGAAAAGTATTACAGTATCATTACCCAAGTAAAACAAAATACAAACTTGAAATTTGCTGTTAAAATCGGTAATAATTTTACAAACCTGCCTAATTTCATTCAACAAATGAGTTTCAGAGGTGTTAATGCATTTGTTTTGTTTAATAAATTCTTCGAACCTGTTATAGACATTAATAAACTTCAACTTACACCATCAACAGCAATGAGCAACGAGTCTGACATAAGACATTCTTTACGCTGGGTTGCTATAATTAAAGGTCTTTTACCAGATACAGAGATATCAGCTTCGACAGGGATACATTCTGCAGACACTGCCATTCAACAACTTTTAGCCGGAGCAAATACAGTACAACTGTGTTCTGTCTTATACAAGAAAGGGATAAATGAAATAAGCACTATTAACGATAATATTATCAAATGGATGGATAAAAATTCTTTTGCATCAGTAAATGATTTCAGAGGAAAACTATCTTATGCTAATATAAAGGATAAACAAAGCTACGAAAGATTCCAGTTTATAAAACACTTTTCATCAATAGAATAAAAATTGTTGAATACAAAACACTAAACGACATTACATTTAGATTGGATGATGAGTATTCATATCAGATTTCGAACGAAGTGAGAAATCCTCTTTTTAATGCAATTATTCAGGTGGTTTAATACTCTGAGCCCGGAGGGCTCAACTAGAGTTGATATTTGTCCAACATTGCAATCTGA
>JAKQEK010000335.1 GCA_029558535.1 Bacteroidota bacterium | reverse complement strand
ATGAATCACTGGTACACCCGAATGAAGTAAAACAAAAATAAAATTCAATAATGTCAACACTTAAAAAATTAGTATTTAATATTTTAAAATAACCAATCAAACTTTAGAGGAATGTACATATTCAAATTGGCAAAGAAAATGGCCAAGCGAAGGATTTCGCTTTGAAGAATTTGGAGGAAAGTATGCAGAAGGTGCAATATAAATAAATTTTAATTTATAATAAATTAAATTTGTCCTAATTAAAGTTCAATCTCTATCAAGGTAAAAACTGGAAAAAAGGATAATTATGAGAAAATTTTTTTTAATAATTTGTGCACTATGTATTGGCCACTTCTCCATATACTGTCAGACTCATATCGATACTGTACGTGAATCAATACGATACTTTCTATATGATTCAATTGACATTGCTACTGATTCAGGGAAACATAATTTTAAAAAACATTCATACATTCTATCCTCCTCCTTACTAAAGAATAGATTTACAAGAGACACCACTTATAAGAATGCAATTAAATATATTGATTCAATTTTTATCAATAGACCGTGGGTAAAGGACTTATATGGAATTAGTGAAAAATATAATGTTTATGATTATTTAATAACCTTCCATGAATCAATAAAGTTTAGCGAATTCCCCCTTGAACAAATAGTTGACAGTTTTATAATGTCAAATTCAAACCTTTTGATAATAGGCACCTTGGTCGATACCATGAGCAATAACACTATCTTTGATTTAATTAATAGATATACTCAATGTGAGCACAAACGTTCACTTGTTAATTCAATATTATGTGTTAAAAAATATTTTTATAGAAATATCACCGACAGAGGGCTTGATTCAATTAAAAGTTGTGATGGCCTATTTGCACGTATTTTGTATGAACTAAAAAAAGATTCAAATTCACAATATTTCCAGAAATACCTGGAGGCTATAAATAACTTTATGCAAAGTATGGACACAAGTACTTATTGGAACAAGTTCATCTATAATTATATAATTAAGGATATGAAAAGCCCTCATGAAATCAAATCTGATTCCATTGAAAACATAAAAACTGAATTGTACAAATCTCAGTATGAGAGCAAACGCCAAGCCTGGCTCAAACGCCAAGACAGCCTCATACAGGTCGCAGGAGGATTAGGCAGTTTTAGCGACATTGAGATAGCTGAAATTCAGAAAAAATTGAACAGGGCACAAAACTATCAAGACAGACCGGATGTGATTAAAATTATAGAATTTGATAGCCTCAGTCCTGAGAAGAAAAAAGAACTT
>JAKQEK010000318.1 GCA_029558535.1 Bacteroidota bacterium | reverse complement strand
GGACCTATTGCTCCGTCAACACCGTCTGCTCCGGCAGGACCTGTTGGACCTACTGGACCTGGATCACCTTGTGGACCTTGGGGACCGGCAGGACCTATTGCTCCGTCAACACCGTCTGCTCCAGCTGGACCTGTTGGACCTACTGGACCTGGATCGCCTTGTGGACCTTGGGGACCGGCAGGACCTATTGCTCCGTCAACTCCATCTGCTCCGGCAGGACCTGTTGGACCTACTGGACCTGGATCGCCTTGTGGACCTTGGGGACCTGCGGGACCTATTGCTCCGTCAACACCGTCTACTCCGGCTGGACCTGTTGGACCTACTGGACCTGGATCGCCTTGTGGACCTTGTGGACCAGCGGGACCTATTGCTCCGTCAACTCCATCTGCTCCGGCTGGACCTGTTGGACCTACTGGACCTGGATCGCCTTGTGGACCTTGTGGACCAGCGGGACCTATTGCTCCGTCAACTCCATCTGCTCCGGCTGGACCTTGTGGACCGGCTGGACCCATTGGACCAATTGGACCGGCCATTAAATTACATAATGAATACCATTGATAGTTACTTGCCCTGTAAAAAATTACGCAAGCAGAGTCCGTATCAAAAACCAACAACCCGTCTGCCGGATTTTCAATTGCCATACGTTCAACAGAACTCATTCGGGGAATCAGCATTCCTCTTTCTGTCGAATAGACATCTAATACACTCGAAGGATCAGGAGTATGAGGCACATCTGAAATGCTCACATTTTCCTGTGCATAAATATTTACAGTTACAAATACTGCAAAATATACCAGAAACAATCCTTTTAACTTTAACATATATACTTTTTTTATTTACAAACTTTTCTTTTAATACTAACGCCAAATTATATTAACAGTTGCCATTATGCATTTAAAATTCAAAATATTCATTATAATAAACACCTTCTTTTTACTAACAACTGCTAAATACCTTCTACATCAAACCTAACTTATGCAAATATAGTCCATTTATAAAGACAAATTAAAAAAAAATTAAGATTTTATTAACAATTTAAATTTGAGAAAAAAACAGATTCTTGATAATTACACTGCTATTGCTTTGTTCTTATGGCAAGATGTTTGAGGCTTATTGCACAGAGCATGTTTAATTCATACTCTGTGCCTTTTTTAAATATTTTAATAAATGACATTAACAGTACCCGTATATGGTTTAGAGCCATTATACAGATTTACAACATAAAGATATGTTCCTGAAGGTACAAATTTCCCATTATATTTTCCATCCCATTCATCACCCGGACGCCCTTTATAAAGCTCCTGCCCCCATCTGTTATAAACATACACATAAGCTCCCGGGAAAATTTCCAGATTTTCAATTATCCAGGTATCATTAGGGCCATCTCCGTTAGGAGTAAATGCGTTAGGAATACGTAAACAATCCACGTCCTCATCTTTGAGTGAAGTCGTTCCCAGATTTAACAAACAATTATTTGCATCCACAACAACTAATTCATAAGTTCCCTCAAAAAGTCCGCTTATCGTAGAAATGTCCATAAAATTTTCATTCCAACCATAAATATACGGTTCAGTACCACCCAGCACTACTACTTCAATATATCCGTCATGATTACCAATACAGCTTGGATTAGAATAGAAAAATGATCCTGTCATTGCTGATGGCTCAGAAAGAACTATGACTTCTGAATCAGTACAATCGTTATTATCTTCAACTAAAAGATTATATGTTCCTGCTGCCATATTGAAATGTGAACTTCCACCTGTATATGCTGTTCCATTATACACAGAAAAATTATAATCAGGAGTTCCTCCTGTGGCAGTTAAAGACACTGCACCATCACGATAACCATTACAAGTTACATCGCTCATAATAAAGGATAATACCAATTCCTCGGGTTGGAATATTGTTACTGTTTCATTTATCTGACAGCCATAAAAATCTGTAATCTGTACTTGGTATGTTCCAACTGATAAGCCTGTAATTATGTTTCCTGTTACTCCTGTATTCCACAAATATGTATATGGAGGAGTTCCGTTAGAAGTCGTTATCGAAATTCTTCCATTGGATTCGCCATAACATTTTACATCAGAAACATCTGCATTGATAACCATACTGACAGGATCTGTCAAAGTAAATGAAGATGTTCCCTCACAACCCCAGCTATCTGAAATAGTAACTGAATATGTGCCTGAAGAAAGATTCGTAACAGTATTGGTATAAGCCGGTATGTCCCACAAATAATTAAATGGTAAAACACCATTTGGCGAAGTGGCCTGTAATTCTCCGTTTGAATCGCCATAACAAGCAATTCCTGTAATCTCAGAAATTGTAACATTTATATTACCTGAAATTCCAATACTAAAAGTCTGCTCAGCAATACAACCGTTATCATCTGTTACGTACTCCAAATAGTTCCCCGGGGCAAGACCTGAAATTGGATTACCTGATTGTCCTCCAGACAATGTAAAACTATATGGTGATGAACCCCCAACAACTGAGGTAAATGCTGTTCCTCCAGCTCCACCACATTGTGCAGCAGTTGTAGCAACATCTATTTGCATCTGATCGGGCTGACCCACTTCAAAATCAACATACACTTCACACCCATTTGAGTCAAAAACTGTAACAGAATAATTACCTGCACACAAATCATTTATTGTTGGAGAAGTTGATGCATTACTCCATAAATAACTATAAGGTGCAGAACCTCCTGTCAATAAGCTAACAGTTGCACTTCCATCACAATATCCGTAACAACTGGCATCAACAATACTTACTGTAAACTGAATTTCATTAGGTTGCGAAACATTAACATAATCATTATATGTACAATTATTAGCATCTGTTATTGTATAACCAAAATTTGTAGCGGGAGGAATATTTGAATTTGTGAATTCTGTTGAAAAATCCTGCCAGATTATAGTAAATGGGTCTGTGCCACCACTGACTATAGAAATAGTCGTAGAACCTGTAGAACCATAACACAATGCATTGTCAGTAATTTCATTAACTACGATAGACTCTGGTTCATCAACAACAACACTGGTATTTGCAACACATCCGTTAGCATCAGTCAGAGTATAATTATATGTTCCCGCAGTTACGTTAAAAGTACCGGTTCCCGTATATGATTCTGTTCCACCCAGACCACTGACAAAAACATCAGCAGTGCCTCCATTACACAAAATATCTCCTGCAATTGCATTTGCAACAAAAGTCTCTGGCTCAGAAATATACACATTTGCGACAGACATACACAAATTAGCATCATAAACAGTTACATTATAAGGACCTGCAGACAAGCCAGAAACTGATGATGTTGTTGTCAATGCAGGATCGTCCCACTCATAAGTATATGTTCCAGTTCCTCCTGTAGCTGATACACTTGCTTGTCCATTACTGTCTCCATTACATAAAACATTCGATATTACAGTTGTTGAAGAAATCATTTCTGCATTCTGATTTACAAGCACAGAGCCGCTTGCAGAAGCACCATTACTATCATAAACAGTAATACCAACTAAGCCGTAACACAAATCTACTGCAGTTTCTGTAGTCTGAGAAGATGGGTCGTTCCATTCGTAAAAATAAGGTGGGATACCTCCGGATACTGTTGCTGTTGCAGAGCCATCACAATCACCAAAACAAGTAATCATGACAGAACTTAATACAAGATTCAATACTCCAGGCTCATTTATAAAAATACTGGCAGAAGCCGTACAACCATTTCCATCTGTAACAATAACGGTATAATTACCGGAACACAAATCTGTTGCAATCGGTGTTGTTTGAGAATCTGTATCGTTCCACAAATAAGTATATAATCCATCTCCACCGGATGCTAATACTGTTGCATCACCATTGCATAATCCTGATATTGTCACATCGTGACTTTCTACGATCACTGCTGTTGGAGAATCGGGTACTCCGTCAATTAAGAAATCGGCATCAGATACACAAGTTGTATCTACTAAAATATCTCTAACAAAAACGGTATAATTACCCTGAGATAGTCCACTGAATAAACTTGAAGATTGCCATGTTATACCATCTAGACTATACTCAATGCCTGCACCAACCGGATTTGTAATTTCAATACTTCCGGTTAAAATGATACAAGTTGGTTGAGTTAATGTTGCAACAGGATTTGCCGGTAAAGATGGAACAGCATTAACAACAAAGGTCCCATCTGAAATACAGGTCGGATCACCTAGATTATCCTGTACATAAACAGTATATGTTCCGTCGGCTAAACCCGGGAAATCGGTTCCGGACTGCCAGCTGACTCCGTCTAGACTGTACTCTATACTTGCTCCCGTCGGGTGAGTAACCGTTATAGTTCCAGTTGGCACCGCACATGTAGGTTGAATAAGTGTGGCTAAAGGATTATCAGGCATGCCGGGTATTGCATCTATTACAAAATCATCTTCTGACACACATGTCGGATCAACACTATTATTGCGAACATAAACTGTGTAGGTTCCCGGATCTAATCCTGTAAACAAAGTAGCTGACTGCCAATCTGTTCCGTTAATACTGTACTCATAACCTGCTCCGGTAGGATTTGTAATTGTAATACTTCCTGTATTTGAAGCACAAGTGGGCTGTACCAATGTGTCGGTTGGAACATCAGGCAAAGGTGGAACATTATCTATAACAAAATCGTCATCTGATACACAAGTTGGGTCTGAAATATTGTTTGTAACATAAACGGTATATGTTCCCGATGTAAGACCTGTAAAATCTGTATCTGACTGCCAAGTAACTCCGTCAAGACTATACTGATATTCTGCTCCTACAGGTGATGTAACTGATATCATTCCATCAGGGACTACACAAGTAGGCTGTGTAAGATCTGCCAAAGGTAAAGCCGGTACTGTCGGTGCTGTATTTATGACAAAATCAGCATCTGAAATACAGGTCGGATCACCTAGATTATCTTGTACATAAACAGTATATGTTCCGTCGGCTAAACCCGGGAAATCGGTTCCGGACTGCCAGCTGACTCCGTCTAGACTGTACTCTATACTTGCTCCAGTCGGGTGAGTAACCGTTATAGTTCCAGTTGGCACCGCACATGTAGGTTGAGTGAGTGTTGCTATAGGATCATCAGGCATACCGGGTATTGCATCTATTACAAAATCATCTTCTGACACACAAGTCGGATCAACACTATTATTGCGAACATAAACTGTGTAGGTTCCCGGATCTAATCCTGTAAACAAAGCTGATGACTGCCAATCTGTTCCGTTAATACTGTACTCATAACCTGCTCCGGTAGGATTTGTAATTGTAATACTTCCTGTATTTGAAGCACAAGTGGGCTGTACCAATGTGGCGGTTGGAACATCAGGCAATGCATTGACAATTACATCCATAGTTGTCAATATAGCACAAAGCCCGGCATCAGGCGTAAAACTATAGGTTACAGTTCCGGTTGATGCCGTAGATATTACAGCAGGTGACCAACTTCCGGTAATTGGAGGTATATTATTTGACGTAGTTGGTAATACATCAGGTATATCGCCTTCACAATATGGACCAAGTTGAGTAAAAATCGGGAGAATATCATTTTCAATTGTAATTGTAAGAGTTGTTGTTAAAGCACACTGACCGGCATCAGGAGTAAAAGTATATTCGGTCGTATTCATATTATCGATTGCAGGGGACCAACTACCGGTAACAGCCGGAATATTTGTAGAAGAAGTTGGCAAATCAGGAATAGCAACCCCTTCACAATATGTTCCGCCGGGATCAAAAGTTGGTGTAATAATAGGATTAACTGTTATAGTAAGTGTTACAACTTCGGCACATTCACCTACATCCGGGGTAAATGTATATTCAGTCGTAGCAGTATTATTTATTGCAGGCGACCATGTTCCGGGAATTCCATTTAAAGACATTGTCGGTAAATCAGCAATAGCATCACCTTCACAATATGGACCGACAGGATCAAAATCAGGAATAACAGGCGAATCCACTTTAATCAATATATCTGTTGTAGTTGCACATTCTCCGGCATCAGGTGTAAAAGTATAAACTGTAGATACCATATTATTTATTGCAGGGGACCAAGTACCTGATATACCATTTAAAGATATAGTTGGCAATTCTGGTATAGATGCTCCCTGACAATATTGAGTAATTACATCAAATGTAGGTGTTAAAACAGGATTAACTTCTATGTCCACAGTTTCTATAGTAGCACACTGACCGGCATCAGGAGTAAAGGTATAAGTTGTTGTTCCGTCAGTTGCAGTGGATATAGTTGCCGGTGACCAACTGCCCGTTATGGCAGGACTGTTAGTTGAAGAACCAGGTAGAACATCAGGAGTATCTCCAACACAATATGGACCCAATGCATCAAATGTAGGCGTACCACCCGGATTTACTGTTATATCCATAGTTTGAGTAGTAGCACACTGACCTGCATCAGGTGTAAATGTATAAGTGGTTGTTCCGTCACTTGCTGTTGATATTGTCGCCGGTGACCAACTACCTGTTATTGCAGGGCTGTTAGTTGAAGAACCGGGTAGAGCATCAGGAGTATCGCCAACACAATATGGGCCAATCAAATTAAAAGTAGGAATCACATATTCATAATGATCAATTACTCTGGGTCCGATAATATCCATACAATAAGTACTCATCATAGAATTAACTTCAGCCCATGGTCCTAAATCCGATATTTCATTTACAACATCTGTTTCTTCTGTATTTACCGCATAAACATAATAAATGCCATCGGGATAACCTGTAAAAGTACCGGAAGTATTGGATTCAAGTATTGTACCCGAGCTATTTACTAAAACATAAGTTTGTTGAAAACCTGCACCTGTATGATAACCTGTCGTTGAAACAATTATATCATCTAACTCACAGACTTCTTCACAAATACTTACAGAACTACCTGTATATGGTCCCAATATATCCACACAATTTGCCAGAGCATAGGTTTCAACACTAGACCAAAGACTACCTGCAACTAGAGAAGGTGGAGTCGGGTCTAAATAATTGACTGCGTAAATTCGGTACAATCCACTAAAAGTGGGAGTAAAAACACCTGAGGTATTTACTTCCATAATAATCCCTGTCAAATCATCAACAAATACATAAACCTGATGATAACCTGCAGCTGTTTGATATCCTGATGTACTAACACTGACAGAGTTATAATAATCACATTGTGCCGACAGATTAATGGAAAAAATAATCGAAAATAATAATAATATATATTTGAGTCTTTTCATAATCATAATTTCTATTAATTTTTAGTCCCAAACACCGGCATCAGCATCACATGGGGTAGAATTGCAAGTAAGACTAATTTCAAACTGTCCAATTGCAGATCCGTCACCATCAACATAAATAAAATATTCCACACCAGTTGTTGTTGTAAATGTATAAGAAGAAGTCATTCCGGTACCTCCATCATTATCTCCACCAACACAAGTTAAAGCAGTACAAGGACCAACAAAAACATTTATTTCTGTGTCGAAATTTGTTCCGGGGTTATCTGTTGAAATTATTACTTCTTGTCCATTTCCAATAAATGTGTACCATACACCTTCTGAAGGGGTTCCACCCCCTGAACAACCTGCCGGAGCATCAACATCAGTTGCAAGTATATTACTTGCAATATCTGTATCATCACAGTCAAGCAAGATGGCATCAGGACATTCATCATTTGGAGGTGTAATAACCACTCCGCCAATCGGTTCAAAAGAATAATTACACAAATCACCGGCATATCCGTCTATTCTAATCCAATATGTCTGTCCAATAGTCAAACCCGAAAAGTTCCATGTGCCCGTAGTATTTTCACCCGTAGGATTAACACACGAGCCTGGCAACTCAGTTAATGATCCGCAATTTGCCCCATAAAACACCGTTAACTGTATTCCATCATTTATTGGAGAACAATCCCCAACAGTATAATCCATTTCTACATCAGTACTACCGGCAATAAATGTCATCCAGGAATCATTATCAAGACTAATCCCGCAACTTTCGGTCGGGTATGTAGGGCCAACAGTGTATGAACAGTCAGTACTTCCTTCAAAAGGTTGCGATAAATCAATCAAAGGAGCATCTGCACATAAATCAGACGGGGCATTTGGGCCACTACATAAGTCGCACATAGAAACATTCATACTTAAAACACAGTGTATATCTAAATGATCAATAACATTTATCGTAACTCCAGATGTTAATCCACTAATAGTATAAGATCCAGTACCAACATTTGAATAATGTGTAGTAGTTCCTGTAAGAATATCAACTGTAGCAGCATCATTCATTGAAGTTATATTCACTACCAAATCATAATATGAATTATCTGGTGCACAATTCTGAGTATAATTATATAGTGCTGGAATACAAGGTGGTGTAAGTTCTGTGGCATCCAGACAGAAGTCTGTACTGTAAGGAGTCGACCAATTCGCTATCACAATGTAATAAGTTACTCCAGGTGTTAACGAAGGCGTTGTAATTGAATAACCCGCAGTTGAAGAGCTATAATCATATTCAATACAACTCGGCGCACTGGATGGGCAACCATCCAAAACAAAAATCCCTGACCAAGAACTTGTAAGACTGCCAACATCCAATTGTAATGGACTACCATTAGCTGTATATTTAAACCAGTATTCTCCATCATTAAAATAATCATAACAAGGATTTAGCGGTGATGTGTTATCATCAGGAAAGTCTCCCGTATAACTATTTGTCCCACATTGTTGTGAACCCGGTGTTAAAGAAATTGCAGAGCTACAATTACTTTGTGAAAATAGATTTAATGCAAAAACAGATATTGCTATTATTAATAATAACTTCTTCATAAGTTTTCTATTTAAATTGATTGATTAGTTCTATAACCTCTGATTCGCTAATAACACTCTCCTGTTCTTTGCCTTCAAGCCTAGCGTATTCTTCATCACTTACTATTTTTAAAACAGGAGGAGTACGTTCCACTTTAAGATATCGAACTGTTCTTTCTGCAGCAGCATTATCTCCTACAGCTAACTCAATAACTTTTTGTGTTATAGTACTTGGTTCGCCTCCTGTTTTTACAGTATTCGTCATGACTGGTGTAACATAATTAGAGCCATTTTCGTCATTTTCTCTTACAACACTATTTTCAGTTGTAACCTGTGAGAAAGAAGCAATGGAGATAGTCAGTAAAAAACCAATTAATAAAACATTTTTTAAGATATTCATATAATTATAATTTTAAATATTATTCTGTCAACATCTATATTGAATTTTCTATGCTAATTTATTTCAAAAATACTTAACAGAGCCTTAATTTCCGAAAAACGTGTATTAATAAACAAAATATAAATATTCAATTAATTTTCATTTTTAATAATGAACAACCTTACTGACGGCAAAATTAAAAAAAGGTTGATTATGTAATTAACTATTGATGAACAGCTTATATAACAACTATATACAAATATACATTTATAGTAAATTATTATATCTAGCAAATTTGAGTATTAGTCATCTACAATTTATGTGTTATTTTAATAAATCACATTAACAGTACCCTTATAAATTGCTTGTCCATTAAATAAATTAAGGAAGAAAACATAGGTTCCTGAAGGTACAAGTTTACCACTGAAATTACCATCCCATGGGTCGTCATCAGGATAGCCGTAATAAACAGTTTGACCCCAGCGATTAAATACCTGTGTAACAGACTGTGGGAATTTATCTATACCGTCAATTATCCAAGTATCGTTAATTCCGTCTCCGTTTGGAGTAAACGCATTAGGAATAGCAATACAGTCGTATGGATTATCTACCAATTTAACAGAATTAATTCTTTTATTACAGTTATTCGCATCTATAATTTCCAGTGAATAGTCACCTTCCCTTAAGCTTGTAATATTATTATCAGGGAAGAATATATCCTCAAAAACATATGTATAAGGTTCTGTGCCTCCGGATACATATACTACTACTGAGCCATCATCATTTCCAATACAACTTGGATTTGTCGAGACTAATGAAACTTGTAGTTCTGCCGGACTTAAGATTAGGATATTTCTCGTTTTCGTACATCCATTCGCATCCCTGACAAAAATCGTATAATGTCCTTCACTTAAATTACGCTGATATGCCCCATTACCATTGTATCTATCATTGTACATCTCAAAAGTATATGGCGGATGTCCTCCTTCGGCTACCATCTGCACACTACCATTTGCTTCACCATAACATGACAAATCAGTAGAGGTAAAATCAAGTTTCATTTCCTCTGGTTCTGTAATCGTATAAGTACCTGTTACAGAACAATCATTATAATCATGAACTGTTACGCTATACTGCCCTGCAGATAATCCGGTAATATGTGACTGAGGTAAGAAATTACTCCATTGATAATAATACGGTGATGTTCCTCCTGATGTTGTGATAGAAATTGAACCATCACTTGCACCGAAACAAGTTACGTTACTTACCGATGCATATATGCTTACTGGAGCCGGTGCAACAGGCACAGTCACACTAGCAACTGATTGGCAAACATGCGAATCAGTTACAGTGTAATTATATGTACCGGCAGGAACAGTAAAAGTACCTGTACCACTATAACTTGGAGTACCACCGGTAGCTGTAACTGTTACGGTAGCACTTTCTCCCGAACAAGCAATCTGAGTGTAAGTTGCCGATGCTACTAATTGTGGAGGATTTGAAAGGTTAACCATTACAGTATCATTACAACCATTAACATCGGTAACAGTGATGTAATAATTACCACTAGACAAACCACTTATACTATAATTGGTCAAACCTGTATAAGCACTATTTACCCCCCAGTTCACATTAAAAGGACCTGTTCCATGAGTAATATTAACATTTGCAGAGCCATTTGCATCCCCATAACACAAAGGATTTGAACTAACATTAGCAGTAACTTGCATATTATCTGTAAAACCAATTGTGAAACTTTGTGTAGCCTGACAACCAACAGCGTCAGAAATACTAACAATATAATTGCCGGCTGTAAGATTTGATGCAGTTCCACCTATTGTTCCAGTTGCCGGAGATGGCCAAGAATAGTTATAGGGTTCAGTACCGCCTAAACCACTAATTGTTGCGGTACCATAAGCATCACAAAATTGATTAGTTGTAGAAATAACTTCGGTTTCCAAAAATCCTATTTCTATTGAAAGAGATGTTGAAGTAGCACATTGACCTGCACTAGGAGTAAAAGTATAAGTTGTCGTTGCTGTATTATTAATTGCAGGTGACCATGTACCAGAAACTCCATTTAAGGATGTTGTCGGCAACGAAGGTATTGTTGTACCATAACAATATGGTCCTACAGGATTGAAAGTAGGCAAAAGATTATCGTTTACTATAACAGTAATCGAGGTGCTTGTTGCACATACTCCTGCTGTTGGGGTAAATGTATAAGTTGTTGTTGCAGAATTGTTAATTGCAGGTGACCAGCTACCTGTTACTCCATTTGTTGAAGTTGTTGGCAATGCCGGAACACTTGCCCCTGAACAATATGGACCGGGAACGGTAAATGTAGGAGTTACATTAGGATTTATTGTAATAGTCATTGTAGTTGTATTGGCACATTGACCTGCAGTAGGTGTAAATGTATAGGTCGTAGTAGCAGTATTATTAATTGCTGGTGACCAAGTTCCTGTTATTCCGTTATTAGATGTCGTAGGCAAGGCACTGATTGTAGCACCTGAACAATACGGTCCTACAGCAGTAAATGTTGGAGTTGTCAATGGCGTTATCGTTATTGACATTGAAGTTGTTACTGCACATTGTCCTGCTGTAGGAGTAAAAGTATAACTAGTTGTAGTTGAATTGTTTATTGCAGGTGACCATGTTCCTGTTATACCGTTGTTTGATGTTGTCGGTAATGCCGGAATACTTGTTCCTGCACAGTATGGACCAACAGAAGTGAATGTAGGTGTAACATTCGGATTAATAGTAATCCCCATTGTTGTAGTGTTTGCACATTGACCTGCTGAGGGAGTGAACGTATAAGTTGTTGTAGCCGTATTATTTATTGCGGGTGACCATGTCCCTGTAATACTGTTGGTTGATGTTGTTGGTAATGCAGAAATACTTGCTCCCGAGCAATATGGCCCTACCGCATTAAATGTAGGTGTTACATTAGGATTTATCACTACATCCGTAGTAACGGGAGGACTGGTTTCAGTCCCAACAGTAATAGCTAAACTGTATGTTCCTGCATTAGCAGTAGTTACATTTGTTATTGTTGGGTTCATTGTTGTTGATGACCAACCATTTGGCCCTGACCACATATAAGTTGCCCCGGCTACCGGATTTGAAACTGTCAATTGCAATGTCTGACCTGCACATAAAGGTCCATTATTGGTAATTGGCGGAGCAATAATACCACAATTTGTTGAGCCGGCTCCACCTGTTTGACTGAAAGAAATATTTGTAACAATATTTGCATAATTTGTAATTAATAGAACATAAACCTGACCTGTTTGAGTATTCGTTAGATTTGCCGTTTCTTGTGCTGCAGTAGAATAACTGCAATCAACGCCCGAATTTGACATTAAATTAGTTGCACAAGCAGCAGCAAGTGATGTAAAAGGTCCCCATGCTATAAAATCAACGTCTCCACCACTGGACATGTAAATATCAATATTACCAGGATTACCAATTTCCATCCAATACCAAGCCGGATTTGGAGTAGTGTATAAACAACCTACTGAACCCATGCTTGGTACATTTGTGCTTGCAGGAAATGTATATGCATCACTTGTACAAAACGGTAATGCATCTACACAAGTACTTGCCGGCAAACCACCGCCACCGGTACAGTTTGCAGTTACAGCATGTGAGGTTGGAGGAGTTGAGCCTGAGCCTGAATTGTACAGAGTTGTTCCACTTCCACCCGCGTTGTTATAAACGATATAATAATTTTCATAAGACCAAGATCCTGCTGTATAAGTTACAGTTATTGTTTGCCCGGTTGTAACTGAGAAATTGTAGCAACTTGGCCCATATCCGGAACTTAATGTAGCTCCGCTAATAACATTTACTCCACCAACATTTACGGTTACCGATCCTCCGTTCCACCCATCTCCGTAGGTATCTAATAAACATATAGAATGTGTACACTGACCAAAGCTAAATGCTGAAATCAGAACAAATACCAGAAAAGTTACTATGAATTTCATTTTATATATATTTTTCATGGGTTTCATTTTATCAGAGTTTATCGCTTATTAATTACTACTATTTCGAGATCCAACTCACTGAATAATTCTTCTATCATATATTTTTCAACGTTTGTCATTACAGACAATTTACATATATTTTGTGGATTTATTTCTATCGCAACTACAACAGGATTATCAGATAATGTTTCAATAATTTCTTGTTTGTGACCTTCATCAATTATTCCTGAAACTATAAATTTAACTGTCTTTTGATCAGCCCCGTAAACAGTATTAGGAAAATCAATACCAAAATCAGAATTCAGGTAAACATCATAAATATCATTTATCATCTGAATAATTTCTGTATCACTTAACGAAATATTCACATTATACATACATTTCATTTCTGCATCATTCTTATAGAATGCAAATGTATTTACTTCGGGATAATTTATTATCTCTCTTTCAATATCTACAATCATATCATTATCAATACTACCTGTTAGAGTAAGATAAGTAGTTTTGGTATTATTGTCATACTGTTTTTCTGCATCAACAGAAAAAGAAACAATTTGAGCATTAACACTAATGCACATACCAATAAATAAAAGTTGACAGATTATTGTTTTCATAAATTAACATTTACATTTCTAAAAAATAACGATACTTCTTATAAATAGTTGCCTGCAATACTTACATTTTTACAAACAATTCAAACAAAAATTATCCCTCATACCAAATTTTGTTGATACAAATATAACATTTTTTTATATATCAAACACTAAATATAATTTTTATTAGCATAAAACTCTAATAATCAGTAGAAAATATATTTTAACATTTTATTAAAATAATAAAGGAACTAAATACAAATTTATGCGATTTACATAAACTAAAGCCTATCAAAAGCTCTAATTCTTAGAATGTAAGTGAAGAATTTTATTAAATAAAAGTATAAAAATTCATAATTTATGTGCATAATTGGAATTGCGTATTTTTCAGGTTTTCCAAACTATAAAAAATGATGTAATCGGTTATCAGTAATCAGTAATCGGTTATCAGTAATCGGTTATCGGTTTTGGTCAATAATCTTTTGCAATAACTTTAACGATTTGAACTAAAATACCCCCGATTACAGAATACAAATTTTTACAGGTTACGCGTTTTTATACTCTGGTAGGTAAATAGTTCCAAAACAATTACCAAATGCTAGCCCATTTTTCAGTTGGCAGATACATTTTATCCCCTTCTTTAATACCAAAGGCTTCGTGGAATTCACTTATACCGGGTAATTGTCCGTTAACACGCCATTCTCCCAAAGAATGTACGTCTTCTTTCGTTCTGCGTCTTATTTCTGTTTCGCGAATGTTTTGTCCCCAAATTTTAGCATATGACAGGTAAAATCTCTGTTCAGCAGTAAATCCGTCTATTTTTTCAGGTTTTTTATCAGCTATTGCTATCATTAATGCATCGAAAGAAATTTTAAGCCCTCCATAATCCGCAATATTTTCTCCCAAAGACAATTTACCGTCAGCAAATAAATCGGGTAAAACTAAAATATTATCAAAACGTTCCACTAATATTTTTGATTTTTCATCAAAACGCTTTGCATCCTCTTCTGTCCACCAGTCATTAAGATTCCCTTCCTTGTCATAATTTCTACCCTTATCATCAAAGCCATGAGTCATTTCATGACCAATTACAACACCTATTGCTCCATAATTTACTGCATCGTCGGCTTCGAGATAAAAGAATGGGGGTTGTAAAATACCTGCAGGGAAACAAATTTCATTCATGCTTGCACTATAATAAGCATTAACTGTTTGTGGATTCATAAACCACTCTGTTTTATCTACAGGTCTTCCTATTTTTGATATCATATCAATAAATTCAAACTCGTTTGCTCTCAATATGTTACTTAAATAATAATCATCTATAATGTTTAGATTTTCATAATCTCTCCATTTGTCAGGATAGCCAATTTTAACATTAATTGCAGCTAATTTTTCAAGGGCTTTAACTTTTGTTTCCTCACTCATCCAATCTAACTTTTTAATTCTCTCACCAAAAGCAAATCTCAGGTTTTCGACTAAATCAATCATTCTTTGCTTTGCTTCGGGCGGGAAATATTCCTTAACAAAAATCTGACCTACAGCCTCTCCCAAGCACGAATTTGTCTTATTTACTACTTTTCTCCACCTTGGTTGTTGTACTAATGCCCCTGTAAGAAATTTGCCATAAAATTCCCAATCAGCATCGCAAATTTCTGAATGTAAAAACTGAGCCGAATAATTTATAACATTCCATTGGAAATATAATTTCCAAATTTCTATATCAGTGCTTTTATATACTTTTGAAAACTCTTTAAAAAAATCAGGTTGACTTACATTTATTGTTCCTACAACAGGCAATCCAACTAAATTAAAATAAGTCTGGAAATTAAAATCCGGTGAAAGATTATTCAATTCTTTTATTGTCATTCTATTTGTAGTCGCAAAAGGGTCTCTTAATTCCAAGTTTGTCATTGATTTATTTGCCAGTTTGTACTCAAAATCAAAAATCTTCTTTGCTGCCAATTTTTCTTTATCTTCTTCTAAACCTGCAATAACAAACATCTTTGTTACATGCTTCAAATATTCGGTACGGATTTCAACCGACCTAGCATCATCAGAAGTATAATAATCTCGATTGGGTAAACCAAGTCCACCCTGATATAAATATGCAATTTCCATATTGCTATCTTCTCTGTCCGCAGCACCAAATAATGCAAAACATGTAGGAATACCGAGTTTATGAAGCTTAACTATTTCGTTTAGTACATCTTCTTTTGTTTTGATATTTTTTATATCATCCAATAACTCCTGCACAGGTGCCATTTTGTCTTTATTAATCTTTATGGTATCCATTCCCATGCTGTAAAACGTCTCTATTTTCCATTCAATTGAATTAACCGGATTCTCTTTTTCTGACAATCCTGTTATCAAATCGTTAACTTTCTGGTTGGTTTCTTTTGCAAGTAGATCGAATGCACCAAATCTGCTTTCCTCATCAGGTAATGGATTGTTTTTTTGCCATCCTCCTGTAGCAAATTGATAAAAATTATCTGCAGGATTTACTGTTGTATCAAGATCCGATAAATTAATGGCGTGGAATTCCTTTTCTTTTTGTTCCATATTCTGAGTTTTGGGTTTACAAGAATAAGTAATAATACACAATATTGCTAAACTTAAAAAAATGTTACGTCTCATGTTTTTAATATTTTTAGTTACTACAATATTAATTACTTTTTCTGAAACTAATGCGTTTCTCCTCTCCCTTTAACAATCTTTTAATATTTTTTTTGTGTGTTATAACAATCAAAACTGCAGCAACAACAGAAAAGACTGTTAATGTGTCAGATGAACCATCTGTAATAACATACATAATAAATGGGAACGATACTGCTGCAATTATAGATGAGATTGATACAATTCGTGATATTAAAAACACTATTAAAAAAACACCAAAAGTCAAGCCTGCTGATACCGGATATAATGCCAGCACAAGACCTAACATAGAAGCCACACCTTTTCCGCCTCTAAAACCAGTATAAATTGGGAAAATATGACCTATTACGGCCAACACACCAAACAAAAGTTTTATCTGATAATAGAACTCACTTTCTACAGAAATATCAGGAACAAAAATAATTAACTGTACTGCTAAAAAACTTTTAAGAATATCTGCAATAAACACAGGAATACCGGCTTTATATCCTAAAACTCGAAAAGTGTTTGTTGCTCCTGCATTTTTACTCCCATGTTCGCGTACATCAACTCCAAAAAACCATTTACCAAACCACACCGCCGAACTGAATGATCCTATCAGATATGACAATATTGCAAATAATACTACATAAAAATACATCTCAATACTTATTGGTTCTTTCCATGTCACGTTTCGAATCACGGGTTTTTATATCTTCCCGTTTATCATGCAACTTTTTCCCTTTTGCCAGAGCTATTTCAAGTTTAGCGATACCTTTTTCATTTAACAACAATCCAACAGGAACAATAGTCAATCCTTTTTCTGCAACTTTTTTCTGAAGTTTATTTAGCTCCCGCCTATTTAAAAGTAATTTCCTGTCTCTTTTCGGCTCATGATTATTACAGGTACCCAGCACATATTCAGCAATATGAATTCCTGTTACCCAAAGTTCAGTACCCTTAAATACACAAAATGAATCAGAAAAATTAATTTTTCCGTCCCTTATTGATTTAATTTCGGTTCCCAGTAAGACAATACCGGCAGTAATTCTTTCAATAAATTCATATTTAAAATATGCTTTTTTATTCTTATATAAAATAGTTTTTTCTGCCATAAATTCTAAAAAACAAAATCAAAAAATGGGTAAACTAAAGCAAAATTAAGTATAAAGTACACTCCTATTAGAATAAGAGAAATTATTGAGTAAATTACTATCACATCTGATTGGGCAGGTTTTAATAAATTAACTACTCCCCAATACAGCACAAAAAAAGCATAAAGAGAAATTAATCCCAGAAAGAACAAACCAGGAAATAAATTCATAAGAATTATTCCCATGTAAAAAGGTACCAGACTTGTGTAAATTAACGCAGCAACTTTTGATTTAGATTTCTTTATGTTAAAAAAAGGCAATAAATAATTTATTAAGAAAACTACTAACAGAAAAAATAATAAATCAATAATAATACTAACAGCAGCGAACAGAATAATGTATTTAGCATCAGTAACGGACAAATACGCAAGTGTTTTCCCGACAAATCTTGCAATAAACAGAAAAACCAAAGTCAAAATAAAAAAAGGACTTATAATTTCACGAAAACTAATTTTATCAGAATCATATCTTAACCAACCCAAAACTGGGTTGTAAAGAATCCTCAAAAAACGATTTATAATTTCTTTTGTACTCATAATATTGTAACGCCGACAAAATTAGTTTATTTTTTATATTTTTACATTGCCAAAAGCACTAAATATGCTAACAAAATATAATCTTATAGTAATAACAGGAGCTACAGCAGGGGGTAAAACATCAGTAGCAGCCAAACTGGCAAGAAAAATAAATGCTGAAATAATTAGTGCGGACAGTCGGCAAGTTTATAAAGGAATGGATATAGGCACCGGTAAAGATATTAATGAATATAATATTAATGGTAATCAGGTACCATATCATTTAATAGACATAGTTGAAGCGGGTTCAAAATATAATGTTTTCGAATATCATAAAGACTTTTTCAAGGTATATTCAGAAATTACTGAACGAAACAAAATTCCTGTTCTTTGTGGTGGAACAGGATTATATATTGATGCTGTTATAAATAACTATCAACTTGTAAAAGTCCCTGTAAATGAAAGACTTAGGAATGAATTAAAAGATTTATCTATTAGTGAACTCGGAGAAATATTGCTCAAATATAAAAAGCTACACAATCGCAGCGACCTAGATACGACAAAACGTGCAATCAGGGCAATAGAAATTGCAGAGTATTATTCAAGAAATGAACTAAAAACGGATAATACGCCTGATATTAATCCAATAATATTTGGAATTTATTTCGAACGTGAACAGCGCCGTACACGAATTACCCAACGTCTTAAATACAGGCTTGAAAACGGGATGATTGAAGAAGCACAAAATCTTATTGATTCCGGTTTATCATTTGAAGATATGGAATATTACGGTTTAGAATATAAATTTCTATCTTGGTATCTTTACGGGAAAATAAATTATGACGAATTGTTCAATCAACTTAATACTGCCATTCATCAATTTGCAAAACGTCAGATGACATGGTTTAGAAAAATGGAAAAAGAAGGAACTAAAATTTATTGGATTGACGGAAATCAAAATATTGATAAAAAAATTGAATATATATTAGGTTTTTTGAAATAGCTCTTAGTTTACAATAAAACAGTGTAAGTAAAACATATAAAAAAGGTCTGAAAAAATCAGACCTTTATATTATTATTCTTGTGTTTGTTGTTCAGGTTTGTCCTCTTTAGGCGGTTTTGGCAAAAGTACTTTTCGACTAAGTTTTAATTTACCCGATTTTTGATCAATATCTATAAGTTTAACTTCTACTTCCATGCCTTCTTTTAATACCTCTTCGACAGATTTAATACGTTTCCAGTCAATCTCTGATATATGCAATAAACCTTGTGTATTTGGCAATATTTCTACAAAAGCACCAAAAGTTGTTATTCCTTTAACCTTACCCTTATAAATTTCATTTATCTCAGGAACCTTAACAATAGACATAACTTTTTCTCTTGCTGCCATCATATCAGGACCGTTAGTTGCTGCGATTTCGACATAGCCTTTGTCATCAACTTCGGTAATTGAAATAACAGAATTTGTCAAAGCTTGTATTTCCTGAATAATCTTTCCTCCAGGACCAATAACAGCACCAATCATATCTTTTGGGATAACTATAGTTTCGATTCTAGGAGCATGATCTTTATAATTTGCCCTAGGTTCCGGAATAGTTTTAAGCATTTCGTTCAAAATATGAGCTCTACCTTCTTTTGCTTGTTGAAGAGCTTGTTCAAGAACTTCATAAGACAATCCGTCAACCTTAATATCCATTTGTGTAGCAGTAATTCCATTCGGAGTACCACAAACCTTAAAGTCCATATCTCCGAGATGATCTTCATCACCAAGAATATCACTTAGAATAGCAAATTTATTTGTTTTAGAATCTGCAATAAGTCCCATAGCTATACCGCTAACCGGTTTCAAAATTGGAACACCAGCATCCATTAAAGCTAAAGTTCCGGCACATACAGTTGCCATTGATGATGAACCGTTAGACTCTAAAATATCGCTAACCACTCTCACGGTATAAGGAAATTTCTCCCCTTTAGTAGGAATTACCTTCGATAAAGCACGATGAGCAAGATTTCCATGTCCAATTTCGCGACGACCTACACCACGATATGGTTTAGCATCACCAGTAGAAAATGGTGGAAAGTTATAATGTAAGACAAATGGTGAATATCCTTTAAACATAACTCCGTCAAACATCTGTTCATCGAGTTTTCCGCCTAATGTAACAGTGGTAATTGATTGAGTTTCGCCACGAGTAAAAATAGCCGAGCCGTGAGCTGACGGCAAATAATCTACCTCGCTCCAAATCGGACGAATTTCGTTTGTTTTACGACCATCAAGACGAACTTTCTCATTAACGACCATCTGACGAACAGCCTCTTTTTCGACTGCGTGATAATATCTGTCAACAAATTTTTTAACTACTTCCAATTCTTCATCTGAATATTGACTTAAAAAATCTTCTTTCACTGCAGCAAAAAGTCTTTTTCTTTCGTGTTTATCTGCTGTTTGAGTAAATGCAGCCGCATAAGCTTTATCATAAGTTTCGTCCCAAACTTTTTTTCTTAACTCTTCATCATTGGTTTCGTGACAATATTCTTTAAATCCTGTTATGCCACAAGCTTCTCTTAATTCAAGCTGTGCTTGACATTGAATTTTAATTGCATCATGAGCAAATTTTATTGCTTCAAGCATTTCTTTTTCTGACACCTCGTTCATTTCACCTTCGACCATCATAATGTTTTCGATAGTTGCTGCTACAATAAGATCGATGTCAGCACGTTGATTTTCTTCTAATGAAGGATTAATTACAAAATTACCATCTATACGAGATACGCGTACTTCGGAAATTGGTCCGTTAAACGGAACATTTGTAACAGCTAAAGCTGCCGAAGCTGCCAATCCTGCAAGTGCGTCAGGCATATCGTTTACATCTGCTGACATAAGCATAACATTTACAAATGTTTCAGCATGAAAATCATCAGGAAACAATGGGCGTAAAGCTCTGTCAACTAAACGCGATACTAATATTTCAGAATCCGAAGGGCGACCTTCACGTTTTAAAAATCCTCCAGGGAATCTGCCAACAGAGGCATATTTTTCTTTATATTCAACAGAAAGAGGCATAAAATCGACATCCTCCTTTGCTTCGTCTGCAACTACAACTGTTGCTAATAACATGGTTTTACCCATCTTCACCACTACTGATCCTGTTGCTTGTTTGGCCAATTTTCCGGTGGAAATTTCAATTTCTCTGCCGTCACTTAATTTAACGACTTTTTTAATTTCATTGTACATTTTATTTCATCTATTAGTTAATTCGTAAAAAAAAAGCAAAACTCAATGTCTTGCTTTTCAGGAGTCTTAGCGACGTAAACCCAATTTCTTGACAATCGCTCTATATCTTTCAATGTCGTTTGCTTTTAAATAATCCAACAAACTTCTTCTTTTTCCTACCAACATTATCAATGCTCTTTGAGTACCAAAATCTTTTTTGTTGATTTTCAGATGCTCAGTTAAGTGATTGATACGGTAGGAAAATAATGCTATCTGAGCTTCAGGTGAGCCAGTATCATTATTAGACTTCCCGTGTTTTTTGAAGATTTCTTTCTTCTTTTCTGAATCCAAATAATTTTTCATCACTTATAATATTTATTAAAAAATTAAGGCAGCAAAAGTAATGCATTATTTCGTAAGAACAAAATTATTTTTCTTTTCTTTTTTACTCCTCTCCTTTTTCAAGAATAATTTCTTTAAAAAGTTGAAAAATGAAGACAATATTTCCTGTAAAAATTAAGATAATACCAATTATTCTTAAAAAACTATAATCAGATTGAAGTTCTGATAATGGTTTTGCAGAGAGCATAAATAAGCCCAGAAGCAGATAGTATAAAAATAATAATATGGTTCCAAAACCTAGAATCACTGATGAATACTTGCTAAGTGATTTTGTTTGTGACGATAATCTTATATTAAAAAAAATAATAATAAATCCTTCTAAAGAAAACAAGATTGCTGTTTTAGCAGCAATATCCATATATTCAATTGCTTTATGACATGTTTCCAAGGCTTTGCTGATACTGTCATGATAACCCATCGTCAGCAACTCACTTGCTTTTGTCCTCATATCTGCAGTAATACTTTTTTCAAATAAAAGAATAACTGTCAATAATACTATCCCAAATGTCAATGTAAGAAGGTTTAACGAAATTCCGTTTTTATACTTCCTCAACCGGTATAAAGTCCTTGTCTTTTCCATTTAAAAAATCTGTCTTAAATTAAACTATATATCGCCAACTTATATGAATCCAAACCAAATCCCGTAATAACACCTTTGCAGACAGGTGCTAAAATATTATGTTTTCTAAATTGCTCCCTAGCATAAACATTTGAAATATGTACTAAAACAACCGGCAATTTAACAGATGCAATTGCATCTCTAATCGCTACAGATGTATGTGTATATGCCCCGGCATTCAAAACTAAACCATCAATTTTTTCTGATTGACTTAAAATTTCTTCTACTATTTTATTTTCAGAATGAGATTGAAAATACTTCAAATTATGACTTTTAAATAACACAGAAAGTTCATCCAAATAATTATTAAAACTACGATTTCCATAAATTTCCGGCTCTCTTATCCCTATTTTGTTTAAATTTGGACCGTTAATTATAAGTATCTGCATTATAAAACTAATATACTGTATATAATAAGATAACAAAATTATAAAAAGTCCTGACATATTTATGGAAAATTGGGAAAATGCTATAAAAAATTTTAGTTTTTATCTTAAACTTGAAAGAAATTTATCCGAAAACACTATTTATTCATACATAAGTGATGTTAATAAGCTTTACGGCTATTTATGTCAAACAAATACAGTTATATCCCCAAAACATACAAAATACGAAGATTTAAAGAAGTTTGTAGAATATTTGGTCGAAACAGGAATTAATGAAAAATCTCAATCTCGTATCATTTCGGGAATAAAATCGTTTTACAAATACCTTTTGCTTGAAGACATAATCTCAGAAAATCCTGCTTCATTACTCGAGTCACCAAAAACTGCAAGAAAACTACCAGTTGTATTAACTATTGAGGAAATTGACCAAATAATTAAAGCTATTGATGTCAGTAAATCTCTCGGACATAGGAACAGAGCTATAATTGAAGTACTATATGGATGTGGATTAAGAGTATCTGAATTAGCCGAATTAAAAATCTCTAATATTTTCTTTAAGGAATCTTTTGTTAGAGTAATTGGCAAGGGCAATAAACAAAGACTTGTTCCAATTGGAGGAGCGGCGAAAAAAGAAATTGGTAATTATTTAAAGTCATTTAGAAATCATATTCTTCCCAAAAAGGGACATTCTGATTTTTTGTTTTTAAACAGAAGAGGAAGCAAATTAACAAGGGTTATGATTTTTAATATTGTAAAGGAAGCTTGTGATATTGCCGGGATAACAAAAACTATTTCGCCACACACTTTCAGACATTCTTTTGCAACACACTTGGTTGAAGGTGGCGCTGATTTACGTGCAGTACAAGAAATGTTGGGACATGAATCAATTACTACAACCGAAATTTACACTCATATTGATAGAGAATACCTAAGAGATGCTATAATTCAATACCATCCAAGATCTTAAAAAAAAGCCATCCTGAAAGATGGCTTAATTTGCTAACGGAGCAACTGTACATTACCGTTGTATTCGTGCCCTATTGAGTCATAATCTGTAAACCTTGCGTACCAGTAATATATCCCGTTTGGCAAATATATATCTCCTTTTGTTCTGGAGCCTCTAGTTCCATCCCATGCTCCTTCTTCGCAACTATCACAACTTTCATCCGGATCAAATTTTTCAGTCGTATATACTAATTCTCCCCACCTATCATAAATATTAAGAACAAATGTATTTTTATCTATACCATTACCACAAATTCTGAAGCAGTCATTAACACCATCGCCATTAGGAGTAAAAGCTGTTGGTGCATATAATGTATAATCTTCTCGTATCATAATACTTCTTATAGCTGTATCAGTACAACCATATTCATTTTGACTGACAAGCATTACCTCATATTCACCCAAATTTTTATAATAATGCTGCGGACTTCTAAAGTTGATTGTAGAATCGCCATCGCCATAATACCAGAAAAAGAACAAAGCATCTTCTGAATAATTTTCAAAATTTATCAGTGGATTTAAAATTCCCGCAATTTGAGGTTCAGGTGAAAAATTCGCATAAGGCTGAGGATAAATTTCAATCAAATCAACTTGAGTCAGACTATCTTTACAACCGAATTGATCTCTGACAACAAGACTTACAGAATACAAACCGCCCTCGCTGTATTGATGCGTTGGATTTTTTGTAAATGCAAAAACATTATCTCCGAAATTCCAAACATAATTATAATTGTCTGACGAATCTAAAGCTGCAAACTCAATATACTGTCCTGGACATCCATTTATTGCACTAACACTATAATTAACATACGGTGCATCATGAACATAAATCATTATAGAATCGGTTACAGCCGGCGTTTCGCACATATCTTCAACAGTTAAAACTAGATATCCGGATTCCTGAGGATAATAAGTAAATGGGGATGCAATAATATTGCCATCTTGATCAGTAATTGTATAAGGACCACCATTACCTCCATTTATGTCCAATTCAATGCGAGTTCCGTAACCTAAACAGACATTATTAATACTATTAATTATACTTTCTATTTCTAAAGGAGGATTTACATTAACTGTAACCTTATGTCCTGATGAAGTACAACCATGATTGTCTGTAACAGTGAGATTATAAATTGTGGTGGATGTTGGACTTGTAGTAAATTGATGCTCCCAACTTTCCACATTATCAGTACCCTGCCAATGGAAATGATAGGGCTGTGTACCACCGGAAGCCTGTCCCACAACAGTAGCTGTTCCTCCAATACAAATTGTCGGATTATATAAAGTAAGTACGTTTAACGCTTGAGGTGCAGTTATCGTAGCAGACCCATATACTCTGCAATTATTATCGTCGCTGACTGTAAGATAATATGAACCCGGACCGACAGTAACTTCATTGGTTTGAGTATTGTCTGACCAAATATAATTATATGGTGGTGTACCTCCAATAACAATTGCAGTAATTGTACCGTCTGCTGAATATGAACAAGATGCGTTTGTTGATTGAACATTCATACTTAATGCAGTAGGTTGGGTAATTACAAACATTGTATCTGCTACACAACCAATTCTATCAGTTATAGTTAGAGTATATAATCCTGCACATAAATTGTTTAAGTAAGGACCGGGACTAGCCCAGCTATAGTTATACGGTTGTAATCCACCTTCGATTCCAATCAATGCCGAACCATCACATGTTTGATAACAACGATTATTTTGAGTAGTCAAAGTGAGATGATATTCAGGACTAACAATTACTTCACTAAAAGCATAATTACTAACACAAGCATGAGCATCAACAACATATACTGTATAATTTACATCTTCATGGGGCACAATACCAAAACTTTGTGGTCCCACACTAAAGCCATTTCCATCTCCATTATCCCAGAAGAATGTATATGGAGCAGTTCCACCCATTTCCTGAGCTACAATATTTATTGATTGATTTTCACATATTGCAAAATTCCCTGATGTAACTACCTGAAGTAAATTCGGCTGAGTTATAACGAATTGCTCAAACAAACTACAGCCATGACTATCACTAACTGTAACAAAGTATGTACCTGAAGAAATATTATTATGAATTCCTCCATTATAACCATCACTCCAAATATATGTATATGGAGATGTACCACCTGAAGCCCAAATACTAGCACCTGCAGTTTGAGTGTTGTAGCATGAAACATGGTAGTAACTGGTATCATAGTCCAAAGCTGCGGGTTGATTTATTGTATAGGTATTGGCATATTGACAACCATTTGCATCAGTTACAGTAATTCCATAGTCTCCCACACAAAGATTGTCTAATTCATTAGAAGAAGAAGCCCATGAATAATTATATGGAGGTACTCCTCCGGTCATAGCAATACTGGCTCGTCCATCACAAGTCTCAAAACAAGGATCATCCTGAATAGTTAATATTCCATTCAATAATTGTGGAATGAACACATTTATGCTATTTGACACAACAGAAACATATTCCGTTACTGTCAAACTAACAGTGTTATTTCCTGAATTTGGAAAATTAACAACGTAAGGACCTTGTCCACTTCCACTGATTATTGTTGCACCACCAAAATCCCAATCAAATATTGCCATTCCCGAGACTACGTCGCCAGTAAATGTTATTGTTGTATTATCTCCAAAGCATAAAGTTGGAGTGGCTTCGAAAGTAACAACCGGTACATGATAAAAATTTACATTAATTTCATCAGAAGCAACACAATTTGGGGCTAAACTTGTTTCTGTCCAACTAAAAGTATAAACTCCAAATTGATCAACTGTGGCAGTTGTTGTAGAAGTAGTATTTGGATTTACCGTAGCATTACCCGGGCCACTTACAACAGTCCAAACACCGGTATTACCAGGAGCCATTCCAGCATTTAAATTAGTTGTCAAGGCTTCTACATCCAGATCTGGTCCCAAATCTACATCCGGGGGGTTAATAACAGTAACTACACTGGTAAGAGTAATCGTATCGCATGGATATATTACATCAACAGAATAAGTAGTCG
Source organism: Bacteroidota bacterium (assembly GCA_029558535.1). Taxonomy (GTDB): domain Bacteria; phylum Bacteroidota; class Bacteroidia; order Bacteroidales; family ML635J-15; genus Bact-19. Next base: position 43,663 of record JAKQEK010000318.1, on the reverse strand, counting down.
TAACTGTAGGACTGACCGTAATCTGATACAAATCAACCGCACTAGTACTCCATTCAACAGTAACATCATCAGGACTTGGTGTGTTTACAGTAAGAGTAATTGTAGCTTGATCTCCAACACAAATTGGTCCATTATTGCTAACTGAAGCAGTGATATCAAAAGCATCTATTATAGTAATTGTGTGTTGAGTTTCTCCACCACCACAAGGACAACCATTTTCAAAATTTAAAATTATAGTTTCATCCCCTTGAAGCACTCCAGTGTCAATAGCATCAAAATAAACTGCTAAAGTTTGTTGCCCTGCAGGTATTACGAGATTATCGGGTATCTGGGGGACATAATCAACTCCTGGTGTAGCAGTTCCACTAACTGTCATTTCGATTGGAACAGGTTCGCTTAACGGGGTAGCATCAGTACGGCTAAAAAGTATGTAATTAGAACAACCTCTCATTACACTTAAGGATGCTGACCATGAATTAAATGATTGAACAGTGTAACTTTCACCGGAAGTAAAAGAATTTGCCTTAAGAAACACAGCAGAATCATACGAACTATCTCCGACATCCGCTATCATAAGTTTTATATGATATGTTTCGCACTGCGTAACTGCTTTTGTGGCAGTAAGAGTTGTTGTTATTCCGTCATATTCAATATTAGGGCTGCTTCCATTACTTACATAATATGATGAATTTGTAATTGCATTTACATTATTTATACTTACAGGAGTACTTGTCCCGGGAACTAATGCTACATTAACATTATTATAGTTTTCAGGACCACCCGAGATCAAAAATGCAAAAACATCATTAAAACTCGAGCTATTTGGTGGGGCAAATTCAGGGTATTCGTCACTTCCAAAAACATACTGAAATTCAAGCAAATTTGAAGCAGGAACAAAATCAAATTCCAAAACTGAAGCATCATATGTAGTATTTCCTGCTATAGTAGTGAGAGTACTATTACCTGAAGTACCAAGGTAACCTGAAGTACTGGTTGATGTATTTGGACCTGCAGCATCAACGGCATTTCCTGTTGAAATTATTACACCATCAGTAAAATTTAAACCTGGTATTCCATTCGAAAAGTATCCTATCGCACTAGCTGCTCCCGTAAATTGGATATTTGAAGCAGTAAGACAGCCTGTAATTAAATAATCTTCAACAAGTTGCTGAGGAGTATAGGTACCAACATTTACGCTTAAAACTTTTTGAAAACCGGGTACAGGTTCTTTTGACACACAAAGATTCACAGATCCGGAAACAGGTTCTCCTAAAACCCAGAAACGAGCAAGAATATCTATCCCGGCAAGATCTTCGAATGAATAAAGATAAACCACATCTTCTTCAGACCTAAATACATCACATTTTATTTCCTGATATTCTCCATATTGATATTGGTAAAATGCTATTCCGAAAAACGTAATTTCATCAAATGACAGTTTAATAGTTGCTTCACCATTTTCCTGAACAGTAAAACTGAAATAGGAAGATGCTCCGGGGTACATACGATGACAGCGTGGTGTATCAAGATCAATTCCTGAGGTATGATCAAAATAAAATGAAAGATATTCACATTCGCTTCCCTGAATTACCGGAGTCGGATTGTTATAATCGCTGCTCAGCATGGTTTGTGCAAAGACCTGAACAGCTAACAAACATATTCCTGACAGTATAATTAATCGCTTTATCATAAATTTAAGTTTTTCTATTGACGCAATTATAATAATATAGTTGTCCCTCGATACTAATATTTTTATACAAATTTAAACCAAATTGTTTTATGTGACCCAATTAATTTTGAATTTTCATTATTTTGAAAATTTCCATAAATAATATCGTGTTTCTCTGGTAACAATTTTTCTATTGATACAGCAGAATCTCCCAAATTATAAACGACAAATAATTTATTGCCATTATATTCCCTTTTGAAAGCCAAAATATTATCTGGAGCATCTACAAAAACCATTGATCCCATACTGAATGCCGGGTTTTTCTTTCTGCTAGCAATCATGTTTTTCAATGAATGAAAAATTCTATATTCTAAGCTCTTCTTATTATTCAATTTCTGCTCCAACTCATTCCAATTAACTTTTCCCCGTACTCTATTTCTAGTATCGTTATGACCAGTCAAAAGAATCTGAGCGTTATAATAATCCTCATCATTAGGTTTTCCGAATTCATCTCCGTAATAAATAACGGGAGTTCCTGGCAAAGTAAATATCATCGAAAACGCTAATAGTATCTTATCTTCCTCAAACTTAAAAAGTTCGCTTAATCTTGCACTAATTCCTTCTCCAAGTCGAAAATCCCATTCAGGATTATGGCAATAATTTTTATAAATATATTTCCTATCCTCCTCATTAACATATACATCTTCGAGACTTAATTCGTCGTGACATCTAAGAAAAGTAAACCATTGACACATTTCAGGTATTTCAGGAGTAATTTCTTTACTCAACACTTGTTTTATTGGAGCTGATGATTGTAAAGCAATTGATTTAAAAATCTGAGGCATTAGCGGGAAATGATATCCGGCATGGCACTCGTCACCTTCGCCCATATACTTAACAACTTCATAGGGGGGCTGACAGGCTTCGGCTAATAAAATAACAGAAGGATTTAAGTATTCAATAAGGGTTCTGAAAAATTTAATAATTACATGAGTTTTTTCAAGATTTTCGCAAGATGTGCCCTCCTCTTTCCATAAATATGGAATTGCATCAGCTCTAAAACCATCAACCCCTTTTTCAATCCAAAACATCAAATTCCTGCACATATCCAACAAAACATTGGGATTTTTATAGTTAAGGTCAGGCTGAAATTCAAAAAATCTGTGAAAATAAAAACGATTATCATCATATTTCTCCCAGTTGCTGTCGCACATACCTTTAAACAACAAGCGACATTCATTATAACCCCTATCGTTATCACTCCAAATGTAATAATCTGTATATTTATTCTTCTCAGGTAATGCAGATTTCTTAAACCAAATATGCTGATTCGATGTGTGGTTTATCGCAATATCAAATATCACTTTTATTCCTGCTTTACGGACAGTTTTAAGAAAATCATCAAATGAGGAATCCCCTTCTTTGCCCAAAATATCAGATCGAATTTGTCTATAATCTGAAATATCAAACCCTGCATCTTTCATTGGAGATTCCAAAATTGGCAAAAGCCACAAACAATTTATCCCGAGATCTTTCAAATATTGTACTTTATCTTTAAGTCCGTCAAAATCTTTATTAAATAAATCAACATACAAAGAATAAACTACTGCATCTTTATACCATAAAGAATTTGTGTTTTCAATTTTTAAAACTTCTTCTTTCAATTCTTTAAGTTCACTTAAGAATATATCCAATAGTTTTACACTCTGGTCGGGATACAGAATTTTCCAAAGCTTTAAAAAATCATTTCTGACAATGGTCATAAAAAGGTTTTTTGAGAAAAAAATATCTCTCATTAATTTAGTTTATAAAGATACAAAAATTATATTTGTAAAAAAACTTTTTATGAAAAAAATTGCGGTTGTACTTTCCGGTTGTGGAGTATTTGACGGAAGCGAGATACACGAAGCCACTTTAACGCTATTGGCTTTATCCAAAAATGAACTTGAATATCAGTGTTTTGCTCCTGATAAAGACCAATATCATGTAATAAATCACCTAACCAAAGAAGTTAGCGAAGAAAAACGGAATGTTCTAATAGAATCAGCTAGAATTGCCAGAGGTAATATTAAACCTATATCGGAACTACATGCCAACGATTTTTCCGGAGTGATTTTTCCCGGAGGACATGGTGCAGCAAAAAACCTGTCTTCATTTGGTTATAAAGGAGAAAACTATGAAGTAGATGAAGACATAGCACGGGTTATTGTTGATTTTCATGAATCACACAAACCTATCGCAGCACTTTGTATTGCTCCTGTACTTATTGCAAAAGTACTTGGAGGAAACCTAACAATTGGAAACGATAAATCAACTGCCGATAAACTTATAAAAGTTGGAGCAAAACATATTGATAAGGAATACCATGAAGTGGCAATAGATGAAAAGAATCTGATAATAACAAATCCTTGCTACATGTTGGCAGATAATATTTATAAGGTTTATGTTGGCGTGCAGGCAACAGTTGAGGCAATGATGGGGCTAATAAAAAAATAGTTCGAAAAAAAAACTAATTTTGCTTAAAATTAATTATCACAGTTCCAATTTGTAGTCCGCTGTCAGGAGATGCTTCATATTGCCATTTTTTTACAGCATCTTTTGCAGGTTGAACGCATTCGTTACAATTTGTATCGAGCAACTTCATTTCAACAACATTACCTTTCTCATTAACTGTAATTTGAAGTACAACTCTTCCAAACAAATTTTCTTGTGTCTGTGGTTCAACAAATTTAATTCGTTTTCTATCAGCAAGTTTTCCTACAATTTCATCAGGTCCATTTTTCGAATCTCCCTTAAAACTATTGTTATCCTTTTTATCATCGCCATTTGCAAATGGATTTGTAAATAGCTTATCGATTTTATTAGTATTCGGTGCCAATTCAATCAAGTCTGCTTCAATACTTTCTGAAATTTCAAAATTTTGAACCAAAATTTTATTGAAACTTGAACCGTTTTCATTGCTTTCTTGAACTCTGCATTCAGCCAAATCAGAATTCCTTGTACTTGATTCTGTGTTAGTAAAATCAATTAGTATAACTTCTTCAACAGGAATTGGTAATTTTACAGTAAATCCGGTTAAAAACAAAATCCCAAAGCCACAAAATAAAAACAAAACAGCCCCGGTTATTCCATGAATATGTTTTCTTAAATTTTTCATAATACCGTTTTAAATTATTAACATTTATAATAAAACGGTCATGAGATACAATCTCATACATAATTTCACAAAAAAATAAAAAAGATTAATTCAGCTTGAATTCGACTGTAACTGTACCGACCTGAAAACCACTTCCCGGTTTCTTTTCATATTTCCATTTACGGACTGCTGTAATAGCTAATTGTGTGCATTTCGCACAATTTGTACTCACAAGGGCAGCATCAGTAACATTACCATTTTCGTCAACTGTAATTTTCAATTTAACAACACCAATAAGATTATCTTCATTTTCGGGTTTAACCATTGTAACCTGTCTTCGACCTTCGAGAGAGCCAAATCCACCGGGGCCTGTTCCTGTGCCGTCTCCGCCCGTTCCGTCTCCGGGATTTCCATCACCACTTCCATTTCCTGAATTTCCTGTACCATTGCCAAAAGTTCCACCTCCAAACAGATTATTTATTCTATCGGAATTTGGGTTTGATTGTGACGAATTATTATTTGTATTTGAAGTATTGTTATTAGGCAAAGTGCTTGATTGCTCGGAGGCGGCATCTTCGAAGCTTTGAGTGATTACACCTGAGTTTGAAGAGTTTTGAGTCGAGGCATTTTGTTCGTTTGATGTGGCAGATGAGGATGCACCCGCATCGATGTTTCCGCCACCTCCAAAGTCAATCAAGATAGCCTCCTCTTTAGGAGGAGGATCAGGAAATGTGAATCCAAAGAGCAATAATAATATAACCACTGCAGCGGAATAAAAAAATGCTCCAATGATTCCAATTATATTATGCTTTTTTAAATTCATTTCTTATTCCGGCTGTGTAGCCAATATTAGTTTATATTCGTTATTTTTCGCAATATTCATTACTTTAACAACTTGTTCCATTGGAACCGTTTTGTCAACATGTAGAGACACATAAGGTTCTGTCTGCCCTGCAACTTCTTTTTTTATCAAAGTCTCAAGATCAGATTCAGCACAAAACATAGTACCAACAGCAAATGAAAATGTTCCGTCAAAATTATCTTTTATAGATACTGATGCAATTGGATTAGCCTGAGTCTGACTATTACTTGAAGGCAATAATAACTTTAAGGCGTTTGGAGCAATAAGAGTTGAAGTTACCATAAAGAATATAAGTAACAGAAACACAATGTCGGTCATTGAAGACATGCTAAACTCTGCACTTACTTTATTTCTTGTTTGTATTGCCATAATTCCTTATTTTGCAGGTTCGTTAAGAATATCCATAAATTCTGTTGTTTTAGCTTCGAGCTGTGCAACAAGATTATTTACTCTGGCAACAAGAATATTATATCCGAAATAAGCAATAATCCCAACAATAAGACCGCCTACTGTAGTTACCAAAGCTAGATAAATACCTCCCGATAGCATACCAACATCAAGATTACTTCCAGCATTTGCCATATCGAAAAAGGCTTTTACCATACCCATTACAGTACCTAGAAATCCTATCATAGGTGCACCTCCTGCAATCGAAGCCAAAACCGGCAAACCCTTTTCAAGTTTGGTTACTTCCTGTTTGCCAACATTTTCAACAGCCGCATTGACATCACCTAACGGACGCCCAATTCTCATAACACCCTTTTCTATCATACGAGCAAGAGGGCCATCATTCATTCTGCAATTATCCAGTGCTTGGTCAACCTTACCTTCAAAAATAAAATTCTTGATATTATCCATAAAAGACTTCTGTTCCCTGGATGCTTTTTTTATAGCAATAAATCTGTCAATAAATATATAAACCGCAATAACTGACAATGCCGCAAGTACAATCATTATCCAGCCACCTTTCAGTGCCATATCAAAAAACGATAATGTTGTTTCTCCAACTGTAGTCGGAGCAGCATTTTGTAAAGTATCTACCTGTAGAAATAGCATAGTTTCAATAATTTAAATTGATAATGGACGAAATTAGATACAAATTTTTCATCAAATTCTTTCAACGTTTCTATTTTATCAACAGAATTGTGTTAAATCTATATCTATAATAACTAACGAGATAAAAAAAGCATTATTGTTAATTATTTTTCAAATATTGTTTATTAAAGAATTTGATTTTGTCAATGTATAAATATAATTAAAGTACTTTTGTGAAAATTTTAAAACATTAATTATGAAATTCTTTATTGATACTGCAAATCTTGATCAGATACGTGAAGCTCAGTCTTTGGGAGTACTGGACGGAGTAACTACAAATCCATCGCTGATGGCTAAAGAAGGTATAGCCGGCAAAAAAAATATTTTAAATCATTATCTTGAAATTTGTAAGATAGTTGATGGAGACGTAAGCGCGGAGGTAATCAGTACTGATTTTGAAGGAATGGTTAAAGAAGGTGAAGAACTTGCAGCTCTTCATCCTCAGATAGTTGTTAAAGTACCTATTATAAAAGATGGGATTAAAGCAATCAAATATTTTTCCTCAAAAGGAATAAGAACCAACTGCACTTTAGTTTTTAGTGTTGGTCAGGCATTGCTTGCTGCCAAAGCCGGAGCTACTTATGTTTCTCCCTTTATAGGAAGATTGGATGACAATAGCACAGATGGAGTAGAGCTTATAGGACAAATTGTAGATATGTATAACTATTATGAATTTGACACTCAGGTCCTCGCGGCATCTATTCGTCATACTATGCATATTATTAAATGTATGGAAATGGGTGCTGATGTAGCAACCTGTCCATTGAGTGCAATTTTAGGTTTACTTAAACATCCATTGACTGACATTGGATTACAACAATTTCTTAACGACTATAATAAGCTGAATAAATAAATGGGAATACTTATCCGAATGCATCCGGATAATCCTGCCGAAAGACAGATTAGACAGGTTGTTGAAATATTACAAGATGGTGGTGTGATTATTTATCCAACAGATACTGTTTATGCAATCGGATGTGATATCACCAAACCAAAAGCTATTGAACGGGTTGCAAACCTAAAAGGTATCAAACCAGAAAAAGCAAATTTTTCATTTATTTGTTATGACCTAAGCCATTTGTCTGATTTTACTAGACCTTTAGACAATACCATTTTTAAGATGATGAAGAGAAATCTTCCGGGACCTTTTACATTCATTTTAGAAGCAAACAATAATGTTCCGAAGATATTGAAAGCCAATCGTAAAACTATCGGAATAAGAATTCCTGATAATAACATTATCCGAGAAATTGTAAATGTCCTAGGGAATCCGATATTGACTACATCACTTAAAACCAATGATGAAATAATTGAGTACAACACCGATCCAGAATTAATTTATGAAGAATACGAAAACCTAGTTGATGCCGTAATTGATGGTGGATATGGAGGACTTGTAGCATCTACGGTAATTGACTGTACCGAAGGTGAATTTAAAATTGTAAGGATGGGAAATTTTGAACCTGAAATGTGAAGTTGATCTATTTATTCCAAAAAGCTCTTGTAAATATTATCAATACTGTAAATAATTCCAATCTTCCTATCAACATTAGAAAGCCTAAAAACCATTTGCCAAATATTGATATATTAGCAAAATTGGAAGCAGGACCCACATCTCCTATTCCAGGACCTATATTCCCAATACTAGTTGCTACTGCTCCAAAAGCAGTATCAAAACTCAATCCTGAAAATGACATTATCAACGTTCCAAAAGCGATAATCAAAATATATAAAATAACAAATGCCAATACATTATTAATAACCTGTTGACTTATTGCTTTACCATTATATCTTACAGGTAAAACCGCATGAGGATTAACTAATCTCTTAAACTCCATATAACTATTTCGTATTAAAATATGTATTCTAACCATTTTAATACCGCCACCAGTTGAACCGGATGACCCTCCAAGAAACATTAAGAGTACAATAATAACCCAAAGTCCTGTTGGTGTCCAGGACAAAAAATCAGACGTTCCATAACCTGTGGTTGTAATTATCGAAACGGTTTGAAACAAAGAATCTCTAAAAGCCTTTTCGACTGGCAAATCCATAAAATACCATAAACCTGAACCAATAATTGCAGTAGCAACAAATATTAAAATCAGATAAAATTTAATTTCAGAATTTTTAAACACCTTTTTAAATTGTCCGGTTATAGTAAAATAAGATAAACTAAAATTTGTACCGGCAAAAATCATAAATACAATAATGATATAATGAATCGCCGGCGAGTCCCATGCTGCAATACTGGCTTGTTTTGTCGAATATCCTCCGGTTGCCATCGTGGTCAGTGCATGGTTAATAGCATCAAAAACAGACATTCCAAAAACTGAAAGCAAAATGGCTTGAGTTAATGTAAAACCAATGTACAGCAAATATAATCTTAAAGCAGTTTGTTTAATTCTGGGATGTAATTTGTCTGTGCTGATACCCGGAGATTCTGCACTAAATAGTTGCAAACCACCAATTTTAATAAATGGGATTAAAGCCATTGATAGAACAATAATACCCATACCTCCAAGCCATTGAGTTGTACTTCGCCACAAAAGTAAACCATGAGGCAGTTCTTCGATATTGTTTAGAATTGATGCCCCTGTTGTAGTAAAACCGGAAATGGTTTCAAAAAAAGCGTCGGTGTATTCAGGAATATAACCACTTATATAAAAAGGTAGGGATCCAAAAAAAGATAAAACAATCCAAACCAATGATACTATTAAGTAAGCTTCCCGTTTTTCAATCTTTTTATCAGTTTTTCTAAACAACAAAACCAAAAGACTACCTGAACCCAGCAATATACCGCATGAAATTAACAAAGGGATAAAATCATCCTCTCCATAAAAATAGGACACAATGGTAGAGATTGCCATAAATACACTTTCGACCAACAATAAGGCACCAAGTACTAGTAATATGAGTTTATATTTTATCATAAAATATTAATGGCAAATATAAATTAAATAATGTAGATGATTATAAAATTTTTTAAATCAGAAAATTATTGATTACACAAGGATATGTTACTAACACCTAATTTTTAAAGATTTTATATGTTTTATAATAAATGTCATTAAATACATTCATTACATAAATCCCATTAGTTAATTCTGACAAATCAATCTGAATAGAATTAAAACCTTTATCTACATTAAATTTTGAGTTAAATACTTCCTGTCCAGACACATTTTGAATTTCTATTGACAAGGAAGTAAATTGGTCAGAATTGACAGTTAAATTAATAAAATCTAAAAACGGGTTAGGATATACTCCTGTTTCAAATAGCTTTTGACTATGACACTGAACCGCCTCAGTCTGAAGATATTGATAATTGCCGTCAAAATCCACTTGTTTTAAACAATAGTAAATTACCTTATCGGTTATTATATAATCTTGATAGGCATAAGTCTTAATCACATTTGAATTCCCTGCGCCGTAAACTATACCTATCTCGTCCCAATGCTTCAAATCAAGACTTCTTTCTATTATAAAAAAACTATTATTTTTTTCAGACACTGTTGACCATGTCAATAAAATATTCGGAAAACTGCAATTAGCATTAAATGATTTCAGGCTAACAGGCAGGACATCATCACAAGAACCTGATGCTCCTTGCTGCCTTAGAATAGTCCCAAGGTCTCCTAAGCCCTCATTTTCGTAACCGCCATAATTACCTAAACCACCAGTTACAGAAATTACTCCAGCAAAATTATCATTACCAACAAAACAAACATCAATACGACCACCGGAGCCACCTCCACCCCTTCTATGCCCACCGGAATCTAGTCCACCATTTGCGCCATTTGCACTAATAGTTCCTGAACCTTGTAAATCGGTGGCCTGAATCCAAATAGAGCCACCTGCACCACCTCCAGCTCCGGAACTATTCCCTGCACCACTAGGACTAACAGCCCCATCAGAGCATACAATTCCTTCAATCGAGACTGTTTCGTTAGCAATAATTTTAATTGAACCGCCACCATATCCACCAACTCTATCTGGAGTGTCCCATGAATCGCCTCCGCCACTACCAAATTCGGTTGGGGAAGATGCAGTGCCATATTCAGCACCGCCTGGAATTGCAATATTTCCATCACCTCCGTCACCACCATAAGCACCACCGCCACCACCGTAATTATATGTACTGTGATCAGCATAAGCGCCACTACCTGCACCACTATCATTGGTATTGGTAGAGTTTCTGTTCTTGTAACCGTTAGCACTTAAATTAATACCACCACCCGAGCCTTTTGAACCACCTGACACATAAAGGTTTTCGCACTCAAGCGAATAAGTTCGCTTGTTTCCAAACGGCTTTATAATTCCATTATCTGCAATAGTCACATCTCCTGTCGAATTATGTTGCAAAGTGTTACAATAAAAACGAAAATAACCTGAAGTGGTAAAGTCGTTACAATTAAAAACAAATAAATCTGAATCTTTTTTTACACAAATTGAATCTTCAGATTCTACATCTGTACAAGTAAATGAAGAGACATCGCTTCTAAAATAAATTTTACCATTATTAATATTTTGCAGTAATGTGTTTACAGAAAAATCCTCTGTTTGATTTCCAAAAAACTCAAGAATTGCTTTATTGGTTACAGTAATGGTTCCAAAATCAACATTTTCAGTTTGATTCATATCTAGAGGAGTCAATCCTGGAGTATTGCTCAAATTATTATTATTAATAATCAAATCAGCATAAGAACTTTTATCCCGTAGATAAATTGTACCTGCTCCGCCTGTTTGAGCCGAATTTCCAACACCTCCAAAAGCAGAATAAGTAAATGAGGTAGAATTATCAGTATCGTAATAAATCGCAATGCGTCCACCACCACCACCACCACCATCATAACCACCTGAAGGGTTTCCGCCATCTCCACCAAGCGCAGAAATATCTGCTCCACTTCCATCTAAATCAGATGTATTTATCCATATTGAGCCACCGGAACCTCCTCCTGATGCTCTTATATAAGAAACATCGTAAGTACCAACTGTACCTTTCGCATATAATCTTCCATTTAGAGTGCACTTATTCCTTGCATTTATTTTAATTAGTCCACCACCTGCTCCACCTAGTTTTCCGTTATTCCTTCCACCACCACTTCCAAAACTAAAAGGACTATGGACACTTCCATAATTCACTATAGAATTTGTTGTATATACTCCATCTCCTCCATTACCAGCATAAGAACCTCCACCTGCACCAAAATTACCTGCCACATCACGACTATAGCCGGCACCGGGTCCTGAGGCACTAGGGTAACCTTTTCCACTCGCATCAATATTCCCATCAAGTAAAAAATTATTACATTGGATATCAACATTTCCTTCTATATCTCCATAAACATTAACATCGCCATCCATGTATATATGGCACATAGATAGTGCAGATGTTGTCATTGTTTTACCACTTTGAATATGAAGATTTCCCTGTCCCCAAATATATTTTCCATCAGGGATAGTAATATCCGAGTTTACATAACAATCTGTATCAAGACTACCTGTGCCTCCGATTTGTGCACAACTGGCACAATTTCTAAAAACTACTGTTTCATAATTTGAATAAGTATTACATCCATCATTAACCTGCACACGAAATCTGTATGTATATGAACTGTCAAGGGCATAACTCGTAAATTCCGGAAGCGTAGCTCCTGTATATTCTATAAAAGCACTGTCCTGTACTGAAATCTGCCATTGTAATGAGCCTTCATAACCCGTTGCGTATATAACCACCGATTCATTATGAAAAATAGTATCAGTATCTTCCGAAATACTTACAGTACCCGGATTACCTGTGCATGATACCTGAGCCAATGTATAGTAATAATCATCTGTCAAATCAAATTCTGAAAGCTTTAAATAATTATAACCACCAAAGCTTATGGCTGTCTCAACCGCTCCGCTTGTAAAATCACCATCAGCATCGGTTAAAAGATAATATTCATCAGAATTTAATGTGAGGCTATCCATATAGAAATAAACATCAACTTTACCGGCATCATTAGTTTTGTCTATTTGCCATTGAATACTCAGAATTTCTCTACCTGACGGTGCACCAACGCTTGTCCACTCAACATCCGCATCATTATGTCCAAATAAAATAAAATCAGCATTATCAAGTGCATCAGGATTACTGATTCCAAATATCCCTGCCGAAACAGCGTTACTGTGAATATTCGAAGCATCGTCTCTACCTATTCCGGCGACATCACAACCATAGTCAGTATCATGTGCATAATAATCATTTGCTATGGAAATATTATATTTTGACGACAAATAGTTCTCAACCATTTTTCTCTGGACAGAGTTAAATGACATATCGTAAAATATTATTTCAGCAATATCGCCTTTAAAATAACCACTCGATGTCCTATTTCCTAATCTAAAACCACCTTTGGTAATAGCATTAGAATTTGTTGAATGATTAGAAACCCCGTTTTTCCATAATCCTGTATAACTTGTCAGATATAATACCTCAGAAATATACCATACAGAATATGTAAATGTTGTAGCTTTGCTTAACCATGCGCCACCATAATCTAAATATTGCGTTCCTGAATAACTTGGGAAAAAACCGCTTACTGTTTGATTTGCGTTTTGCCATACCGGTCCCGCGGATGCAGATGGAATCTGAAATACCGCATAAATTGCCATATTTTGATGTGGAACAGTAAAAATATCAGCGTAACAATCATCACCACTAAAACTAACGGCAGGTTTCCCATTAATTGCATTTTCTTTAAAAAGAGGAGTCCCTGTATAGTTGGCATGATTTCCATTTCCTGATAAATCAGTCCATACTGTTACAGTATTTCCATCGGAATAAGATAATTTATCCGCACTTAACCACAACAAATTAGTAGAAACATTCCCAACACCACCGGGTCCTGTTTGTGCAATAGCCGACAAAGAGTATATTGTCAGGGAAAAAAATAAAGATATTATTATTTTCCCCGTACTAGGCAAATAAGTAATACTATTAATACTATGAACACTCACAATTTTATAATAAAGCTCTACTTCTCAAATATATGTCAAAGTTACAAAAAATAGTAATCAATTAAAATATATTTATAAGTCCTAAATAATTTATTTTTAACCTCTAAGAATAAATTTAAAGTATTCATCATGCAATTTGAAAACATTTGAAAATTGATTTTTAAAAAAATCCACAAAAATATTTTTTTCTTCAAAAAACATATTACTTTTGCAGTCCCGTTTGGGAAAGTTCTTAAATTAGTGAAATAATATATTTTCGGGGTATAGCGCAGTCCGGTCCCGATTTTTGATGTCAAAAATGAACCGGTTAGCGGCAAGAAAGATATTTGAAAAATTGAGTTGTAATTTTGAGATGTTTAGAATTTTTGACATACAAAAATTCGAGGATCCTCAAAAAATTACGTATTTGTGAAAAACAAATACTATTTTTTGGGATTAGCGCACCTGCTATTTTACAACACTATAATAGATTACTCGGGGTATAGCGCAGACCCGATTTTTAAAAAAATCAATTCTGCCTTACTGACAAAAGTTATTTGAAAGTTTGAAATTAAAAGAAAACAGTTTGTGATTTTTTTGAAAAAATCGAGGTTCCTCGAATTAGCTTGTGGCTAATTCGGGATCCGGTCAATCATTCGGTTTACTTTTGGTTTTAAATATTTATTTCGGGGTATAGCGCAGTCCGGTCCCGATTTTTGATGTCAAAAATGAACCGGTTAGCTGCAAGAAAGATATTTGAAAAATTGAGTTGTAATTTGAGATGTTTAGAATTTTTGACATACAAAATTCGAGGATCCTCAAAAAATTACGTATTCGTGAAAGACGAATACTATTTTTTGGGATTAGCGCACCTGCTTCTTACAACACTATTAATAGATTACTCGGGGTATAGCGCAGTCCGGTTAGCGCATCCCGACTTAGGTCGGGAGGGTCGCAAACAAATCTGCAATATGATGTTCTTATATTAGTGAAATAGAATATTTTCGGGGTATAGCGCAGTCCGGTTAGCGCACCTGCTTTGGGAGCAGGGGGTCGTAAGTTCGAATCTTACTACCCCGACAGAAATAGCAAGGGTTTTGAAACTTTTAGTTTTGAGACCCTTTCTTATAAAAACAAAAACTCATATTTATTTAGTAATTAGTCATCCTACAAAAAAAATGAAATTCAGCGTTTTGAGATGCTTGAATTCCTTTTGGAGTTCTTCAAGCCTGATGTTGATAGCACTTTGGTAAAATACGTTTTAATGCAGTTTAGGTTGTTCTAGTAAACGTAATTATTTGAGGATACGACTCAATCCTCTATTTAGATTTTGTTCCAAAATATCATATTTCTTATCACTTAAAAAGAGTTCTTTTATTTCTCTAAATAAGCTATTTATTTCATCATTTGTATAACCATGCTCTTTAATTGATAATCGGATTTTTTGGATACTTTGATAATCATTATCATTCTCAAATTCAGCATGGATTTTTTCATAGTTACTGGTTTGCATTTTCGACTCAATAAAATCTATTTCGGATTTTGATTCTAAAAAATCAGCATTTGCGCAATAAATGAGTATGTAAATTTTCAGCTCTTCTTTTGTCCAGTTTGTATTATTTTTCTCCATAATTTCTTTTTTGATTGTCCTTAATAATGTTTACTAACTCCTTTCTCCCAACACTAAAAGTAATCTTATAAAACAATTTTATGTATAAGCCTAGTTTTGTTCCAGTTTATTTAACAGCTAAATTACACAATATTTTATACTTGTGCAATATATCGGGAATATTTTGCGAATTATTTTTGTTTGTCTCACGGGAGAACTTGTTAGGGATTTAAGCACTGTAAATATTTGATTTAATGAAAAATTTAAGTTTTTCGCAGAAAAACATACATAAAGAGTGCTGATAATTGACGAGTTCACTAGCCACCTCTCTTTATTATATAATGATTTCATACTCCTGTTTTAAATAATACAAATTGGTTAAAAATACGCAATAATAATATTTTTTAAATTGAATCTTATTTAATAAGCCCATAACTATTGTTTAACAACCTTAAACTGCTTTATGGTCTTGTCGGAGCGTAAAATCAATATATATGTTGCAGGTCTGAATTCTCCTATATTTAAAGAAATTTCATTTGTCCCGTCCACAACAGAAGTTTGTCCAGAAAGCAATTTCCTTGACATCAAATCATAAATTTCATAATAAATAATCTGACTATCTTCATTATTTATCAGGATGTATAACTGTCCATTTGTTGGATTAGGATAAACGCCTGCAACATTAAAACTTTCGACAGTCTTAAGATCAGTTTCATTTTGCTCATTTCCACAGAACAACTTTACATGCGACCAGTTGCTCAGAGAAATAGTTCCATCATAATCTACTTGTTTTAGTCTGTAGTATATAATACCCTGTTTTGGATTTTTATCAATATAACTATACTCTGTTATAGTATTTGAATTACCTGCACCTTTAACTATTCCAACTACTTCAATATTCTTCAGATCGTACGATTTTTGAATTTCAAAATAATCATTGTTTATTTCAGAAGCGACTTCCCAATCTAATGATACATCCGGACAATTATTAATTGCTTTAAAGTAAACCAGTTCTACAGGCAAAGGATTGTTTTTACTTAATGATCCGAAAGTAAAAGGACTAAAAGTTGACCATTCATCGGACAATATCCATCCTGTTTCTCCGGAACCACTATTACCTGTATTTCCAATATTTTCCCATTTGCTTAAACTACTGTTATAATGAGCAATTACCATATCCTCATCATCAAAATCAAGAAAATCACTTATGCTTTTGTCCTCTGTATATAATGCAACTTTTTTACTTGCTGTTCCCACATTTTGAGTGATATTCCAATATTCAACAGAACTTACATGATGCAAAGGATCAATTACCTGGTATGAATCCCACACGATATCGGGAATGTCAAATGTAGTATTTATATATTCTGCCGTAAATTCATCAGTAATTAATTGCCCACTGACATTTTTTATCTCAGCGCGAGCCCAAACTACATTTTTACCTATAGGAAAGATAAAATTAGTATTACCAATCTTTTTCAGAGGTCCTCTGACATAGCTAGTTGCTTGACCACCGGTAGGAATTACTGCCGAAGAACTGCCCAAAATCAACAAATTTGCATAATTGGTTTGTATAAAACCCTGAGTTAGTGAAAGATTATTTGTAACTGTTGCATAATTTCCTAACATAATTCTTGAAGAATTACTTTTATTAACCGTTAAATTATAAAATTCGGTTGCAGTAGTCCCTCCCAAAAGCTGTTCGCCGTTTCCACAAAAAGTGACTGTACCTCCCTCGGGAACAAATGTGCCGTTATTAATCCATGATGAATTAGAACCTTCAAGAGTTATTGCATTATTGATTGTTGCAGGCGAACTGCTATTGACATCCAATATTCGTCCTGATTCAATAGTTAAATTACCATCAACAGTAATATCCTGACAAAGCACTCTTGTTCCGTTACTAACATTATTTCTCAAAATCACATGGTTAAAATTTGCATAATTTGATGGATTATCAAGTCGTATCAACCTACTGCCAGTACTTCGGTGATAGAAATTAAATGTACTTCCACTTAAATCCAAAGTATTAATAACATTTCCATTATTCGTCAGATTTCCATACACATTTACTATTCCATTATTAACGAAACTACCATAGAGATAAAAATTTCCTCTTATCGTTAACACATTGTCCGGATCAGTATTTTCCCATAAATTAGCTGCAGGGTCCTGAATAATAAGGTCTCCTTCAATATCGACAGGGCCAACCTGCACAACTGTTGTATTATCTTCGGGTTGAATATCAACTCCAAATTCATTCATAGTTCCTGTTCCGGTAATTCTTGCTCCGGTTAACTTGAGATCAGAATATCCACTTATAATAGGACGATTTGTTTTTATCCATCCATTATTAATTAAATCTCCTTTAAAAACAGGGATATTTAACGAATCTGCCGTTCCCAAATTATTTTCACCGGTTGCTCCGTTAATCTTTTTATAAGCAACAAAAAATACAGCATCCGGATCAATAGTTGCAATACCGACTACTGTTAATCTGCGTGCATGACCGACGGTACCAGTCGTTCTGGTTTTATATCCTGTGGCAAAAATACCACTTTTTATATGAAAATCGTTTGCTACACGCATAGGAGTACTAAATACACATAAAGTGTCGGAAGTTCTTTCTATCACAACGTTATAAAAATCTGCAGTAGTTTTGGCAGCCCCGCTATAATAACAATTTGCACTAACAGTACTTTGATGAGCTCCTGTAAATTTGACCGTTCCTGTACCTGAATTAAAAACATTTTCGTTTGTCCAGCATCCGCCAACAGTAAATACATTGTCAGTCATTGTAAAAGTTCCTGCCGCAGATCTGATAATAAAATCCCCATCTAATACAAAATCCGAAATCAAAGTAGTAGTACCCCCATATATTCGTAAATCTGCATTTGTCGTCCCAGTTCCGCTTAAATCAGTTGTATTATTTATATCAATATCTCGAACATTATCAAAAACTCCATCAGCAGTAATTGTCCCATCAAAAATATTTGTACTGCCATAAAGGTCAAGAACCTTTGACGCTGCAATATTCAGACTGGATCCTTCCTCTCCGTAAAAACTACCGTAAACCAAAGCTGATTGATTAGGCCATGACACACCACTTGGATTTATATTGTAATCTGCCCCATTTTTAATATTTAAATTATAAAAACGTGTTCCTATGCTCCCAACAATATGTCTTCCTGAACCAAAAAGATTAACAGTACTCGAACCCGATGACTCATTAAGTACGCCCGAATTAGTTAAACTTCCGTATAGATTTAGGGTTTTACCGTTAAGAGACAATGTGGCTCCCGAATTATCACTATGAACACAAATACTCCCATCAACTGTCAGATTTGACCCTAAAGTAGTAACACTTGTCTGCGCTGCATCCCTATAAAAAAGGATATCAGCATTAATAGTACCATTAGCAGTTAATGTATTATTCCTTCTAATATAAACTTCATAATCCGAAGTTGTTGTGCCATAATTATATTTTTGCGAAAGGGTATTTAAGGTACCATTAAACACATTTGTTGAGGAAAATAAAGATAAACGCTTACCATCAGCCAGAGTTAATACTGCATTAGTTTGTAATTCAAATGCTCCCGTAACTTCAATTCTCTCATTAGGACTTACTCCCGAAGGGTTAATTGTGATATCTGCCCCTGAATTTATCGAAAGGTTATTAAATGAAGTTTTCAAGCTTCCCCCAATCTCTTTACCTGATCCGTTAAATATAACTTTCCCTGTTCCGGAAGTAAACGCACCACTGTTAAACCATGAGCCGTTAACTGTAAGAGTATGAGTCGTCATAACGAAAGTACCAGTATTTAAAAATAAGTCTCCGTTAAATGTAAAATCATTCATTAGTTGTGTTGAACCTGAGCTGATTTGCAAATCTGCATTTATATAACCTGTTCCTGATAACTGTCCGCTTGAGTTATTAAAACCAATATCTCTTACTCCATCGTAAACATCGCTTGCAACCAATGAACCATTGATAATATTAGATGTTCCGTTCAGATTCAATGCTTTCCCTGAATTTACATTAAGTGCTGAACCGGCATTTAATGTAAGATTTTCAATACTAGCATGTGGTGCATCAGAAGAAGTATTTATTGAATAATTTGCACCATCTGTAAATGTTGTTGCAGCAAATGTTGTAGAAGAGCTACCGCCTATTGTTTTACCTGAACCGGTAAAAGTTAAAGTCCCTGAACCTCCTGTAAATGTTCCGCCATTGTTGGTCCAATTACCGGCACAAGAAATATTATATCCATTTGCATTGAATGTGCCGGCAGTAAGAGTTACATCGCCGGAAACTTTGACATCATTGCCATCAATAAGCACTGTTTTACCGGTTTTATTAATAACAATATTATTAAGCACAGTAGATGTATTTGCAATACTTAATGTAAAATCCGTGGCCGTTGTACCATTGAGTAATTCTATAGTACCACCTTGAATATCAATTGTAGAAGTAGCATTAAAGAATATTGCATCCCAACTAGTTGTTGTTCCGTCAGCATCACCACAAATATAAAGTGTTCCTCCCATCATACGAAAAACAGCAGTTGTAGCAACAGAAAACTTATCTGTACTTGCTGAACCAGAACCACTCATTGCCACATATACAGAACCCCCATCTTGTCTAAACAGTGTATTTGAATCTGAAAATAACCGCAACTGATCCTGAATGTAAACTGTTCCGCCCGATTCCACAATGAGCTGCCCTGCAGTAATATAAATATCATTAATTGCCTCAATGGTTCCTGATGGTGTCCCCGAAGTCCCTCCTGATAATTGATTACTTCCAATATTCAGATAACCACCATTTTTAACCGTTACTATTCCGCCAGAATTTATTTGAGTACGACCTGAACCGTAACCAGCGTGATGATTCAAAACTCCACTAATATTAACTATTCCTGAACAATATAAATTAATCGCACCATCTATTGTCAGTTTTGCACCTGAATTTATTGTTAATGATTTACAACGATTTGTCACTGTTGTGTTATTAATACTTAATCCTACGGTTGTAATATTAGGATATCTGGGGCAACCTGAAAGAATAATTACGTCATTTGTGTACAAAGGCACATTACCCCCCACCCAATTAGAACCTAAATCCCAGGCTTCACTTGTACTTCCCGACCATGTAATAACACCGGATGATGATGTAGTTGTAAAAGACAAAGCAGACGGATAAGCAGAAGCAGAGCTATTGCACGATGTAACAGCTTTGACTGTCCAGTAATATGTTGTACCGGCTGTTAAAGAACCTTGTGTAACATTAAGATTTGTAGTTGTACCTCTCCATGAATAACCTGATTCATAAGTAACACCAGTAGTCGTACCAATAGCCCAATAATATGTTACTGTTGCTGAACCTTGAGGTGTTCCTGCTGCCCAATTTAAAGTAACAGTATTAGTACCAATGGCTGTAGTATTCATATTTGTTGGAGGTCCAGGCGTCTGACAAGGAGTAGTAAAAGATCCTGCAGTTGCATATCCCGAAGAATTATTACTACAACCTGTTACTGCTTTTACAGTCCACCAGTAATCAGTATTTGACGTTAAATTTGAGATATATGCTGAGGTAACCGGAGATGTCGCAATCCCTCTTTGAATATAATTTGTTTCATAATTAACTGTTGAAGAGCTATTAATTGCCCAATAATAAGAAACAATCGGTGAGCCAACTGAAGCATTAGGTGTCCAGCTTAGAGTTGCATCAGTAGGGTTAAGTACAGGTGCATTCAAAGATGGTTTCCCGGGAGTTGTGCATGCCTTAAAACTAACAACGCCAGCATAGGCAGAACTTGTCCCATTGCAAGATGTAACAGCTTTTACTGTCCAATAATATGTTACCCCTTCGCTAAGGCCAGAGACATCAACCGATACAGTAGGAGATGTTGTAGTTCCTCTTTGCAAATAATTAGCTTCATAAGTTGCAGAAGAAGATGTTCCTAGAGCCCAATAATAAGTAACCGTTGACGAACCTGCGGGAGAACCGGCGCTCCACGATAATGTTGCAGCGGTTGATGAAATATTGCTTGTACTCAGACTAGACGGAGTTCCCGGCGTTGTGCACAGGACAATATTGACTTTATAATCTTCTGCTTCTCCCCAACCATATGTAGAACATGGATCCAATGAAGTAGTTGACCACACTGTCCTTACTCTCATTCTTGTGTTTCCGGCTGTAGCTCCTATTGGCACATTAAAACTAATATTTGCAGTTTGCAGGCTGGCAACATTTGAAATTTCTCCAATTTTCTCATTGCTGTCCGAAAAATCTCCATCATGATTATAATCAATCCAGGCTGCAACAGTTTGTCCCCCATAAGAGCCAACTTTAATATATAAATTCTGTACAGATCCTTCATAAATATTAGGGGCTGCAATTGAGGAATAATAGTCATTATAGTAGTTACCTGTCTCCGATCCGGTTCCGGAAGGAGAGTTATCTAGAGTGCCTAATTGTACTCTATCAATTAAATCCCCCGACGATGTTCCGTAAGAATAATATGGAATACATGTCGAAGGAGATGTAATGCAAATAGTAAAAGTTGTTGTTTCGGGAACCCCCGACCAATAATCATAAACTCTTACATAGTACGTATTCCCTGAAGTCAACCCTGTCAGATTTACTGATTCTGCTCCTCCTTCTCCCGATATGTCAGAACATGCTATACTGGTTCCATCACAAGCCCCTGAACGAACATCAACAACTGCATCAAAACCTGATGATCCAACAACTGTTATAGTATGAAAATTTGCAGATGTTGCAACAAATTTGTACCAAACATCATCATTCGCAGTACCTACACAACCTGGGAGAGATTCAGTTGCTCCAGCTACATCTCCGTTTGTTGCCCCACCACAAGAACTTCCATAAACAGTTAAAAGTGTCGCTCCCGAACAATTGTCATTTACCGGACTTGCACATCTCCATCTCAAAGTGGTTGCCGCACTATTTGTAGCACAATAATATTGAGAGACCAGAACTCTTACTGTAGTCGTTGTTGTTGCTGTCCAACTTAACTTAGGTAGTATTCCTGAATAATCATCGCTATAACAAATAGTCACCGATCCATCACTGCTTAATAAAGTTAATTGAGCATCATAACTACATGACGCCCCATCCTCTGGCAGTAATGACCACTCATAAGTATTCCCTTCAACGACGTTATACACAGCATATTCACCTGCATATATTAAAGAACTTACAGTACTCCAATTCTGTGTGTTATTAGTAAATGTACCTGAGGGATAGTTATTACCTCCCGTACATCCACCACTTAAACATTGTCCCTGTGACAACAAATGATTAGAACACAGCAAAAATAAAATGATAGCTAAAGTAATTATTCTTAATAAATTAAGCACAAATAACTGTCCTAAACATAGTTTTTCAATCTTTTCTATATATAATAAAACAACCTTACTCATTTCGATTGCTCATATTCAGAACTATTTTTTGAAATTCTTCCTAATATCTCACTAGTACAAATATAAAAAATATTTACATAGACTCCTAAAATCCTAAGTAAATAATCTCAACTATTTCAAAATTCAATAGACAGTAGTTTTAAATCAGCAATCTTTCCTCAAAATTGTTTTATGTTTGTATTTTATAAACAATTTATTTTATTTTTACACAAAAATGCAACCCATTAAAATATTGGGTGTCTATGTCCTATATTAAATTATGTTTTATGAAAAATTTATACTCTTTTTTAACTTTGTTATTATTGAGTGTTTTTGTTTATGGACAAAACACTTGGACTAAAATTAATCCCTCAATTTCCGAGAATTCCACAATTGAAATCCTAGATAATTCAGACGATGGAATGATAATTAAACTTAATGTCAATTCATACAAGTTTAATGAGGTACAGACTCCAAACGGGACAGAAATTGTAGTTAATAGTCCTGATTGTCCGAATATTTACAAAAAAGGAGCCCCGGATTTGCCTTTTATCACAACGGCTATTGTAATTCCGGATAAGGGAGGTTATAAATATGACGTTTTGTCATCAGATTTCATAACAATCAATGATATAAATATTGCTCCTTCAAAAGGAACCATATATAGAAATGTTGATCCTAATACAGTTCCGTATGAGTACGGTAACGAGTATCAACTTAACGAGTTTTTCCCTTACAGAAACTGTAATATGGACGAACCATATATAATCAGAGATATTCGTGGGAGCAATATTACATTTTATCCTTTTGTATATAATGCTATCAGCAATGAATTGAAGATTTATACAGAAATCGTTGTAAAAATAAAATTTACAGAAGACCAGTTTAGTAATGAAATTGCTACAACAAAAAGTGTAAGAAATGATGAATTCAACACAATCTATAATAGAATGTTTTTGAATTATAGTATATCGTCAAAATACACTTCTGTCGAAGAAGGCACTCCCGGAACAATTCTGATTATTACAGCAGATGAATATGCTGATGCAATTCAGGATTATATTAGCTGGAAACATGAAAAAGGAATTCAGACCGAACTTGTTCTTATGAGTGAAATTGGAACTACTGCAACACAGGTAAAAGCATTCATTCAGAACTATTATGATACCGAAGAACTCTCCTATATTTTATTGGTTGGTGATGCAGATGATGTTCCGACAATGTCGGTAAGTGGACAGGATTCTGATAATGGATATGCATATCTGGCAGGTGGTGATGGCTATGCTGATGTTTTTATCGGAAGATTTTCGGGAAATTCTATCGCTGACATAGAAACACAAGTAGTTCGTACAATTTATTATGAAAAAGAAATTAGCACTTCAGATACATGGCTTGCAAATGCTTTTGGCTCAGCATCAAACGAAGGAGAAGGACAAGGTCATGATGGTGGAGAGTCGGATGTTACTCACTTAAATAACATCAGAACAGATTTAGAAAATTATGGATACACAGTTACCCATGTAAATCAAGATGGTGGTTCAAATGCTTTAATCTCAACCGCCTTAAACAATGGGGTTGGAATAATAAATTATATTGGACATGGTGATGTGACTTTGTGGGGCAATACTTCATATTCGAACACACAAGTCAATGCTCTCGTTAACGATAAGAAATTACCTTTTGCATGGAGCGTAGCTTGTGTAAATGGAGATTTTAACGGCAACACATGTTTTGCAGAAGCCTGGCTAAGAGCAACAAACGGTGGCAATCCTACCGGGGCAATAGCTTTTCTTGGCTCAACAATAAATCAAAGCTGGGCAGAACCAATGACAGCACAAGACGAAATGGTTGACATATTGATAGAATCTTACGAAAACAACATCAAACGTACAATGGGAGGACTGTCTTTTAACGGTATGTTCCAAATGATTGAAGAAGGCGGACAAGGTCAATCTATGGCTGATACCTGGCTAATATTTGGAGACCCCTCAATAATGGTTCGTACTAAAACTCCCGAAGAAATGACAATTTCTCATCAAAGTACAATTACTGTCGGACAAACAGATTTTATGGTTAACTGTAATACTGACAATGCATTGGTTTCATTAACAAAAATTGATGGAGAAGAAACTATAATCATGGGTTATGGATATTCAACCGGAGGTTCTGCAAACGTAACTCTTACTCCGTTTGACGCTCCCGGCACAATGAAGGTTACTGTTACAGCTTATAACAAAGTTACATATCAGGAAGACGTGCTTGTAATAGTACCTGATGGTCCTTACGTAATTGCTACAGGATACGCCATTAATGATTCGGAAGAAAACAATAACGGTCTTGCTGATTTTAACGAAACCATTAAAATAAATCAGTCTTTAAAAAATGTTGGCGTTGAGATTGCAAACGGTGTTAACGCAACTCTAAGCAGTGAAAGTCAAAATATTACAATAACTGATAATGATGCAGAATTTGGAGATATTGGTATTGATGAAACAGTAACAGTCAATGACGCTTACACTATTGAAATTGCTGATGGAATTCAAGATCAGGAAGTTATCTCCTTAAATCTTGAAATTACGGATACAGATGAAAATACATGGCAATCTAATTACAATATCACAGTCAATGCTCCGAATTTTGAACTTGGTTTCATACAAATTGATGATACTGATTCGGGTAATAGTAATTATACTATAGATCCGGGTGAGACAGTAAATCTGGTTGTGGAAATACTTAATAACGGACACGCATTGTCAAATTCAGGAAATGTTATAATTAGTTCTGAAAGTCAATATGTAACGATATCTAATAACACAGTAACTTTTGATGAACAAGATATAAATTCACCTATAGAAATTGCATTCACAGTTACAATTGATGAAGAAGTGACAACAGGTACAGCTCTTTGTTTTGATTTTGATCTTACTGCAGGTTTATACGGCTCAACGCTTAATACTTGCCTCTCTGCTGGTCAACAAATAGAAGACTGGGAATCGGGAACTTTGTATTCTTATGCTTGGCAACTCTCAGATGAATATCAATGGTCTATTGTAAGCGATGTGGTTTATGAAGGAGATTACGCTTTACAATCCGGTCTGGTTCCAACCTCTGGTGGCGAATCAACCCTAACAATTAATCTTAATGTCTTAACTGATGATAATGTAGAATTCTTCAAAAAAGTTAATTGTCAGGATCAAATGTGGGGTTATACAATTAATTATCTTCAATTTACCGTTGACGGAACAGAAATGGGAAAATGGTATGGTCAGATAGATTGGAGTCATGAAACATATCCTGTATTAGCAGGAAATAGAGAATTAAAGTGGATGTTTTACAGTTTAGGATATGTATCAACAGGGAATGAATGTGCGTGGATTGATAATATAATATTGCCCGCTCATCAAAGTACCGTTCCTGTCATTTCTACCACTATCGATGTAATGGAAAATTCTCTTGAGATTTATCCAAATCCTGCCTCTGATTATGTTAATGTAAATTTGAATCTGATTGAAAATACAACAGCTTTAGTGAAAGTAATAAACATATCCGGACAAGTTGTATTTGAATACCCTGAATACATAAATCTTTATAAAGGTAAAAACGCTATCCTTCTTAATACAGAAAACTATTCTAATGGATTATACATTATTCAGCTAACTACAAAAGATACAGTTTACTGTAAAAACCTAATTATTAACAAATAATAATACTCTCAATTATTTATTATTATTTAAAAGATTTACTTATGAAAAAAAGTGCTATTCTATTATTTTTGATTTTGTCATCAAGTATTATTTTTTCTCAAGAATTACTAACTCCTGAACTACAGAGCAAATATCACATGATAAGTTCTGATGAACTGAATATAAAGGGATATAATTCAAAAAGTTTTGTACAGACTCCTCCGCCAACAGGAGGAGTAAGAAATATCGCAGAGTTCGAAAGGAATCAAGGTGTAATAGTATCGCATATCGGATATTTTGGCATTCCACTTACTTTGATTTCTGAACTATCTGAAGATGTTTTAGTATATATAGTATGTGAATCTGGCGATCAGTCTTCAATAAATTCCAGTTTAAATTCTGCCGGTGTTAATATGGGAAATATAATATATGTAAATGAAACTCTTGACTCTTATTGGGCACGAGACTATAGTCCTTGGTTTATTGAATATGGTACAAACAACGAAGTTGGAATAGTAAATTTTCCTTATAATCGCCCACGACCAAACGATAATGACCTGCCAATTACTTTAGGCGATTACTTTGATTTAGAGGTTTTTGGAATGAATTTGGAACACACCGGTGGAAATTATATGACAGACGGTATGGGAATAGCAGCTTCCTGTGATTTGGTTTATGACGAAAACCCCGGATTATCACCAGCTCAGGTAGCGAGTCTTGTCGAGAACTACTTAGGTATAACAGAATATAAACTTGTTCAGGATCCTCTTGATGATTACATTGAACATATTGATTGTTGGGGTAAATTTTTAGATGTTGACAAAATGCTTGTTGCAAGAGTCCCGTCATCAGACTACCGTTATGCCGATTTTGAAGCAATGGCAGATTATTGGGCAAATCAAACAAGTTCGTATGGCAATAAATACAATGTTTATAGAACAGATTGGGTCGTTAATGGCAATGCTTATACAAACTCATTAATTATGAACAACAAGGTTTTCGTTGCTTTTAATACGGGATCTGCAGGGAATTACAACGCTGCTGCTGCTGCTGCTTATGAAGAAGCAATGCCCGGTTATGAAATCATTGGAATTTCATACAACAGTTGGGCTAGTACCGATGCATTACATTGCCGTACTCACGAAGTTCCTGATTTTGAAACCCTTAGAATACTCCATTATCCATATTTTGATACAGTAACCTACCAAACTCAATTTGTTTTCGAAGCTGATGTTTATTCTTTTAACAATTCTAACAACATTAACTCTGTTAAACTAATCTATAAAGTTAATGAAGGTAGTTTTATTGAAACAAATATGGCAAACGCAGGTGGAAACCTTTATAATGTTACCATTGACAGCTTTAACCCAGGAGATAAAATTGAATATTATATTCAAGCAATTGATGACAGACCGAAAACAGAAACTCATCCCTTTATAGGTAGTGCAGACCCTCATGTTTTTGTTATAGAAGAAGTTTCAGGAATCTCAAATCATAAATCATATTCATATATTAAAGCTTTTCCAAATCCTGCTAATGATGTACTTTATTTAATCACTAATAACTTGCCTGAAGAAAACTATTCAATCGAAATATTAGATCAACAGGGGCGAATTGTTAAAAATATTCATCTAACATCTGTTACAACAGAATGGGAGCTACAGGGTATTAATATTTCAGATCTCAAATCAGGATTATATTACACTAAAGCTGTTTCTGAAAAATCTATCTTTACTACTAAATTTATCAAATTATAAATCTGATTATATTTAATTTTAAAACCTCTGAAATTACTTCAGAGGTTTTTTATTTATATTTATTCTAAATTAAGCCATTGTTTAAATAATATGTTCTTTAATCATATTAATACATCACAAAAAATTTACTTTTGTACTGATTTTTTCAGTACATTTTTAAATGGGTAAGAATTCTTTAATAGAACACAAAGGGATTGTAACTGAAATTTCCGATAATTCGGTATTTGTTGAATTGACTGTAATGTCAGCTTGTTCATCATGTCATGCAAAATCAATTTGTGGTCTTGACAGCACACACAAAACAGTAGAAATTACAAATCCAAACGGAGTATGGCAAATAGGCGAAGATGTAAATGTTATCATGCGCGAATCACTAGGCACAAGAGCGTTAATGCTTGGATACATTTTACCTTTCTTTGTTTTGATAATATCTTTAATCGTTTTCATCTTATTAGGTTTAAGCGAAGGATTATCAGGAATACTATCATTAGGAATGCTTTTCCCGTATTATTTAGCATTGTATTTTGGGAAAAATAAAATAAAAAGAGATTTTAAATTTAATTTAGAGAAAATTTAATTGTTTAATTATGGAAATAATTCTGAATACGTTAATTTCCTTAAGTTTGTTAGGAGTAGTGTTGGCAGTCATTTTATACTTTGTTGCACAAAAATTTAAAGTAGTAGAAGACCCACGTATTGATGAGGTAGAAGCCTGCTTGCCGGGAGCAAATTGTGGTGGATGCGGATACCCCGGGTGCCGTGGATTTGCAGAAGCATGTGTAAAAGCCGAAACACTTGATGGTATGTTTTGTCCTGCAGGGGGTAACGAAGCTATGAAAAATGTTGCAAATGCACTAGGTCAAACCGCTACCGAAAAAGAACCCCAGATTGCAGTAATAAGATGCAACGGGACTCCGGAAAAACGTAAAAAAACAACAAAATATGACGGTCCTGTTTCTTGTGCTGTTTCTAGTGCTCTCTACGGTGGTGACACAGATTGTCAATACGGCTGTCTAGGGCTTGGTGATTGTGTTGCGGCATGTACTTTTGATGCTATACATATGGATGAGGAATCCGGATTGCCAATTGTTGATGAAGATAAATGTACTGCATGTGGTGCCTGTGTAAAAGCATGTCCAAAATCAATAATTGAATTAAGAAACAAAGGTAAAAAGAGCCGTAGAATATATGTTTCGTGCATTAATAAAGATAAAGGTGCCGATGCTAAAAGGGCTTGTGATGCAGCATGTATAGGGTGTGGTAAATGTGCGAAAGTATGTGCTTATGACGCAATTACAATTGAAAATTTTCTAGCATACATTGATTTTGAAAAATGTAAATTATGCAGGAAATGTGTTGCAGAATGTCCTACTGGAGCAATTCTGGAATTAAATTTCCCGCCACGCAAAGAAGCTGTGGTTGAGAAAGCATCTGAGACTACTGAAATTGAAAAATAATAATTAATTATAGGAGATAATACAGTGTTAAAAACATTTCCAAAAGGAGGAGTTCATCCCGGAGAAAACAAGTTTTCCGCAGGTAAACCTATAGAAACTATTGAACTTCCTAAACAAGTGTACATTCCTGTTGCGCAACATCTTGGTGCTCCTGCAGAACCTGTAGTTGCCAAAGGTGATGTAGTTAAGACAGGTCAGCTTATTGCTAAAAGTACAGGTTTTGTTTCAGCAAACATCCATTCTTCTGTATCAGGAAAAGTGTTAAAGATTGACAAAATTCTTGATACTTCAGGATATAAACAAACCTGTATAGTTATTGATGTTGAAGGTGACGAATGGCTGGAAACAATAGATCGTTCAGCAGAGATTATAAACAATACAGATATTTCTGCAGAAGAAATAAGAGCAAAAGTAGCCGGAAACGGTATAGTAGGTTTGGGAGGAGCTACATTTCCAACTCACGTTAAACTCTCCGTTCCTGCAGGAAAAACATGTAAATATCTAATAATTAATGCTGTTGAATGTGAGCCATATCTTACTGCCGACCATCAATTAATGATGGAAAAAGGCGAAGAAATTCTAATTGGCTGTAAATTAATTCAAAAAGCAGTTGGTGCCGAAAAAGTTATTGTTGGAATTGAAAACAATAAGCCGGATGCAATAAAGCACATGACAGAATTATCAAAAAAATTCGAACATATAGAAGTCAACGCATTAAAAGTAAAATATCCTCAAGGCGGTGAAAAACAGTTAATTAAATCTATAACAAATCGTGAAGTTCCGTCAGGGGCTCTGCCGATTGAAGTAGGCTGTGTTGTCCAAAATGTAGGAACTGCTTTTGCTGTTTATGAAGCAGTTATTAAAAACAAACCATTATTTGAAAGAGTAGTTACCGTAACAGGAAAATCTGTAAAAAAACCTTCAAATATTTTATCAAGAATAGGAACACCTATCAATATGCTTATTGAAGCAGCCGGCGGAATGCCCGAAGATACCGGCAAGATTGTTAGTGGAGGTCCGATGATGGGAAAAGCAGTAAGCTCTGATAAAATTCCGGTTACAAAAGGAACTTCAGGAGTCCTGATTTTCCCTGAACAAATTGCTGAAAGAGCAGAAACTTATAATTGTATCCGTTGTGGAAGATGTGTTGGCGTCTGCCCTATGGGTTTAGAACCATATCTAATAAAGAACATGGCAGCTGTAAAAATGTATGAAGAACTTCAGGCAGAACGTGCTCTTGACTGTATGGAATGCGGTTCGTGTGTGTATGTATGCCCTGCTGGTGTTCCGCTACTTGACTATATAAGATTGGGTAAAGCAAATTTAAATAAAATATTAAGAGCAAAAAAATCATAAAACAATGGCTATAAACAGATTAACAGTATCAATGTCTCCACATGATCACGGAAAAGATTCCGTTAAAAAAATCATGTTTGGAGTTGTGCTTGCTATGATTCCCGCTTTATTGGTATCAGTATATTATTTTGGATTAGATGCCATAAGAGTAAATCTCATTGCAATAGCTTCATGTATATTTTTCGAGTGGCTGATTCAAAAGTTTTTACTTAAAGGGAAAACAACTATTGTTGACGGATCAGCAATTGTAACAGGTATGTTGTTGGCATTTAACGTTCCATCAAATTTACCTTGGTGGATAATTGTTATTGGATCTCTGGTAGCAATAGGGATAGCAAAAATGACTTTCGGCGGACTAGGAAATAATCCATTTAATCCGGCATTAGTAGGTCGTGTTTTTCTCCTGATTTCGTTCCCTGTTCAGATGACATCTTGGCCGAAAGTAAGTGTGCTTAATTTCGCAATGACTGATGCAACAACTGGGGCAACCCCTTTAGCAATAGTAAAAGAAGGATTAAAAAATGGTGAAACATTCTCATCTATAATGAATAATATGCCTCACTCCTACACCGATATGTTTATTGGTCAGATGGGAGGTTCTCTGGGCGAGATTTCTGCTGCTGCATTAATTTTAGGCGGGTTATTTATGCTTTTCCGTAAAATAATTTCGTGGCATATTCCTGTTTCTATTATAGGTACAGTTGCAATTTTTACAGGAATTCTGTATGGAATCGATCCTGATAAATTTGCCAATCCTCTATTTCATATTTTAACCGGTGGCATGCTTCTGGGAGCAATTTTTATGGCAACAGATATGGTAACTTCACCAATGACGCATAAAGGAATGCTGGTTTTTGGTGTCGGAATTGGTGTTATAACAGTATTAATAAGGGTTTGGGGAGCTTACCCAGAAGGTATGTCTTTTGCCATACTAATTATGAATGCATTTGTACCATTAATTAACAAAGGATTTAAACCTGAACGTTTTGGTGAAAAAATTAAAAAATAACAACTATGGCTAAAAAAGAATCTACATTTTTAAATATGACACTTACGCTGTTTGTTATTACAGCAATAGCAGCAGCAGGTTTGGCTTCGGTATATAATGTAACCAAAGACCCTATACAAAAAGCCAAAGACGAAAAACTTAAAACAGCTATTAATGTTGTGGTTCCGGGAGCAGATAAGGCTCAAATTGAAGAAAAAGAAATTCCAGCCGCTGACGGCTCGGGAAATTTGGTTTTTTACTATGTTAAAAACGGTGATGATTTAATTGGAACTGCGGTAAAAACATTTTCGAATAATGGTTTTGGCGGTGTGATAACTGTTATGGTTGGATTCGACAAAGAAGGTAAAATCATTGACTCTAATGTCCTGGAACATAAAGAAACCCCTGGACTTGGGGATAAATCAGGAAAATCAGTTAGCAGTTGGAACGAACAATTCAAAGGTATGGATATTTCTTCAATGAAAAACTCTGAACTAAAAGTTAAAAAGGACGGCGGTCAGGTAGATGCTATCACTGCTGCCACAATAACAAGCAGAGCATATTGTGATGCTATACAAAGAGCATTTAATACCTATATTAAGACTTTAACAGAAAATAATGTTGAACCAAAAGAAGGAGGAAACGAATAATGAATAATTTTAAAAACTTTACAAAAGGATTTTTAAAAGAAAATCCTGTTTTCATACTCCTCTTAGGCTTGTGTCCTACATTAGGTGTTACAACTTCGGCTATTAATGGTTTAGGTATGGGACTAGCAACAACATTTGTTCTTGTTGGTTCCAACGTTGTGATTTCGTTAATAAAAAAACTTATACCTGACAAAGTTCGTATTCCATCATTCATCGTTATTATTGCTTCTTTTGTAACAATAATAGACTTAGTTATGGCTGCATACGTTCCGGCATTGTATGAATCTTTAGGGTTGTTTATTCCTCTTATTGTTGTAAACTGTATTGTACTGGGAAGAGCAGAAGCATTTGCCTCAAAAAATACTGTTTTCTCATCAATGATAGACGGATTGGGCATGGGCCTTGGATTCGCCTTTGCACTAACTATACTAGGTAGTGTCAGAGAAATTTTAGGAAGCTATTCAATATTCGGGTTTAAATTCATTCAAACTGATGGTATTCTTGTTTTTGTTTTAGCACCCGGTGCGTTTTTCGGTTTGGCTTATCTAATTGCAATAATGAAAAAAATAAATAAATAATTTAAATAATAATAATTATGGATTACTTAATAATAATTATAGCCGCGATATTTGTAAACAATATCGTTTTGGCACAATTCCTTGGAATTTGTCCATTTCTTGGAGTTTCAGGCAAAGTTAAAACTGCTGTTGGGATGGGAGGAGCTGTTTTGTTCGTCATGACTCTTGCAACTGTTGTTACTTGGCTGATAATGAATTATATACTTGTTAAGTTCAATATTGTTTTCATGCAAACAATAGCATACATATTAGTAATTGCAGCATTAGTTCAAATGGTTGAAATTATTTTGAAAAAAATAAGTCCTTCTTTATATCAGGCTCTTGGCGTTTTCTTGCCATTAATAACTACAAATTGTGCAATTCTTGGAGTTGCTATTATCGTCATTCAGAAAGACTACGATTTAATGCATAGTGTTGTTTTTGCAATAGGTACAGCTCTGGGATTTATGCTTGCACTTGTGATTTTTGCAGGCATTCGCGAACATCTTGAAAAGCTGCCTTTACCAAAAGGTATGAAGGGCGTTCCATCTGCTCTTGTTGTGGCAGGAATACTTGCTTTAGCATTTATGGGATTTGCAGGTTTGGTTTAATAATAATTTTTAAATAATTAATAGTAATTTAGAGGCATTAAAAATGCCTCTTTTAATTTTTATATTATGGATAAAAGACTTTCAGAGTTTCAAAAACTACTCGACATTATGGACGAGTTGAGAGTAAAATGCCCCTGGGATAGCAAACAGACGAATGACAGTTTGAGAACATTAACAATAGAAGAAGTTTATGAACTTGCTGATGCTGTTATAAACGCTAATGACAACGAAATCAAAAAAGAATTAGGAGATATATTACTACATATAGTCTTTTATGCAAAAATTGGAGAAGAAAATAAAACTTTTGACATTTATGATGTTATCAAATCTATAAACGAAAAACTTATTTACCGACATCCCCATATTTTCAGCGATGTAAAAGTAAATACAGCAAAAGATGTTGAAGAAAACTGGGAGCGGCTGAAATTAAAAGAAGGTAAAAAGAAAACGGTATTAGGAGGCATACCAAACTCATTACCGGCTATGGTAAAAGCCCACCGAATTCAGGACAAAGCGAGAGGTGTCGGCTTCGACTGGGACGAAAAAGAGCAAGTCTGGGATAAGGTACTTGAAGAATATAAAGAGCTGATGGCAGAAGTAAAATCTGCCGATGAAGAAAAAATTGAAGCCGAATTTGGTGATTTTCTTTTTTCAGTCATAAATGCTGCAAGATTATATGGTATAAATCCGGAAAACGCCCTTGAAAAAACAAATATTAAATTCATTAAAAGATTCAATTATCTCGAACAGCATACAATTACAGTAGGAAAAGACCTTAAGGATATGAGTCTGGACGAAATGAACACTATTTGGGAGGAAGCAAAAAAGAAAATCTGACATTTTTAAAACATGTTGTCAAACTATAAATAATTAGTTAAGAAAACTATTTCATTTAATGAGCAAAATAGAAATAATTGCATTGATTACCTTTTTAGTTACATTTCTAAGTCAGCTCTATTTTTATTGTTTTCTTTTTATAAAAGTCATTAAAATTAAAGATTTAAATCCGTCCCGAACAAAAAAATCTTCGCAACCCGTTTCAGTAATTATCGCTGCACGTAATGAGTCCGAGAACCTTAAAAAAAACTTGCCTTTGATTTTAGAGCAGGATTATCTAGAATATGAAGTAATCATTGCAAATGACTATTCGGATGATAATACAATTGAGGTCGTTAAAAACTTTCAAAAAGAGCATCGTAATTTGAAATTGATTAACAACTGTGAAAAACAAGGAAAGAAATCAGCCTTAACATCAGCGATTCTATCAAGCAAATACGAAAAACTGCTATTTATTGATGCAGATTGCTACCCTGCGAGCAATAAATGGATTGAATTAATGTCACAGAATTTTTCTAAGGAAAAACAAATAGTATTAGGTCTAGGCATGTACAAAAAAGACCGAAATATTTCTAACTATTTTATTCGTTACGACACAATGATAATTGCCTTGCAATACATTTCTGCAGCATTGACAGGAAATACATATATGGGTGTAGGACGGAATCTTGCCTACACAAAAGAGCTTTGGAAAAGAAACGATGGTTTTAATACTCATAAAAATATTATTTCAGGAGATGATGATTTGTTTATTTCTCAAGCAAGTACTAAGAATAATACCGCAATATGCACACATCCCGAGTCGGTAACAATTTCTGATTCTGCAAAAAGTTTTTATGAATATATAAAACAAAAAGCGAGACACTTAAATACTACACATAAATACAATTTCGCAGGACTTTTCCATTCAGGTGGCGAATTGTTTTTTAGGATACTGTTTTTTCTTTCAATATTAATATTTATAAATTCAGACATATTTTTTGCCTTACTCAGCATCTTAATTATTAGACTAATTCTCATTACTATAATAATCAGATTATTTTCAATAAAAATTAATAATGAAATACCAATCCCTTATATAATTATTTTTGATATCTTTGCAATGGTTTTTTATGTATTTTTATTATTTTATAGATTACTGATTCACAATAAAAAGCAATGGTAGAACGTAGTGGTTTTTCGGTTAAAGCTAAAAAAGATCTCGAAATAATTGAATTTGCACTTAATGGAGAAGAAAAAGCCTATGCTGAATTATTAGACAGATATCAGGATTCTATTTATTTTTTACTATTAAAAAAAATCGGTAATGAAAATGATGCTGAAGACCTTACAATGGAAACCTTCGGTAAAGCATTTAATAATTTATCACAATACACTCCGGTATATGCATTCAGCACTTGGTTGTTTCGAATAGCTATAAACAATTGTATTGATTTTGTAAGAAAACGTAAAATACGCCCACAATCATTTGATTCGGGAATAGACTTTCATGATCCTGATAATGCTAATTTTACCTCACTTAGTCCAAACCCAGAAGAGTTGGTTATTAAAAAAGAAAAAGCTAAAGAGTTAAAAAGCATGATAAAGACTCTTAAACCCAGATATGCAAGACTAATTGATTACAGATATTATCAGGAATTATCTTATGAAGAAATTGCCGAAACAATGCAACTCCCTCTTGGTACAGTTAAAGCACAACTTTTTAGAGCCCGCGAATTGTTAGCCCCCTTGCTAAAGAGTAAAGATTAAAACATGAAAAGTATTTT
This sequence comes from Bacteroidota bacterium, assembly GCA_029558535.1. Taxonomy (GTDB): domain Bacteria; phylum Bacteroidota; class Bacteroidia; order Bacteroidales; family ML635J-15; genus Bact-19. Next base: position 7,218 of record JAKQEK010000318.1, on the reverse strand, counting down.
ACTTGAACATTTTCCTGACCTGTCAAATGTTCAGCTTGATCAATATAAAAAATTTGCTGAGATTTTTCCATTGTGGAACCAAAGAATTAACTGTATCAGCCGAAAAGACATTGATAACCTTTTTATTAATCACATCTTACACTCATTATCAATAGCAAAAGTATTCAACTTTTCAAAAGAAACAACTATTGCCGATATTGGAACAGGAGGAGGATTTCCAGGGATTCCGCTTGCAATTATGTTTCCAGATGTAAATTTTGACCTTGTAGATAGTATCGGAAAAAAAACAACTGTTGTTAAAAACATTTCCGAAGAACTAAACTTAAACAATATTAAAGCTATCAACACAAGAGCCGAGACTCTAGATTGTAAATATAATGTTATAATTAGTCGTGCTGTTACCTCATTCCCCGAATTTTACAAAATGGTCAAACATATTCTATTAAATAAACCGGAATTTGAACCAAATGGTATAATTTATCTTAAAGGTGGAGATTTTCAGAATGAGATATCAGGATTTAGCAAAATTCAGATATTTAACATTATAGATTATCTTAAATTTGACTATTTTGAAACAAAAAAAATAATTTATTTGCCGATTAATAAAAAAAGTGAAATAAAAGTTTTGAATAAATAATAAAAACACTATTTTTGCAGTCCGTTTTACAAATTGATAACATAAAAATAAAATAACAATGAAAAGGACATTTCAACCTTCGAACAGAAAAAGAAGGAACAAACACGGTTTCAGAGAAAGAATGTCAACAGCTGAAGGTCGTAAAGTTTTAGCATCAAGAAGAGCTAAAGGCAGAAAAAAATTAACTGTATCAGACGAACCAAGACATAAACGTTAGTATATTTTAAACATATATTCTAAAACTGTTCTATAACTAGAGCAGTTTTTTTATTTATACTAATTTATATATGGCAAAATAGTTAATGCTGTTACGTGTTAAAAAAGTGTACAAATAGTGATACTTATATATTGACAAGCTTAGTAAAATCCTTTGTCAATTACAAAAATTCTACAATAAACATGTTTTTGTAAAATAATAACTATATTTGCAGTGATAAATTAATGTTTAATTAATGCCTTTCGATTATGAAACAATTAACAATTTTGATTTGTGCAATTTTTCTGTCCGCAGGATTATTTGCACAAGAGGTTGACATGCTTTCAAAGCGTGGGGAACCAATTTTACCCGAGCAAGGCGAACTAGCTTTAGGTATCGATGCTATGCCGATACTTGGCTATTTTGGCGATTTGTTCAACGGATTTAACGGTGGAAACAACGCTAATTTCGGCTTTATCAATGGTCTTTACAATGCCAACAACATTTATGTAAAGTACTATCTTGAAGATAAAGTTGCAGTTAGAGGTGTTTTAAGAATCGGTCATGAGAATTGGATTGACAGAGAATTTGTTACCCAAGATCAGGACATTCCGGATCCACTAGTTCAGGTTACTGATGTAAACACTTTCAATTCTACAAACATCGGAATTGGTGGTGATTACTTAATGTACCGTGGAAAAGGGAGAGTGCAAGGTTATTTTGGTGGTGGTGCTTTTATCAACTATAATAGTTGGAAAGACTCATACACCTATGGAAATCCAATCACTACACAATTTTCATCTCCTACATGGTGGGATTTTGCTGCAGGCGCTGAAGTTAGCGGTGGCGAAAGGATTCTAGAACAATACAACAACAACGCATTTGGTGTTACTGCCCGCGGTGTTATTGGTGTTGAGTATTTCTTTGCTCCTAAAATTTCGATTGGTGGAGAAATGGGATTGGGCATAATGTTTATGCAGGATGGTGGTTATCAGACTGTTGAGCGTTGGACCGGTACAGATATTGAAGTTGAAACTACAAAAGTTGCTAATGACTCTTTTATAGGTGTTGACAACTTCACTTCTGCTTCATGTTTTATAATGTTTCATTTTTAGTAGTTAATAAATTTAGTAATAATTAAAAAATTTAGTACCATGAAAAATATTTTTTCAATATTGTTAATCGCCACTTTAGGCATGTTGTTAGTATTTACAGGTTGTAAAGAAGATGAATATGTTCCGGAACCATTAAAAATGGTAACTGTATCCGGTACTGTTAAAGGGGATTTGGATCTAGGTGAAGCTGGAAATGAAAATGTTCCAAACGGAACAAAAATCATTTTCCGTATTGACTCAAGAGATTTAGTTCAAAATCCTATTGCTGGATATACATATCAGGTTTTACAGTATGAAACCACTGTTATAGATGGTGCATATTCTATTGAATTACCAACTGTTAAATTCCAGGCTGTTCCGGTTGACATTGTTCCGGTTGATTTCAAAGCAAATCAAATGCAAGCTGATGACTCATTTAAGGAAAAAACTTTCTGGGGTAATGCTATTACTACAACAACTCAAGAAGGCGAAGTTACTTTCCAAGACCTTACTTACAATGTTTGGTAGTATTTAAAAACTATTCATTAAAATGCCCTCTAATCAGGGCATTTTTTTTATATCATAAAAAGGAAAGCGAAGAAATGACAAATTGTACCTCCTAAAATTGATATGTGCCAAATCCCATGACCAAACGGAATTCTCTTAATGAGGTAAAATGCTACTCCGGCACAATAACTTAAACAACCTGCTAACAAAAACCATAGAGTAGCTCCAGATGAATTTTTAATTAATGGAACTACTGCAATAATGATTATCCAACCCATTGCTACGTAAAGCCATGCTGACAGTTTCCTCTCCTGACTTGTTCCATTATAGAAAAATAATTTATAGATAACTCCAATTACAGCAATTCCCCAAATAATACCAAATATTGTCCAACCAAAAGGACCTCTTAATGTAACCAATGTTACAGGAGTGTATGTTCCGGCTATCAAGACATAAATCATACTGTGATCCAGAATATTTCGTCTTGACTTCTTTCGCAGATTTTTTGTACTATGATATAAAGTAGAAGAAATATACAACGCTATCATTGAAGATCCAAAAATGCTAAAACTTACAATTTTCCAAACATTCCCTTCAATTGAGGCAAAAATAACAAGCAAAACAAGACAAGCTACAGCAATTAAAACTCCAATTCCATGACTTATACTGTTAAATAATTCTTCGGCTTTGATCAGTCTGCGTGATTTCACTTGCTTTCTGTAACAACAATTGTAAATGTACTTAAAGGATAATCTTTTTTCCCAAGCTCAGATATTTTCATTTGATATATTTTCAAATCATATTTACCAGGAAGTAAATTTTCATTCATATTTATTACCATATCTGTTTCACCATCGCTCACAAACTCACAATCTCCTTTATTAATAATCTTTTCATTTTGAGAAATCGTATAACACACATCTGAACTATAAATATATTCTAAATCAAAATTTAACAATTTTTCATCCTTACTAATTCTAATTTCATCTAAAGATTCTGTTGCTTGTAAGGACATTATTCTTGGAGGAGGGGCCGGTTTGTAACATGTAACAACAGGAACTCTGCAACCATTTGTAACTGCTGTTAAAGTAATTATCATTGCTCCTATTTTCAGTTTCTTTGTCAAAAAGTACTTATTTTTACCACGTGTAAAATATACCATCACCGAAACGACAACAAATGCAATTGCCAAGACAATTAAAGAAACAGGAACTATATTTAAATTTTTCATATTTATTAATTAATGACTTTAATATTGAAAATAGAAAAAGGAGAAGAATTTTCGTTTATTTCTGAAGCTTTAACATAATAAAACTTCATCAGATAATTACCACTATTCATTTGCCGTGGAATTGGCGCCTCAAGATTTTGAGATGTATCGGTGTCTGTTTTAATACAATCACCTGTAAACACGATCTGATCTTCAACACTTAATTTATATGAAACAAACTCATAATATAAATACATGCAATTAAAATTTATTTTAGAAACATCTTTGTTTACAACAATCACACCATCATTATTTACAGAATCCTGACAAACCATTACGGGAGCCATTGCGACCTCATAACAAGTAACAAAAGGTCTGCATCCATTTGCTAAACATGTCATTCCAATAATCATAGCACCCAAACGTAATTTTTTGGATATTAAATATTTGTTTTTACCACCGGTAAGTACTACCAAAACTGAAATCAGCAAAAAAGCTGCAGAAACAATTACTAGAGTTAATGATAAGATTTGTACATTTTTCATACTGACATCTTTTATTTTAATTATTCAACGACTTTAATGTTATAGTTTTTTGAGAACACCAAATCTTTATTTTTATCTGTAATCTTTTCATCAAAATAATAAATAACAAGTTTATACATTCCGGTCTCTAATACATGAGGGAATTCTATCAATAATAAATAATTATAACCTTCCTGACTTTGCAGCACACAATCGCCTGAAGATATCGTTTGATTATCATTATCAAGACTATATTTTAAATAATTGTAATTGTAAGTCGTGTAATTAAAACTAAGCTTATTATTCGATTTTAAAAGTACTATTTGTTGGTCATGATTTACTGAATCCTGACTTGAAATCATCGGATCAATTGCCCGCACATAACAAGTAACAACGGGCTTACAGCCGTTTGCCGCAAATGTAAGAGAAATCACAGATGCTCCTATTGCAAGTTTTTTCCTCAAAAAATAATTATTTTTTCCTTTTGTTAAATAAACTAATAGAGAAAATATTCCAAAACCAACAAAAAGTACTCCAAGGATCAGAAAAAGATAAGTATGATTTTTCATTAGTTTAATTGTTTTATGCAATCAAAAATAACGAAATTTTATAAACAATGAAAAAATACATTGTAGATTTTGTTAATTTTACAAAAAGCTTACATAAATGCAAGAAGATTTTTTACATTTTATTTATAAGAACCGTCTTTGGGATAAGACTAATCAACAATTGATTACAGGAGAAGATTTTGAGATAATTGATACCGGGACGCACAATTTAGATTCAGGTCCCGACTTTTTTAATGCAAGAATAAAGATTGGAGATACTGATTGGGCAGGGAATGTTGAAATACATATAAAATCATCAGATTGGGAAAAGCATAATCACAGACATGATATGTCATACAACAACGTTATTTTACATATTGTATATAACTATGACAAACCTGTTTTGATTTCCGGAAAATATGAGATCCCCACCTGGGAAATAAAATTTCCTCATATATTATTTAATAAATATTCCGAGTTTAAAACTAACGAAAACCCTGTGCATTGTCACGAATACATCGAATTAGCTAGTAATTTCAAAACTAGACTATGGCTTGACCGTATGGCTACCGAACGGTTGGAAGTCAAAACAGATTACATAACAAAGCTTTACGAAAAATACTCGGGGAACTTTGAAGAAATATTTTACATAAGTCTGGCAAGAAGTTTTGGAACAGGCATCAACAGTGAGCCTTTTGAACAACTTGCCAAATCATTACCATTATCAATATTATCTAAATATTACGATAATATATTTAAAACAGAGGCTCTGCTTTTTGGACAATCCGGCTTGCTGGATGATGCTATTACCGATGATTATGTCATCAAATTGCAGAAAGAATACTCTTTTTTGAGAAAAAAACATGGGCTTACTCCTATTCCGACTGTTACCTGGAAAAAATCAAAATTAAGACCGTCAAATTTCCCTCAGATCAGAATTGCACAATTTGCAGCACTTATGATGAATTTCAGGTTTTTATTTTCATCAATTTTTGAGAATGAAAATTTATCAGATTCTGAAAAATATTTTAAAATAGAAGTATCAGATTATTGGAAAACTCATTATGTTTTTGGTAAACAAGTTAAGAAGTCAAATGTCAAATTAGGTATCAATACTTTTAACACAATTGCAATTAATACCATTGCTCCTGTGGCATTTTATTATTTTCAGAATTATAAAGTTAAAAACAATGCGGATAAAATCATTGACTGGATGATGAAAATAAAACCTGAAGACAATAGAGAAACAAGGATTTGGAAATCTTTAAATATTACGCCTGACAATGCATACGAATCTCAAGCCTTATTAAATCTGAAAAAAAATTATTGTGATAAATATAAGTGCCTCGATTGTGCAATTGGTAATGAGATTATGAAAGAGCTAAATAAAATTTGATTAATCAAGCATTTTTAACATAGCAAGCCTAAAAAATACGTAACTTTGTGTCTGATGAAAAGACTGTTTTTTGCAATATTATTTCTTTCTAGTGTTATGCAAGTATTTGCGACACATAATCGTGCAGGAGAAATTACTTATCGTCAGATATCAGATCTTACATTTGAAGTAACAATTATAACTTATACAGCAACAGGTCCGGGCTGGACAGCAGATCGTCCAGAGCTGGAAGTTTTATGGGGTGACAACACAAGCAATGTACTTCCCCGAATCGAAGAGGTTTTTCTACCTGATTATTATAAACGTAACAAATATGTTGGTATCCATACATATCCCGGTCCGGGCATATATGTTATTGTTGTTGAGGACCCAAACAGAAACCTTGGAGTCAGCAATATCCCGAATTCAGTAAATACTGTTTTTTCTATTACCACAACCATGCTTATAAACTCAACAATAGGCACAAATTCGACTCCTGTTTTAACTCAACCACCTGTTGACAAAGCTGCTGTCGGGCAATTGTTTGTTCATAATCCGGGAGCTTTTGATATTGACGGAGATAGTTTATCTTATAAACTTACAACCTGCCGTGCCGAAAACGGAGACCCAATTTTGGGATATACTTTACCTGAAGCCTCTGTTTCTCTAACGATCAATGAAGTAACCGGTGATCTGATATGGAATACCCCCGTAAGCCCAGGAGTGTACAATATAGCCATGTTGATTGAAGAATGGCGAAACGGAATTAAAATCGGATCAATTATCAGAGATATGCAAATCGAGGTTTATGATACTGACAATGTACCACCGGTTATTACTATTGCCAGCGATATCTGTATAGAGGCTGACTCATTGTTAAGGCTTACAATAACTGCAACTGATGAAAATAATGATATTATCACTCTGAGTGCAAACGGAGCACCTTTCGTTATTTCAGAATCTGCAGCATCTTTCACACAAACAATATCAGAACCCGGATATGCTGAAGGAGAGTTTATTTGGCAAACTTTCTGCGATTACGTTAGAAAACAAGTATATCCCTTAAACATTAAAGCAGAAGATAACAGCTCTCCGATAAGTCTTGTTGACATAAAAAACATCTCTAT
>JAKQEK010000308.1 GCA_029558535.1 Bacteroidota bacterium | reverse complement strand
ATTGAACTTTTCTTCGAAGTATTCACAATTAGCAAAAAAATCGAACATCTTATAGTTTTCTTTCTGTTTTTCGCCAACCTGTGATTTTAATTGTGGGTCAATCAATTCTTCTGTAAAATTATGCTTTCGTGTGCCTCGACCCTTTATCTGAATAAAATCAGTTGGAGAAAAAATCGGCCTCATAAGGCAAAGGTTTAAAATATCAGGGCAGTCGTAGCCTGTTGTCATCATTCCAACTGTAACGCATGAACGTGTTTTGCTTGTTTTATACGATGGATTGAAATTTCCAGTACCCGATAATCGGTTATTTGTAAAGTTAATGGTAAACTGCTGAGAATCAGCAATTCGGGATGTAACCTGAATGGCAAAATCTGAATTATATTTATCAGGGAACATCTGATGTGCCATTTCATTTAGAATTTGAGTAATTTTAGCTGCATGATTTTGTGACACGCAAAAAATGATTGTTTTCCCTAATTCACCACTGATTGGATCACGAAAAGCGTTCTCAAGGAATGAACGACAGAATACACGGTTAGTATTTTCAGAGAAAAACTTCTTTTCAAAATCTTTTTGTATATATATTTCTTCAACTTCCTCGCCTTCATCATTTTCGGTTACTATTGAATAACCTTGGTTAGATAATAGTTGTGTTGTTATTTCTGTTCTTGCATCTACAACAATTGGATTTACAAGGAAGCCATCTTTAACACCATCAATCAATGAATACCGGAATGTTGGTTCACCATTTTCACAGCCAAATGTTTTATAGGAATCAAGGAGTAATCTACGTTCAAGTTCACGGGGATCGTTTTCACCTAACTCGGCGGTGTCGATATGCTTCAAATAGTCCTTTGGTGTCGCGGTAAGGCCAAGTTTATAACCAATAAAATATTCAAATACAGCACGGCTGTTTCCGCCAATACTACGATGAGCTTCATCAGAAATTACAAGATCAAAGTCATCCGGTGAAAAAAGACGTTTATATCTATTTTTTGATAAAAAGGTCTGTACTGTGGAAACAACAATTTCTGCTTTACGCCAGTCATCACGACTTTCTTTGTAAATAACGGTCTTGTAATCATTTTTCAGGTAAGAAACAAATGCTTTATATGCCTGGTCTTCAAGTTCAAGTCGATCGACAAGGAACAGGATGCGTCGTGCGTTTCCTGTTCGTAAGAATAATTTTATTACAGCAGCTGAAACGAGTGTTTTACCTGTTCCAGTAGCCATTTCAAATAAAAAACGGTCTTTACCAGCTTTAACGGCAGATTGAATAGATTTTACAGCTTTGATTTGATATTTTCGCAGAAAACGTAATTTATTTACTTCAATATATGATTTTTTGCTTTGTTCATTTGTATACGATGGATCAGATTTATAATCCGGTTTTTGTGTTAATACTATATAATCCTCTGCTATTGATTCAGTTACCAGATTATTTCTTTCAGGTTTAAATGTAGAATAACCTTTTACGGTTTCAGGTGATGGAAAACGGCTGATTATATGAGGGTTACCTCTTTCAAGATCCCAGAAATAATGAATATTCCCATTCGATAATATAACAAAACGGCAATTTTGAGAGATTGCATATTTTCGTGCCTGTTCTTTTCCAAAGAGAGGATTTTTATCTTCTGCTTTTGCTTCTAATACTATAAATGGAAAACCTTTTGCATCAAGAAGAAGGAAGTCGATAAATCCATTACTTGTTTTATCAAAATCTTCACCAAGGTCATTTAATGTGGCAACAGTCAATTTTACATTATTTTCTAAAAGAATATTTGCCTTTCCATCGGTTGTATCGAAAAAACGCCAACCTGATTCTTCAAGGAGTTTATTTATTTTTATTCTTGCCTTGGCTTCTTTTTCTGCCATTTGATCTTACCTTATAAAATATTATTTCTTGCACCCGGCACGGACGCCGGGTGCTCTTGGGGCGCGGGGATTATGTTCATTTTACTATTCATTTTCCTTAACACAAAAAGATTGGCGCCCTAATTGCATATAACGTTTCCGGGGCAGGCGACGTTTTGCCGTAGCGCAGCGAAGGCAAAATGTGGCGAAGCCCAAGCGAACGCAGTGAGCGCAGCGCTTGCCCCGTGTTATACGCTGAAAGCGCGCGCTACCTGAATAAAGTCAAGCGAGCCACGGATGGCGAGCTTGTTATTTAGAAACATGTATTCTATCTTTATTTCTTTTTATCGATGCACATTTTGGACACCACCTCCCATGTTTAATCGCATCAGGAGTTGCTTCCCATTGGTGACCTTTTGAACACTCCCATAATAAATATTCTTTAATGCCAACATATTCATTTGATAATAATTTCCCACCTTTTTTATGAGCAATATTCTTACATATGGTTAATTGTTTAATATTTTTTAAGGAGACAATATTTTTATTTCGACATATTGGACATGGAGTCTGTTTATGTAGTTTTAATTTATTAAGCCTCATTTTAAATGTATGTCCCTCATTGCATTCCAGTAAAATGTAACTTTTAAGACCATTATATTTTTCAGACTTAACACTTACAGGTATATTATTTTCAAGACAGTATCTTTTTACATCTTCTATATTGAGTCCTTTGCCAATACATTTTGGGCATCCTGTACTATTATTGATTTGCCTTGGAGATGCTTCCCATATATGCCCAAAGGAACACTGCCACTTCAATTTAGTGTTCGTTCCTAAATATTCGTCAGATAATAAAGTAATACTTTTTTGTTTTGCTAATAATTGAATATCAGAAATGTCTTTTCGAACATTCCCATAACAGAATGGACACCATGTACCTTGTTTTATACTATTTGGAGATGATTCCCACATATGGCCTTCTTTACATTTCCAAGTAAGTTTATGACGATCACCAAGATAGCAATCAGATAGTAAGTATCCATTGTTTTTATGGGCAATATTTTTCAGATAATCAATTTGAGATTGGCCATAAATAGATTTTAAATCTATTTCAATGTCAAAAATATTTTTATTTATTACAATGTTATTTTTAAGAAATGCTTTTTCAAGGAATACTGGCAGAACATCTAATGAAGTAATGTCAGGAACATGAGGAATTTCGATTAAAATAATCCCTTCCTGAATACACAATTCTCTTTTTATTTTATCCCGATTCTGTTGTTTTTTAAAATCAGAATTATTCTTATGAAATCTCTTAATTTGTTTATAATGCTGAATACCTTGATGCTCAAAGGCAATTTTTAGTTTTTCAGAATAGCCATCTAATTCCAAGCCATTTAGCCAGTTGGGTTTAACTCTATTAAATTCATCATTAAATATTGCTTCAAAATATTTCCGTACAGTTTCTTCACCATAATTAATATTGCAATATGGACACCATGAACCTTGCTTTATGCTATTTGGAATAGCATCCCAAGTATGGCCGTCTGAGCATTGCCATTTTAGTTTCCTTGTTTGACTTATGTATTTTTCTGATAAACATTTTCCACCCCTTTCTTCAGCAAGAACTTTCATGTCAACAATATTCTGATGTTTTCCTGCGCAATATGGACACCATGTACTGAATTTGACATTATTAGGAGAAGCTTCCCATATGTGGCCTTTGGAACATTTCCAAGTAAGTTTTTTTTTATTCAATTTATATTCATTTGATAAACATTCACCACTTTTTTCACGAGCAAGTTTTTTAAAATCCTCAATTGTTTTATATTTACCTGCACAGTAGGGACACCATCTGCCATTTTTAATTTTATTTGGCGTAGCCCACCATTGATGTTTTTTATCGCATTCCCAAAGCAGTTTGGTATCAATGTTAATGTATTCTTGTGATAAACACTTGCCACCCTTTTTAAGAGCAAGTTCATGGCAAAAACTGATATCATTTCTTCTTTTAGCATGTGCACATTCTGGACACCAACGACCTTCTAATATATTTTTTAATTGCGCTTCCCATATATGTCCATTTGAACATTCCCACTTATAATAATTTTTTGTAGTTTTTATTTCGGATGATAGGCATTTTCCTCCCTTGGACGTTGCTATCTTTTTTAAATCATGCAGAGTGTATTTTATTTTATTTGACATGCGAACTAAAATGTATTTCCTAAAATTATTACTATAATTAGAAGCACAATTATAAAATATAATGGTATTAATATACTATTATATTTCCTTACAATATATCTTCGTATAAATTTATAAAGTTGTTTGTCATTTTTATCATTCTCATTATGCAAGTATAAGCAAATGAAATTAATTTTCGAATCGCACCTCTGATAAACAATCCATTGACCAGTTTTTTTCTTTTTTCCGATTGATTCCAGTAATGCTTCATTTAATAAGACTGGTACTGTGTCCTTATTTTTTGGATTTCTTTTTTTTATTTGTTTTAATCTTCTATTTATATCATCATCGGTCTTATACTTATTACAAAAATGCTTCATGAAATTGTAATTGATATAAAAAGAATGACTATGATGAGCGTGATAGATGTTTTTATTCTTCAAAAGTGGGTTATGGAATGGCCGTTCTTCTTCGCATCCAGAAATTATCCCTTCAATTGAAGTATAAATGTCAAAGCGGTCATAAGGATGCTTTTTTTCAAGTATTGTAACATAGCCATTTCCATATAATTCAATTAATTGTCTGATGAGTAGTTTTGAAGCTTTATGACCTTTTAAATGATAACCTAATTCTTCATAAACTTGTTTTCTTATACTTATTTTATCAAAAAGTTGTGGGTCCATTTCTGTTGTTTCATAATTCGGTAATGTTCTTAATTCATTCATGATATTATTTAATATGTTTTTCATTTTTTTATGTGGCGAGGCCAGGACGGCCGAGCTCCTTTAAAAAGTTCGCGCGCTTTTTGCGTATAACGTT
>JAKQEK010000300.1 GCA_029558535.1 Bacteroidota bacterium | reverse complement strand
ATATTGCTTCATTGGCTTTACGGGTTGCTATATGGTCTATAGGAAAAACAGATAATGTATTAGTATTGGATGAACCAATAAAGAATATACAACCAGCATCATTACAGATGGAAGCATGGAACATAATACAAAAACTATCACAACAGCTGAATTTACAGTTTATCATTATCACGAACAGTACCAATAATGGTGAAGCACTGACGTATGATGATGAAACAAAAGTGTTTACAGTTACAAAGGAACTTGAAAGCATAAATAATAATTCCTTTGGAATAAGTAAAATAAAAGATTAACAATTTTAACAGGAGTTACAAATGGAAGGTAGTTTTGAGAAACATCAGGCTGAACTGGAAAGTATAATAGTTGAATTGAATGAACTGCTGGGTACCCATAAACAGGATTTTAGTTCTTCCATGATTAAATATGTACAGAAAACAGTTATGTGTCTGTCTAAAGCTAAAACAATGCTTGGAAATATTGATTTTGCTGTAGGAAGTTCTATTAAAGACAGTTAATAACAGGATATAATTATGCAAACAGAAAAGGTGGGCAGAGCTGAATTGTATCTTGCTGACTGTATGGATTTGATGAAAGACTATCCTGATAAAGCATTTGATATTGCTATTGTTGATCCACCCTATGGAGGGGCTGGATGCAATTTATGGAAAGGTAAAAACAATACAAGATTTGGTGGTGAATTTGATAAATATAATATTGATAAAAACCCACTTAATTGGGACTATCCGCCTTCAGAAGAATATTTTAACCAACTATTCAGAATCTCAAAGTATCAGGTTATCTGGGGAGGAAACTATTTTGCTCTACCACCTACAAGAAATTTCCTTATATGGTATAAAACAACAATACCTGAAAATTTTTCTATGGCTATGGCTGAATATGCATGGACTAATCTTTCTGGAAGTGCCAAAGTTTTTAAGTATGGAGCAAATGGTTCAAAATCAAAACCAAGGATTCATCCTACACAAAAACCAGTAGAATTGTATAAATGGATTCTTTCTTTGTATGCTAAAAAAGGTGATAAAATTCTAGATACTCACATGGGTTCTGGCTCATTGGAAGTAGCCTGTATTGAACTTGGTTTTGATGTCGTTGGTATTGAAATCAACGAAACTTATTTTAATGGTGCACTTGAAAGAATAAAAACAGCTAACAAACAAAGACGTCTATTTGATTAGTTAAAGGAGGAATAAAGATGAGTGACGGATATTTCTATTATAAACAATATACTA
>JAKQEK010000086.1 GCA_029558535.1 Bacteroidota bacterium | reverse complement strand
TTACCAGGATTCTTTTCAAGTTCTTTTAGTCCATCTTCTGAAATGTAATATTTTGTAAAAATTGTATACTGATCAATCAACTCGCCTTTTGGGGAAATAGAATATATAGTAGGTGTGAATCTTTCATTATAATAGATTTGTCCGTTAGAGCGATAAAGATAATGTTTTGAACACCTCATGATATCCATTTCATTGATGTTTTTATACTTGCGATCCAGGATGGACGTAACGGTGTTCTTTGTATGGTTGAAACAAGCTAATTTCATTTTTTGTCCTTCCGGACCGAAAACATCTCTTAATATGAAGGATTGTTTATCAAGATAGCAGAATTCCAAAAAGTGTTCTCCCACATGGATGACTTCGTAATTATCCGGATCTGCTTGTGCATATTTGATAATATTAGATTGGGCATTATCGGCAACATAGATATTGTTTTCATTATCAACGTCCATATCAATTATTTCAATATATTCTCCGGCCCCTTCTCCTTGTTTGTTTATGGAAGATATAAATTTCCCATCTTTATCAAAAATGTAAACCCCTTTGTTTTGATCTCTATCCAGAATATAAAATTTATCGTTCTTGTAGATGATTTTATTGATATCTCCAAGTAAACAATATTCTTTTGTTTCCAAAGGGATGTATTCGATATCTTTGATTTCGAATTCACTATTACTTAGATTGTCGAAATCAATAACATTACTTTCTATTTGTTTGTTGTTTAATTGGTTACAAGATGTCAACCAGATACATAAGATTGAAATAGTAAAAAACAGCTTATTCATATTGTTGATTTTTTTAGAAATTGTTGTAGAATAAATGTAGCATACTGCTTTTACAACAATTTCTTGTGAGTTGCTTAATTAATAGGAGCAAGTCATGGTTAATGCAAAAATATAGATAAAATAGACTTAAACAACAGTTAAAAGAGCAGTCAAGAGTGAGTTTTGGTAACTGGCTGAACTACAGCATGTATGTCAGCAAATTGTCAGAGAAATGTCATCAAATTGTCATCGACCTTAATCCGGATCAATGATAAATTGAGATTCA
>JAKQEK010000287.1 GCA_029558535.1 Bacteroidota bacterium | reverse complement strand
TTTATACCATCTTTAAAGAACGATAGAGTTTCTTCGTTTGAGCCAACTTTTTTTCTTGATAGTTTTAAAGCATCTAACCAGGTATTTTTTCTATTTAATTTTATATTAGAAATATTATCTTTTAAATCACTTATTAAATCTTTAGATAAATTACTTCCCTCTAATTTATTTTCTATTTTATCTATGGTAGAATTAAATTTATTAAAATCTTTAATTAACTCTTCTGGTATTTCTTCTGCGTTAACATCTATGTTTCTTGCTATCTTATTGTATTCTGAAACGGCTTCCTTTTTAAGAGATGTTATTTCTGAACTTAGTTTTGAGTCTAACTTTTTATCAAACTTTAATAGGCTTAATTGTTTCTTAAGTTCTGTTTTGTCTTTTAGTTGAGAAAGTAATTGTTTTTTATTTTTAACATTTTCTGCTGTTTGAATTGGTCTAAATCCATCAATCTCATATGTTTTAGCAGAATCAACAATATTTTTTAACAATTCATTTTGTTTTATTTTTCTATTAAGTAATTGTGTTCTTGCACCAAGAGCATCATATGGGTCTTTAATATCTCTTATTGAACCAAGAGCCTTTTTAAAACCAGTTTCATTAACATTCAACGATGCCTTTAAATATGATTTTTCTTGAGTATCAAATAGAACTTTGTGGGGAATATAATTTGGGTGTGCCTCTTTCATTGCAACTATTTCTGCATCACTAATTAGTCCAGCATTTTTCATTTTTACTAGTTCATCTCCAGTGTAATCGTTCCATATTTTTCTTATTGATTCTAGAGATTCCAGCTTTCCCTCGTTAACAAATTTTGCCTGAATTTCCATCAATCTTTGTTCTGCTTTTTCAATAGTAACCTTTTGTGATTTACCATTAACAACCTCTAATAATTGTCCCTTGTTTGCCCTATCTAAATCATCTAATGCTTTTAAATAAACAATAGAATCTTGTTTAAGTATTTTGTCATTTTTTATTATTGTGTTAATTTTTTGAGTAAAAGAACCAATTTCTTTTTCTGTTAAAGAATCAACTTTTCCATTAAGCAATCTAACCTGTGTATAGATTTGTTCTTTATCTTCTAGTGGTAATCCCTTTGCTTTCCAAGTTAATTCTTCCATTTTTTTAATTGGAGAATATCTATCTAAAAATTTAGCAATATTTCTTTCTCCACCCTCTAGTATATCTACTGTTTTTTGTGCTACTTTTTGACTAATAGATTTTTCTTTTTCTACAGTGTTCAATATTTCATCATAAGCGGTATTTGATTTTACCTTACCAGAAGCATAATCATCAAGTTTTGTTTTAAAAAAATTATATGCCTTTCTTGTTGCTGGGTTTATTTTTTTCTCCGATAGTTCTAATCCAGCACCAATTCCCCTTCCAGCTATATTAAGACCAGCACCAAAAGCACCAGTAATAGCTGCTGATTTTGCCGTACTTTCTAGTGTAGCATTTTTATTAATAGCTTGTTCTGATAATGCTCCATATGCTGCTCCCTCTACTCCAGAACCAATAATAGATTTTGCAACATTTAGCGTTTTGGCTGCTTTGCTAGCGGTAGAAAGTGCTTGTTTTGCCTTATATGTTTTTGTCAAATCGTTAAAAACTTGAGTAGCCATTTGTGTTTTTGTTGCTATCTGTCCAGTTTTTAATGCTTTATATCCACCAGATAAGGCTTTAATTGCAGAGCCACCAGTTAAAGTTAATGCTAATTCTGCAGAAGATGATAAAACCTGTTTTGATGTTGGTGCTTCAGACAACACACTTGACAAATCTTCTAATGCAAAATTAGTTAAATTGCTTGCCTGTTTAAGATAAACATCTCTCAAGGCATTGTTGGATGTACTTTTAGCTAAAGATAACAACTTTGTTCTTCTTTTTTCTATTTCTTTGTTTTGTCTATCCACCTCTTTTTGTAATATAGAAGATTTAATTGTTGTTGTTAGTCCCTTTGCCGCTTGATATCCAGGTATTAATTCTAAAAAATTAGCCATATTATTTTGTAGGAATTGTTAATAACTTAGATGAAGTGTCTATTTTATTTGATGATGCAAACTTATTCCATTCTGCTTGATTTCCAGAATCCATTAAAGCACTCATTGGATATAAAGCATAAAAGTTTTCTAATGAGCCACCACCATTTTGTTTAAATGTGTTATACATTTTGTAGTATCCTTCCCAACTAACTTTTTGGTCGCTTCCCATATTAGATAAATATGTTGATTGTGTTGCATTTGCTGCTATTCCAACCTGAGGACTTCCTTGCCCAACCTTTCCTAATTCTTTTATAAGAACTGGTGTTCCACTAGATTCATCATATACCTTCACATTTCCACTATCATCTGTTATATATCTTAATTGTGCATTTTTAACTTCTGGATGTTGTTTTTGATAAAGAACAACTTTCATTCCGGCCTCTGTTACAGAATCTTTTATAGATATTCCAGCGTTAGGATATTGAATCATTAAATCAAGAACCTCTGTTTTTTCAGATGTAACGTCTTTTTCTTTTTGAACCAACTCATCATACTTTGATTGTAGTAAGTTTTGTTCTTTCTTATCTAATGTTTGTATCCAATCACTTTGTAATGAGAATAAATTGTTATAGTTTTCTATTTCTTGTTTTATTTCTGTAGTGTAAGCGTCAACAGCTCTTGTTACTAGCTTTTGTGCTTCAGTATAATTGCTAGAATATGCTTGTGCCACAGCTGCTTCAGCATATAATTCAGCAGATTTATATGCTTTCTTAATATTATAAGCCCTAGTAATAGTATCTTTCTCGCCTTCTATTGCCCCCCTACTAGCTATTCTACCTTCTGCAGTATCAATAGCAGTTAATTCTTCTGTTTCTAATTTTTGTAATTCTCCTTGTAATGAAGCAACCTTTACATTTTGAGTTTGTAGTTTTGCTAATAAATCATCAGTTCCATATTTTGCTTCTGCTGTTTCGGTTGCCCCAGTAATATCTATCGTTTGTGGCTTATAAGAAGAAATTAAACTAGCCATATCGGTAGCATTTTCTTTTCCAGCTTCTGATAGTTTTTTAGCAGCCTCATCTTTTTGTGCCTGTATGCTTTTTAATTGTTCTGCTAATACATTAGCTGAACTTGTAGCCGCTGAATAATCATATTTCTCAACTGGTGTTGCAGGTGGAACATAGTTTGGGTTAGTCAAAATCTGGGAAACATCTAATCCCCTATCTCCAGCAACATTTAATAGGTTGCTTAAATATGATGTATTGTTTGTTGAGGTAGTTGTTGGTGTTGTTGCCTTTTCATACCACTTTCCAGTAGAACTATCAAATGTTCTACCCTGTGATATCCAAGTTTCATATTCGTTGCTTGACTTTGGAACACCACCTACCTCTATTTTATCGTTTGCCATATTTATTTTTTATTATTACACTCTTTATCTATATTTCTTCTTATATATTTTATAAATCCAGTTGGGACTGGTAAGCCCATATCATCAAGATTTTCAAAAATTGATAATACTTCTAATACTGCCCAGAATAAACATAAGAAAATAAAAGAACCAATTAAATAAGAATATACACCATCACCATTTTGTCCCGTTAATTCTAAAATGTATGAGGCGAATATTGCTATTATTAATCTAACAAGCTTTTTTAATCCCTTATTCCAAACAATACTTGATTTAAAATTACCACAATAGACTGCCTTTATTATTCCAGTTATTGTATCTAGTATTGCCGCCAAAAACAATATAGCAACAGCTAATAACATTTGTTCTGTCATTATAAATAATCCAGTTGACAATACGCTTATTAAAAATGCTAATGAAAATTTATCCATATTATGTTAATTCTACCGCTTTCCAGCTACCCCCAATATTTACATGTAAGTAGGTGTGCGATGAATCTTTTTGTATTACTAATATTCCAGCAGATGCTCCGAATGTTGGGTCAACACTAGCATCAGCAACAGTAACCACTCTAAAACCAAGTAAATCACTACCACTTACTTGTGGAAAATTAATACCAGAGTGTCTGTGTTGTTTAATTGTTTCTAAATATCCACGCAACTCCGATAACTCTTCTCTTAACCTTTTATTATCTTCTCCTAAATGTATTATTTGATTTTGTAATTCTTGATTTTCCATGCTAGTCCAATATATCATAATAAACCTCCATATAATTCAATTCTGGATTATATGTTTTAGAGGTATCATTTATTCTAACCTCTATCTCAAAAATAAACTTCTTTCCTTCTGGTTGGTCGGGAATATTAAATGTTAAATCTTTTAAATATATATCACCATTAACTGATATTTTACCAGCCTTTTTAAGTGGAATAACTTTAACCTCACCATTCGTATTATATGTGGTCGCAGTTGTTTTTTCTGGCAATTCTTCATCTAGTGTTAATGTATATTTTCCATCCCCAGCAACCACAGCCGTAATATTTCTTGGGCAACCAGCATTAAGGTGGGTTGAATATTGACTACTAATTATCTCAACTCTATCTCCATCCTGCGGAACACACAAATTAGAAACAATAAGAGTATCCTTGTTTGTTTCACCTTCTCCTGATTTCAATTGTGTTCTTTGGTGAAAGGGTCTTGTAAAATCATAATATCTTACCACAACATCAAAATTAAAATCTCCATTTGGGTATGAATCTATAGCTGTATCCACCCCAACATTTAATTTAATTTGTTTTAATTTAATTGTTTGTGCGTTGGCTGGTTTAAATAAATACCAATATTGAGAGCCATTTGCCTTTGGAGAATTGTTTAAACAGTGAATAGAACCACCATTATATGAACCACCAAAAAATAAAAAAGTTTCATTTGAAATAAATATTGAGTTTAATAACGAAGAATAAGAATCCAGACCACCATTGGTTAGGTAATAAGAATCTCCGCTTCTTTTGTCTATCGTATAAATACCAGACCTACCCCTAATATATGAATTTGCCAACCCAATAATTAAAACATAATTTCCACGTTCCTTGATACTTCTTATACCAAAACTCTTCCCATTAATTGAGTTTTCTGAATCTGGGTTTCTCCAAAATAAATTATTAACAACACCATTGCACTCATATATTCCTAAATCGGTGGCTACGTATATTCCGTCGGCACAAGAAATATTTTCCATTTTTATTTCTGTTGAATATTTTGTATCAGAACCGTCCCAAACAAATATAGCACCATCTTCATCTTTATTAGCACATACTAAAATCTTAGAACTTGAACCAGTGGGTAAAAAACCAAAATCAACAACATTATATCCAAGGGGTAATGTTAATGCACTTGGATTTAATGTATCTCCGCTAAGAGTAGCGACATATCTTCCATTAGCAATCAATGTTTTATCTTCCCAATTTTTCATTACCCTGTTTGTTTTTGAGTTTTCTGCACCAAAATCCTTATAGTCATCATCAAAGAAATATATAGTTGAACCGGTTGCGTGAATTTGGTCTGTTGTGTTATATTTACCTCTTGTTACCCCAGTTAATTTATTGTCTGTTTTATCAGTCCATTGGATTATCTCACATTTATTTAAACCAATTCCCTCTACAACTAAAGCATAACCAGATGTTGGAAAATTACTCGCATCTGTTAGGTCACAAGTTGATGCAGAGGCAGTCAACTGTGCAGATAATGTAGTAGTAAATGCTTTACCTAAATACCTAGAACCGCCATAAAGTAAAACCCCGTTCGGGTCAACACAAATACTTCTATATGCTAATCCTATTGTTTGACTATAATCATGACATCTACAAATATAAGAGCCAGCGTATGACATAAGGTGTATATCACCAGATTGACCCCTGCCAAAAATAGTAGTAGAAACATAGTTATCAAAACTACCAATTTGTGCAAAGTCCCAAATTGGTTCTAAATAATAATTAACAGCTGTATCCGTGCTTGTTTTTAGTGCGGAATCAATCAATCCAATACCAGCATAAACACCATCATCTCTTGCTGGTGCTAT
>JAKQEK010000077.1 GCA_029558535.1 Bacteroidota bacterium | reverse complement strand
TAATAACGAATTAAGAGCGGGATTACATCGGATCGAAGCATTTAAATTGCTCGGAAAAGATGAAATCGATGTAATTATTATTGAAAACATCGGAAAGTTACAGGAAGAACTTATTGAAATAGACGAGAATCTTATTCGTGCAGAATTAGGATATATCGAACGCGGAGATTTTCTTAAACGTCGAAAAGAAATTTATGAAGAATTATATCCAGAAACTAAAGTTGGACAATATGGTCATAAAGGAGCACGTATAATAGAAAAACTCGAAAACGAAACTATTTCGTTCTCCGAAGATACCTCTAATAAAATTGGCAAAAGTAAAAGAATGATTGAGCAAGACGTTCAAATTTCGACAGAGTTGGATGATACCGAAAAGAAAGTTATTAAAGATGTAGATCTTCCTAAAATAGAAACATTAAAATATATTAGACTCAAGAAAAAAGATCCAGAAAAAGCAAAGAAAGTGTTATCAAAGATAGAATCTGAGGAAACTTCTAAAGTCGATGTGGCCAAATCTGTTGTAGAGTCTGAAGACATTTCGAATATTGTTTGTGCAGATACGTTTGATGGAACAAAAACGTTGTATACAATTGGCTATAGTGGAAAAACTATAGAAACATTTATACAATTGTTGAAAGAAAATAATATTTCTCTACTAATTGATGTAAGAGATTCTGGAAAAAGCATATATAAACAAGAATTTGAATCATCGTCGTTACAACAATCTTTAGAACGTAATGGTATTAATTATAAACATGTTAAAGAAATGGGTGTAGTTTATGAAGTCAGAGAACCATATAAAGATGGGTATATTACTAATGATGCATTTAAACAATGGTATAAATGGAATATAGATAAGTGGCACCGATCAGAATTTTTGGAACTTATAGAATTTATTACTACATCAGAAAAAAATTCTTGTTTGATGTGTTCAGAAGAATTTGCAACCCCAAATGATAAACAAAGTATTGTTTGTCATAGATCAATTTTAGCAGATGAAGTATTTAAATACAGAGATATTAGTAATGTTAAAGCAATTGTTGAATCCGTGACGCATTTGTAAGGTGATATTTTGGAATTTCATAATGAAGATATTATGATATTGGCAAAGACAAAACCAACGCCGTCGAAAAATAACGGTGCATTAATATGTACGGCTGGTATAAATTCCAACGGGGAATGGAGAAGATTGTATCCTATCCGATGGGATACATTTTTTAGAAAAAATAATCTAGTGAAATTCCGAAAATGGGATATTATCAATGTACCTATAATAAAATCTGATAACGATTCCCGAAAATCTAGTTATAAAATTCGAAGCAGAGATGAAATTAAATTAGTAGATAGATTAGATAATATTAGAGGAAGATGTGGAATTATTAAAGATTATTTATATCCCAGTGTAAAAACGTTATGGAATGATAATGTTAATCGTAGTACTACAATTTTAAAACCAAAGCGCATAACTAAAATATGGTTTACCAAATCTTCTTTAGATAATGGAATAATGCCACGTAATGAAGCAGCTCCTAGTGATATACCAGATATCCGAATTCGTTGGTTATGTAATGATCCGAATTGCCGAACGTATCACAACATGACATTACTGGATTGGGAATTTACAGAAACTCTTAGAAAAAATATTAATGAATTTGGTGATGAAGAAGGAAAAGCACGGACGGCAGAAACTATATGGTCTTTATATTCAAAACGAGATATGTATTTTGTATTAGGAAATTCTTGGGATTATTATAGGTGGCCCAAAAAATGGTTCATTATTGGACTTATACACGTCCCTCGAAATTGTGTTAATACTTGGGAATGGTAAAAAATGATTGTCATTGATTCTAGGGAAAAATTCAAGGAAGAAATTCGTGAAAAACTTGTGAAGAAATTACCAGAAGTTCCGGTTAGAATTAAGAAAGTTAAATATGGCGATTATTATATTCGTAGGGCAGATAAAAGTGAAATTTGGATTGAACGCAAGTCGTTAGCTGATATTGGCAATCAGAAAAA
>JAKQEK010000246.1 GCA_029558535.1 Bacteroidota bacterium | reverse complement strand
TTGGCAAAAAAATAAAAAACATCGGGTCGGCTTGTGTGTCGGCTATCTTTTCTTGTCAATATTCCTTTTTTCTGTCCTTTCACAATGGTTTACTTTTCAATTTATCGGTGTCTCTGTTTTTTTTCTACACTTGGCGGTAACTCGTTTATAACCCAACCAAAGGTACACCAATTCCTCCATTTTTGTATGTATAACCGTACCATTTGGATTTTTTTTCTTCAAAGGTAGAAATTATTTACAAATCATCAAAAGGTGACTTTATATTTTATAAACTTTTTCTGTAACGTGGATTTCCATTATTAAACAAAAACTGTTAACAAAAATGTCTTGTATGTAATTTTCAAAAAGCTCTTTTTAATACTTTTGATTGTACCGAAATTTAAAAAAATGAGAAAAGTACTTTTAGCTTATTGTCTGGTCGTAACAAGTCTGATGGGTTTTACTCAATCAAAATCATATTCCGACCTGCAAAATGAACTTACAAAACTTCCCGAATTTAAAAATGCAAGTCTGGGAATTTATGCCGTTAATCTAAGTACAGGCGACAAAGTTTTTGACTATAACTCGCAGACTAGTCTGGCCCCTGCTTCAGTTTTTAAAATCATTCCCACTGCTTTGGCTATCGAATTGCTGGGACCTGATTATAAATTTAAAACCGAATTGGCTTATAGTGGTTCTATATCATCTGAGGGCGTTCTGAACGGAAATATTTATATTATCGGTTACGGCGATCCCTGTCTGGGCTCACAAAATTTTGCCTCACATTATAACAGTAACGGAGAATTGTTGCAGAAATGGGTAAATGAAGTTAAAAAACTAGGCATTAAAAAAGTAAATGGAGATATAATCAGTGATATCTCATATTTTGGTGAAATTTCTATACCTGACACCTGGATTTGGGAAGACATTGCTAATTATTACGGCAATCCCGGATCGGCACTTAATTATATGGACAATTTGTATTATCTCCATTTTAAAACAGGTAGTACAGACGGAAGTTCTACCAGCATAATAAAGGTCGAACCTGAGGATATTGGAATTACTTTTAATAATAAAGTTAAATCATCATCAACTACAGGGGACGAATCGTTCATTTATTATACAAATTCCAAAACTGAATGTGAAGTAAGGGGAACATTGCCCTGGAACAAAAGCGATTTCACTATAAAAGGCTCTATGCCTGAACCCGAAATGTATCTGGTAAAATGTTTTAACGGCAAACTAAAATCAAATGGAATTCTGGTAACAGGTAAAGAGGAAAAGATAATAAGCTATGATGACAAGTTACCCAGAAAAGTTTTTCACACAACTTATTCGCCCGAATTGATAAAAATTGCTGAAGTAACCAATCTTAAGAGTTTTAATCTTTATGCTGAGATGTTTTCATATCACATAGCTAAAAAAACTAATAAGAAATATGCTGATGCTGTGGCTGATTTCTGGAAATCCAAATCAGTAAATACAGATGGTCTGATTGTGGAAGATGCTTGTGGATTAAGCCGTTTTAACGGACTTACAGCCTTTCAGATGGTAGAAATGCTAAAGTATATGAGGAATGTTTCTGCTTATGGTGAAAAATTCTTTAACACCTTACCGGTTGCAGGTACCAGTGGCACTTTGTCGAGGTATTGCGTGGGAACAAAAGCACAAAACAGAGTGCATGCCAAAAGCGGAAGTATGGCAAGAGTCAGAGCTTATGCCGGTTATATTCTTAATGCAAAAGGCGAAGAAATTGTGTTTTGTTTTATTGCAAATAATTACATTTGTCCAAATTACAGAGTAAGGAAAATTTTCGAAGATCTGTTTATCGAAATTGCAGGTATTACTGAATAGACATTGAAAAAGCTGTTAAAAGATATAATTTCTTTCATAAAAGAGAACTTCAGTCTGAAGTTGTACTTGTCGGTGATGTTAGTAACCGGATTATTGATATTTGTTGAGTATTACTGGCAGATTTACGACCGTATGTCAATCAAATATGGTTTTGACAATATGATTTATCTGATAAATTTTATCATGTTTTCGCTTGCATATTATATTGTTAGTCTGATACTTAAGGTGTATAGCAAAAACGAAGTAAAGCTAAATTTGGAATTTTGGTTAAAAAGCTTTGCCGGACTACTGATATTGTCAACATATATTTCGTATTACGGACATTATGGTGTAAATGTAAAATTGTCATATCCCGAAATTTATTACTACTATCACACTGCCGAAAACCTGAGTGGAATAATTACATTGCTTATTCCAGTTTATTTGATTTACAGGATTTTCGACAAGAACAAAGATGTCCCGTTTTATGGCTTGAGTTTTAAAAATTTTGACTTTCGACTGGCATTGATTCTCAGCTTGATTTCAATAATAATTTCCTTTGCCGGTAGTAAAATAGGCTCTGTTTCAGAGTATTATCCGATTTTAAACAGAACGGCCTACAAGTCATTTTCGTCTGTAGTAGGAATAAAACCTGTTATCAGTGCAGTATTTTTTGAATCTGCCTATCTTTTCGATTTTGTAATGATAGAACTGTTTTTCAGAGGATTGATGATTTTTGGATTTGTTAAGTTACTGGGCAAGAATGCGATTTTACCGGTTGCAAGTTTGTATGCTGTAATTCATTTTGGTAAACCCCTGCCCGAAACAATTAGTTCATTTTTTGGTGCATACTTTTTAGGGATAATTGCTTATACACAAAAGAATATCGGAATTGGAATAATTTTGCATTGTGTTCTTGCCCTGGCGATGGAAATATTTACTATATTTTAAAAAACAGAGAGCTAGTATTTAACCACCTTTTCGTAAAAATCTTTTATCATTAAACGGTTTGTTTTGTTCCCGACAAAAGCAGACTGAATTTTTTCTCCTTTTAGCTTATATCTTATTCCCCCAAAAAACAAAAAACCAACATTTACTTCAAATTTTTCAAGATTTAAAAACGACATAACAAATCTGTCAGGAATTTTTGAAATCAACTCCGTTTCGAAATTCACTAAATCAATATTTTCATAATTATTTAAAAAATCTTCAAAATAACTTTTGTCATATAAATCTCTTTTTGCTGTACCATTAGAATCTTGTACAACATCTGGTAAAATTGCAAAATACTTTTTTGTCATAATCATCTTCCCGGTGATGTTATTGCCTGTATTTAAGATATCATTTGCTTTTATAACAGGTATATAAATAAAGTCCTCATTTCTTTTCATATTATATATATTATAAGATTCTTATACGACAAAGTTATAATTAATTTATTAAAAATGCTATTTTTGTTAAAAAATGTTTTTATGACTGTAAAAAGTTATACAAATAATGATTACCTTCTGTTTGACGATCCATTAAAGATATTTTCAGCGATGATTGATGATATCAAAAGGGCAGAAATAAGGATTTTTTTACAGACTTATAAATTCACAAATGATTCAATTGGACAAAAATTTCGTGATGAACTTACACAAAAGGCTAAACAAGGTCTTGATGTGTATGTTTTAATTGATTCTTGGGGAGCCGGTGTATCTGAAAGTTTTTTCGCAGAATTTATAAATTATGGCGGTAAACTAAAATTTTTTGAGAAAATCAAATTTAGTTTTGATATTTTTTCACGAAATCATAGGCGAAATCATAGAAAATTATTGATTATTGACTCTGATATTACTTATATAGGTTCGGCAAACATTACCGGATATTGCATAAATTGGAGGGAGTGTGTTATAAGGATTAAAAATGATATTGCACACAAATTCGAGAAGATATTTCTAAACGACTTCGAAATCTCGAATAAATTTTATCAGAATAAGAAATTGAGCACTAGACTTATCCGACATAATGATATTGAAATCATCAGAGATGTTCCGGGTAATATAAGGCAACCTGTGAGAGGAAAGTTTAAAAAGTTAATTAATGCAGCAAAAGAAAAAATTATCATCGAGACACCTTATTTTCTGCCTGGTTCATCGCTACGAAAAGCTATTATAAAAGCTGCTAATAGAGGAGTTGAAGTTGTGATTATAACACCTTTGCATTCAGATTTGACACTATTTGATATTTTAAGAGATAAATATTTCGGCTTGTATTATAAGAAACAGATTAAAATATTACAGTATTTGCCCTCAAATTTACATGCAAAGGTGATGCTGGTAGATAGTAAATTATTTTTTACAGGTTCAAGTAACTTCGATTACAGAAGTTTAAGATTTATGCACGAAATAAACATTTATGGAGATAATCCCGATTTGGCAAATTTGCTAAAAAAACATTTGCATCAGACGATGTTGGATTGTACGGAGTTTAATTTTGAGAAATGGAGGAATAGACCTTATTTTCAAAAAATAATTGAAGCACTGCTTGTACCATTAAGGCATCTATTTTAAAAAAAATGTTTCGAATAAAAATCTTCCTTATCAAGTGTCAAATAATAAAATTTGTTTAAATTTGTTTTTAAATGTTTAAAAATTAATCTTATGAAGAAAGTTGTTATTGTTTTATCGTTACTGATAATGTTCTATAGTTGTGATGTTTTAATGGGTGTCTTGGGTGGTTTAGATTCGGGCAACACAAAAACCCTTTCACAGGCAGAAGTAGCTGCTGGGCTAAAAGAAGCATTAACTGTTGGGATTGGAAATGTAGTAAATGTTGTGAGTGTTACTAACGGATATTACAAAAATGCTGAAATAAAAATTCCATTTCCTGAAGAAGCAATAAAAGTAAAAGAATTTTGCGAAAATGCAGGGCTTAAGAATCAGGTTGTGCAATTCGAAGAGAAGCTGAATCGTGCTGCTGAGGAAGCGGCAAAAAGTTCGAAAGAGGTTTTTGTAGAAGCTATTAAGCAGATGACAATTTCGGATGCAATATCAATCCTAAAAGGTGGTGATGATGCTGCAACACTTTATTTGAAAAAGACAACTTCGGATAAGTTATATCAAAAATTTTATCCCATTGTTGTCAGTGCAACCGAGAAAATAATGCTAGCAAAATATTGGACACCTCTTGTGGAGAAGTATAATGCAGCAATGTTAATTACCGGAGGTGAGAAAGTAAATACCGATTTAAATGCTTATGTAACAAATAAAGCTTTGGATGGACTTTATCTGATGGTTGCAAAAGAGGAGAAGAAAATAAGGGTTGACCCTGTAGCCAGGGTTACTGATATTTTAAAGGAAGTTTTCGGAAGTACTTTAAATCCTCACAATGCAAAATAGTTTTTATTACAGAATGACGGATAATTATTAATTAAAATAGATATAAATGAAAAAGATATTTTTATTGTCAATGGTAATATTTGTCGCAAATCTTTTATTTGCAGGTATTCCGCCACGTGATCCTTTTGTAGTTTTACGTGTAAATGGTGTTGAATATAAGGCTGATGCAGAAATTACTGTTCGTTCAGGCGAAAGAATAAAAGTTGAGGCAGTGCTAATGGGCGGTAAAAGAGATTATTGCTCAAATCCGATGACTTATGCTAATGTTGGTCAAAATACTGTAATTCTGTCGCAGGGCGAAAACGGGATGTCATTTGAAATTAATGGTAATCAATTTACAGGAGATTGGAAACTTGTTGATGAAAAAGCAGTTTTTTCCTCAGGACCGGATGTTGTTATAACTCCATCAGGATCAGGAGCAATGCAACGGACTGCAAATGTTGAGTTTAAACCGGGCAACTACTCAAAAGTATTTTTCAAGGTTACTTCAACGACAAACTGGCATTATGTCCGTAATACACCTGCAGGAAGAACCGAGCAGGACGAAACAAATACTACCACCGCGACTTTCTATTTTGTTATTGAAGTAGATGAGGATATGTGGTTTTCATCAAATAACATAAAAGCTACCGGAACAGAAGATTTTTCGGTCAGAAACAATCTTGACAGAATACAGGAATTTTATGATCTGATTGAAAAGGCTTTACTCGAAAAGAACTGGTCATCAGCAAAAATGCACTGGGGAAACTTGAAAAACAGCATTGGAGAACTTCAGGGAAATATTGACAGAGCAAAGCAGAAAGATAAGAATTATGTTTGTAATGTCACTTTAATCGGATTACCATCAGATGTTTCGATGGGGCATATCAAGGATTTAAACACTATGTCAGGGCAATGGACAGAATGCTATAAAATATGTTCAGATAATTATACTTTAATTAATGAAGAACTTCTAACAAATAAATTGGGCTTTACTGAAAATGTATTGAGATCCATTTTTAAAAATTATATAAGTTGGGGTACATCAATACCTACCTCAGCACCTGATATTCTGACAATTTATGATCCGAAAAACATTTTTACTCCTTTGGATCTTCCTCGTAAAGTAATGGGTTGGTACGAAGATGCTCAGAATGATGCTGAGATTCTCAAAGATCAGGTTGGTAATATACAATATTTGAACTCTTTAATGAATTTTTATAAGCAGAAAATGGATAATTCTGTTGTCGAGAAACAAGCTTTGGTAGATATTATTAATGAACTTAAACCTGTTGAGGCAATGCATACGGAAATGGGATCCTATATTTCGGGGTTGAGTTCTGTTAAATATATTGCAAAGTAAGGTTGTAATTGGATTTTTATTTGATTCAACTATAATTACTATTTCCTCCAGTTCAATAAAATTCTGGCGATGTTTGTTGAATGTCGGCTTACAGCGTTTAGCAAACCTATTAGTTCGAGATGAACTTCGGAACTTGTTGCTGATTTAACGTTTTGTTCAAACAAACGAGAGTAGTGATGTCGTTCAAATTCTTCAGCGAGTAATGCATATTTTTTAAATTTTTGCTTAACATGTTCAGCTTTTTCGAGATTAACATCGTGAAATACTTCCATGGCACGGCTAATTTGTTTTAATGCTTTTTCCTGCATTATCAATAATTCTGTTTTTCCTTCTTCAGAAAACTCGGCATTATCTGCTAACCACTTTACAGCCTGATGACGAATATTTGTGTTTATTATATCACCAATCATTTCCAGTTCTTTAACAACGTACATTATCTGAAAGGCTTCGCTAAGTTGTTGCTCGTCTGAATTTTGAGAACTGACGCTTACCAAATAATTATTTATTTTTTCTTTTAGGAAATCTGACTCACATTCGATATCCTGCCATTTTTCGAGAATTATTTCATTTCTTTCGGTAAAAGGTAATAAAGAAATGCTTACAAGTTTTTTTATCTTATTACCCATTCTTTCGGTTTCTTTTTTTGCCATTCCCAAAGCAATTGCCGGTGAGGATGTCATCGCCGAATTAATGTATTTCAGCTTATATGGTTCAGGTTTGGCTTTTGCAGGAATTATTTTTATAATAAGTTTATTGAAAAAATTTAAGAAGGGTAAAATTATTATTGTCAATCCTATACTGAAAACCATGTGAGCATTTGCAATTTGTCTCGGAACAGTTTGACCTAGTGCTTCCATGCTATTAAGCGAATTACTTGCTTGTGGCGAAAACGATTTTACAAACTGAGCATATTCCGGTATCCACCATACAAAAACCAAAACGCCGATAAGTTTGAAAAAAGTATGTGCAAATGCAACTCTTTGAGCTTCACGACCTGAATTTAAACTTGCCAGAATAGCAGTCATACCTGTTCCGAGATTTGTTCCAAGTATCATCGGAATACAAGCTTCCAAACTCAAAAAGCCTTGTGAAGCAATTGTTATTACTATCCCAATAAATGCTGCGCTACTTTGAATTAACGCAGTAAAAACAAATCCTGCAAGTATTCCAATCCAAGGATTTTCGAAGGAAATTAAAATATCAATAAATGTCTGATTGCTACGTAGTGGATACATAGCTTCAGACATAATGTACATACCGAAAAACAACAATCCGAAACCAAGAATTGATTTACCAATGTTATTTAATTTAGTTTTTTTCGAAAAAATTACGAAACCAAAGCCTAAAGCAATAATAAGTAAAGAATAATCAGAAATTTTTAAAGCAATTAATTGTGCCGTAACTGTTGTTCCGATTCCGGCACCAAGTAACATCCCTAATGTTTGTGCAAAACTCATTATACCTGCTTCAACAAACCCTACAAGCATTACACTTGTTGCAGATGAGCTTTGAACCAAAACAGTGATTATGATACCTGCAATTAATGCAAGAAATCTGTTTGAGGTGTATTTTGAAATAATACTACGCATTTTATTTCCTGCTGCAGCCTGCATACCCTTACTCAGAATGTCCATTCCGTATAGAAATAGTGCCAAGCCCCCAAGTAGTCCGATAATAATAAAAACAAGCCAGGATTTTTTTCTGCCATTAATCTCATATACTAAAGTATTGGAGTTTTTATCAGTTTTAGAACAAACCATTATCTGATATAGACCTTCCTTGTCTCCTATGAGGAAATAATTTTCGGCAATACCCAACGAATCGGTCAAAACTGTTTTTTTATCTAATCTAAAATCTTTTGAGTTTTTCGGACTACTTATCACAGTAAATGTCAATTCATAGTTTTGAACAGGAATGCCATTTTCGTCACAAACCAAAACCCGAATAGGTTTGTCTGTAATTTTACCAATAGTCTGTATTTGATTGTCACCTGCGAACTCGTAAACCTCAGTACTTTGAGGTTTAATCAATACAATTGAATAAGCAGACAAACCAATTATTAAAAATGTAATTAACGTAACTATGTTTCGCAATTTCATATTTTTACATTTGGTACAAAAATATGCAGATTATTGAAAAATGATTCAAAACTAGTAGTTTAATTATTCAGATAGTGAAAATTTGTTTAAAACAAATAGTGTTTTTGCATATAATGAGCAGGTTTGAATTGATAAATTCTTCCTTACTTCGACTAATAGTGAATTTATCTAGAATGTTTCTTCTATCTGCCTCATTATTAATGCATTAAAATTTAGTATATTTATTGACGCACTTACTATTTTTAAATGCTAAAATATTGTTAAAAAAGATTCAATATTATTTATGTTTAAAGCTAAATTGAAATTTACCAAATTTTTATTCTCCACTTTCTTGCTTGATCAAGAAAGTAACAAAGAAATCAAGGCAAAACAATGCTACCCAACCCACCTCGAACTAAACAAAAGAATTGTACGTCGACCTTGGCCTAAAACAAATTCCAACACCTTTGCCTTTTCATAATTTGTTTTAGGAACGATGCCGATTGTAAATTTGTAATAATCTAATCTTCGCAATTAATTGCTCGATTATACTAAACAAATTTATCATCGGCACTTGTCATATCGGCTCGACACAATTCTATTTTGTTTTGTTCTCACCGCTTGTTCTTCCCGCCGTTTTGCCATCGCCTACCCGCGGAGCTTCGAATACTGTTTATAGGCTTATCAGCAAGTTATTTAGTTCGATATAAAAAAATGTAGAATTTAGAATTTGTAGTAATAAAAAATAGTAATCTCCACCGCACTAATAGTTTGAAGTCAGAAAAATTTGTTTAAAATGAGCAGATTTGAATTGATAAATTCTTAGTAGATTTAAAAAATGTTACCAAAGTCATTTTGTCCAAATTTAAAAATTAAACATTAACTTTGTTTTTAAGTATTTTAAGAATATAAAATTTCATATTATGAAAGTCCAATCCCCGGTAAAACAAATTATGGCAATACATGACATTTCAGGTTATGGTCGAACCTCACTTTCGGTTGTAATACCGATTTTGTCAACAATGGGTATAAAAGTTTGTTCATTGCCAACAGCTCTTCTTTCTTCTCACAGCCAGTATAATGGATACTATTTTGTTGATTTGACAGATCATTTAATGTCAATATTAGCTCACTGGAAAAAGCTAGACAGTAGATTTAATGTTATTTACAGTGGATTTTTAGGTTCTCACAAACAAATTAGTATAGTTGAGGAAATTATCAAAACCTTTGGAGCTAAATGCGATTTTATTGTTATAGATCCTGTATTAGGAGATAATGGAAAAATATACAAATCTATCAGCAAACAGATAGTTGTTGAGATGAAGTCCCTTGTGAAAAAGGCTGACATAATAACACCAAATCTTACAGAGTTGTTTTTGCTTTCGGGGAAAGAATATAATTGTAAGGCAGACGAGGAAAAAATAAGGGCAATGATGCTTGAATTGTCAGAATCAGGACCTGAAATAGTGGTTGTCACAAGCGTACCTGACAATAATCCGGGCAGGAACTTTTCGGTGCTGGCGTATAATCGTAATGGCCAAAGATTTTGGAAAGTTCCGATTGATTATATTCCGGCTGATTTTCCTGGCACAGGTGATTGTTTTACAAGTGTTCTTACCGGTGCTTTAATGCAGGGAGACAGTTTGCCTATTGCTTTAGACAGAGCGGTCAATTTTATTTCGTATGGGGTACGAGCAACTTTTGGATACAAACATGACCAGAATGAAGGTATTTTACTTGAAAAAATTCTTGATCGTCTCAATTATCCTATGCCAATCAGTAGTTACGAGATATTTTAAGGAAGTAATTATTAAACACTCCAATTTGTAAACTCTTAAAAACATCCCCAAAAACATAATAACAAATATCTTATTTTTCTAATTTTCTTATTTACTTTGTAAAAATAAAAATTACAAACAAATGAAGAAGATTATCGAATGTGTTCCAAATTTCAGCGAAGGACGTGATTTGTCCATTATTAAACAGATTACAGATGTTATTGAAGCCTGTGATGGGATAAAATTACTGGATGTTGATCCGGGGGCAGCAACGAACCGCACTGTTGTAACTTTTGTAGGCACTCCTGACGAAGTTTGTAATGCTGCATTTCTGGCAGTAAAAAAGGCTTCTGAAATTATTGATATGAACAAACACAAAGGAGCTCATCCTCGTTTTGGTGCTACGGATGTTTGTCCACTTATTCCTGTATCTAATATTACAATGGAGGAAACGGTGGAATATGCCAGAAAATTAGCCGAAAGAATAGGTAAAGAACTTAATATTCCGGTATATTGTTATGAGAGTGCTGCTTTTAAACCTGTTCGTAAAAATCTGGCTAATTGTCGTAGTGGCGAATACGAAGGTTTAGCAAAAAGAATTGGTACAGAAGAGTGGAAACCCGACTTTGGTTCCACTGTTTGGGATGCACATACCACCAGAACAGGTGCTACAGCTGTTGGTGCACGCAATTTCCTGGTTGCATATAACATAAATTTGAATACAACTTCTGTAAATAAAGCAAATTCTATTGCCTATGATGTCCGCGAAAAAGGTCGTGTAAAACGCGAAGGACATCCTATAACAGGGAAACCAATTCTTGATGACAAAGGGAATCAGGTTTTTGAACCGGGATTATTGAAATCTGTTAAAGCTATTGGCTGGTATATAGAGGAATATGGTGTTGCACAGATTTCGATGAATCTTACCGACATTGATATAACTCCTGTTCACGTTGCTTTTGATACTGTTTGTGATCGAGCAGCTGCAAATGGGGTTAGGGTTACCGGCTCTGAGTTGGTGGGTATTATGCCTTTAAAATCTATTCTTGATGCAGGCAAATACTTCTTAAAGAAACAAGGTCGTTCTACAGGAATTGCTGACAGCGAAATAATTAAAATTGCCGTTAAATCTTTGGGGCTGGACGAATTAAAACCATTCGATCCAAAGAAAAACATAATAGAATATATGCTTGAAGAAAACTCAGGCAAACGGCTTATTGACATGGATCTTGTAAAATTCTGTC
This sequence comes from Bacteroidota bacterium, assembly GCA_029558535.1. Lineage (GTDB taxonomy): Bacteria > Bacteroidota > Bacteroidia > Bacteroidales > ML635J-15 > Bact-19. Next base: position 34,177 of record JAKQEK010000246.1, on the reverse strand, counting down.
ATACTACGGCATCAGAAGCACCGGCTCCGGGTGGAGGTTCTATTGCAGCTTATATGGGTGCATTGGGAGCAGCTTTGGGAACAATGGTTGCCAACCTTACTGCTAATAAATTCCGTCACGAAGATACATGGGAAGTTTATAGTAACTGGGCAGAAAAAGGTAAACATTATCACGATTTGTTACTGAAAATGGTTGATGAGGATACAAATGCATTCAATAAAATTATGGATGCTTTTGGTTTGCCGAAATCTTCTGCCGAAGAAAAGGAAATACGTTCAAAAGCTATTCAGGATGCAACAAAATATGCCATTGAAATTCCTCTTCAAACTATGAAACTATGTTGCGATAGCATGGAAGTTATGCTCGAAATGGCAAAAAGCGGACTCGAAGCTTCCTTAAGTGATGCAGGTGTGGGAGCTCTGGCAGCAAGGGCAGGTGTGCAAGGAGCATTTCTAAATGTAAAAATCAATTCGGGCAGTTATAAAGATAAGGCTTTTGTAGAAAAAGTTCTTAAAGACGGTTTCGAAATAGAGAAAAAAGCATTGGCAATTGAGGCTGAGGTTATGTCATTAGTTAATTCTAAAATTAAGTAGTAATTTAATATTTTATTCTCCATTGGAAAAAGCTAAAGCCGGATATACAGAAGGAATTGTTTCAATTCTTGTTAACACCATTTTGTTCGGTTTAAAATTGTGGGCAGGTATTGTGTCAGGTTCTATTGCCCTTATTGCTGATGCATGGCATACTTTATCTGATTCAATAAGTTCTGTGGTAGTTATTATCGGAGTAAAATTATCTTCAAGAAAACCCGATAAGGAGCATCCTTTTGGGCATGGCAGATGGGAACAAATAGCTGCAATATTTATAGGCTTTATTTTGGCTATTGTAGCATACAATTTTTTTGTAGATTCGATAGAAAGATTTTCTGATCATGAAACTGTTAAATTCGGAACTCTTGCAATAATTGTAACGATTATTAGTATTTTGGGCAAAGAAGCTTTGGCTCAATATGCATTTTATCTTGCCAGAAAAACAGATAATATTTCGATAAAAGCTGATGGTTGGCATCACAGGTCGGATGCTGTCTCATCGGTTCTGGTGTTGATAGGCATTTTCTTTGCAAAAAGATTTTGGTGGGTTGACAGCATTTTAGGTATTATAATTTCTTTATTACTGTTTTACGCAACTTTTGTAATTGTTAAGGAAGCAATTAACAGATTGTTGGGAGAAAAGCCATCGGAAGAGCTTATTTCTAAAGTTAGGACTATCATCAGAGAAAAGTACTCGAATGAAATGTCATCGCATCATTTTCATATTCATAATTATATCACACATCAGGAACTCACATTTCATATTAAACTTGATAATAGTATGAATTTGGAAACAGCTCACAAGATAGCTACAGAAATCGAAAATTCTATCCATGAAAAATTAGGGATTGTTGCTACTGTTCACATGGAACCATCCGATTATGAGCATAAATCAGATTAGGGTTATTAAAATAGCTCAAAACTGTTTCTGAATAAAATTCTTAATGTATCTTTGTTGAAGTAATTCAAAAATATGGAAATAATTGACCGCGAAATCAGTTGGTTACATTTTAATAGCCGTTTGTTGCAAGAAGCAGCAAATAATGATGTGCCATTACTCGAAAGATTGAGGTTTTTAGGAATATACTCAAATAATCTTGATGAATTTTATCGTGTCAGAGTTGCTTCCATTAATCGTCTGATAGAGTTTAATAAAAAGAATTATCCCGAGAAGGTTGAAGAATCAGAAAAACTACATGATGAAATTTATAAATATATCAAACAAAGGCAGAATGAGTTTTCTAAGGTTAAGGATGATATTTTTAATTCGCTTCAAAATCATGGCGTTTTTGTAATAAATGAAAAGCAATTAAGCGAAGATCAGGAGATTTTTGTGAGAAATTATTTCTTCGAACAGATACTACCGGGGCTATTCACAATAAGACTTAACAGAAATACAAATCTTGGTAGTCTTAGTGATGGAGCAATTTATCTGGGAGTGATTCTTAGAAAAAAAGATTGTAATAAAAAAGACTTCGCATTAATTCAAATTCCAACAAATCGAAATCCGAGATTTATTGAGATCCCAGACCCTAACACTATAAAAACAATTATAAGACTCGATGATATAATTAGATTTTGTTTGAAAGATATATTTGGAGCATTTAATTATTCGGGTTTCGAAGCATACACTATAAAAATTACTCGTGATGCGGAGATAGATTTATACGGCAATGTGTCAAGAAGTTTTATTGATATAATTGCAGATAGTGTTAAAAAGAGAAAAACAGGAACTCCTGTACGGGTAATTTATGACAAAAATATGCCCGAAGAAATGATTGAAACTTTGGTTCACTGCTTTAAAATAAAAGATCTTGATAATTTGATAAAAGGAGAGAGATATCACAATTCGAAAGATTATATGAATTTTCCTTTAATTGAAGGAAAACAGTTTGTGTATGACCCTTTAATTCCAATTTCTCACAGACATATTGATAATAAATCAACTATTTTGTCTTCTGTACGAAAAAGAGATATTTTATTGCATTATCCTTATAATTCTTTCAATTATATAATAAATATGTTGAGAGAAGCCTCTATTGATCCTAAAGTAAGATCTATAAAAATCACATTGTATCGTTTAGCAAATGATTCGAAAATAATTTCTGCACTTATTAACGCAGCTAACAATGGGAAGTCTGTTACGGCTTTTCTGGAATTAAAAGCAAGATTTGAAGAGGAACAAAATATATATTGGACAAATCAACTTGAAGAAGCAGGCGTAAAAATTATTAAGACAATTCCGGGTATTAAGGTACATGCAAAAATGATTTTAATTCGAGCCAAGGAGAAGGGCGAAAATGTTTATTATGCGAATATAAGTACCGGTAATTTTAATGAGAGAACTGCAAAAATTTATAGCGATGTTTCATTGATAACCGCAGACCAAAGAATATGTCTTGAAGTGGGACAGGTATTTTATTTAATAGAATCCGCCTATCAGATAATAAGTTTTGATCATCTTTTGGTTTCACCTTTATATACGCGAAAAAAACTTTTGGATCTTATTGAAAATGAAATAATTAGCAGCCGAAAAGGACTTGATGCATGGATTGATATTAAAGTAAATAGTATTACAGATCCAGTGGTAATTGACAAATTAAATGAAGCTGCAGAAAGCGGTGTGAAATTAAGATTAAGTGTTCGCGCTTCGTGTAGTTTGATTCCAGCTAAAAATAAAAATGTAACTGCTGTAGGTATAGTGGACAGATTCCTCGAGCATTCAAGAATTTTTATCTTTTGTAATGGGGGCGACAATCTATATTTTATCGGTTCTTCAGATATGATGATAAGGAATTTGGATACGAGAATCGAGGTAACAAGCCCAATTTATGATAAAACATTACAGAAAGAATTAAAACAAATTATGGATATACAGTTTCTTGATAATATTACGGCAAGAGATTGGAGTAGTAAAGAAAAAAACAGTTTTGCCTTGGGTGGCAAGGACAAAGTTAGAACACAGGAAGAAATATATAATTTTTTAGAAAAGTTAAATAATTATAATAATGATATTTGCAACTGTTGATATTGGATCTAATGCTGGTAGATTATTGATTTCTCACGTTTTTGAAAAAAATAATCAGTTATTTGCCAGTAAAATTGCGCTGGTCAGAGTGCCTTTGCGTTTGGGTATGGAAGTGTTTGAGAAAGGCTATATTTCTGATGAAAAAGCCGATATGTTGATTAAAACATTTAAAGCGTATGAATTAATTAGAGAAATCTATAAGCCTGTTGATTTTGCTGCCTGCGCTACTGCTTCATTCAGAGAAGCCAGTAATCGTGATGCAATACTTAAAAGGATAAAGGATGAAACCGGAGTAGAGTTAAAAGTTATTGACGGTATCGAGGAAGCCGAAATAGTTTCACATGCAAATAATATCTATATAAACAGGAAATATGAACATACTATGTATGTAGATGTTGGTGGTGGAAGTACTGAAATTTCTTATTTTCACAAGGATAAATTCATTGCTTCGGATTCATTTCAGATAGGAACAATAAAATATTTGTTTGATCATGTTTATGCTGCTGACTGGGATAAATTAAAAAACTGGCTACAAACATTTAGAAATCCAAAAGACAAAGTCAATTGTATTTGTTCGGGAGGAAATATCAGTAAGCTTACAAGTTTGTTTGGAAATAAGGACAATACTATAACACGAAGTCAAATTAAGTTTTCTGTTGGTGAGCTTGAAAAACATTCTTACGAAGAAAGAATTGAGCATTTTACTTTAAGACCTGACAGGGCAGACGTAATTATTCCTGCTGCTAAGATATTTAACAATATAATGAAATGGGGTAATATAGATTGCCTGATAGCCCCTCAAATTGGACTGGTTGACGGCATGGCTATCGAATTGTATAAAAAATGGAAAATACAAGAAAAATAGCACTGATTTAGAAAATTAAAATATTAATACAAATGAAAATTGGTTATGTATATCAAAATTGTAATTTATTTAATCACAATTTATGTAATAATTTTTTAGCATAATATAAACAATTATAATATTCTTAAATTTTATTTTTATTTTTGTAACAATAACCCTTAAAAATAGACGATATGGTACTTGTTAATTCGAAAAAGGTAGCTACAAAAGCATTTAAGAAGCTGTTGAATAATGGCGAAGAAGTTACTGCAATTGGTATAAGCGGAGGGTTTTCACAGTTGATTGTGGGAACAACATCTAATAATAGATTAATTGTTGCTCCCTGCAATATGTTTAGCAATACTCCCAAAAATCCGATTATTGATGTAAGCTTTAATGATGTTTCTCAGATTGATTTTTTGTGTTCAACTGTTTATGGTTATCTGATTATTGAAGCTGCAGGAGTAAAAAAGGTCATAAAAGTTGCCTCAAGCATTTTGTTTGATGTTATTGAGGAGTGTTTTAATATGTATCGTTTTGTAACTGCACAAAATCCAAAAGCAGCACCCGCATATCTTGAAGGTGAAACTCCTGAACTGATGTTCAAAATTAAAAACGGCATTTTGAAAATGACACAAAAATCAATTTTTACATTAGACCCGGGAGAAAATTATATGAACGTAACGGTTAAGGAGAAAATTAATATAATGGATTTAAAGTATGTTGACACATATCCCGGAAAAGGTTTAGGCGAAAAATACTTCTTGGTACTGAAAACAGACAAGATTGATGAAACATTTACTGTTGGCGGGGTTTTATCTAATATGGCAAATTATCTGCCTCAGCAGGAAGCAATGTCAGACTCGGCTGCAGATATTATTTTTAAAGAAATTTTAAGACGTAATCCTTTAGCAAGACCAAAATACATGGAATTTGACGAAACTCCCATAGTTACAATGCGTGTAGCTCATACACAAATTGGAGCACTTGGCGGTGGCAATATTTTACGATTTACCGATAAACAGTTGATGGAATTAAAAAAGAAAGACAACGAGCTGATAGTGGATTATTCAGTAAAAATAAGTGATATACAAAGAACCTTGTTGACAACAATTAGTTCTAATAATTCGGACACTTACAAGTTCGAAGTTTTTACAAACTTAAAAACTTATACTTATTTCGCTCCTGCAACTTATAATTACGGCTATGAAGCTTTTAAACTTATTGGTGAAACTATAAAGAAAGCAAAAAGCTAATAATTCAATAACTTTAAAGCTAGGAATTCAACAAAACTTTCATTGATAGAATATCTGTAATTATTTAGCTGGTTCAAATTTTGTACCCAACTGGCAATACTCCAACGCGAGTAACTCACGATGGAATGCAGGAATATTTATTTAAAAAGCGAATATTAGATACCGGCTAAACAATTACTAATTAAAAAGTCAATCTGTACAAAAACATCGGATAAAAACCTTGTTGATATGAGTAATAAACCTGTTTTGTTTGAGAATTAAAATTCTGGTTATAGATGTTTTTATGATCGGTAAGATTTTGAAGATCAAGTCCCCATTCCTGAGTAACTCTTTTCATATTAACCTTTAAACTTATTCTCAAATCTGTGCGAAAATAGGGGTCGGTTTTTGTTACAAAAGCATTGTCGAAATCGTAAACTCCTTCTCCTTCTTCATTTACAACAATTGGGATAAAACGCTTACCACCGGCATATACAACTTTTGCATCTAAAGATAAAAGCGTTTTTTTGCCAATCTTAAATTCATAACCGCCTAATACATTTACAACATAATTATTATTGAATGTTGTATTTCTCCAAAAATCTTCCAGTGTCTTATATTTTGAATCAAATAGTGAACCTGTTGCCAGAAAATAAAAATTGTTACTGAAGAACTTTTCGATGGTCAGTTCAACGCCGTAGTTTTTACCATTTCCTTTGTTTATCAAATTATTTACTCTTTCCTGATAAAATCCCGCACCCGCATTTAATGCAGAATAATATGAGGTATCGGCTCTAACAGGAACATCGAATAAGTATTGATAATAGGTTTCAATTTTTATCCTAAAATCATTAAACGGGATCCAGTCATAAGAGATTACTGCTTGATTGGATTTTGTAAAATCGAGGCCGGTATTGTTCTGTATGTATTGATTATAAAAATCGTCAATAGGAGTTCTTGCATAATATAAAAATAGTGATTGCATCTGACTGTGCAGTCCGTATCCGAATGCCAAAGATTGATTTGAAGCTACTTGCCACTTAAAACTTACTCGTGGTTCGGCAGACCATGTATTATTTGAAGTCAATTGTTGAAAATGTACTCCTGCAAACATGTCAAATTTGCTTGTAAATTTATGATTCCATTGTGCATAAGCTTGAAGCAGAATAATTCCGGCAGTATCAATTTCTGTTTGTTTTACATAAGTATCACCCCAACCAAAATACTCTCCAATATACACTGAATCTACATAATTTATAGAATACAAGTCTCCTGAAACCCCAAGATCAATATAATTCTTAGAATTTAATTTAGACCTGAATTTTGTTCCGGCACTAATGCGGGTTTCCTTATTGTTTTCGTGATAAAACTGAGTTTTATGTGCAATAAATACAGAATCTCCCGAATTGGAAAGTTCAACAGAGTCCAACTCGTATTCAAAATTATCAAGAGTGGTTTGCACTCCGGATGCCGAAAAATTAGCAAAAGATTCTATTCTTGATTTTTCGTTTAGAAAATACAAATGATGAACAGAATAAGTCATCATATCAGAACCGTTACGGGTATCGGAGCCACTAAAATTATAAAATGACCCGTCATTATCGTTACGATGGTCAAAGAAAATACTTGAATTACCGATTATTCCGGTTATACTAAATTTGCCCGCTTTAACTGTCGGGATATTTACTTTAAAAGTGAGATCCTGATATTTTGGTACTGCTCCTCCTGCAACAGCAAATCCGATTTTGTCCATTACGTCAAGAGTGGAATTTCTGTAATTGATAATATATGAAGCGGGATTTGTCTTAACAAAAGGTCCTTCGGCACCGAGTTCAAATCCATTAAATCCTATTTGAAACAAGTATTCACGTTGTTGATTATTCCCATTTCTCATATTAAGGTCGAAAACTCCTGAAAGAGAATTGCCGAATTCCGCAGGCCAGGCACCTGTGAAAAAATCAGAATTTGTCAGCAAATTATTATTTAGCATACTAACCGGTCCACCTGTACTTCCTAATGCACCGAAATGATTTGGATTCGGGATGTTTACACCATCAAGTCTCCATAATAATCCGGCCGGAGAATTGCCACGAATTATAATATCATTACGCTGATCACCTGCTGTAAAAACACCTGCAAAGTTTTGTACCATACGACTGGGATCACCCAAACTGCCGGCATATTTTTCAGTTTCTTCAATACTAAATGAGCGGGCACTTACAGTTGCCATTTTATTCATCGGTTTATCCTTATCATATCTGCTTTTGATTGTAACTTCTTCGAGAAGTGCAATGTCTTCTTCCATCTTTATTTCAAGTACCAGTTCTTTTGATACTGTCAACAACAAGCTCTTCATTATAACAGGTTTGTAACCAATTGCTGTAAATTGAATGTCCACTCTTCCTATAGGAATACCGGAGATTTTAAAATTACCGTCAAAATCTGACGAAGTTCCAACAGCAGGTTCTGTATTTAATATTATTACATTAACACCCGGTATAGCTGATTTTGACTGACGGTCAATAACTGTTCCTCTCATTGTTTGAACAGGCTGAGCATCAACATTATAAAGAAAAACCAAACTCGAAAATAAAAGCAATAATCTTTTCATATAGTTGTTTTTATCCGGCGGACGCTTAACAATAATTATACCAGTTCAAGTACTATTTTGAAGAGAGAATGAATTTACAAAATGGATTTAACTACCCTTAAATTATGAGTGTATCTCTTTAGAGTTTTGTCATAAATGCCTTGATGATCTATGTTATCAATCTTTACTTTTCCTGAAGCATGGATAATTTTTCCATTTTCGTAAATAACACCAACATGAATAATTTCTCCTTCATCATTATCAAAAAAAGCTAAATCACCAGGTTGAGCTTCGGAAACAAAACTAAGGGTTTTACCTAAATTTACTTGTTGAGACGCATCACGAGGTAAGTTTATTTTTACAAGACTGTAGAGATATTGAGAAAAACCTGAACAATCAATTCCCCATGAAGTTCTTCCACCCCACAAATATGGTACGTTAACCATACTAATAGCAGCATTAATAATTGTTTGGCGGAAATCGGTATTTTTATTATTCTTATAATTATCAGGAAGAATATATTTATTGTTTAGAATTTTAAATTCTTTTACTGATGCCGGAATTTTTGAACCGATAGGAATCTGAATTTCTGATTTTTCGTTTTGTTTCAATAAAACTAAAACTTCACTACAAATAAAACTATTGGTAAAATCTTCTATCGTGTTGTCAGAATTGTCTAAAAATGTAATTGCTGCCGTTTCTACCCAAGCTTCATAATTATCGTGCAGAAGACGGATTTTTGTCCATTCGTTGCGGGTTGTTATTATTTCGAATAATTCGCCGAATAATACCTGATTTGTCATTTCAGTTTTATGAGACATTCCTGCTCTCATTGGAATATAACTTAATTCACAGATACCGGCTTTCATAATTTGAATTATTTAACCTCAAAAATATATATAAATTTCCTTATAAATTTATTATTTTACTAACAGACATATCTTAATAATTTTTCAAGTTGCTTATAATTATTTTTTTCTTTTAAGTTTTTCAAAACAAGTTTTATCTTTACCAAATATTTTATTATGAAAATAAAGAAAAATACAGTTGCCATATATACTTTAATACTGTTTGTTATTAGTGCCACGACAGTATTCTTTATTTTTCCGCGTGGTAAACAATTTAATTATGACTATAGTTTAGGTACACCATGGTTGCACGAAGATTTAATCGCTCCATGTGATTTTCCCGTATATAAGACTGAGCCGGAACTAAATGCAGAAAAAGACAGTATAGTAAAAACATTTATTCCCTATTATATTAAGGATACTAATATTTATAATAGTTATTCTGCTGCGATAAAACGTGATATGTCTGCTCTTGAATCTGAGATTTTTAATTCTCTTAATTTGAATTCTGAAATCGGTATTTTTGAATTAGAACAATATAGAAGAGAATTAATAAATTATTTTAAAGCATTTGATAATCTGATATTAACATGTGTGCAATCAGGTATAATAAGCATTCCTGACTCTGTTAAAAATCCTATACAGTTCAGATTCTATTTGTATCAAAACGGTGTCTCTGAATTGTCTTATGGTTACGAATATTTAACCGAAAAACAATGTGTGGAAAAATTTGAAAATTTATATTTAGAAATAAAGTCCGTTGATTCTATTTTTGGTTATAAATTAAGGAATATCCTTAATCAGCATAAAACTCCTGTAAATATTGTTTATGATTCGGGGTTAAGTAAAAAAATCCTAAGTAATAAGTTAGCATCTGTTTCTCCCGTTATAGGAATGATACAAAAAGGCGAGTTGATAATTAAGAAAGGCAGCATAGTTGGAGAAAATGAGAGCAATGTTATAGAGTCACTAAAAAAACAACAAGAGGATGCAAATCAGGGAGTAAATGAATGGAAAGTTTCTACGGGAACAGCTTTAATCTTTTTTGCATTCTTTATGGTTATTTTTCTTTATGTAATAAGTTTTCATTCGGAATACTTGAAAAAATTTAAGGATATTACATATTTTACTTTGCAGATATTATTGATGGTCTTATTGGTCTATGTAATTTTTAGAACTACTGAGTTAAATATTTATATTATTCCTTTTGCTTTGTTTCCTTTACTCTTGTACACATTTTATGGTTTTCAGATTTCTTTCTCAATATACTTATTTTCATTATTGATTGTTGGTTTTTTTGCTCCAAACAGTTTTGAATTTTTATTTGTTCAAATGCTTGCAGGATTGGTCGCTATGTATAGCATGAAAAACAAAATGAAAAGACGTCAGATTTTTATAACAATGTCGCTGGTGTTTTTAACTTATGCTATTTCAGTAACCGGTTTTTTAATGATAAAACAAAGGGAATTCAGCTATGATATATTTAATGAATATATTCCTTACGGTATAAGTTCGTTTCTAATTTTAATGTATTTGCCACTGGTTTATGTCTTTGAAAAAACTTTTGGATTCATTTCAGATTTTACTTTAATGGAATTAAGTGATACAAATAATCCTGCGTTAAGAATATTAGCAGAAAAAGCTCCGGGGACTTTTCAGCATTCGGTACAAGTCGCAAATCTAGTCGAATCTGTTGTTAGGGAATTAGGTGGGGATTATTTATTGGCAAGAACCGGAGCCTTGTATCATGATATAGGGAAGTCACATCATCCGGAGTATTTTATCGAAAATCAGAGTGGAAAAAATGTTCACGATCAGTTTGATTTTGAAGAAAGTGCACAGAAAATTATTTCTCATGTTGATGCAGGAGTCGAATTAGGAAGAAAATATAAGCTCCCTCAACAAGTAATAGATTATATCTCAATGCACCATGGAACAAGCGTTACACGTTATTTCTATAATTCTTGGGTTAATGCTAATCCTGATAACGCACCTGTACTGGCAAATTTTCAATATCCGGGTCCCAAACCAACCAGTATCGAGACTGCCGTAATGATGATGGCTGATTCTGTTGAGGCGGCTTCGAGAACTCTGACAGAATATACTCCTGAATCAATCGAAAAATCTGTTTCAAAAATTATTGATTCTCAATTAAATGACGGACAATTCGAAAATGTTGAAATTACATTGAAACAGTTGAAACGTGCTAAAGAAATTTTTTCAATCAAAATTCAAAACATTTATCATGCTCGTGTGATTTATCCCGAATTAAATAAAAAAGACAAATCCTAAACAATAAAATTTGCAGCATAAGGTTATAGAGAACGATAGATATTTTATGGAATTAAAAAGAATTGTAGTTTTTATTTGTATTTTTCTGACAAGTATAGTTGTGTTTTCTCAAACTGCTGTTGTTAGAGGATATGTTTATGATAACAATTCAAAGCCATTTCATTTTGCAAACATAAGTGTTTCCGGTCTAAAAATTGGAACTGCTAGTGATAATACGGGCTATTTTGAATTAGTCGTTCCGGCTGAAAAAAACTTAATAATCGAGATTTCATATTTGGGCTACGAACCGGAAAATTACGAAATTAATCTTAAGCCTGATCAAATCCGGGAATTAAAGATAGTTTTAAAGGAGTCTGTAAATTTTCTTCCCGAGACTAATATTGGTTCAACTTCAGATAGATTAGGCAATATTAACAGAATCAACCCTGAAATATCATTAAAAATACCAACAATAGGAGGCTTTGAAGATATTCTTAAATCATTGCCATCAGTTTCGTCTAATAATGAGCTTAGTTCTCAATATAATGTCAGGGGTGGTAATTTTGATGAAAATCTGATATTTGTTAATGATGTCGAAATTCTTAGACCTATTCTTATTCGTTCGGGTCAGCAGGAAGGAATGAGTTTTATAAATTCGGATATGGTTTCATCTGTTATTTTTTCTGCCGGTGGGTTTGAATCGAAGTATGGAGATAAAATGTCATCAGTTCTTGATATCAAGTATCGTAAACCAACTGAATTTGGAGGTTCCGTTACTGCTAGTTTACTTGGCTCAAACATTCATCTGGAGGGTACAAGCAAAAACCATCTTTTTAAGTACAATACAGGTTTCCGTTATAAGACCACGAGATATGTATTGAGCTCTATGGACATGAAAGGTAAGTATGATCCAAGTTATCTTGATTTCCAAACTTATCTGAGTTACGATTTTAGCGAAAAATTTGAGCTGAGTTTTCTCGGAAATATAAGTAAGAATAAATATAGCTTTATCCCTGATGACAGAGAAACTTCGTGGGGGACACTAAACGAAGCTCTAAAAATCATGATGTATTTTGAAGGTCAGGAGAAAGATAAATTTAATAACATGACCGGTGCCTTTACAGGGAATTATAAGGTTTCGAAAAATCTGGAATTAAAATTTATTACATCAGCATATTATACTCAGGAAGAAGAAACTTTCGACATTTTGGGGCAATATTTTCTTAATGAATTAGATAAACAACTTGGCTCGGATAATATGGGTGATAGCGTAGCAAATATAGGGATTGGATCTTATCTCGAACATGCCAGAAATTATCTTGATGGATATGTTTTGTCTTTTAAACACATCGGAGATTATAAAATTGAAAATCATAATATTTTATGGGGAGTACAATACAACTACGAAACCTTTGATTATAGTGTTCATGAATGGAATATGATTGATTCTGCCGGTTATTCATTGGGAAGTTATGGGTATTCTGACGAAAATCTAATCCCTGCAAACAGAGAAATTGTTCCCCTGTTTATGACTGATATAGCTAAAATAGATATTGTTAGTAACAGAATAAATGCTTTTGTTCAGGATTCATATATGATTGACTTGAAAAAATGTGATTTGTCAATTGGTGGAGGATTAAGATTCAATTATTGGGATTTTAATAATGAGTTCTTGGTTAGTCCCCGATTAAATTTAGGTATCAAACCGGATTGGGAAAAAGATATAGTGTTTAGATTTTCATCAGGTCTTTATCATCAGACGCCATTTTTTAAAGAAATCAGAAGACTTGACGGTACTTTAAACTATGATATCAAATCTCAATCTTCTTATCAGATAGTCCTTGGCAGTGATTATGTTTTTAAAGCGTGGAACCGTCCTTTTAAATTAGTTACTGAGGTTTATTATAAATATTTGTATAATCTTATTCCTTATGATGTTGATAATGTCAGAATTAGATATTATGGAGAGAATATGGCAACAGGTTATAGTACCGGTATCGAAGCAAAAATAAATGGCGAATTTGTTCCGGGCACAGAATCATGGTTTAGCGTTGCTGTAATGCAAACTATGGAGGATATCGAAAACGATTTTTATGTTAACAAATATGCTGATGGAAGTACTGATACGGTTTATCTTGGGTTAATTCCCCGACCTACGGATCAGAGAGTTAATTTTGGCATTTTCTTTCAGGATTATATTCCCAAACACGAAACTTGGCAGGCATATATAAGCATTTTGTTTGGAACCGGATTACCTGTCGAAAAAACAGATAAACCTTATCCAAGATTTAAACCATATCGCAGGGTTGACCTTGGTATTTCGAAACAGTTAAAATCTTCCGAAAGATCTCTTCCCGAAGGAAATCCATTCAGATTCTTTAAAGATATTTGGTTAAGTCTTGAAGTTTTTAATCTCCTCGATATTAATAACGAAATTTCCTATACCTATGTTACTGATATAAGAGGCTGGGAATATGGAGTCCCTAATTATTTAACAGGCAGGAGAATTAACCTGAAAATAATAGCAAAATTTTAAATTAGAAAAAATTTTCTTTCGCCGGAGCAATTCGGATTTTTGTTAAATTTGTACTATTACATACATTACATGAAGAAAATTACTTTATATTTAATCTTGATATTTTTTTTTACATCAGGAATGTCCCAAATTGTTTTTAACAAAATAATTGAGGATACTGTTCTATTGTTCTTTTATTCACAATTTCGAATGAAGGTTTAAGAACTAGATCGTTTGCAGGTAAAAAAAAGGTAAATAAATAATCTTTTGACAACCTGCAATTGTAGGGTTAATTCATGTTTGGTTAGCGGTGCCGAACCATGAATTAACCCTACATAATTGCCGTTGTATATAAATTTTAAATTTTTGGAATTATTTAAGGATTTGGCGTGCATTTTTGCCAGACCACCGAGAATGGTCGAGGTGGCAAAAATCATGACAAAACCTTGGTTTTCAATACAGCTTTAAGCTGCAAAACCACGAGATGAAACCGAACCGCATCAAGCGGTGAGTTCAACGTAGTTAATCTCGCAACGGTAAGTTCCATAATAGACTTAAATACTTTACCCAATCTCTGATAAATAATTAGACATTATAACAATACGTTTTATATCAATGTTTAAACCAAATAATATTTTTTATATCCTTAAAATATAATATTATTTTTGTATATAAAAGAGAAGTTTTCTAAGTAAAAACATAAAACAGTAAAATTATGAAAGGCATAGTCTTTATATTTATCGGGGCAATCCTAATTATGACCGGAGTTATTGTAGCCAATTCAAATGTAAGAATTAAAATTAACAATAGATTTGCTGATGAGGAACAGAGCACTAAAGTTAGAAATTACATAGGTATTGGCCTTGGAGGTTTGGGGGCTGTCTTTACAGTTATCGGATTGATTGGTGCAGTTGCCGGCTCTCAAAAAAATAAGAGAAACAAGGAAATTATAAGAAATGGAATTGTCGCACAAGCTAAAGTAACTTTCGTTGATAAGAATTACTATATTTTAGTAAACAAAACCCCAATCTATTCAATAGTAGAATATACATATAATGATAGTAATGGAATTCAGCACAGCAGAAAGATAAACAATATTGACAGTAAGATTGTAATTCGAAATGGAATACAAGTTGGCTCAATGGTTCCTATCAAGTACTCAGCCGAAAATCCTGCAGAAAGTGTACTTATTTTACCAAGTTAGAAGTCCAAAATTTGTTTAGTCAAATTTAAATAATAAAGATTTGACTGTGAGATATTTACAAGCTGGGTTATTTGAATTATTCAAAATATTATTAACATTTTCTATTCCGGTTTATTCATATATATTATACTCCAAATCATCAATCAAGCCGCTAATTTTGAGAAGGTAAGTGCTTCTGTCCTTATCTTTTGGAATTTTTAAATTCGAATCAGATGCAAACAACGAAATCAATAATTTAATTTTCGAACTCAAATAGCTGTCAGGAATATCAAATAATGCCGAAACCATAATACTGTCTGTAATTATATTATAATCTGCAATTACTTTTACGTTTGCATCATTTATTGTTAAAAAAGCTGGTTTTACAATTAGTGAATCCCCCTCAAGAATTGCAATAATTTCAGTATTACCAATAGTAAGATAATCTTCATTTATCTCATAAGACTTTAACAAACCGGTATGCAATCTAAACCCTTCAATTCTAATCTTGTTTACTCCATTATTTTTTGGATGTTCGATTTCATTTTCGACTGAATAAACAGTGTTTTTTAAGTCAATGTTTAGCACTCCCGAAATATTTGTATTGAAATCGGCGAAATAAGCCAAATCCATATTATCAAAAATTAACGAACTATTCGAAACCAAATATTCGGACTCTTTATTAAAACTAAATTCTCCATTTAATCGCCCTGTTCCAATATCAAGATTTAGTATATAAATTCCAAATTTATCCGGTGACAATATAACTTTCGAATGAAGATTTTGCAGGACTTTATTCATCATTTGTATCGAATCAATATTTATTATAATTGCCGTTTCTGTTTTTTGAGGGAATTTGAATTGTCGAGATTGGTCTATATCAGGCATATACGAAACTGTAGAGCCATCTGAATCAGGTATTGATAATTTACTAATATCTATTACTAAATTGTGCTTAACTGTTGCCTGATTATATAAATTTTGAATTTCATTTATACAATAATCAATTTTTCCGGTGATTATATCAGACACAATAAATGTTTCAACAGAGAATTTGTCTTTGATAAAACTTACTTGCAGCTCAGGGACATTAAAACCAGGACTATTAATCTCAATGTTCGTAATATATTCTCCCAAAAGATCTTTTTTGTAATTATCAATTTTACCTTTCAAACTTGAAGTTGTACTAATTTTAAAGTCGGTCAAAAAAGTTATGTCTTCATATATTAAATTCAGTATCTCTGAATCAAAACTACCCTTAAGATCAGAGTTTACCAAAGTCAGGGTATCATTTACACGAAAATCCATAAATCCCTTCAAGGTATCAGTGCCTGACATTAGAAATATATCATTTGATATAAAATTAAAAAGATCTGGACCTGAGTTATCATAACTAATTTTAGTGATAAAATTCGCTCTCAGAGATGCATTGTTTTTATGATTTACAAACGAAATACTGTCAGCCTTTACGTTAAGTTGAAAATTAAAATCATAGCTTCTATTGAAAATTCCATGAGAAATTAGTTCGATTTCTAAATTCCCTTTTGTTTCAATGTCTTTTTGTTTTTGAAGTTTAGCAAAATCTGTTTTCAGTTTTATAAACGAATTTTCTTCCGATAAACTGTCTGTAAACCAGCATATTTCAATTTCAACTGGGAATTCGTCATACTTAAATGTTGCTTCGGCTTCAATTTTTTTATCACTATACTTTGAGTTGCCTGACAGTGACAATTTTTTATTCCCTAAGTCTTTGGTATTTACTGTACACCCTGCATTGAAATCAGAAATAATGTCAAGATCCTGCTTATGCAAGTTCATTTTTAGATTTATGTTTGTAAAAGACTGAATTTCATTATTCTTTCTATTAATTATCAATAATTCGGAATTTTCGACATTAATTGCTTTAACAAAGATGTCAAAACTACTTAAATCTTCCTCATCCTCACTTAATTTGTTATTTTTCTCAATATTCCAACAGCTATTACCATTTTGACTAATAATATTGTTCATCTTTAAATTAACAATACGCATTTCGCTGATAACAATATTTTTACTGGTCTTATCATATTCAGGTTTAGCGAAAACCAGTTTGTCTGCTATTAATAATGTGTCATTTTTAAATTCGTTTTTACCTGTAATCAAAATATTAAAAACTTTAATAGTTCCGTTAAAATAATTTATGCGTAAGTTTTCTATACTTACTTCAGCATTTAGCAATGCACTATAAGTTTTTTCGATATTTTTTCTAAGATAATTAGTCAGCAGTGTATTTAACAAAATCAGTACTGCCACAATACAGGCAATACTGATTTTAACTATTTTATGCCAACGCTTTGGCTTAAATTTCATTGTATTTTAGTAAAATAAATGCTTTTTTTCTGATTTTCTCCATTCAGCATCATATTTACTATCGGAGAAATAAATAATGACATCTGCATCGTATTTAGAGTCGCAAAAATATATTTTTTTGTCTGCGTCGTATTTCGAATCTACAAAAAACCAAAGGCCATTATTGCCTTCCGCATCATATTTCGAAGAACATTTATAAACTACCAAATCAGCATCATACTTACTATCGGCAACATAAACTTTAACCTCTGCATCGTATTTCGAATCGCAACTATAAACTCTTTGTGCATTTGTATAAGAGTTAAGCAATAGAAATACGGTACTAATAACCAATAATTTTACTACTGTTTTCATAATTATAAATTTATTAATACATTAAATGTTGTTTTGACGAGTTTTGCCAGCCTGCGTCACTTTTATAATCAGAAAAATAGATTACAAGGTCGGCATCGCTTTTATAATCGCAGAAATATATTTTTTTGTCTGCATCACTTTTGTAATTACAAAAATACCACAGCCCTTTATTGCCTGTTGCATCACTTTTGTAGTCGCATTTGTAAACGACTAAATCAGCATCACTTTTGTATGAAGCCACATACACTTTAACATCAGCGTCGCTTTTGTAATCGCAGCTGAAAACTTTTTGAGCATAGGCAGAAAGGCCAACAAACAAAATAAAAATACTTAAAAATAAAATCTTGTTTTTCATAGTTTTATAATTTTAATTTAACGATTCTCTTCATATCAAAAATATTGCCTAATTTTCTGCTAAAATAATAAATTATTTCGTTTGACTTAATTTTTTAAAATAGTTATCAAGTTGAGGAATACGAATTTCAATATATTTGAACATCAATGCAACTTCATTTAAATAGTTGCTATCGTCATAATAATCGGTACTGTTTAACGGCCATAACTCAAAATTTCGTTCAACATCATGATTTATAATAAAGTGATTTTTCAAAATCATAAATTTAATCTTACACACAGAAATAATTTTTGAATCTCTTAATTCATTCCATTTTTTAACAAGTTTTATTTTATAGTTACATTCTTCCAGTTCCATAAGTCTTTTAAGCAATATATTTTTCGAACAATCTACCTGACACTTTAGAAGATTTAACTCATTATCCCCGTCACGACCAAAAGAATGATCATAATCCCAAATTGCAATTCTTAATGGAGTGTTTTTATCTTTTTTATAGATATAAAAATTCTTATTAAGTCCGTCAGCATTGTTTGATAACAACAGCAAAATATGCCAATCGGTAACATTGTCAATATCAATCCACTTACCTATATCTGCGCAAAACAATGAATCAGATGCATTGAATAAGAAATAATTAAATTTGTCCAAAGCTTCTGTAAAATCCTGCTCCGATATCTCCGGATATTTTTGGTCGTAGTAATTATTTTCCGATCCCGGAAATGATATTTTTTCTTCAAAAAATACAGGTGGATCCTTAAATAAGCAGGTTGTTCTGTCCTTTTTATCAATACCGCAGAATTTAGCGTTTATCCTTTGCATAAAAACATATAATCCCTGATATTTTTTATTAAGATAAACATTTACATAAACACACTCAGGGGCAAGATTATTAGGAGACATTAACCTAAAAATATCATAGGATAATTTATGACGCATAAATGTTTTATCAATATAATTTGCATTAAGTATCCAGTCGTCTTCCTTAGGCAACCCAAAAGGAGAATATTTCTTATCCAGTTCTATACGGTACGAGTGCTTAAAGAATTTTGAAGAAAATCCTCCACGACATTTTATTGTTGATTTTTTAATACTAAATTTTGAATAATCTTCGAAAATTATAAGACAACGCCGCTTCTTATCAAACCCAATATCCTTTCCGGAAATGATATGCACATGTGGAATTTTACAATAATTGTATTCAGCATTTTTCTCAGCGCATGAATTGAGAAGAAAACTGATAAAAGCAAAGAAAAATATTATTAGAAATGTCGATTTCATTTAATATCAAAATCCATTAAAACTAAAATATAAGGTGGGCAACAATAACAGAAATCCGATTACAAATAACAATAAAATCAATTTCCATACAAATTTAAACCATAAATTGAAAGGGATTTTTGCTATACCCAGAACGCCAATTAGCACACCGGAAGTTGGAGTTATCATATTTGTAAAACCATCTCCAAACTGAAATGCCAAAACAGTTGTTTGTCTGGCTATACCTATCAAATCGGAAAATGGAGCCATAATTGGCATGGTCAAAGCCGCTTTTGCTGACCCTGATGGAATTATAATATTTAGAAAAGTCTGTATCGAATACATAATACCAATAGAAGATTCCTTGCCAAAATCCTGCATAGCTCCCGATAAAGAAAACATAATAGTATCTATAATTTTACCATCACTTAATATTACGATAATTCCTCCCGCAATACCAACAATAAATGCTGCTGAAAAAATATCCTTTGCTCCTTCTATAAATAATTTTGTAATATTATTTGCCGATTTATTCATTGCAATTCCTGCCGCCAATCCCATTCCAAAGAACAATGCTCCAATTTCCATTACGTACCATTGATAACCCATCACTCCTATTATCAGAAACACTACAGTAAATGCCAAAAGATTTAAAATATAATAATGGACAGATTTTCTCAAAGCAAAAAAGGAAACAACTGCAAACGCAAAGGATGCAATAGGGACTGCAGGAAAATTAAAAATACTATTCCCTATTTTCAGCGTTGAATTACTATAAAAAGCGGAAAATAAAATAAGAATACATGATAAAACCAGGAAACTTATCCATGCACTTAGTGGAGTGTAGTATTCAACTTTTTGATTTTCTGTTGATTTGTTCTTTCTCCAATATTCATCAATGTCTTTTGTTATACTTTTTTCCGGATTTCTTTTAATCTTTCGGGCATATAAAAGAATAAAAGTAAAGCCAACCATGTTAACAACAATCCAACAAATCAATCTGTACTCCCACCCACTGAATATTGGCAGGTCTGACAAACCCTGAGCAATTCCTATAGTAAAAGGATTAAGTATTGCTCCGGCAAATCCCAAATGGGCTGCTACATACACCAGACAAACACCAACAATTGAATCATACCCCATAGAAATTGCCAATGGAACAAGTATTATAACAAAAGCAATGGTTTCTTCACTCATTCCGAAAATTGCACCGAATGCACTAAACATCATCATAATCAAAACCATTACAATATTGTGGACGCCAATTTTATTCAGAATTTTGTTTTTCTCTAGCTTTTTTGTCCATCTTATAAATGCCGATATACCCACATCAAGTGCCTGGCTTGCATTTAAGATCCAGAATGCTCCTCCTATTAAAAGAATAAAAACAATAATATTTGCCTGCGAAGTAAAACCGTTAAAAATTGAAGAAAACACCTGCCATGTTTGAGGTTCTGCATCTACTCTGTGAAAAGAATTTTCAACAATAACAGTTTTTGTGCTACCATCTGACATCGTTTTTTGTGTACGATCAAACTCTCCTGCAGGAATTATCCAAGTAAGCAAAGCTGAAATTATTACAATAGAGAAAACAATGACATAAGTATGTGGAACTTTTTTTAACATCAAATAAAAAATTTGTGCAAAATACAAAAAGAAAAGAAAATACTATACCGGTTGCAGTAAAAAAGAAAATAAAATGGCAATTACAATTTTTATTTATTCCTGTGTACAGCAATATTAAATAATTCGACAATTTAAATTCTATTTTTCGCTTCGAGTAACTAATTATTATTTTTGATATCACTAAAAACATTTTTAATAACATAAACCGGCGTTTTATATTCTTTAACAGTTTTTAAGTGTAGTTTTTTTTTTAAGTTTGCCCCTCTAAAATTCTGATATATGGACAATATTAATTTCAACGAAACACACAAAAAGATTGATGAAGTATTAAATGAGTGTAAGACAGTAATTACAAATGCAGATCGTAAAAGACTAATAGGAGATTCGGTATCAAATAACGAGTGTATGGTATCAAAATCAGGAGCATTGGCAACATGGAATGAGCCTGATTCAACCGGCAGAAGTCCTAAAGATACTGTAATGGTAAAACGGCCTGCAAGTCAGATTCACATTGACTGGAATTCTCCCAACAATTTACCTATTACGGAATCAGTATTTGATGAAGTTTTTCAGGATGCTCTTGATATGATGCACAAACATAATCGTATTTATGTTAATGATAGAGTAATTGGTGCTGATTCCGAATATTCGTTACCTGTAAAAGTAATTACAAGTGAGGCATTGACTTCTGTTTTTGTTGATAATATGTTTCGACCTATTCCCGAAGATTTAGATAAAAGCTGTTTTTCCGACAAGCCTTTTTATTTAATTGCATTACCATTTAATAAACTAGATCAGGCAAAATATGAATGGAAATTAAGAAAACTCCCTAACGGAAAAACCACAAATATTATAGTTGCATTTGATTTCGACCGCAGATTGGGAATTATAATCGGATCTGCTTATATGGGCAGTGTAAAGAAAATGATGTTTACTGTAATGAATTATTATTTGCCTTTTGAGAATGTACTTCCTCTTCATTGTTCTGCAAACGAAGGTAATGATGGTAAAACTGCCCTGATTCTAGGCTTGTCGGGAACAGGTAAAACCACTTTATCAGCAGATCCACGCAGAGCTTTACTTGGAGATGATGAACATGGTTGGAGTAACAAAGGCGTAGCAAATTTTGAATATGGCTGTTATGCAAAAATGATAAATATAAATCCCGAAAAGGAACCTGATATTTATAAAGCTGTTATGCATCCCGATTATTACCTAAATCACGGAGCTATTGTAGAAAATGCCATGACATATCCAGACGGTGAGTTTGATTTTAATGATGAAAGGCTTACTCCAAATTCGAGAGCATCTTATCCATTGAGTTCATTAAGTAATATCAAAAAATCTAGCGTTGGCGGACATCCCTCAACCATTTTGTTTCTAACTGCAGATGCCACCGGAGTATTACCTCCTGTTTCAAAACTTGACAGAAACCAGGCTATGCTTTGGTTTTTGATGGGATATACCTCAAAACTCGCAGGAACAGAAACCGGAGTTGTTGAACCTCAATCTACTTTTTCAAGGTTTTTCGGTGCTCCTTTTATGCCGGCATTACCAAAAGTATATGCAAAAATGTTGGGCGACAAAATGGAAGAACACAATACTAGTGTTTATCTCATCAATACAGGTTGGTCAGGAGGAAAAGTTGGCGTCGGAAAACGTATTGACCTGACTTATACCCGCGCAATGGTTGAAGCAGCTCTTAATGGTGATTTGACAAATGTTGAATTTGTACATGATGAATTATTTCATGTTAATGTACCTAAATCATGTCCAGGTGTTCCGGCCGAAATGCTATTTCCAATAAATACCTGGTCAAACAAGGAAGAATATGTTAAAACTGCAAAAAATCTTGCAAAAGAATTTTCTGATTACTTTGACAAAGCGTACGGTCGTAATGATATTGCCCCGGATATTATTAAAAATTGCCCCGGAAAATAAAACAGTTTATTGAAAATGAAAAAGTCTGTTTTAATGGCGGACTTTTTTTATTTTTGTACAAATAAACTTTCAATGTTAAATAATAATGCTAAATATGTATTTGTTGCATTTTTAATAGCAATTATAAATGTCAGCTCAGCATTTTTTGTCATTTATTACATTTCAAAAATTAATTTTTATGACGAATTCAAAATAAAAATAACCGAAAATAACTTAAACTTAACTTCCGATTTCGATTGTTACGGAATAACATTTACAGGAAATAAAATTCAATTACAAAATGTTGATTCAGTCTTTATACATAACGGCTCATGGTATTTTTCTGAAATTGTTTTTAAGAATAAATCAAAAAAAAACATAGAAAGCGAAATTTTAATTGTGTCGCAGAAAAATGAATTTACAATAAAACAAGATTTCGCTAACCAACAGAGTATCCGAATCTCAAAAAATCCCAAAGATGGAAATTTTTGGGATAAAGTAACTAAGTCAGGTTTATTGCAGGCTGAATATACAAAACTTGCAATATCCATTATAATCTTGCTTGCTTGCGTTATTGTTATTTGTAGTTTGATTATTGTTAAGAAACCAGCTGTTTCAATATTTATAATTACATCTACCATATCCTTTTTCATTCTATTACTTGTTGAACTACTAATTAAATCTCATCCAGGAATTTGGACAGGTGTATGGGTTAACTTGGTTATATTATCTCTGTTTTTTTCATTACTACTAATTCGTCGAAAAAGACACAATAAATTGACAAATGCTATTCTCTTTTTATCAGCATTGATATTTGCAATTACTATTGCTGAAATATGTCTAAGACTTTTTCATATTAATTACAGCTATTCTGAATCAAGATTCGGTTATTATAAGTCTATTTTTGATCAAAAAATTATTACAAATAACAGTTTCTATGAACCTAATAGCATACATTATCTTGAGGCAAAGGAATTTTATTATAAAAGAGCAACTAATACTTTAGGGCTGTCAGACAAAGAACCCAAACAATTCAAAGAAGCTAACGATTACATAATCATTGGGTTAGGTGATTCATTTACAGAAGGTGATGGTGCTCATTCTGATTCTACATGGCTAAAATTTTTGGAAATGAATATGCCTGATACTGACAGTATAAATTACGAATGGATAAATGCAGGAATATGTGGAAGCGATCCATTTTATGAATATAAGTTACTTAAAGACAAATTATTATCATATAACCCTGATCTTGTTATTATTAATTATGGCAACGATTTAGATGATATCATTTTCAGAGGAGGTATGGAGCGATTTGATACTAAGGAAATTGCTATTAATAAAAAAATCTGGGAACCAGTATATATTTTTTCATTTCTGTATCGAACTATAATCCACGAAATATGTGGTTATAACTATCTACTTCTGTCTAAATCGGAATATGAACAGGAAAAGCAAAGGGCAATTAATCAGCTGAAAGTCAGTTTACTCAATTTTAAGAAACTGTCTGAAGAATATAATTTCGAACTTTTAATCGTTTTCCATCCAATGATAAAAGATATAGATGAGAATAGATATAAAGATAATTGCTTTGATCAATTAATTAATTTTTCAGTAGAGAACAATATTAACTACATTGACTTACTGAAATATTATTGCGAAGTCGAAAATATTTCATCCAAAAACTCACAAAACTACTACTGGGTTTATGACGGGCATCACAATGCAGCAGGATACGAAAAATTTGCAAATGGAGTACACTGGAAATTAAAACAAATGGGGCTTTAGCCCTGTAAGATGTCCGGGATATTATTTAGTTGTGAAAAATCAGCAGGGCTTGCATTTTCATAGTCTATATCAAACTCCATTTGACCGTTGTTGCCAACATTGATATTCATAGGAAAGCCTTTGAGCATTGCCCCAATTTTTATTCCGGCATCATGTCCTACACGAATTCGCATTTTTTTTGCCCCGTTCTCCTTCCCTGCTTTAATCAGTTTAATAGCAGCATCAATCTGTTTCTCAGTAGAAATTTCAGGAGTCATTGCTTTGTATATTAACCATGGCAAAGGACTTACAATCCATCCGTATTTTTTCAATAATTCAACAGCTGTATTTACTCCTTTGTAGGTGGTTATGTCATATATTTTATCCATCTTTATCATGTTTTGAACAAAAATATGAAAAAGATTTTATTTTTTGCTTTTCTAAATGATTTAATTAAATTTGCATTAATCAAATCAACCTTGATGTTATTGTTAAAACAAATAGTTTTCTTCTTATTTGCAAGTTTATGCCTGATTTCATTTACTGCAAAAGCTCAGTTTAAAATAGAAGTATTTTCAGGAATAGCTGTAAATCCTGTGGACAGACCTTGTCTTATTTCAGCAGGACTTTCTCCGGGTTATGAATACAAAAGCTTTTCTCTGGATTATGCAATGGATTTTAATATAAATCATAGAGAAGACAAAGTCATTAATGCATTTGCAATAAATCTTGCCTATAAAATAAATGTGAAAAATAATCCATTAAAATTCTCTCTGTTTTATTGTAACAAACCGGTAAGTCAAATGTTAATTATTCATAATACCGGATTAAAAATTAATTATGCTGTAAAGAAATGGGAGTTTTTATTAGGTAACAATTTCAATATATACAGATTCACTGATAATGCAGCTCAGATATATGAAATCACAGAGAATCAATATCTAGTTGAGGCAGCAAATTTAATGTATTCGGTCAAATATTATTTTTGGCAGACTGCAAATCCTTGGAATTTGTATTTAAACATTACAAATTTTGAAAGATTTATTATAGAACAAGAGATGAATCCAATGTTAAATCTAGGTTTCATTTGGCAAAAAAATGATAAATGGCCTCAGATTTTTGTTGATTATTGGTATCAGACAGCAGGTTTAAACAATATTAGAGTAAATTATTTTGGTTGGTTATTAAGAACCGGAGTTAAATGGGAAATAAAATAAAGATATTTTCACTATTGTTAATTTTTGCAGGAATTTATTCTTGTGATATTGATTTTACCGGCTTTATACGTTCCACTGACAGAGTAGAAGACAGATTTATTCAATCAATGGAATATAATGATAATCATCCGACTGAAAATATTATTGTTAATTCCACTGACTATTCTTTGCTTGCAGCTTCTGATTTACACGTTGGTACAACAATTAATACCGAAAAATTGTTAAATTACTATATTTCTTCAGATGATGTTGCCTTGATGTTGGTTGGTGATATTGTTTCAGGAAGGAGAGAGCATTATGAGTTATTTAATGAAACAACTGACACAATTTCAAAACCTTTGTTTTTTATGGTCGGTAATCATGATTTATATTTTGACGGGTGGAAATCATTTTACGAGTTGTTTGGGAGTTCAACATACTATTTTACAGTTACCACAACAGATACTGCCGACTTATATATTTGTTTGGATTCGGGTGGCGGCACTTTAGGAAAAAGTCAGGTTGCATGGCTCGAAAATCTACTCGATGAACAAAGAGAAAATTATCGTTATTGCATTATATCGAGTCATGTCAATATATTAAGGACAAGACGGACATCGAGTACTAATCCTTTGGTTGAAGAAGTAGCTTTTTTGCTTGATTTATTTGCCAAATATGATGTAAATTTGGTTATTACAGGCCACGACCATGTTCAAGATGTGGCAAAAATGGGAAATACTACAATTCTGATTTTAGATGCGGTAGTAGATTCAAATCCTGATGCGGGATTTTTAAAAGTCACTGCAAACCCTGATAATTTAACCTACGAGTTTGTCAGATTCTAATTAGACCCAATCATTTCATATCATCAATTTTCTTCACTTCTTTCTCACTCAGGACATTACAACAATTAATCAGCAAAGTATTAAAATGTATTTTGCAGGTCATTTCTAAAACTTCCATTCTATTATAAGCTTCAAAGATTGAATTTCCAATACAGACAGCTCCATGATTTTTCAATATTGCCGTTTCTGATTTTTCTAATGATTTTGCACATTCGTGTGCTAACTCTTCCGAACCCATAAGTTTATAATTAGTCATTACAATTTCACCTAAAATAAATCTGGATTCTCCGGTAAAAGAAGATTGTGGTTGAATCCCAGCAACTGCAAACGTAGAAGCATAAACAGGATGAGCATGAACAATCGCAAAAACATCCGGACGGGTTTTGTAAATTTCCAAATGCATAACTGTTTCCATGCTGGGTTTTAAATCCGGAGTCATATTTTTTCCTGTCGAGTCAATTACAATGATATCTTTCCATTTTATGGACGATTTATCTGTTCTGCTTGCAGTAATAAATACAAACCCATCTGAATTCTTCATACTTACATTTCCTCCGCTTGATGTTGTCAGGTTTTGTTTATATAACCTGCGCATTATAGCTGCAACAGTCTTGCATTCTTCTTTAAATTTCATCATCTAAAAGTTTTTTAATTGCTTCGACATTCGGCTGTATTATTCCTTTTTCAGTTATAATTCCGGTAATCAGCGAAGCCGGAGTTATATCAAAAGCCGGATTTAATGCTCCGGATCCGGGATTTGCAATTCTCATTTTTTCAATTTTGCCATTTTTCAACTTTCCTGAATAAAACAGTACCTCATCAGAATTTCTTTCTTCAATTGGGATTGACTTTCCGCTTGAGGTTTTAATATCTATTGTGCTGCTTGGAGCTGCAATATAAAAAGGAATTCCGTAATATTTGGCAGCAATTGCTTTTTCAAGTGTTCCAATTTTATTTGCAGTATCTCCGTTTGCTGCAATTCTATCTGCACCGGCAATAAAAAAATTTATTTTCCCAGAAGCCATATAATGAGCACCGGCATTGTCAGGGATAATTGCATGAGGTACATTCTCCCGAGCTAATTCCCAGGCTGTCAGTCTTGCTCCCTGACTACGAGGACGGGTTTCATCAACATAAACAAAGATATTCTTACCAGAGTTTTTTGCAGCATAAATTGGAGCAAGAGCAGAACCGTAATCAACCAAAGCAAGCCAACCGGCATTACAGTGAGTTTCAACGCAATAACCGTCCTCTATCAAAGTATTGCCATATTGTCCAATAAGTTTACCATGTAAGGCACATTCATCTGCAATTGCAAAGGCTTCATTTATAGCAAATTCTTTAGAAATTTTTGCTGCCTCCAGAACTCTGTTTGTTGCATAAAATAAATTTACCGCTGTTGGTCTGGTAGAGTCTATTTGCTTCTTTGCTTTTTCTAAAATATGCACAATATCTAATCCATCAACAGAATAAATTGCCTGAAGCATTGCATATGCTCCCGCAGCACCTATAGAGCCTGCTCCACGGGTTATCATAGTTTTTATGGCAATACAGGTTTCGTCAATATTATTGCAGTAATGAATAGAAAATTTGAATGGCAATTTATTTTGGTCTATCATACATACTTTTTCACCTTCCATCCAAATTGCACGATAATTTTTGCCATTTACTTTCATATTCTTCCGTTATTCTTAATTGATACAAAGTTAATAAAATAGATACAAACCGGAAATTATCTGATTTGTAAAATTATGGATAAAAGCCATGAAAATAAATTAACATACTTAAGTAAAAGCGGTTTTCTTCGACAGTTTTTATAGCAATCATTATTTATTCTTTTTGCCCTGCCCTTATTTCCGAACCTTCTATTTTATTGTAGGCATACTCAATAACGCTTAAAGTATCGTTATGCTCCGAAATGCAAATCTTCATCCAGCCATAGCGAAAATCAGTCTGCCCATTAAGTCGTATTGCTAAATATTTTTCTCCTCTTCCGTTAAATTGTCCACCATGAGCCAAAGTTCCTAAGACTACAAACTGATTTGTCCAGTTACCCTCCTGCGAAATTGACGTTTCAATATCTAAAGCATCTGCATATTTGTAAGTTGAGTTATCAAGTATTCCTACATAAAACGGATATGCTCTTACTGCCAAAGTATCAAGGTGTTCAGGCATCTCATTATTATTAAAAGGTTGAAGATTGATTATCTCAAAAGCAATGTCAGAAATGGTGTCTCCATCAAGATCGAATCGGATATAACCTGTCGAAACAAGTTCTACATCCAACAAACCATTAAGAATACTATCTACATGCTGTGCTACAATTGTATCATGTGAATTCATCGCATTAATATCAGTAGTCAGGATATAGTTTTTATTTACTGACTTGTAAACAATTTCTACATTTGTTTTATTCTTGTCACAACTTGAAAAACTAATTATTGTGCTAATGAAGATTAAAGCAGCAAATAGAGTGTTAATTTTATTCATTTCTTAAAATTTTAAATCTATATAAGATGAATGTATAAAGATATTATTTTTATCAATGCAATTCAAAATCTGAGATTTTTTTCGCATATTTGTATTGAAAAATGTAATCGGAATATGAGGAGGTCAGAAACTGTGAAGTTAAGCGAACTTATCAAAAAGTCAATTCAAGTTAATAAGCTCGAAGATGGGATTGACAGGGTAAGAATAAAATCGCTATGGCTTGAGGTAGCAGGTTACCATATTAATAAAGCAACTACTGAATTGAAAGTTTCCAAATCTGTTTTATATGTTAGTATGAACTCGTCAATTTTACGTAGCGAACTGTTATTAATCCGTTCCGAACTTGTTAAGCGAATCAATAAAGAACTTGGTCGTACTTTTATATCCGAAATTGTAGTCAGATAATGTTCATACTTGGAATTTCAGCATATTATCACGATTCGGCAGCTTGCATTGTATATAATGATGAGATTATTGCAGCAGCACATGAGGAAAGATTCAGCAGAAAAAAACAAGATGCTGGTTTTCCTCACAATGCAGTCAAGTATTGCTTAAATGAAGCAGGATTGAATATTTCTGACATAACAGCAGTGGTTTATTACGAAAAACCTTTTTTGAAATTTGAAAGACTTCTCGAATCATATTATCATTTTGCACCATTTGGACTTGTTTCATTTATTAAATCAATACCTGTCTGGATCAGAGAAAAACTATTTATCAAAGATGAATTATACTCTCAACTTAAAAAAATTGGACCTTTTGATAAAAAAAATCTCAAGCTTTATTTTTCTGAGCACCATCTGTCGCACGCTGCTTCAGCCTACTACCCATCAGGATTCGGTTCAGCTGCTATTCTCACATTGGATGGTATGGGCGAATGGGCGTCAGCATCAATAGCACACGGGAAAGAAGGTAATATTAAAATCATCAAAGAACTTCATTATCCTAATTCTCTCGGATTATTGTATTCGGCATTTACCTATTTTTTGGGTTTTGTCGTTAATAGTGGCGAATATAAACTCATGGGACTTGCGCCTTATGGCATAGACAAGTCCTCACAAACAGAAGAGTATAAAAAAATTATTCGTAATAAAATTGTTAATATAAGACCTGACGGAAGTATAAAACTCGAAATGAAATATTTTGATTTTGCTACCGGTCTAAAAATGATAAAAACAAAAAAATGGGAGAAATTATTTGGCATACAAAAAAGGCTCCCCTCCGACCCGATCTTACAGGAACATTGCAATCTTGCTCTTGCCATTCAGCAAATTACAGAAGAAATTGTAATGAATATGGCAACCGAAGCAAAGAATTTAACGGGAGAAAAAAATCTTTGTTTAGCCGGTGGAGTGGCATTGAATTGTGTTGCTAATTCTGTTATTCTTAAATCCAATTTGTTTAAAAAAATATTTATCCAGCCGGCTGCAGGAGATGCGGGTGGAGCTGTTGGTGCTGCACTTGCTTTTGCATATATGAATCAAAAAATTCAATTTTCAGTTTCGGGAAATGACCGAATGAAGGGAGCTTTTCTTGGTCCCGAGTTTTCAAATAATGATATATTAAAAACTTTAAGAAAATACAATGCTGATTATACTTTCTTTGATAATAATAATGAACTTTTCGAATATACTGCCGGACAAATTGCAGCAGGTAAAGTAATAGGCTGGTTCAGAGGTCGTATGGAATATGGTCCGCGGGCACTTGGTAACCGTAGTATTATTGCAGATGCACGAAATTCCGAAATGCAAAAAAAGCTCAATCTAAAAATAAAATTCCGCGAAGGATTCCGTCCTTTTGCGCCATCTGTTCTGTCAGAAGATTCAAAAGAGTATTTTGATATAGATGTTTCATCGCCATATATGTTATATACAGCACCCGTCAGCAACTCTATAAGAAATAAGTTGCCGGAAAATTACAATGAACTTGAACTTATGACAAAACTATACACGCAACGGTCTGAAATTCCTGCAATTACTCATTGTGATTTTTCTGCTCGCTTGCAAACTGTACACCAAGAGACAAACCCCGATTATCATTCTTTAATTGCTAAGTTTAAAGAATTAACCGGGACAGGGATTATTGTAAACACAAGTTTTAATGTGCGGGGCGAACCTATTGTTTGCAACCCTGACGATGCATTCAGATGCTTTATGCGAACGGAAATGGATATATTGATTATGCAAAATTATGTTTTGTTGAAAGAAAATCAGCATTTTGACCCGAAACATTTTAAAGAACAATTTAAACCTGATTGATATGGAATTTATTAAAGATATATGGAACTTCCTTAAAGAAAGAAAAAAATACTGGCTTATTCCAATAATCATCGTTTTACTTTTGGTGGGTATACTAATAATTTTTGGCGGCTCTAGTTCGGTAGCTCCGTTTGTTTACACTTTGTTTTAAAGAATGAAAATAATAAAAGATAAAAAAAGAAATCTGGCAGATTGTCTTGTTATAACGGCAGGATTGATAATCGTAGGTATTATTACAAAACAGGATTGTTTTTATTATTCTGCTGCAATATTTGGAATAATCATAGCATTAATTCCCCAACTGGCTTATATTTTTTCTTTCTTATGGCAAGGCATTGGTCTTGTATTAGGATTTGTTTTATCAAAAGTCATTCTTTCAATAATTTTTTACTTTTTTCTTTTTCCGTTTTCACTATTACAAAAGCTATTTTCCAAAAACAAAGCAATATCAAACAGAAAATCTGAATCATACTGGATTATAAAACCTGAACATCAAACCGATTTTACTAAACTTTGGTAAATGTCAAAAAATAAAAAAATAATTCGTATTGGTGTCATAGTTGTTTACTTCATATTAGTTTTTTTTCATGTTGCTCTTTTATTACTCGGAAGAAGCTGGGTATTTTCAAGTTTATTGTTTTATTCTGTTTTAGCAATAGTATCAGTTTGGCTTATTAAATTAATATTTTTCGGGAAAAAATCAAAAACATCATCAGTCACAAAACTTAAAACAATAAAATATAGTATCTACATTACATTCTTGATTCTTGCTATTTCTGATCTGGGATTGAGATACATAACTCCTAAATATCGTTCGTATAGTGAAAGAAACAATAGCATATTCTATATTTCTCCATTCTCAAATGGATTCAGAAATCTCATGACCTATATAGTTTATGGTACTAATACTTCCAAAAATGGGGTGTATCCGGCGAACACTTCGATAACATACAAAACAGCAGATTTTGAATATACACACAGTTTTAACGAATTTGGATTACGGGAAAGAAAAAACATTAAATCACTTGCAGAGGGCAAAAAAGTAATTCTTGCAATCGGAGATTCATTTACTGAGGGAGTAGGCACACATCAGGATTCGACATGGCAGAGATTCCTTGAACAAAAATTGAAAAAAGCCGGCTATGGTAACTATATTGTAATAAATGCAGGAATATCAGATACTGATCCTGTTTCGCAGTTAAAGATTTACGAAACTCTGCAAAAAGAATTTAATCCTGAAATAACCGTAATAAGCATAGGCTCCAACGATATGCTAGACATAATTCTTAAAGGTGGTCCTGAAAAACTGGAAACAAGAAAAGACTATCTAAAGGCTCAACCTTTCCAATATTATTTGTTTTCGTGGTGCTATATTTTCAGAGCTTTTTCGTTTGTTGTTTATGACAATCCAGAGATTTTCATGAATCAGCAAAAGTTTTACGGAGAAATAATTAAAGCAGAAGAAATAATTTGTACTCAGATTGATAAAATAAAAGAAAAACAGATTTCCCACAACGGCAAGACTATTGTTTTTTTCTTTCCTGACCAAAATGAATCATTGGAATTACATTACAAATTCAAAGTATTTGAACAGATGATTGATAAGCTAAAACTACAAAATGATATTTATGTTTTTGATATGCTGGATTATGATCGTTCCTCACAAAAAACTTCAAAAGATATAATTACAAGTTATTATTGGACAACAGATGGACACATGAAAGTTTCAGGATATAAACTTTGGGCTGAAGTGTTATTCGACAAATTGATTAACTCGAAGTGTTTGGAAGAGAATGAGAATAAATGAATTTTGTTTCAAATATCTACCTTTTGAGCTATCGAATGTATAATTTATCTCGTTGTTTGTCAAAAATGTAATGAATAATATCGTATATTTGTAATGAGGATTAATAACTGTATCCTATGAATAAAAGCGTAAAGAAAATAAGAAAGAATTACATATACTCCACCTATTATGTTAAAGACAACAATGACTTTAGTGATGGTACTGCATTATCGCTTCATCAAAAAAATTGCAACTAAATCTAAGTATTATGAAAAAAATATTATTCATTTTATTGATAAGTACATACAGTTTTTCATTTTCTCAGGATGTAGTAATTTACGTCCAAGCTAAACATGAAACCACTCCGGTAGCACTTGACATGATTATTATTGAGAATATGAATAATGGCACAATAGCCAACCTGTATAATTTGCCTGATGGACATACTAACTATGAAATCAATTTGAGCCAGGGAGCAGAAGTTAATCCTGCTTCTGAAAACTTTGTATCTGATGAAGATTTAAAGATTTTAACAAATGAAATAGGATTTTGTTCTTTTACAGTTTTTTCAGACAAATCAAATAGGCTTAAAGCAGAATTGTTTGATATAAAAGGGCAGTTACTGTTCCATACAAATTCAGAAATACATACAGGATTCAATACTTTAGATTTTTACAATGAATTTCCTGGATTGTGCATTTTAAAACTTACCATACGGGATGTTGTTTATTGGTGTAATGGACAAAATTCAGGCTATTTTTTTGATGTTTGTTATTAATAGACAAAATTCAGGCTTTTTATTTTTAATGTTTTTGTGAATGAATTAAAAGTTTGTATAGATTTGCTTATCAAGTAAGCGGAAACAGGCTC
>JAKQEK010000076.1 GCA_029558535.1 Bacteroidota bacterium | reverse complement strand
GCTACTCCCTTAATCAAATTTTAAAATTTTAATAAAAAGAAATGAACCCTTTTTGTTAGATATATTATCTAACTTAGTATATACCTGTGTCAATGTATTTCTCTTATGAAAAAATCTAATTGTTTTATACTTATTTTTATTGGATTGTTCAAGATATTAATAAATATCCACTATATTTCCTATTTATTAGTTTGGATAATATGTCATTCTAAATCTTACTTTATCCCGGATTATGCAATAGGAAAATTTCAATCTAAACAAACATACTATAAAATCTAAGTTCAAACATTATTTCAAAGGATCACCAAATGGGTAAATTAAAAATAGAATATTCAGATAAAAAAATAACTCCATTTGGTGGTATGAAATTGCTCAAAGATTTTATGGATAAAACAAGTGTGATTGATGATCTACAAAGTGTGAATCTACCTCAAGGTTATTCAAATGCAGCTTATGATCCAGTAGATATAGTTCAAGGATTCTGGTTAGCTATATTTACAGGAGCAAGTAGATATATTCATGCAGATTGGATTAGATATGATACAACTTTACAATCAATATTTGATATCAAGAGATTACCGTCACAATCAACCTACAGTAGATTTTTTCATAAATTTGATATGGAGAAAAATAGTGAAATATTTCCACAGTTACAGCAAAAATTTCTTTCTCAAATAGATGTGGGCTCAATCACTATTGATTTGGATTCAACAGTTATCACAAGATACGGAGAGCAAGAAGGCGCTTCAAAAGGATATAATCCAAAGAAACCAGGGAGGAATTCCCATCACCCTTTAATAGCATTTATATCACAAACAAAGATGGTGGCTAATGCATGGATGCGTAGTGGTAATACAAGTGATCTGAATAACTACTCCAACTTCCTTGATGAAACATTTGATGTGTGTTTAAAAGATCATAAAGTTGGATTAGTAAGAGCTGATAGTGGATTTTACTCTCAAAAGTTTTTAGAATACTTTGAGAATAGAAATCTAAACTATATAGTAGCAGTAAAGTTCTATGAAAATATCAAATATACTATTGGTTCAGTTACTAAGTGGGTGAGTATCACCAAAGGAATTGAAGTTGCAAGTTTACGATTCAAACCAGACAATGGGAAGGAGAGACGATACATCATAGTTCGTAAACTTATCAGTGAATATCCTAAATCAGGTGGTAAACTTTTATTTGATGAACCTACGTACAGATATAGTGCATTTGTTACGAACATTGAATTACCAGTAGATCAAATATACAATATCTACAACACAAGAGCAGATTGTGAGAATAGGATTAAAGAGTTGAAGTATGATTTTGGTGCTGACAACTTCTGCTTGAAAGATTTCTATGCTACGGAAGCCTCTTTTAGATTTATTATGATGGCATATAACATTATGGCACTATTCAAACACGAAGTGCTCAATTCAAATATGATGCTTTCTACCTTAAGATCCTACTGCTTTGCATTAGGATCTTGGATTACAGAACATGCTAATATAAAGACGCTAAAAATATCACTTCCTCAAAAAAGACGAGCTTGGATGGATGGTTTGTTTGAAAATGTGAAACAATCCCAACTGCCATTTAAATATACCTGACAATTTTGAACTAAATTACACTCAAAAGAAGCTAAAAAATTACAATCTATAGTTGTAAAATAATCAGCTATGCACTTTTTCTATTGCATAATCCGGGATAAACTCTTTTGAGTTTGCCTCTTTTACAATCTCTTTTGCTATTTCATCTGTAACCAAAGCAATATCGTGAGTTTGAGATGATA
>JAKQEK010000229.1 GCA_029558535.1 Bacteroidota bacterium | reverse complement strand
GGTGTAATGGACAAAATTCAGGCTATTTTTTTGATGTTTGTTATTAATAGACAAAATTCAGGCTTTTTATTTTTAATGTTTTTGTGAATGAATTAAAAGTTTGTATAGATTTGCTTATCAAGTAAGCGGAAACAGGCTCTGCTGGGGAGCAACCTGTGAGGAATAGCTTGATTGACCGAAATAGAATTAAGGGCTGGCCATTCCAGCCTTTTTCTCTTCTATTTTGGGAATAGATGCCTTTAAAAACCCATCAATTAATTTTTCTTTTCGAGCACGATTTAAACCGTTGTGATTGCGAAGTTTGTTTTTTAAATTGGTAAAAGTTCCCTCAAGTTTATTGTTAGTGTTAGGTATCCCTAATTCATATTTATCATACCATGTAAATAGATATTCTTTATTTCGTTCTAAGCTCTTATATGCACTTCTCAGTCGTTTATGTGTATACCAACTTTTGCCGGTAATTGGATTAACAGATCGCTCATTAATATGTGATTTCCACTTTTTGTACCACTCATCCAGTGCTCCCAAGAAACTCTCTTTGTCTGTTTTACACATTAAATGTACTAACTCTTTTAGTTCAATCCCTGCTTGATGCTTTGGTCTCCTTGTAATATATCTTGTTATTATTGCTACTTGATGGAACTGACACATTTGAATTGGATATTCTGATAACTTATTAAAAAGACCTCTTCGCCCATCACATACAATGCCTTTTATTTTAGTTCCATGTTCTCTGATAATTGATATTCCTTCTGCATAGTGTGCATTAGTTTCGTATTTAACATATTTCCAATAAATGTTTTGACCATCTGAAGCTTTGAATAACATTACTCCAAAATTTCGACTAAAATACGTAGTGTCAATTAGTAAAACACATGTTCTTGGAAACACAAAATGCTTGTTGATTGAAAAGCTATCAAGTCTACGCTGTATTGTCCTTAAAGATACTCCGTACTTTTCTGATAGCTGCTTATATGTTTGCTTACCTTCAGAGTATTCTTTCCACAAAACATCCGTGATTAATCTATTTCCACCTAAAAACTGACGCTTACAATCAAAGCATTTATAGTTTTGAACTCCGTTTCTTATTCCGTCTTTTTTCGTCCTTTTAGAACCACAGTAATAGCAAATTTTTTATTCATAGCTTTCAAATGCTCAAAGGTATTGTTATTACTAATACTCAACTACTTGTCAGCCTGAAATTTGTCCATTAAGCCGAATTACAATATATTTTTTTATCATTGTGTTCATTACTTCTTTTAACTCATGTAATAAGATAGGGCAAAAAAGTGAATGGAACAATCTAATTCTAGTAAATAGTTTTAATTATACTTTGCCTGATGAGTTTGAAGCAGTGGCTACATTTTCAGATAATGGTTATGAATCATATATCATTCCATGTAAATTTATAAAATCCTCTGACACTATTTTTGTTCTTTCCTCACCAATAGTTCTTCCTGAAAAAGCAGTCGTTAAAAATATTTCCTTAGAGATCAGTATTAATGGTTGGTATTTGTATGCTCAGACAGATAGTTTTAGTAATATTGATTTTTCACCTGACAATGAAATAAGATTAAATATAAGTTGTGGGGAGATAAGATTAACTTATATTTCTATTTATTCTATAGATTCTACTAGTGCTTCATATAAATTTAAGATAGAAGATTTTGGGACAGATTCATTACTGGATATCTTAGTCAGATTAAGGACTGAGGATGAAGATGGAGAAATTATCAAAGATAGTATTTTCCCTCCTGTCTGTGGTTTGCATGATGGTATATTTAAGAATCTACAACAGGGGCAAAGGTATTGCTTGAAAATCAATGCTCACTATGTGAATGGATATCGGTGTTTAGCAACAAGATATTTTAATACAACACCCCCACCTATTCCTTTAACAGTAATAACAAGTGAGGTTACTGATATAACCAGGACTTCTGCATGTTTGAATGGAAAAGTATATTATACAGTTGATACTGTAAATGTTGTGGAGCGAGGATTTGTCTGGGGTTTAGTTTCAAATCCTAGTATCGAATCAAATACAGGATGTGAAGTTGGGGGTAGCGGACCTGGCATAATGTCAATAACTGTTTCTACTTTACTGCCTTCAAAAATTTATTATGTAAGGACTTATGCGAAACTTAATAATTCTGATATTGTTTATGGGAATGAGCTAAGTTTTAGCACTATGCCTCTTGAACTTGCCGAAGTAGCAAACGTTACAGTAAATTTAATAACTGCAACAACAGCGTATTGTTATAGTTATGTTATAAATAATGGAGGGTCAAGTATATCTGACAAAGGTTTCGTTTACAGTTTAGATGATAATCCAAGTTTTGAAGGTTATTTCGGAATAACTCATCAAGGAGGAGGTGAGAGTAGTTTCCATAAAACTATAACAGAATTGTGGCCAAATACTACTTTTTACATTAGAGCATTTGCTGTCAATGATGTAGGGGTTTCATATGGCAATGTGATTTCTTTTAGAACTGAAAATGAGAAAAAAGATTAGTTTTCGATTAATTTTATAAACTCCTCCTCACTTATAATTTTTATATTTAATTTTTTTATTTTCTCAAGTTTAGAAGGTCCTATATTTTCACCGGCAAGTAAAAAATCAGTATTTTTTGATATTGAGCTTACGTTTTTACCACCATGTTTTTCAATCAGTTCTTTAATTTCCTCACGTGAATATTTGTTAAAAGTCCCAGATATTATAATTGACAATCCCGAAAGTTTGTCGGATAATTTTTCAGATTTAGTAAGTTCAAACTGAAGTCCTTCATTCATCAGGTCTGCAACTAATTTAATATTCCCGGAATTTGAAAAATACTCAATTATACTGTCAGCAATTCGATCACCAATTTCATCAACAGCTATAAGTTCTTCTTTGGAAGCAGCAGCCAGTGATTCTATACTTTTAAATTCACTCGCGAGCTTTTTAGCAACGGTTTCGCCTACATATCTAATTCCTAAAGCAAATAAAACGCGGTCAAAACTGACTTTCTTGGAGTTTTCAATACTTAAAATTATGTTTTCAGCCGATTTGTCTGCAATTCTTTCCAGCGGGATTATTTGTTCTTTTGTTAATTTGTACAAATCTGCAATATTGTTAATTAATCCGGCTTCATGAAATTGTGCAACAGTTTCTTCTCCCAAACTGTCAATATTCATGGCTTTTCGTGAAATAAAATGCTCTATTTTCCCTTTGATTTGAGGAGGACAATTTACACTGTTTGGGCAAAAGTGCCGGGCTTCGCCTTCAGGTTTAATAAGTTTTGTTCCGCATTCGGGACAGTGAGTTATAAACTTGGTAGGCGAGGAGTGAAGTTCATGAGTCTCTACTCCCACAATTTTTGGAATAATTTCCCCACCCTTTTCAACATATACTATATCACCGATACGCAAATCCAGCAAAGCAATTTGATCTGCGTTGTGTAATGTTGCCCTTTTAACTACAGTTCCGGCAAGCTGAACAGGCTCAAGATTAGCCACAGGCGTTACTGCTCCTGTACGACCAACCTGATAGTCTATGCTTATTAACTTTGTGCTTACTTGTTCTGCTTTAAATTTATATGAAATTGCCCAGCGGGGATTTTTTGCTGTAAATCCTAACATATTCTGCTGAGCAAATGAATTTACTTTTATGACAATTCCATCAATATCGTAAGGCAGGTTTCTTCTTTCAATATCCCAATAGTGGATGTAATCCATTACTTCATCAATGTTTTTACAAATTTTAGAATGTTCAGATGTCTTAAATCCCCATTCTTTAAGTATCCTGAGACTTTCAAAATGTGTTGCTGCAGGAATTGTTTTTCCCATCATGTAATAAAAATAGCAATCCAGATTTCTTTTTGCCACCTCTCTCGAATCTATCATTTTTATCGAACCGGAAGTGGCGTTTCGGGGATTTGCAAAAGGACTATCTTCGTTTTCGATACGAATAGCATTTAATTTATCAAAAATGTCGTGAGGCATTATTATTTCTCCACGAATTTCAAATTTGTCCGGCAAATTGTTGCCCGAAACAGATAATGGAATGCTGCGAATAGTTTTAATGTTTTCAGTAACATCATCACCCCTTGTTCCATCGCCGCGGGTAATTGCTTTTGTAAATATTCCGTTTTCATATTTTACCGAAATGGACGCTCCGTCAAATTTTAATTCACAAACATACTCAGGCTCTGTCTTAAGCTCTTTAACTATACGCAAATGAAAGTCAGTTAAATCTGATTCAGAATATGTGTTGCCCAGTGATAGCATTTGGTAATCGTGCTCAACAGATGTAAAAACATTACTGATATCACTACCAACGCGTTGAGTGGGACTGTCGGGCTGTTTATATTGTGGATATTTAATTTCCAGTTCGTTTAGTTCTGCTAGAAGTTTATCAAATTCAAAATCACTGATCTCAGACTTATTTAGTACATAATAATTATAACTATGTCGGTTAATTTCTTTAGTCAGTTGTATTATTCTATCTTTGATATTATCCATTCCGAAATTTTTGTTAAAATTACAAAAAATAGAATAAATAATTTATTGTTTTCACACACTAATATATTTTACTATTTTTGACTAAGATAAAGCATTAATTTCTATGAAAATAAGGTCAGGGCATTTGTATTTGTTTGTTTTGCTTTCTTTTGTTATTACTTTGCTTTTGTATGGCTGTGACGATAAAGACCGTAAAAAAGGATTAAATAAAGAGTTAACGGAAGGAACAATTTCTGCAGATTCAGTGGTAATTAAAAGTGCAGAAAAAAAACTCGAGCAGTTTTATAAACTTTTGCAAGAATCAGATTATAAAACTTGTGTAGAGTTTTTTAAGGAAGAATTATTTACCACTGTGGGAAAAGAGTCATTAGTTAAAGCTTTGGAGCAAAGGAATAGTGCTATGGGTAAACCTGATAACTTTAAGGTTATTTATGACTATATTGATTTATTTCAAGACAAGGATACTGTCTATTATTTTATTATAAGAGTATTCAATAGCATGGGAGGTATGTGTTATGAGAAATTTGGAATTGAAAATGTCGGGAAGGATTATGTGATAGGACGATATGAATATAGTCCGGCGCCTTATGTTGATGAAAAAATGGCTAATGATGGCCGATCGGAAATAAATCAATTTTTAAATAGGTTTTATGCAGGAATGAATTCAAAAGATTATGATAAAATTATGAAGTTGACTGACCAAAGTATTATTGAGAAATTTGGTAAGGAAAATTTTATCGAAATAATAAAAGATAAGCTTGAAGGATATTTAAAAATCAGTGATTTTATCGTAAGATCTGTAAAAGTTGAAATTGTTTCCGGAATTATATATGTCGAGATGTCTATAGATGTCGAAGACAGTGAAAAATCTGTTTTCAAAGAGAGTATTGTACTAATAGATAGATTGGGAACTTATTATGTGGCAAATTACAATCGTTTGACCGAAGATGACAAGGCTAATTCGGATGAGGTAGTTCTAACTGATGAACAATACGGAAAATTTAAAAAAGAAGTTGGACTATTTTACGAGAACTTGTCAAGCAATAATGTCGAAGCAATAATGTCGAAATTTGATAATTCTGTTTTTCAGAATACAGATTATGGTTTAATGAAAGATTATATTTTGACTAGAATAAATAAATATGGAACCCCTTCAAATACAGAGAAGACAAAACATATTACAAGGTCAGCAAATGGATTTGTGGTGGTTGATTTTTATTTTACCGTAGCCAACTCAAAATCTGTTGTTACTTACGAAAAGATTTCAATTGCTTATTCACAGCAAACAGATTTTAAAATACTTGGTTATGAATATTCGGAAAAACCAATAAAATAAAGTGTTGAATTTTAATAATTAAGCTTATTCCCAAGTAATTACTTTTGTAAATGCTGGCGTTTCCATATCACCTTCGTAATATTCTATTGTTGCAGAACCTCGTCCTTGCAAATTAAACAAGTATGTACAATTAGCATTTTGTACTTTGGCAGTAAAAGTCCAAACGCCATCTTCATATACTCGTTGCCATTTACCATTATAAACTGACCAATCAATAAAACAACCATCAATTCCTTCATAGTCTTCGCAAGTATTGGGTATAATTCGGATTTTTAAACTTCCTCCGACGGGACAGGTCGCAGCAACAACATGATACGAATATGAAGAGGTTACTTCAAAATGTGTACTTTCTTTATACAACAAATTTAAATATTCAGGACCTGGGTCATTATCAAAATTTGCATAAGACATTAAAGGATAAATATATTCAAGCACTACTTCGGGATCATACTTTATTTGAAAAAGACCGATATAGTACTCAAAATCAGGTATTTCAGCAGTTATTCCCAACTCATTATATCTGTTTTGAATATTAGTTCTAATATTGTTATAATTTAATGTGGAAATATTATTAAGAAGTTGATTAATTATATTTTGGTCGTTAACTACACCGTTATCTTTCAAATCCAGATTTATTTTTGAATTCAATTCTGCCAATTCTCCTGTAAGACTTGATTGATCCATATTGCCTGTCCATCTTTGACAAATCAGCGAATATGCAAGCAAAATACTATTCAGATCCCCCTGATCAATAATGTTTAGCTGGTCAAAATCATCTGTACTTGTCTGACTTACGCCCAAAAAATCCAGAAACTCTGTTTTTGCTTGAATATTGGCTTCGCTATAAGTTTTTCCTTCGCTAATAAGTTGCAATACTCTTGGTTTGATGGCATCTGTCATTAAATTAATGTTCATAATGTCCTTGTCTGTAACATCAACAATTGTCTGAAGTGTCAGCGGGCCTGAAGAATTTTGACCTAATACCTCATTGAAATAATAACCATTTGCCGAAAGCAATACGTATGGGGTCTCAAATTCGATATTAGTAAAACTGAAACTGCCATCATTTGAAGTGATTTCTGTTGTAAAACTCTTCCCTGTCTGAACCATGTTTTCATTCAATTCATAAGCAATTACTGTTGAACCTATAAGATACGGACCTTTTTGTACTTTGCCCGAAAAACTTTTCACAATAGGTTGGTCGTCTTTTTTACACGAGTTGAATGCAAGCGAAATAAATACAAATGCAAATAATATGATAGCAGCTTTCATACTAAAATTTTTGATTTATATATTAAACGTCTGTATTTAAAATTTGGTTGCAAAAAAAATCCCGTCAATCTGACAGGATTTTTTTGTTTTATGGGTTAAATATTTTTCAAAATTATAGCAGTCCCCATACCGCCTCCAATACATAATGAAGCTAGTCCGAAAGTGTTTTTGCTACGTTTCATTTCATACAACAAGCTTACAATAATTCTGCTTCCTGATGCTCCAATCGGGTGACCTAAAGCAATTGCTCCGCCGTTTTTATTGCATTTTTCATCAAAGAACTCTTTTGTTACACCATGATCTTCGCAAAGCTGTTTTATTACACCTAGAGATTGAGATGCAAACGCTTCGTTTAGTTCAAGAACTTCCATTTGGTTGAGTTTCATTCCTGCTTTTTCCAAAACATTTTTAATTGCCGGTACGGGTCCCATACCCATTATAGCCGGATCAACGCCTCCCTGACCAACTGCGACTATTTCGGCTAAAGGATTCAGATTATATTTTTTTACAGCATCTTCGCTTGCAATCATTAAGTAGGCAGCACCATCATTTATTCCCGATGCATTACCGGCAGTTACAGTACCATCTTTTTTAAATGCGGGACGAAGTGTACTTAACTTTTCGAAATTTGTATTTCTGTTAATGAATTCGTCTGCTTCAAAGACAGTGGTATCTTTTTTATTTACAATTGTAACCGGAACAATTTCTTTTTTAAAATTTCCGCTATCTTGAGCTTTTGAGGCTTTAAGTTGAGATGCCGCAGCAAATTTATCCTGTTCCTCTCTGGAAATTTTATATTTTTCGGCAATGTTTTCTGCTGTAATTCCCATGTGGTAATCGTTATAAGCATCCCACAGCCCGTCAAGAATCATATGGTCAACAACTTTAAAGTCGCCCATTTTAACACCAGTTCTCACTGTAGGTGGTAAAAGCATAGCAGCTCCCGACATCGTTTCTGTACCTCCGGCAATAATAAGATTTGCTTCACCGGCACGAATAGCAGAATAAGCATTTGAAACAGCTTTCATCCCCGAACCACAAACCATATTAAGTGAATAAGCCGGAACCTCATTTGGGATTCCTGCTTTAATTGCCGATTGCCTGCCAACGCCTTGTCTTTGTCCTGCAGACAGAATATTACCGCTTATTACCTCGTCAATTCCTGACGGATTTACTTTTGTTTCAGCTAAAATAGATTTAATTACTTCAGCCGCAATTTCGGATGCTGACAATGTTGAAAGCGATCCGCCAAATTTTCCGATAGCTGTACGTTTTGCAGCTACAATTAATACTTTTTTCATTGTAATATATTTAAGAATAATGTAATACGAAGAGAAATAGTCAATTAATCGTTTTTATTGTTTCATTGGTATTAAATCATCTGCTATTATCAGATCTGCATCTGTGGCAGCTTTGATTTGTTCAATAGAAAAATCAGGGTGTAATTCTTTTAAAACGATTCCTTTTTCAGTTACTTCC
The DNA here is from genome assembly GCA_029558535.1 of Bacteroidota bacterium. Classification (GTDB taxonomy): domain Bacteria; phylum Bacteroidota; class Bacteroidia; order Bacteroidales; family ML635J-15; genus Bact-19. The sequence continues at coordinate 12,072 of JAKQEK010000229.1, read as the reverse complement.
ATAAAACCCATTTCAGTTACTATTGTATTTACTTGTCCCTTTGCAGTAAGAGGTAAGTTGCATTTTTTAAGAATTTTTGGGTCTCCTTTAGCAGTATGCTCCATTGCAAGAATCACTCTTCTGGCTCCAACGATTAAATCCATTGCTCCACCCATACCGCTGATTCTTTTACCGGGAATAGCCCAGTTTGCTAAATCTCCGTTTTGGTCAACCTGCATAGCACCAAGAACTGTAACATCAACATGACCACCTCTGATAATACCGAATGATTTAGCAGAATCAAATGCCGATGCTCCTGGAAATGCAGTAATAAAGCCGCCGCCTGCATTTATCATATTTTTATCTTCTTCGCCAGAGGCGGGAGTAGGTCCCATTCCAAGTAAGCCGTTTTCAGATTGAAGCGTTACTTTTACGCCTTTAGGAAGATAATTTGGCACTTCGGTTGGAAAGCCTATTCCGAGATTTACAACGTCACCATCTTTTAACTCCAGAGCAACGCGTCTGGCAATAACTGCTTTTACCTGATCTTTATCCATAACAATATTATTATTTTGTTTGTAATCTTCTGTTTAATTCTTGTGCAATATAACTGGCAACATCATCGGCATACGAATTCATACTAAATCCGGCATCGTAACCAAGTTCTTTTGCTAGTTCGTGAGAAATTCTGGGGCCTCCGCAAATTAGAAGAACTTTGTCTCTTAAGCCCTCAGCTTCTAACATTTCGACAAGTTCAGTTAGATTTTTAATATGTACATCTTTTTGAGTAACAGTTTGAGAAACCAACATTGCATCTGCTTTTAATTCAATTGCTTTTGCAATAAAGTCTTCATTTGATACCTGAGCTCCCATATTCAGAGCCTCAAACATGTCGTAACGCTCAATTCCATAATGACCGGCATAACCTTTCATGTTCATAATTGCATCAATCCCAACTGTATGTGCATCTGTTCCCGTACTGGCACCAATAACAACAATCTTACGACCTATATTTTCTTTTATAAATGTATCCGTTTCTTTCATATCCATTTTGGTTGATTCAACTTTTGGAACATGAATAGAAGTAAAGTCAACTGTATGTTTACATGTGCCGTAGCAGTTAAAAAACGTAAAACCTGTTGTCAGTTCTTTATAATATACAACCTGCGGATTTTCGAAGCCAAGTTTTTTTAACAATTGCTTAGCTGCTTCAATGGCTTCATCGTTACAAGGGACAGGCAGTGTGAAGCTGAGCTGTACTTTGCCATCATTCATTGTGTCACCGTAAGGTTTTATCTTTTTCAAATCAAGTGTCTGGTCAAAATCTCTTTGATCCATTGAATATAATCCACCACTCATTATTTTTTCCCTCCTTTCATTATAGTTACAAACGGATTAAAGTAATTATCCGATTTTTCGACTACTCCCGACAAACCTTTTCCTCCTGTTTTGCTTCGTTTTGTATCAGCAAAAAGTCCTTTTTCAAGAGCATCAAAAAGCCCTTCTTCCTCAATTTGATGCAATAATGATAAGGCATCGTTAAGAACTTTATGGGCTCTGTTCTGAATTATTCCGTTTTCCTTAAATTCGACCTCGTCTCCGATGTCTTTTAAATTATTAAAAATGTATTTAGCATTTTCAATTGCAAGATATCTGTCTGACATAAAAGGAGTATGTACAGCTTCAGTAATCATACCTAACAGTTGAATTCCCTGACCAGTCCAAATAGAAATTTCATTAAAAAGAGCATTTTGAATTTGTCCGCGAAAAATGTTTCCGGTCATAAATTTTGTGGGAGGCATGTATTTTAAGGGTGCTTTAGGAAAAATCTCTCTGGTCATTTGAGCCTGAGCCAGTTCATATAAAAATCCGTTCTTCATTTCGGGATTCATTTCAAATGCATGACCAAGTCCCATTTGTTCTTCGTGCATTCCTGCCAAAAGAGCCAATTGCTCATTTATTAAATCAGAAGCTAAAACAGTATGAGCTTGTTCGAAGGCGTCAGCAGTAGTAAGATAATTGTCTTCTCCTGTATTTATAATAACCCCTGCGAAGCCATTAATAATTCTCGAAAAGTACTGATCAACTATTGTGCGTTGCGGATTAATATCTCTAAATAGAATTCCATAAAGGGCATCGTTCAACATCACATCAAGACGTTCAAGTGCTCCCATAGCGGCAATTTCGGGCATACATAATCCCGAACAATAGTTACAAAGCCTGATGTATCTTCCTACTTCCTGACCAACTTCGTCAAGTGCTGCGCGCATAATGCGAAAATTCTCCTGAGTTGCATAAGTGCCTCCAAAACCTTCGGTTGTTGCTCCAAACGGAACATAGTCCAACAGACTTTGCCCGGTTGTTCTAATAACAGCAATGATGTCAGCTCCCTGACGTGCTGCAGCCTGTGCCTGAACAACATCTTCATAAATATTACCGGTGGCTACAATCACATATATATATGGTTTGGCTCCTTCACCTAATTGTTTAATATAGTTATTACGGGTTTTTACATTATTACTGATTCTTTCAACAGTCGAATTTATATAGGGTTCGATTGCTGCTTTAATGGATTTTGTAGAATTTATATTGAGTTCCGTAATGTTAATTTCTTTATCTGCAATCTTTTCTGCAATTTGCTGAGGAGTTAAACCTGTTTCAATTATTGCATTACCTATGAAGAATAAAACGCCTTCCCTTAGCAATCCTTTTTCATGTATTTGATCAACAACCACATTAGGAAGAGGGACATCATTTTTATCAACTCCATCAATGGAGATTAAGCGACAAAGTGTGCGTTCAACTGCAACCGTAGTGTAACAATCAACAAATTTCTGAACATCATGAGCAATCTTTCCTGAAATCTTTTTTGCTTCTACAACCTTTCCAAAATCTAATCCTAATTTGCTGGTATTCATTATCACTTAAGTGTTTAAATTTTAATTTGTCAAAAATAAGAAAATTTAAAAACATGTACAACATGTTTAAAGTCAGTAAAGGAAAGTATTATTACCTATTCCAACTTGCTTTTGGTAATTTGGATAAACTCAGAATCAATTTCTAATATTTCAGCAATTCTAATCGCTTCATTAGGAACAGAGTCATTATTTGTTTCTAGAAGTGAGTAATCCATGAAATTATTAATATTTTTAACTGTAATTTTATCAGTCTTTTTTATTCCGCTTAATCCCTTTACCATTAATCTGCTACAATTTGTCTTTATTCCACTGTAATGAGTAGTTATCAGGCAACTTACTTTTAATTTCGACATTAGTTGTACAAATGCTGAAACAAAAGCTTTCCCTTCGTCAGGGTTTGTAGTTCTGGCGAGTTCGTCAACCAAGGCTAGAATATTTTTGCCTGACTTAGCTTCTGCGATAATTGTGTTAATATTTAACATTTCAACAGCAAAAGATGATAATCCGTTCATTTCGTTTTGATTATCTCCAAAACTCATTATTATTTCATCAACAATCTTAACTTTTGCTGATTTTGCAGGAATAAAAAATCCAAATTGAAATAAATATTGACAAAGAGCAATTGTCTTTAAAAGTACTGATTTTCCTGACATATTTGCTCCGGTAATAAGGATGGGTTCGTTATTTATTGAGATATCAATAGGCTGAAATGATTTCCCTTGTTCAATAAGATTCTTACTTATCTGTGGATTGAAGACTGCAGTGTACTCTGTTTTGTTAGATATTTCAGGACGTGCAAAATTTTGATTTATTGCTATCTCTGCTTTAGCAAATATTATGTCAATATATGCGAATTGTTCAAGGTTGTGGCTAATTCTATTTGCAAATTTTGTGAGTTTTTTCGAAATATTTTGACGTATTTCATCTTCAATCTCATTGCATCTTTCTCTTATTTTCTCTGCTTTTGTCTCATCTTGTTCAGTTTCCTTTTCTTTTCTGAGTTGGGTAAGTTCATCATTGTAAGCTGAGTAAATATAGAATGAAGGAATGCGTGAACTTTCAGGATCGAGAATATTAACAACATCTGTTAAATCGAATATAATAATATCTTTAAAACAGGATTTATCGAAAGACTCTTTAATTTTTTCGGAAACTATTGAGAATTTCTTGATTTCAAATAGGGCGATATCATCTAAAATGATTCCTTCCTTCAGACTTTTGATTGATGTGCTTATATCGTTGATTTCGCAAAGGTCGTGATTAAGTTTCTTTAATAGGTCTGTATTCTTATTTTTTAGAATATAATCAATTGCTTTTGAAATGCATGTTAAAATTGTTTCCAGTTCATCTTTGTCATTAACAAACTCGGAATTTAAAAGATATTTCCTGCCTATTGAAGATTTGATATTAAGGTTTTCATAAATAAATCTCAATCCGCTATTTTCTGCGATATGTTGTTTAAATGTTCTCACAGCTTAATTGATTTTATGTCATAAATTGGTATTCCTAAAGTTTGATATAGTTCATCACAGAGTTTTTTTGAGTCAAGAATAAACCCTTCAGGTGAAACAGGATTTACGCAAACAGTTATAAGCTTTGTTTTAAGTAATACCTTAATTTTTCCTCCTTTAGCAATGTATGAAGAGTACTTCTCGGGACTAACAAAAATCTTTGTAAAATCTTTTACAACTATTGTTGTATTACTGATATTTTTTTGAATTCTAGCAATTTCCAATAATTTGTCTGTTATAATGCCACTTGCAAAAATAATATTTCCAAATTTAAACAGTTTATCTGATGATTTCTCAAGCAAAAGACTTGATTTAATTTGAAGATCATGAATTTTCTGATTTTCGTCAATAGCCCAAAGACCTTTTTCTGTTTTTAATAAATCATCAATATACGGAAAGTCAAAAACGTTAAGATTTATCAACTTATGAACAAATGTTGTCTTTTTTACAATACTCCTAATATTTGACGAAAGTGCAGCTCCGGTGGTTAAGATAATACTATCTGTAACCGATGGAGATCCGGGACTTTTTCTGGATATCGCTCCGTCAACAATTATTATATCAGGATTAAAAAATTTCAATTCTTCAATTAAATTTTTAAGCCAAACGGTATCAGATGGTCCTGATATAATAATATTTCCTTTGTCTTTTACTTTTGCAGTTATAAGTCTGCCTAAAGCGGTTTGTCTTTCGGAAATATTAAGGATTTCGGCTGTTAGTTTTTTTTGTCTGAAATGTATTTCAGATGTTGTGAAAATGCTGCCTTTGGGTAACGAAATTTCCGGTTTTGGAGTCTCGGTAACCTGGTCAACGCTTTCTCCATCAAGTCCAATAGAGGTAAGGGCAAATAATTTATTTTTTTCTTCTAATCGTTTAATTATATAATTCAAACATTCCGTTTTGCCGGTATTTTTCTCCATTCCGACAATCGAGAGACTTTTGTGTTTCAATATTTCGTTAACAAATGGCAAAAGACAATGAAGAATTATAAGTTACGAGTTACAAAATTACGAATTATAAATCACAAAAACCAAGTTCTAAAAAAACAAATTACAAATTCCAAATAATGTGTCAAAGCTCAATTTAACATCTTGGAATTTGTAATCTGCTATTTGATTTTTTTTTTACTTATGTCTTTTCTTTCTCGATAGACCTTCCGGTTCAAGCGATAATTGGTCACCTCGCAACAATGATGCTACACCTTCATTTTTATTAAGATCTTTGCAATCAGTACATTCACAATTATTTTGGTAGTCTGTAGGTTCAGTATAGGTAGTAATTACGCCTTCGAAATTTCTCAAAACAACTTTACCCGGGCTTTGCGAAATAATATAAGTAGGCATAACCGGAGTTTTACCGCCACCGCCTGGTGCATCTACAACAAAAGTTGGAACTGCATATCCGGAAGTATGACCCCTTAAGTTTTCAATGATTTCGATACCTTTTGAAACAGGAGTTCTAAAATGTTCAAGACCCATCGAAAGATCACACTGGTAAATATAATATGGTCTTACTCTGATTTTAACAAGATCGTGAACTAATTTTTTCATGGTATATACACAATCATTAACACCTCTCAACAAAACCGATTGATTGCCTAATGGAATACCTGCATTTGCAATTTTTGCACAAGCTTCTGTTGATTCGGGAGTAACTTCTTTAGAATGATTGAAATGTGTATTTAACCAAATTGGATGATAATTTTTGAGCATATTAACTAAGTCGTCGGTAATACGTTGAGGACAAACTACAGGTGTTCTTGTTCCAATACGAATAATTTCAACATGAGGGATAGCCCTAAGCCTTTGAATTATTGATTCCAGCATTTTGTCACTTACCATTAAAGCATCCCCACCGGATAATAATACGTCACGAACTTCAGGAGTCTTTGCAATATAATCAATTGCTTTTTGGATTCTGTCTGATGGAGACTCTCTGTCTGTTTGTCCTGCAAATCGACGACGTGTACAATGACGACAATACATTGAACACATATCTGTAATTAAAAACAGAACTCTGTCAGGATATCTGTGTGTAAGTCCTGCAACAGGAGAATCTTCATCTTCGTGTAGAGGATCGAGTAGATCTGCTGCTGACTTATGTGTCTCAGCACCTGTCGGAATAGCCTGTTTTCTAACAGGACAATTTTTATCTTCGGTATCTATCAAACTTAGATAGTAAGGCGTGATAGCCATTCTTAAAGTTTTAAGAGATTGTGCAACACCTTCTTCCTCTTCTTTAGTGAGATTTAAGTACTTTTTTAATTCATCAAGAGTTTCGATGCGATTTTTCACTTGCCATTTCCAATCGTTCCATTGATTATCTGTAACATTTGGAAACATTTTAATTCTGTTGTTAATCATAATATATACAAAATTAGACGTACAATTTTTCAAATAAATTCCTTATTTCCGGAGACTCTCTTAAAATATTGAGAGTTAGACCGGCATGACCTTTAGCATAACCATTCCCGACTATAAGGTTAATGTCCTTACCAATTCCCTCTGCACCTAAAGCTGCTTTTGTGAAAGAAGTTGCCATAGAGAAGAAATAAATTAAACCCTGACCTTTTGTAATTAGAATAGAAGTCATCTCTGTGCTGGGAACATTGACATTATTTATTACAACTTCACAACCTCTTTCTCCTGTAATGGCTGTAACTTTATTATAAACCTCCATCACATTAGTGGCATCTGCAACAATAACATGGTGAGCAAGTTTCATGTCAATAATTCTTTGTGCATTTTCAGGAGAATACTCAACGACAATAACTTTTCCAAATCGTCCAACGTTTTTCATTGCCTGATAACAGCAGAGAATGCCTGATTTTCCACCACCACCAATAATGCAAACCGTATCGCCTTCTTTAACCAGGCGATCAACCTGAGCAGGGGCACCGGCAACGTCAAGGGCAGCCAGAGCTAATTTTTCGGGGATATCTTCAGGCAATATTGCAAAAATTCCGCTTTCGAAAAGTATTGCCTCGGCTTTAACATCAATCTGGTCGTGTTGTGCATCAAGTTTTACAATTTCGTGAATTTTTAAAGGAGTCAGCGATAAAGAAACCAGAGTGGCAATTTTATCACCTATTTTTAATTTTTTATCCGGAAAATTCTGTCCAATTTCTTTAACTTTACCTATCAACATACCTCCCGAACCTGTTATTGGATTTTGCATCTTTCCGCGCTCGGCAACAATCGAAAGAATCATTTCTTTCATTTTCTCAGAATTATCGCCACAAGCTTTACGAATTTGAGTATAGCTTGCAGAATCAATGTTAAGCGTTTTTACTTCAATTAATACTTCATTATCATAAATGACCATAGTATTATCAAGTTTTTGTGCCGGTTGTGGTAAAGTTCCTTTTGGCTCAATAACTCTGTGAGTGCCATATCTGCAGCCTTTTTTCATATCCTGAACAAATTATTAAATTATTCGGGGTATCTCAACTATTATAAATATAGTAGCATAAACATCCCGATATGAAATGTTTGTTAAGCGTAAAGCTCTGTAAATATTTTTCTTAATTTTTCACTTTCCTTTAATAAGGATAGAGTGATTTCTGCGTGACCTTTAGTGTACCCATTGCCAACAATCATTGTAACATCGCTTCCGACACCTTCGGCACCTAATGCTGCTTTAGTAAATGATGTTGCCATTGAGAAGAAATAAACAATACCGTCATTCTTCGTGCAAAGAATACTTGTCATTTCAGTATCCGGAATATTTACATTATTAATAGTAATGTCAGCTAACTGACCATTTGTTATTTCTTCGATTTTTTCAAGAATGGCAACCGGTTGAGTTGCATCACCTGAAAAAACATAGTCGCAAAAACCTAAATCAATAAGACGTTTTGTACTTTTTTCGCTGTGACATAATCCAATTACTTTACCTGTAACGCCGGCACGTTTTTTTGCTTCGTAGCAACATAGCATACCTGATTTTCCTCCAGCTCCTATAATTAATACATTATCACCCGGTTTAACTAATTTTGCTGTTTGAGCAGGCGCTCCGGCAACGTCTAAAGCTGATAAAACAAGTCCTTCAGGCATGTCAGCAGGGATTTTTGCATAAATACCACTTTCAAACAGAATAGCTTTTCCGTCAATATCAACTTGGTCAATGTCAGGACGTATATCTTTAATTTTGTCAATTCTCAATGGGGTTAATGATAATGATACAAGGGTTGCTATTTTGTCACCAACTTTCAGGTCTGTTTTACCGATTAGAGCATCACCTATCTTTTCAACAGTTCCTAAAAGCATTCCACCGGAACCTGTAACAGGATTTCTGTGTTTGCCTTGTTTTGCAACAATACCCATCATTATTTCAGCAATTTTTGCTTTATCTCCACCGGCTTGTTCTTCAATTTGTGTAAAACTTGCAGAGTCAACATTTAATGTTTGGACATCGATCAGGATTTCATTATCCCAGATTTCATCCATATTGTTATCAATCTTATTTGCCGGTTGTGGCAAAACGCCTTTTGGTTCAATCACTCTGTGAATTCCGTATTTACTACCTTTTTTCTGCATGCTTCAAAATGTTTACTTGTTTATAAATTATTTTATTTCTGTTTTAATCCTAATATCTCTCTTGCTTCAGCGGGAGTTGCAATGTCACGCCCCAGCTCTTTAGCCATTCTTACTACTTTAGCAACTAATTCTCCGTTTGATTTAGCAAGAACACCCTTTGAAATTGAAACATTATCTTCGAGACCTACCCGAACATGTCCGCCATCAATAATAGCTGCCATAGCTAGTGTAAATTCAAAACGTCCGACACCAGCAACGGTGTAAGTCGAATTAGATGGGATACTGTTACGCATGAAAACAAAATCTCTCAAACTTCCACTGATACCCCCCTGAACACCGTGTACAAAATCAAAATGCATTGGGTCTTTAATTATGCCTTTTTTATGTAGTCTTAAGGCTGTATCAATCATTGATTTGTCGAAAACCTCCAGTTCCGGTTTAACACCTAATGAGTTCATTTTTTCGGCAAAATATATTATTGTTTTTTCGGTATTAACGAAAATATCTACCGGGCCAAAATTTAATGTTCCACAATCTAAAGTTGCCATTTCTGGAACGAGGTCCAGGGGTTGAAGTCTTTCGTCATCTGACATTCCGACAGCTCCACCAGTCGAAGGCTGAATAATTACATCAGGGATTTCTTTTTTTATTGCATCCATGATTATTTTAAACCTGCCTTTATCTTGAGTGGGGGTACCATCATCCCATCTTACGTGAAGATGAATAATACTTGCACCAGCCTCATACGAAAGCTTAGCTTCTCTGACAAATTCCTCAACGGTATAGGGAACCGCAGGATTATGTTCTTTAAGTACTTCAGCTCCACAAATTGCCGCGGTGATGATTAGTTTTTCCATATAGTAGTTTTTGTTAAATTAGACATACTTTTTAAGCTCTCCTAATGATTCTTCAATCATCATAGCAGCGTAATTTAAATCTTCATCTGAATGACGGAATGCAATATATCCATGATGGAATGGTTGTAAGAAAACACCACGACGAATTAATTCTGTATAAAATGCAGGTCGTAACTTCTTATATAAGTTTTCAGGATCTTTATTAAATGTTATAAATGGCATTAACGGTGCTCCTGAAACTTCTATATCCCATTCGGATTTTTTGGCAATAGCCTCAATTTTGTTTCCAAATGCAGTTCCTTTAGTTTTTATAGCATCCAAAATATTATCTCTTTCCAAAATTTCAATAGTTTTAAGAGCAGCAATTTGTTCTAGGCTGTTTGGAAAGAATGTTGATGATAAAAATACTTTATCTGCAAGTACTTTCATGTACTTTTCCTTACCTACTACAGAGCCGATTGGATATCCGTTTGCCATGGCTTTTCCAAAAACTGATATGTCAGGAGTTACTCCAAATACTTTTTGAGCACCACCAAGACTAAATCTGAAACCACTACGAATTTCGTCAAAAATAAGAAGAGTTCCGTATTTGTCAGCCAAAGCACGTACTCCTTCGAGAAATCCAGGTTTTGGCATTTGTACCTTTTCAGCCAAAGGATGTCCTACAGGAGTAATAATTATTGCTGCAGTTTCATCTCCATGTTTTTTCATCAAATCTTCAAGTTCATCCAGTTTATTGTAATGGAACTCAAATACGTCTTCATAGAATTTTTGAGGGATTCCTCCTTTTACTTCTACGCACCAGTCATGCCAACCATGGTATCCGCAACGAATAACTTTGACTCTATCTGTGTTTGCTCGAGCAACTCTTATTGCAACTGAAGTAGCATCTGAACCTGTTTTTACAAATACTGCCATTTCTGCTGAAGGAATAAGTTCAATCAGTTTTTCTGCCAGTCTGTTTTGAATAGGTTGAGTTAAAGAGAAACAAAATCCTTTGTTTTGCATTTGTTCAATAACAGCATTGTCAATTTCTTCTTCACGGTGACCAATAATAATAGGTCCGTAAGCACATAACATGTCAATGTATGTGTTTCCGTCAACGTCTGTAATTTTACCACCTTTGGCACTATCCAAATAAATCGGATATTCACCCGGTACAAAATTGTAAGGTCTTCTTATTCCTGCAATTGCTCCCGGAATAATTTTCAATGCATCAGCATACATTTTTTCTGACAAATTCAGTTTTAGTTTTTGTGACATAATGCCTCCATATTTTAATTTATATTATTTTATGCTTTTACTAAAAAATCAACGAAAATTGCCGGAGTATGTATGTTTTCTATTGGCAATTCTCCTGTCTTTATAACTTCTTTAGCTTCTGCAATTACAATGTTTGCTGCAGTGGACATAAGAGGATTGAAATTTTGAGTTGTTCCTTTGTAAAATAAGTTACCTTCCTCATCAGAAATGCTCGCACCTATCAAAGCAATATCTGCTCTTAATGCCTTCTCTAGTAAATAATCTTTTCCATCAACAGTAATTCTTTGCTTTCCTTCTTCAACGATAGTCCCAAGACCTGTAGGAGTAAGAAATCCTCCCAAACCGGCACCACCACATCTGATTCGCTCTGCTAATGTACCTTGGGGCACAAATTCAACTTCGAGTTCTTTATTATTGTATTGTTCAATGCAAGCAGGGTTTGATCCAATATAAGAAGTGATAACTTTTTTCACCATTTTTTTAGCAATCAAAATGCCAATGCCTCTATCAATAAAAGCTGAATCATTTACAATGAGGGTAATATCTTTAACTCCTTTTTTAACTAATTCGTCTATTATTGAAGTTGGCGTACCTACAACTAAAAAACCTCCGACCATAATTGACATTCCATCATGAATCTTTTCCACTGCTTGTTCTTTGGTAATAAATTTACTCATATCTTTTATATTAAAACAACTAAATTTTTAAAATTTTTCAAAATTAAACAATTTAGATTGAAAAAAAAAATAAAAGACCGGACACTATACAAATAGCATTAAAACAAGTCAGATAGTCGTCAGTATTTCATATCAATTTTTTTTGACAAAAAATTTAGTGTAAGATAAGAGTTAAGGTCTTTTGCCTTTTACTATCTTTGTAACATAAAATATTTTATGATTGATTTTAGTATAGTTATTATTACATATAATGAGGAAAAGAATATCAAACGTTGTTTGGATTCTGTTAAAGGGTTGACTGATGATATTGTGGTAGTAGATTCAGGTTC
>JAKQEK010000219.1 GCA_029558535.1 Bacteroidota bacterium | reverse complement strand
ATAGCCATCAATCCGTCATTTATCCAATGATGAATGCTGTATTCCAAATAAGTTTTTCCATCGAACAGAAACCCTAATTTGTGTTCAAAAAAGTGATGATAATCGTGTGATAAAGGTGAGTTAGCTAAAATCAAGGCAACGATTACACTTATTCCGAGTACAATACCTCCTGCTTTTTCGTTTTGAATGAATTTTTGTAGCGGTTTATTTAGTTTGTCAATCGGAGCTTTTTTAGTTTCTGTCATTACTTCTTTTCACATAAATTTTCAAAGTTGTAAAGGTAAGAAATTAGATTTTTTTAGGATAGTGAAAGTCGTTTTTTATTTGGACGGAGCGTTGTTCTACACTTGCACCTAACGGTTACGTATATGAAACGTTTGGCATTTCGAAGCACTTTCCTGTCAAGTTACAAGTACTTTTGAAACGGGCTGAAACGATCGATAACGCACTGACTGCCAAATGTTTTATATACGATGTTACCTGCTGGTGTTTATTCATTTATCAAACCGAGTACTTTTTCTTCTAATTCATTTCCTCTCAAATTTTTTGCTACAATTATTCCTTCTGGATTTAAAAGAAAAGTTGTTGGGTATCCATGAATTCCATAAGTCTCTTTAATTTTATTAGAATCAGTTGAAAGTATCTGAATCCATTTAATAGAATCATTTTCAACTATTTCTTTAAGTGCATCTGAAGGACTATCTCCAACAATACCAATTATTTCAAATTTTTCTCTATCAGTTTTTTCATAAAGGTCTTTCAAGTTTGGGATTTCTTGGCGACAAGGTCCACACCAAACTGCCCAAAAATCCAACAATACATATTTTCCTTTTAAATCTTTTGAAGATATGTGGGATTCCGTCATAAAATCTTTCCCCTCAAAAGATAGTGACTTAAATCCTATTTGGGTAGAGTACAATTCACTCTTTGGCAATGTCATTTTTTCTAAAGTCAAAGTATTTCTATTTGTATTTACACCGATATTTTTATAAAGTTGTCCTTTTATTTCAATGAATTCATTTTTGGCGATTAAATTCTCGTGACTGATTTTATCTCCATCTTTCAGGCTATCATTAATCAAAACAATACTAGGATTATTGTATGATAGATTTGTAAAGTTGTCAGAACAAAGGGCAATTTTTTCTCCATCGAAGTCTGCTACGGAATATTGTGGAAAATTGCACATAAACATATTATATTGACTCATATGTGCAATGAAAAGCGGAGCATTAATCAATTGTTTTTTATTATTAACCAATCGTTCAAATGAAACATTTATAGCATTGCTTAATGCTACAGAATCCTTGTTTATTTTCTCACTTGGCGAAAAATTATAGGGTATAAAGCTTTTATCGTCACTAAAATCAAGATTATTATTTGCGTCAACTATCATGTTGGTTACTCCTGCTGAATCTTTACCAAAGGCAAATGCTATTTTAGTTTTTAATGGTTCTTTTGACAATGCAAGAGTATCAGGTTCCCAATCCCATGATTTTTGCAACTCTTCGTATCTGTCTTTAGTAATATTCCCAAGTAAATAGTTTTGGTAAACTGATTGATAGATATTTGTCTCAATGTCTCCAAATTTTATTTCAGTCCAATTTTCAGGAGCTCCTTTTACTGATAGATAAGTTTTTTTCCACGGATTATTCTCCTCTTCGAAATATGGTGAAATTCCACCAAGTGCAGAGTTAAAATAACCATATCCATTCTGATGACTTAATGGAAGTTCTATTGTTTTTTGTTTAGAGCAACTAAATAATACTGTAATACAAAATACAGCTAGGGTCAATGTTTGAAATTTCATTTTATTAGCTTTAAGTTTAAAATTTATCATTCTGTTTATTATTGGCAGCGGTGCTTTTTACACTTGCAGGTAACG
>JAKQEK010000203.1 GCA_029558535.1 Bacteroidota bacterium | reverse complement strand
ACTTTTTTGCAGGTTTTAAGCGTAAATATGTTTGAAAGAACTCCTATTTTACAATTACTTAGCGATGTAGATGAACTAAATGCTCTTGATCATAAAAATAACCAATTGAATTTATTTGACTAATATTGGGACACTACTGATCGCTAATACCTATTTTATCACCAACATTATTATCATAATTGATATATTGCCCTGACCATGAAATATTATATCGAGATATATCTTTTCCCCAAATAATAGGCCTATGATTTACAGAATCATTTGTATCGGATATCAGAATATGTTTAATGTTACCAGGATTCAATCCATTTTTCAAACTATAAAAATCCTTAATTTGTTGAAAAGAATGAAGTTTATCAAGAATCCTTTGAGATTCAGATGAAATAACCGAAATCTCACAATTGGGCAGCTTTAAAAAAAAGTCTTGTGGTAGATTGTTTTCTATCAAATCAAAATTTGAAACAAAATTTTCAATTTTATCTGCTACAGCTAAACGCACAATATTTTTATGATTTGGATTTTCTGTTATCGTAAACTTGAGAAGCAAGCTACTTCCAACTTCTGCATCCTCAAATACTTTTTCTGTAATTGTATAAATTTCGTTTAGCTCCGTATTTTGAATAAGGGCTCTACGAATTATTTTATAAAAAGAGTTGAATAATAATGATTTTGGTATAATAAAATGGACAACTCCCTTTTTTAATATTTGGAGCATTCTTTCTATAAAAAGAACATATAGGTTTATTTTATAGTTTGTTAATGGAAAATGTTTGGTAAAATAAGCTTGAGATTTTTCATCAATAAAAATACCATACGGTGGATTTCCAAGAACAACATCAAAGCTGCCTTTTTTAAAAATTTCTGGAAATTCCTTTCCCCAATTAAATGCCTTTTCCCCTGCAATTCCAGGATCGTCGATAAGCGAATTTCCACATTTGATATTATTACTTAGTGTGTTTAATTTTCGTCCTTTTCGTGCAGTTTTTAACCAGAGCGAAAGTTTTGCGATTTCGACAGACTCTTCATTTAAGTCAACGCCATAAATATTTTTTTCTAAAATATCAGTTTCAATATCCGAGAAAATTAATCCACCACCCAATAATTGGGTTTTAAGAGAGTCAATTTTATGATGCTCTTCAATAAGAAAATCAAGAGCTTGATTTAAAAAAGCTCCTGAGCCACAAGCTGGATCAAGTATTGTAAGACTAAGCAACCATTCTCGATAATTATCCAGCTTTTCAATTAGTTTCTTTTTGGTTGATTTATTTCGTTTTGCTATAAAATCTTCGTCTATTATTTCAAGCTCCTTTCGTTTTTCAAAGCAAAGTTTCCCAACGGTGTTTTCAATGATGTACTTTGTAATATATTTTGGTGTATAAAATATCCCGTCTTTTTTACGCTTTGATTTTTGTTTGTCAACTGATTGTCCTTGAATTTCAGCTTGAACACTTTCAATTTCACTTAATGAATGTTCAAAAATATGACCTAAAATATTGACGTCAACTTCGGTTTCAAAATCATAAGTACTGAGTTTCATAGTATGTTTATATAAAACTTCGTCATCAATTTTAATAGAATCAAGGATTTCATCAGGAGCAAATAATCCGCCATTGTAAGGATAAATGTCATATTGCTTTCCTTTGTAACCTGAGTTCATGTATCCGAAATATTTTTTAAAGCGATTATATAACGAAAAATATTCATCATATTTATCTTTTAGATCAGTCCATTGTTTTACAATCTCACTGATTGAATTTGGCGGGAGTAAAAGTCTGTCTTCGGCAAAAAAGACAAACAAAAAACGATCTAATAATTTTTGTGTTTTTTTAAAAAGAAGCAACTTATCAATATCAGAATTGTTATTAACAATATTTTCGAAAATTGATTCTCTGAATTTTGAATAATCTACATACAATTTTTTTGTAACGGTTTTTTCCTTTAGTACTGATAATTCTTTAATTTTAAGTGGTATGTCATTTAAGATGTTGTCTTTTGAAAGACAGAGCCACATTAAAGCAAAGTTTTCTTTTGAAAGGTTGAATAAATCAAACTCAAGATATTCAACTGCATTTTGAATATAGAAGCGTAACTTTTCAAAATTGGAAGTTATTACATAAATACATTTTGGGTGATGATTTTTATATCCAAATGCTTGATCTTCTACAGAATCGAGATCAAATGTTGAAGTTGATTTTAATTCGATAACAGCGATTGCATTACCATTTTTGAAAATTGCACCATCCGCTTTTTTAGCGTTAGCAATATTTTTAAGCTCTGTTGTTAAATTAAAGTTCGGTTTTGGATTGAGAGTATAATTCAAGATTTTTACAAATAGTTCACGTAAAAATCCTTCTTGGAATTGTTCTTCTTTTGAGTTACGAATATTTTCTTGTATTTCGGCATTGCCAAAAAACGATTGAAAAATATTAAATTTTTCATCAATTAATGAAGGTTCGATTTCGTTCAAGTATTTTTTTTCGACTGATTTCTGGAATAGCGACATTAAGGGATTATCCTTAGATGTGAATTTAGGAGGTTCATTAATATATTATAAAAAAATTATATTTAGAGACATCTGAAAAATTGTCATTATAGATTTATGGAGCCATTTTCCGCGTCAATTTTTTCAAATTCACTACCGTTTTGCAGAAAATCAGCGGAAAATGTTCTTTGGCAATCAAAGATTACGCTACGCACAGCGACGCGTAGTCTTCCTTCTTCCTGTTAAGAAGTCGGGTTATTGCAAAAGATCGACATTGCGTATTATATTACCCTGATAGTTTGGATACGCAGCTAATATACAGAATAGGCTCTATTAACAATTTTTTAGAAGTTTCTATTCATAAAATAGGAACATAAACAATATAATATCATATCTACTTAGAATGACACGCTTGACGTTTACTTAAATATGCCAAATCTTCTGCAAATTCTAATAATCGATAGTTATTTGGCTGTAATTTTAGGCCATTATGAGCAAACGTCACAGCATCATTTATATTTCCTAAGAATCTGGAGATTTTGGCCATAAAGTAATAACCGACAACGTTGTGATTTTTTTCAAAGTGAGTGTTTGGGCTATTATAAAGGCTCCTCTTGAATGCGTCCAAGCTACTTTGATAATTTTTTTTCATTTCGAAACAGTTGTGTTTGCGCCAAAGATTAATGCCAATTTGATAATATGATTTACCTATCATATGAAAGGCATTTTTATTTTCTGAGTTTCTCTTAACTAACTTTTCAAGAACATCAATGCTTTCTTTATGTCTGTTAAAACTAGCTAAAGTCTTACCCCACTCAAAGAGTATATCTTCCTTTTCATTATCTGTCGAATACTTTATTGCTTTCTCAAAGTAATCATCCTTTACATTGTTAGAAAAATCTCGTTCAGCAATAGCCCAATGATACCAAACAAGACTATTAGAAGACTCATAAGATAGAGCTTGATTAAAATACTGCTCAGATTTAGTAAAGTCCCCTTTACTGGCAAGGAAATAGGCAGCTCTTGCTAATCGTACCGCAATATTGTCAGAAGTGATTGTAAATTTATGCTCGATTTCATCCTCAGCCATCTGCTTAGAAACGCTTGTAATAAATTCATATTCTTTTTGCTTCGCGTTTAGTTCTGAACTAAGCGCGGGATTAGAATCGAGATTTTTTTCCAGAAACATTTTTGTCAAAGGTAATATTGAGTAAACCGTATCCGATTCTTCATAATTCACATTTATGAATGACAGATTCTTTAGCTTCTCAATGGTTTCTTCAACATCAAACTCATCAAGTCCTGTTAAGAAACATATATTATTGAGATTTGGTTTGTCCAAAAGTGAGATAGAAAACAATACTTTCTTTGCCTCATCACTTAAAAGTTTAAAAGATTCATTAAATGAAAACTCAAGAATGGAATCTCTTCCTATCTCGCTTTCCTTTATGTGATTCAAGATTTTTTGTAGCGTATTTTGTTTCGATATTTGTCCCACAAAGAACTCAGTGGCTAAGGGTAAACCTCCTGTAATTTCAAATAGTAGTCTTATTTCATCTGATCGAATCTTACCTTCAATTTGAAACTTTTCATTGAAAAGATAATCTATGAAATCCTTGTATTCATTATATTGAAATTCCCTTAGATCGATAATTTTCTCGCTAGAACCCAATTGATGTCTGGACGTTATAATAATTTTAGTTTCTGGGCACTGATCACCAATTTCCTCAAAGAAATCAAGAAATTCAGATGGATTTGCTAGTGTTTCGAAATTATCTACAATAATTAAGAAGTTATCTAATGAGAGAATTTCCAATACTATTTGTTTTTTTACAGGGCTTGTGTATTTAAGATATTCAAGAAAACCGGTCATTTTCAAAATCACGTCCAATAGTTGAACCAGATTACTAAAGACTTGTAATTCAGCCTTTATTCCTTCTGGAGTAAGGTAAGTTCGTTTGGCGCTTACCCAAATGATGTAAGAGAAAAGTGCATTCCCCAACTCTATCAAATCCTCTGCTGTCTTTATTGTAACTGCTGACTTCCCAACTCCTCCTATGCCACTTACACTGATTAAAAATATTCTTCGGTTTTTCAGTGCCTTAATTATTTTATCAATTGCTTCAGCCCTTCCAATAAATCTGTTATAGAGTGGTGTTGGAAGGTTATGGAAGACATTATTTTCCGCGGTAAGCTTAACTGCAATTTCAGCAGAATCCAGAAGGCTTATGTCTTCTTCAACAAGTTGTTTAAATGCGTTTTCATATATACGCATTGATATGTATTTAGTTGAAAAAATGTCATTATAGACTGGATAAGCTTTATTATCAATGCCTGAGTAATATAAATATTGATTATCACGAAAAACTAAGAATGGCGAAAGCGAAATGAAGTTGTTGTTCTTTGGGAAAAAACAGTATAGATTCTTAGAGTATACATTCTCAAAATCAAGGCCCTCTTGCATTTCAAACTGTTTATTTTTGCAAATTGAATCCGAAAGATTCAAGAAGGTCGAGGAATGGGTTTGTTCGTCGTTAGTGATATGGCAAATGTTTTCTGCTAAAAGAATCGTCGCCTGATTTTTCTGGCTCAAATATTCGTCGAGTTTGTAGGGTAGAAGGTGATAACTATTATCGAGTAAAATTTTAATGCTTTCCGAAGAAATTGAAGCGGAATGAGCAAATGCTTTATTCCTGATGATTGCAATCGATTCAAGAATTAAATTTAGACTAGGCTGTTTGTTTATCTCTTTCTTTGAGGAATCAGGGAGAAATTGCTTTGCTGCATTCTGGGCTTCAATACCAATATTATTATCAAAATTAAGTTGATCGATTTTACATAGATCAAGAGATGCTCTGAGAAGTTTTATCCATGAGCTAATAAGAGGATTTTTCTTATAAAAGTTTGTTTGAACTATTTCAATTATATCTTTGCTTACTAAATTGATAGCTTTGGTATGGCAATAGAACACAGACGCATAGTACATGATTATGAATTCTAGAGATTGACAGACTTTAATTACTTTCTCTGTGGGATTGCTTGCCTTTTCAAATTCTTGGATTTTCTGTGAAATTAAATAGTCCATGATTACTCCTTGAAGTTAACTCCAAGATATCGTGGAAATCCTGAACAGGTTTTTGAGACTCGCCAAAAGAAATTAAACCTGGCCAAAAAACGGCGAGCAAAATTCAATCATGAGAAATGGATAAAGGATAATGGCACTTTAATTCAGAGCACTAAACTAAAAATTTTACAATCTTCTACATTTTAGCTGAAACAATTAGGAATAACTCACGGCCTTAGTACCGATTCTCTATTCAGTTAAACCAGAAACACTAATCCTATCCTATAAAACAATCGATGGAAACTCCCCATACCCCTATAGATATATAAATTAGCAATGCATCGAGGAAATTTAAAAGAATGTTTGTGATGACTAGCCATTGAATCTAGTAAAAATGCAAAATTGAGGATTTCCTATAATAATTATAGGAATTCCTCATTTTTGCAAAATTCGATTGCCCATACTATCCGCGTTTTTGCACATTGACATTTGCTGCGCTGAGGTTGAGTGCAATGCTTATTCGTTAGCACTCTATACCATCTTTTTGTTTTATTATATCTCGTAACACTTCAACAAGTATACCTTTTGCGCCATTTCTATGCAACATTCTATGACAATTTGCACATACCAAATTAACGTCATCTACTGTAACATTCCTTTCACCAAAACTTTCTGATAAAGGATTAATATGATGGATTTCAATAAAATCTTTACCTAATTCGCCATATTTTTCAGCAAAAACAAATCCACAAACTTGGCATACTGCGCCATATTTTTTTACAGCAGCCTGCTTTACCTGAATATTTCTTGATTTGATTTCAGTAGTAATTTCCCTAATAGCGCCTTCAGTTAATTTTAAATTACTGTAATCTGGGGGGACTTTTGTATTTGCTTTTTCCGTTGTCACGGCACTGTTGGTATTATTTTTAGATAAATCTGTAAAATATATATATCCTGGTATGGAAGATATGCCATCCCCTGGGATATTTACATCTTGCCCCAGCCTCAGATAGTCGCATGAAAAATAATCTTCCTTGGTATTAAATATTATATATCCATTTTTATCGAAAAATGCTGCTGGGAAATTTTTAAGTGGATGATACCATTTCCCATCTTCACGATACCTTTCGTGTTTTACTTTAACACCATATTTTTTTGCTAGTTCTTTTGCAATATAGCGGTTGCTCATGGTTTGAACTCTTCGGCTATAAATTACTAGGCAAAGATTACCGTGGTCACTTTAAAGAAGAGATGCTGCAAAATGTCAGAGACACTCAAACTGTACCACCCCAACAACATACCCACTTATAAAGTAAAACATTTTCAAGCGCCTCATGATATACGATAAATCAAAATAATGATATGTCACTAAGCTTGTCTTACCCAGCCTTTTTAAATCTCTGATATCTTATATCTAAATAATCCTGTTTTGGCCATTCCTTTTTATCAGAAGGTAAAATGATGCCATGACCATGCAGCTCTATCAATCCATGTTTCAACATTGGGCCATCTTGTTCTTTTAAAACATCGGTACGAATTTCAATTTTATAATCCGGTGTGATACCAATAATAAAACTATCAAATGCGGCATGGTGCAATTTGCATAGTGCGAGCCCATTATCTACGGTAGGATGCCCCTCGGATTCCTTGTCAGCAAGGATATGGGCTGCATCTAATAATTCAAGGTGTTTCAATCGGCATAGTGCACATTGATTCCGGTATGCTCGAAGGACACGCTCTCGAAATCCTCTTTGATGTAATCTGGCTTTGACAGTAGAAGTAATGTAGGATCTGCGGTAATATGAGGAATCATCAACTCTATTTTGTGCAGAAAAAAGCGACTGTTGTTCATCGACGGCAATTTTAAAAGTCAAACTATTGGGATCATCATCAATTATATACACCGGCCAGACTACTAAGTATTTGCTGGGTATAATCCCATGAAAGTAGACCAATGGAATTTGATTTTCAAAGCACCTTCTCAACCCGACGTTATCACGATGAGAAGGGTCTGTTCCCCGATAACGGTACTGTAGGAAGCTATCAGCGGTGAAACTATCATTATAGGGTCCCCTGGTAGTGGTTGTGATGGACAATGGATAATCCATCCACTTTGGCTTGAATATTCCCTGTGGTGAAACAAGCGGAATTCGTTCTGATTCAAAATAGAATCCATTCGCGAGTAAATCACGGGATAATACATCGCCATGAATAGCCACTTGTTCATCAAGCCATGCAAATGCCTTGATGCGGATTTGTTGGTCAATGTTTTCAGAGTTCAAGGTATTTGCTTTCGTTATAAAAGCTGTGGATGTTGATAATGATCATTGAAAAATACTCACTCGTCTCCCATCGTCAGATGGGACACCTTTCACCAAATCGAACAATATCTTAAACTTGTAATGATTTTGGTCTAGTATCGATTTGAATGGTATCCGATTAAATTATCGCTGTAATTACTAGAGTTAAGTTGGGCGGTGTCGCTTGTTGGGACACCAGTGCTAACCACTATAACAAAATGATCAACCACTGCAACGGCATCAGGTAAAAAAGGTGTGGTTGGACGAGTAAGTGATAAATTTCAAAATATATTATCGATAATCTTTTTTAAATTATTAATTGATGTCCTTATATTTTCAAATTCATTGAATGCAGATGAGATTTCAATATTATATTGACTTTGTATATGTTGTGCAATTAGTTGCTTTTGGGAAACGCAGATATCTGTAGCCTTCTTTATATTTTCACCAATTCTATCAAGTCGTAACGAAAAAAGTATTGATACTACAATAATCAGTACAAATATACCAATCGTTAAGAAGGAACTTATTTCAAATATCATCGAAAGCTTGCTTAATGGTTTTATTAAGTCAATGTTTTGAAAGGTAATTGTCTTTAAGGTATAATAATAGAAATCAAACAGAGATGGATTTTTTAATGTTACGAAATTATCCTTATCAATGATAAATAATTGAAAATTCATAAATGTAAAATAAGTAATTGAGATAGCTAGAAATCCAATAAGTTGATATATCCATGCAATAGTATACGCTTTTTTACCTTTGAAACCAGAAAAACTTTGTCCAAAATATTCTATAATAAAATTAAGAATTAATAATCTATGTAATCGTTTTCTTTTTTTCTCTTCTTCAGCAAATGTACCATCACTACCTTTTGCTTCGAAAAGTTTAATTAAGGTATATTTTTTATCGGGTGATTCAATGAGTTTATTCAAAAAATCATCAGTTTCAGAATTGAATAATTGGGGAGGTTGAAAAGATTGTTTTATATACCTCGTAAGGTAACGACAAAATAAATAAGTAAATGTTATCATGCTTATTATCTTAATAATATTTGAATTAAATATAATAAGTAAAAATACTGTCGAAATGAATAGTATAAAATGAAAAATTGAAATCTTGATTTGTTTAAACCAATTAAATATATAGTTCACATATTTTAAAAATAAATATATCTTCCCCTTTGACAATACAAATTTTGGAATAAACCAAAATATTAGAATAATAGGATAAAGAAACAAAATGAGATTGTAATACCATTTCTGAATAAAAGAAATGATTAACACTAAGAACAAATATGCAAAAGGTAAAAGTTTGTGAATCCATATATATTCATTCGAAAAAAAGGAAAAATAAAACAAATCTATTCTAAAAATAAAAGTTGAAATTCCTATTATCCAAATTAGCAGGAACAAAGCATGTCTTATTACAAATCTAAAATCTACTGGTTGGTTAATGCTAAGATTAAAAAATGTTGTCATAAATTTCTCTTTTGAATTAAACCTTGCATAACTTAGTGGCGTGGCTTATCCGCGCCGCTTGAATTTGTTGTTTCAGACTTATTTAAAGACGATTGTGATGTTACAGAACTTTTTAATAAACTAAGGATCACCATATAACTTAATCCATAGAGCAAAACCTTTGTGTTGAAGACGATAAATACCTTTTTCCCCCTCCTTTGGGAGGATGATATGTCGATCTCGTAAAGCCTTTATCGCATTATTCAGTGTGGTTTTAGTCCCTTTAAATCTTGAAGCAATTTTCGCACGTGTTACCCATCCATCTAGATCATCTGCCATTATTCTTAATACTTGCCTGTAACTATCTTTTTGTATTTTATTGTAAAAGTCATTTTTATAATAGCGGTCTCCAATCAAATCTAACGCACATCGAGGTCCGAAAGCACTATTTTCTACATCCGATCGATCAATCACATTATCATGATCATAAGCAAAAGCAGAGAATCCGAATTGCTGTATAAAATGCGGATAACCTTCAGAAAAGCTAATAAGCATAGAATGCGCTTCTGATGTAATCTTTGTTGGATTTTGATTTGTTTCATTTCCTTTTTGAATGCATAAATCAATCACTCTTCCAACTTCTTTATCTGAGAGCCGACCTAAATTCAATTCTTCAAATATTCTTAACGATGAAGGGTGACTATCATGAAGTTTCTGTCGTAATTCTGGAAGACCTGCTAGGCCAATCAATACATGATTGCATTCTTGCCGTTGAAGTCGCTCTAAAAGTAATTTTAGAAATGTACCAAGCTGTAATTCAGACGAAGAATTATCTGCCTCATCGATAAGCAAGAGTACACCCTCATAATGAGAATCAAATGGAGATTCCGAACAACCTCCACATATTCGTTGTACGACTTTTCCAAGTGACATTGAAAACTGATCAAGAGTCACCTCATCACAGATCATATCTTCAGCTGGCATTATACCTGTATCCATAACTCGAATACGCTGAAGGAATGACCAGACTTCCTTTAAAAACGTGCGAGCTTTTTCGGACTTTCCTAGTTCATTGTCAAGATGAAGTTTAATTCGTTGTACCAATCCTATTTGTGTAGTTGTATGGTCAACATCAAGATTGAGAACAAGAAACTTAAAAGTACGTTCCTCAACACCAGGTATCTGTCCTTTTGCCACATAGTTTAAATACAAAAGCAACGAAGTCTTGCCTATTCCTCTTTCGCCAGTGACCATAAAGTGGGCAGGTTCTTCAGCACATGTTTGTGCTAAAGCCAGCTCCAGACGATTTAGCTCCTCTAACCGACCAACAAAAACACCAGGATTGACGGGAGAATTTGGTTTAAAAGGGTTTACTTTCATTAAATTTTTCCTTCACGATCGAATGCATCACGAACTTCACAGCCCGGTTCCCTAGTTCAACTCGCCCACAAATCTACTACAGAAAAACAATGTACATGGGAAGGATATAGCTGAATTAGCAAGGTATCATTGGAATACATAGAGAAGGTCTCTGAATCTTTAAAAATGCAAAATTGAGGAATTCCTATAATAATTACAGGAATTCCTATTATAAACACAAAAAGCCCACAAACAGCTAATGCCCTGCCTATGAGCTTTCATAATTGCTCTCCTGTTGTGACGAACAAATCGAAGGTATTAGATAATAAGGAAAAAACATTGAAATGCGCAAGGAAAACTAATATTTTCTTTAGAATTTAGGTTCCATACCCCACCCCCCTCATCGATTCCTGGATAATAAACCCGATGTAAAATATTTTTTTGGTAAAAAATTTACCTGTTAATAAGCTCGAAATTTGATCAAATTTTGCAAGCAAAATGATACCATTTTAATAACCCTTTTTAATCAATGGTTATATTGATTAATAATGACTTACAAAAAATATGCTCGCAATTTGCTCAACTTAACCTAATAAAAAGCCCAGCATTTGCCGGGCTTTTTGTTCAGTTTGATCCTTGTCTGATTAGCGGCTCAGCCAGTCCTCAAACCCTTGCTCATAGTGGAATGCT
>JAKQEK010000196.1 GCA_029558535.1 Bacteroidota bacterium | reverse complement strand
GTTGGATTTGTTTATTAATAATCAATGGATGATACGCGTGGTGGGCTTTGCACTGATTGTACTGAGCAGTATGTTGGTTTGGAAAAAACAACTCTATCCATTGCTCTTAGTTGTAATAATCGGTTTTCAGGTTGCCTCAATCCCGACGATCATTAAGATGCATGAGTGGCTATCACACGATTTTAAGGCTCTGGTGGAGCCAGTTAGACAGATAGCAGTTAACCAAGGTATCACAGAATGGTATATCACTAGTGATTATCAGGAAAAAGGCATGCTCGGCGATCTCTATTTCATAAAATATTTGTTGCTATTTTATGGCAATGAATTCGAACCGGTGAAGGTGGTAGAACAAAAACAGCTGGAAATAATTGAAGAATCTAACACAATTCTAATTAATTCAATAGAAGATGTGTACATTCATTAAGTTAAGTAATATAAAGAAGATTATTTGCATTATACTTATGTCCGTGAAGTTATCAAAAACATTTTTAAAACTGAAGCAAATTAAAATTCCCCAGTGGTTTAAAATTTTAGTTTCAATAGTATTAATTTGGATACTTTTACGAGATGTAGATTGGCAAGAAGTATGGCTAAAATTAAAACTAGTGCCAATTTGGGTATTAGTATTTTATATCGTTTGTAATTTATTTGCTGTTTTCTTAATTTCTATTCGCTGGGGAGTACTTATTCCTGTTGATGTAAATAGACAATCAATTCGTTGGCTGTCACATTCCAGTTATATGGGTCTATTTTATTCATTGTTTTTACCATCTTCCATCGGAGGAGATGTAGCTAAGTGGGGACTTTCGTATAGAAGTGGAGTGAAGCGATCACGTTTGGCAACGTCAATAGTTATGGACAGAGTTATTGGTCTGATTTCAACAACAATTATGGTTATTCTAGTTATTATTTTGTCGTATGTTGTATTGCGAGCTTCAATACCCAGAGCAATTCTTCAATTAAGTATGATTACAAGCACTTTGGTGTTTTTTGGTATAATTATTTGGTTTGGTATAACAAAAATACCCAAATCAATTTTTTATAAAACTAAATTATCAACAATTGCCCAGTATCCAAAATTATTAGAGATAACAAAAAAATCTGCAGTTTTATCACTCATTATTTCGTGTGTGGCTCAATTAATTGCCTCCTATTGTCTCTTTTTGTTATTAGGTAGGCTTGGAGTTAATCTTTCATTTCTTCAATTTATGTTAATTTTTCAAATAATTTCTATTGTATCAGTAATTCCGATATCTTTTGGTGGTTTTGGGACTTCTGAAATTACCTTTGTTTATTTAGCAAGTCTCTTTGGGGCGGATTATCAAGCAAGTCTAATTTATGTGGCAATAAGTATACCGCTCAGAATTGTTACGACCTGTTTGGGTGGTTTAATTGGTACAATGCTTAGTAAGACTTGATGTATGATGTAGCACGATAGATATAAATGAAAAAAACAAAGATATCAGTAATTGGTTTGGGATATGTCGGACTACCTACTTTGGTGGCAATAACTAGGAGCCAGAAATATAACGTTGTTGGTTTTGACATTAATAGTACCAGAATAAATCAAATAAAAAATCAGGTTAGTCCGATTGAGGATACTGATGTTGTCACATATTTAAATTCTAATAAACTATTTGTTTCATCGAACGTATCAATTTTGAAAAACAGCGATATCTTTATTGTATGTGTTCCAACTCCGGTATACCCCGATTTTACTCCAGACTACTCGATCATTATTTCAGCAGCAAAACTGATTGCACCTTTATTAGATCGTGGGTCACACTTTGTGCTTGAATCTACAGTTAATCCAGGTACATGTAATGAAATCATCAAACCAATTTTAGAAAGCGGGTCAAATCTTAAAGCCGGCAGAGATTTTAATATTGCCCATTGCCCTGAAAGAATTAACCCAGGAGACACAAAATGGAATATTTACAATATCAATCGAAATATAGGATCAGTTAATAAAAAAAATAACCACGAAATTGCATTTTTCTATCGTTCATTTTTAAAAGAAGTAAAGATAAACGAGGTGTCATCACTAGAGATTGCTGAGGCTACTAAAATAGTAGAAAATACTTTTAGAGATATCAATATTGCGTACGCAAATGAATTGGCGAAATCATTTGATGCAATGGGAATTGACGTAATTGAAACAATCGGGGCAGCTAGTAATAAACCTTTTGGATTTATGCCACACTGGCCAGGAGCTGGAGTTGGAGGTCATTGTATCGCGGTTGATCCTTATTATCTTATTCAAAGAGCTGCCCTCAGTGGTTTTGATCATAAGTTTTTAAAGTTGGCTCGAGAAATTAATAAAAGCATGCCTGAATACGCAGTTGAAAAACTAATTTTAAGTTTGAATAAAATTAGTAAATCAATTAAGGGTACAAAAATTACTTTGCTTGGATTATCTTACAAACCAAATTTAGGTGATACAAGAGAAAGTCCTGCATTTGAAATTAGAGACTTATTAATTGAATTTGGTGCAGAATTAGTTGTATATGATCCTCTTGTACCAAAGGAATCAAATAGAAATTCTCTTTCCAGTGCGATTAAAAATGCAGAAGGTATCTTGCTTGCAACCGCTCATCAGGAATTTATAGACAATCTGCCAAATTGTTTAAAGAATTCCTCTGTAAAAGTAATAATAGATGGAAGAAACTGTTTAAATAATACTCTTCTACCAAAACATATAATATATTCAGGAATTGGAAGATGAAAAAACTTACAGTAGTAATTCCAGCTTACAATGAGGAAGAATCAATTAAATTTGTGATTAATTCGGTGCCCAAGAGCATTGGAAATATTAATGTATCTGTTGTGGTAGTCGACGATGGCTCAACCGACCTAACTGTAACAATTGCGAGGAAAGCAGGTGCATTGGTAGTTTCTCATAACCAAAATTATGGAGTGGGAAAAGCATTTCAGAGTGGACTGAACAAAGCACTCGAGATGAATGCTGACTTAATGGTAAATATTGATGCTGATGGACAATTTGATCCGCAGGAAATACACAAATTATTAAAACCAATAATTCTGGGAAAAGCTGATTATGTCATTTCTGATAGATTTTCCAATGGTACAGGTAAATTATCGATTCCTTTAAATATGCCGATAGAAAAGTACTATGGAAATCTCATCATGTCTACTTTCATAAGTCTATTAGCCGAACAAAAATTTTACGATGTATCGTGTGGTTTCAGGGCATATTCCAGAAAAGCCATGCTCATGCTGGATTTAATGGGAAAATTTACCTATACACAAGAATCTATAATTGACTTAGCAGCCAAAGGATTACGGATTGCTTCAATTCCGGTAAAAGTCAAATATTTTCCATCCAGAAAATCTAAAATTGCTAATAATTTATTTATGTATTCTCTCAGATCACTAAAAATTATTTTTAGAACATTTCGGGATTACCGCCCACTGTTATTTTTCTTTTATGTAAGTATTATTCCTCTAATCATAAGTGTTCTCTCAGGAGTATTTTTAACAACACATTATTATCGAACCGGTACTTTTACTCCTTACAAAATTGTAGGATTTATTTTTATATATTTCTCAGCCTGTACTTTTGGATTATGGGCACTGGGGTTTATGGCAGATATGTTTACGCGACTAAGGATCTACCAAGAAAAAATGTTGTATTATCAAAAACTTAATTATTACAATAAATGATTATATAGCTTCGGTATCGTGATAATTTTTCTAATTGATTCTTCAAAATCAATATCAATTGTTTGGCAGTACCACTCAATAGAATTAAGCCGGGGAAAGTTGTATCTCGTCAGTTTTTCTAAAGCAATTTCACGCGAGATATCTCCTTCCCTAATTTGATTACTCAGAAAAGTATCAAGTTCAGTAAATCCCGCAACAGTGAAGTATATGAAATTGTAAAAAGCTGCAGTCCCATCTCCAATTCTCCACGTAGTGTCAGTGTCTGTCGCTCGTTCCCAATTATAGATGTCAAGAACGCTATTAACCTCTTCTTCATTCCACTTTATATAATCAAATAGATTAATATAGTCATGTGGAATCATGAAGTATGATAGAAATGCGGATGTGCTATCAACTAGCGATCCATTTAAATAGGATGGATTATTTAGAAACTGCCCTGCATAAAAGAATAGCATTTTTAGTTTATATATACTTGGAACATCATAAGCCATAAAACCGGTCTTTGTTTGTTTAATTCCAGCAAAACCATTTTTGAAAATGGTTTTTTCATAATAATTCTCTCCCATGATTACTTTGTCGATCTGGTTCTCTTGTTTAACTTTATTAGCAAAATAAAAATACTGTTTGTCACCTGCCATAAACAGTGGAATAGTACCAAGATGAGGTTTTTTTAACCAAGCTAAAACATTTTGATGGATGTATTTTCTTTTTTTCTGTATGTCTGCAGAAACCAATATGTGTTCTACACCTAGCCTGCTCGTCATTCTTGACTGATTTCTTCTTCCAAGATCTGTTAACATTCCCCAGTCATATGAAAAAGCCAATGGATTAAGTTGCAATACTTCTTTGATATAGTGAAGTGAATAGCTACTATCTCTCCCACCACTAAAAGCTACAATACAGTTAGGTCTGTCTTTTATTTTTCGTATTGATTGCAAATCTATGTTAAGTTTTTCAATTCCAAGTAATGATTTTTTTTTGTAAGATTTACAGTAATTACAGACTCCCTTCTGATCATATGTAATAAATGGCATGGTTTCAGGGAGTAAACACCTGCCACACCTTTTAAGTTTCATTATAAAGTCAGTATTTCTCTGGTATTCTTTAAGTATTAACTTATGAACTTCACTCGCTGATCTCGATAAAACAACTCTTTTTGGTATGACTTTTAAATTTATATTTTTTTTAAAAAGTTTGCCATTAATTAATATTCTCTTGCTTCTTGTTCCAACTTTTTCAATAGGAAAATTATCTGATTTAATTGATAAAAGATTAAATTTAATAATCTCTAAACTTTCATAATTGATTATTAATCCTGATTGGGGACTTACTTGGTAAATATTTACTTCATAATTGCCAAAATATTTGTCTAAAATTCTACTCAAAAAATATTTTTCAGAAGCAAAAATAAAAAATGATCCTTCTAAGTCTGAGAGATAGTACATCGAACCAGTGTTTGTTGCCAGTAAAATATATGGATATTCTGAGAACATATTTCCGATAGACGCCGCACCCTCAATTTGCTTGAATATTTTTCTAGTGGAATTTAATATAGTGTAACCATGCTGCAAGTATTTACTAAACAGCGAATTTAAAATTTCTGTATCTACCTGAAAATTTCTTCGAAGATCCTCATTTATGTTCCAGAGGTGTTCATCATTTACAATGATTCCATTATGAATAGTAATTATATTATTATTCACTACGGGTTGGTTATTGCAGTCCTCAGAAAACGACCCATTTGTTTCCATTCGTGCATGACCAAATACGGCTTTTATTTTTTGGGTATTAAGTAAGTTTTGATACTCACTAGAATTAATTAGTACTTTTGGAGAAAAAGGTAACTTATTAATCCTTATTTCAGTATCAGTCAAAACTGCGATACCGGACGCATCTTTTCCCCTTGAGGATGAGAGCAGAAATAAATTCGAAATAATAGTTTTTAAAAGATTATTCTGATTTGACCAATTTTTAGATGGAATAACTCCAAATATTCCGCACATAGATTACTTTTCTGCCAAAACCATTAACCAGGGCAGAGGTGTTTTAATAATATTTACTTTGAATCCAACTGATTTAACAAAGTGTATAAATGAATTTTTTGACCAGTGATTAACGTGTTCTGGAAAATTACCAAAAGTATTTAGGTATTTTCCTCTCACCATATTTAGTAAGTGAAAAGTGGGTTCATTGGGAACACTGAGAAGTGCAAATTTTTTGGATACACGATAAATCTCACTGATTGCCTTTTCCGGATCAGAAATATGCTCTAGCACCTCTGAAGCAACAACCAAATCAAAACTATTTGATCTATACATAATTTTTTTTGCATCAATAATTTCAAGTGTAACATTTTTATATTTCTTTAAGTTATTTTTTCTTGATTGAAGATCTAATGTACTTACATCTGATGAAACAATTGGAATATTACTATATGTAGATGCAAGAATATTTGATAAAAAACCCTCACCTGATCCTAATTCCAAAATACTTTTTGGATTGATCTGTTTAAGTAAAAAATTAAAATTAGACAAAAAATTCTGCATTAATAATCTAATAATTGGGTTGTCTGAATAATATTTAACTGCAATATCACTGTCAGGTCTGCTTTGGTCTAGTTTTGTCTGGATTAAATTGGATTTATTCATAGTGTTATAACCTTGCAATATTATTTTCATACCTCATTTTAAATTTATTCTATATCATAATTAAGCTTATAAATATAGATAGATAAATGACTCGTAGCATAGGAGGTTGGAGCCAGATATTTAGAATAACTGACAGGCCTGATACCGGTGTAAGACAAATTAGGAAAAAAATTATAGGTATGAGTTCCATTTGTATAAAAACTATGCTCAAAAGATAATTTGTTCACTAATATTAACTTTGGATTATTTTCAATTACATTTTCGCTTAGTAAATATATATTTTTATAGATTCGTTTTAATGTTTCCAGCTCTGGATCAAATACTTCTTCAAAATCAGAAACTAAAAAAGTCCTATAATCATAGAAGTATCTGATCGGAGTTGTCACAACAATTCTAACAATAATATTACTTCCATCCACCAAGATTAAATTGTTATTATAATCTATAGTGTCTCTAAGTGAATTGAAAAAGCTTACCCTAGAACCTTCGACTCCAATTGTTAAAATTAAAGAGAAGAAGATAAGATAACAGCAAGAAGCAGTAATTAAGATACGCGAAAATAGTGTATTTTTTATGTATTCCCAGCTAATGGCGATCATGATAATTAATGAAGGAATAATCTCAGTCATATAATATCGTGCATAATAATAATGATATTGTACATATTTAAATAGAACTGAATTTACAATAAAAAAAATAAGTGTAAATATATATATAAAAAGGAATTCTTTGTTATTTGATTTAAGC
This sequence comes from Bacteroidota bacterium, assembly GCA_029558535.1. Classification (GTDB taxonomy): domain Bacteria; phylum Bacteroidota; class Bacteroidia; order Bacteroidales; family ML635J-15; genus Bact-19. The sequence continues at coordinate 6,277 of JAKQEK010000196.1, read as the reverse complement.
ATCTTCCAAAAAGAAAATAACAACAATAAAAAACCAAAAGGAGATAGATATAGCAATATTGTATAAAGAGGTAAAAATCGTAGAGATTTTAACCCTTCTTGGCCAATTTGCTGAATAGCTGGAAATACAAAATTTGAATAATTCTCTGAGTATCCAAGTTTATATAATTGATAAAAGCTTATCCCAATTACAAGAATTGAACCGCAAATTATTATGAGTTTATATCTAACTTTTAAAAACGCAAGAAATAATGCTATAGGCTTTTTTAAATACTTAATAGTAATTAAAAAAGAAATTAATAAACTTATTATTAATAATGAAACTATTTGTATCCAATTATTCCCCAAAATTGGATAAAAAAAGGTTTCGTACAATGGGAAAAATAGTTCGGGTAAATAAATTAAAAAATATAGATTAGACAAAGCAAGAAAAGTAAATACTACAGAAAAATAGAAAATGAGACCTTTTCTATTAAACTGATTCTTAACTGATAAATACAATACGGTTAAAAGTAAAAGAAAAAATGGAATGTAAAGAAAGCCACTCATTCTAACAAAGAAAAATGAAAAGAATGTTAGAGCTGAAATAGTTAAGTTCAAATAATATTCATATTTTGAAGTCGATTTTTTTAAAGCAAGTAAAAAATAATAAAAACCAGTCAGAGAAAAAAATAAAGCAACATTTTCAGTTACTGGAAACTTTGACAAGAACACATGTAAAGGATTTATTGCAAGTAATAAAGCTGCTAAATAGGGAGCAGTTTGATCTTTTGTTAATAATGTTGTTAATTTATACAAAATAAATATTGACATTATTGAGAAAAAAACGATTGAATAAGATCGATTTAAATCACCCATCATATATGCAAAAAGACTCATCCACATTGGGTGAAGTGGATAGAATGGCATTACTTCAGTTTGATTCTTTGTCCAAGATCTTGACACTCCCATTGCACTTGGAGGGTTGTATTTTTCATAAATCTCTAATTGCGATTCATTCATGTTTGGCATCAAAGTATCCGGAATATCTAATGAGCCATTTTTTTCAAATTGATGGGACATGCTTATATACAAACCTTGATCCTGAGCTCCAGACAAATATATTGACGGATTAAGTCTAAATAAGAACCCAATGAAAAGAATAATCAGTAAATAATAATTAAATTTAACTTTTTTGACTGGTTTATTAATATTAAGAAATCTTCTTATTAGAAAACACGAAATAAGCCAGATGATTAAAGAAGTTAGTAGACATAATGTTGAAGAAAATTTACTAATGGCTAATAAACTAATACCAGTTAAACTTACAATATTAATTAACAATATGATTGATGAAAGTCTAATATGGAATATTCTCACGCCAACATGTTATACTAAAAATTCTTTCAAGTCTAATTAAGAAAAACAAAAAAATATGAAATCGGAAAAAAATAATAATGACTACAACAAAATGATAGTGATACCACCTTCAAATGAAGTTGATGTTAAATCAATAGTTGCATCCATAAAATCGAGAATTTTAAAAACAAAGATGAGTTACTTAAACTCTTTGCATGAAAACCCAATTCATTTTATAGATACCTGGGAAAATGGTGAATATCTAGTCGATGGTTGGTATGAGCCAGAAAATATTCAGGGTACTAGAGCGCGATGGACAAAAAGAGCATTCTCATTTCTATTTAATCCCTCTAATTCAAATCATATTATTTTAAATGTTGTCGCAATTCCAACAAGCAAGAGTAAGTTAAAACTTACTTTGTTTATTGGTGAAAAAAAAATCGAGTCAACAATTATTGATGTAGTTGGAGAAATACAATTTAAAATTCCAAAAATAATAAATTCAAAAAATATTTTATTTAAATTTCTACTTTCTGAGGAACACGTCCCTGCTAAGATTACGGGAAAACTTGATAATCGAAAATTAGGGATTGCAGTAAAATCCATTTCTACTCTTGAGCAGCAAGTTGATGCGTCAATTTATTATAAACCATTGTTTGAGGACTCGATAATCATAAAAAATCTAGAGATGAAACTAAACTCTCATATCAATCCTGAGGCATTTATATCATACCAATCAAAATTAGGATTTTTAAAAAAGATTTTATTCAGATCATTTAAAATATTTACACGAGTTCAAGTAGTATTTAACCGCTTAACATTTGAGTCAATTACTAATCTTCATAAATATTTAGATGATTTATACAATTACATCAAACATCTCGAGAAAAGAATTAATGAAATTTCTCGCACTGGACAAGACAATAAAAAGCCAACATTCTTTGATCAAATAGAGAGCGATTTTTATATTTACCAACAAGAAAAATTTAGAGGTAGTGAGGAATTAGTTATTTCAAGATTAAATGAATACGAAAAATATGTAAAAACTGTGAAAAAATTAAACGAACAACACCCATTTATCGATATTGGATTTGGGAGAGGTGAATTTTTTAAGATTTTAAAAAACGCTGGAATGTCAAATATTATTGGAGTAGATATAAACCATCAATATGTTCACTCCGCTCAGATTAACGGATATTCCGTGAGTCAAGGAGATGCAATTGAATACTTAAATAATTATCAAGGCAAATTTTCAGGAGCATCTGCATTTCATTTAATTGAGCATCTTACATTTCCACATATATATGACTTATTGTATCTAATCTACGAAAAGCTTGAGAAAAATGGAGTTATAATTCTTGAAACACCTAATCCAGAAAACTTACAAGTAGCAAGTACAATATTTTACACTGATTATACCCATAAATATAAACTCTCTCCAGCGTTGCTAGAACTAATTTTAGAATATATCGGCTATAAAAATATACAAATATTAAGACTTACACCAATGGTAACCGGAGTTAAAACAGAAGTTGATCGTTTACTTTTTGGTAGTCAAGAGTACGCAATTATTGCTTACAAGAAGTAATATATGACCGTTCATCAAATTGTTGAGAATATGTATGAGGGAGACGCAATTTCAATTGACGTGTTACAAATAAAAAAAGCATTGAAAAAGCATGGAATTAATGGAGAAATATATCGTAACTATTGTGATGTTAGTCACAGGGAGATCACCCGCCACTTTTCGAATTATAAGCCGATAATTGGTGAAAAAATGATATTTCATTACTCAATATATTCAGAAGCTTACGAACAACTAATTGAAACAATCGACTCCGAAGTTTTACTTTGCTTTCACAATGTCACACCTGCTAACTTTTTTCCTTCAACCGATAAATTCCGCAAAGATCATATTGAAACAACGAAGCATCAGATAAAAACATTTTCTAAGAAATTTGTAAAAGCAATCGCAGACTCCGAGTTTAATAAAAGAACTCTTCAGGATTTTGGATATAGTCGAGAGATAGTTGTTATTCCCCCATTTTTAGATCTAATTGAAAAGTTTGGAAAAACTAACTCGCGAAGAAATATTTCTAAAAATACAAAAATACTTTCAGTTTCACAGTTAAACTATCATAAAAGACAGGACGACATTGTTAAATCATTTTTAGTTTATCAAAAAGAATTTGACCCTAGTGCCAATTTGTATTTGGTGGGTAGTTATTACGCCTCATCACAAATGTTTTCGAGAGTTAAAAATTTATCAAGTGGAAATAGTAATATTCATATACTTAATAAAGTTTCTGATAGTCAATTAGCCAACTTATATCAAACCTCATCTCTTTTCATATCTCTTAGCGAACATGAGGGTTTTGGAGTACCATTGGTTGAGGCAATGCATTTTCAGTTACCCATCATTGCTTATGACGCTGGCGCTGTAAAAGAAACAATGGGAAAAGGTGGCATACTAATAAAAGAAAAAAATCCTCTACTTGTAGCTTCCACAATGTATGAATTAATTAATAACACTGTATTATATAAACAAATACAAAAGCTTCAAAATGCAGAGATAAAAAAATATAATAGTATTGACATAGAAAATAGACTGTTAAAATGCTTAAAAATAAATTGAGAATAGCTTTTGTAGTAGTCCGTTATGGCACTCAAGTAACTGGGGGGGCAGAATTTCTTACAAGATTAGTTGCAGAGCATTTAGCGAATCATATCTCAGTTACTGTGCTGACAACAAAGGCAATTGACTATGTTACTTGGAAAGATGAAATATTAAAAGATAACGAAACAATTAATGGTGTAAAAATATTAAGATTCTCAGTAGATTATGAAAGAGATTTAACAAAATTTAATACTAAGTGTGAAGAAATATTCAATTCTACAAATCACACATTTCAAGAGGAAGAAGAATGGATGAAAATACAGGGTCCATTTTCAAGTACACTTCTTGATCATATTAAGAATAATTCGGAAGAATATGACTTATTTATTTTTGTACCTTATCCGTACGCAACTACATATTATGGTTATCAAATTGTCAAACATAAAGCTGTATTATTACCATGTGCTCACGATGAACTGCCGCTGTATTTAGATGTGTTTAAAAAACAATTTTCTGAAGCAAGAGGAATAATTGCAAATACCCCAGAGGAATTAGAGCTCATCAACTCTGTTTTTCCTGTAACTAAAAGATTGCCTTCAGCTGTAATTGGTTGTGGTCTAGAAAATGTAATTAGTAAATCAAAGAAAAGATTGGCATCAAATCAAAAATTAAAACCATATATATTGTATCTTGGGAGAATAGAAGCGGGAAAAGGATGCCATGAGTTGTTTGAATATTTTCTTAACTTTTTAACAAATGAAAATTCACAAATTGAGTTAATTCTGGTTGGCAAGGCAATTATGGAGATACCATCTCACCCCTCGATAAAATATTTAGGTTTTGTAACACCAGAAAAAAAATATGAATTAATTAAGAACGCAATTTGCATAATTAATCCTTCTGCTTATGAATCCTTATCACTAATAACAATGGAAGCTTGGGAAAATAATAAACCAGTACTTGTAAATGGAAAATGTGATGTTTTAAGGGGTCAAACATTTAGAGCACAAGGGGGACTATGGTATAAGAACTTTGAAGAATTTTCAGAAATGCTCAAATGGATGATTAATAATCCAAAAAAAAGAGGAATAATGGGAAATAATGGAAAAAAGTATGTTGCAGATAACTACGATTGGCCTATTATTGAAAAAAAATACATTGAATTTTTTAACTCATTGCTTTAAAGAAGTAATTTAAAAAATCTTATAAATAATTAAATAACCCTTGTGATGAGTAAACAAGATTGTAAATGAAAAATTGTGATAATGTTGAAAAATTGTGAAATAAGTCAGTTTGAATTGTTAAATTATTAGATTGTAGGATTTTATTTTTGTATTCATTACTTAAACTTGCAAACGCACTATCCTTATGCACAAATACCGGTAATCCCTGCGCCAGAGCATCAAAATTGACCAATCCCAAGCTTTCCTCCTCTGAGGGATTGATGAAAATATCGATTTGTTTATAAATAGCATTTTTATCTGCAAAATCATAGATAAACCTGACTTCTGCATCCAAATCTTCAAACATTGCTTCTACCTGCGGAGAAGAATTAGTTCGCGCACCAGCAAATAGAAATCTCAATCTAACCTTTTTGCTCTTTAGTTCTGCCCCATTATCCCGAATAAAATCCGCAAAAAACTGAAAATTCTTCCTCAATGTAATCTGGCCCACAAACCCAATCGTTATCGCACTTCCCTTCTCTAACTTCTGCTCAATTTCCACTATTTTTTTTTCATATTTACTCTGAGCCGACTCCATTTCCGCTTTCGTATATGGACAATAAGTAAATTGCACCAGCTTATTAGAATCAATACGATAATGTTTTTGTAATTGCTCTTTTTCTAGCGGAGAAAGAAACAACACCTTGTGTGCAAAACTTAGAACATTTTGAAATGGCAGAGAGCGATTGTAATAGTTCACATCATGGTATGCTGGTATAACAATTAGTCGCTTCTGATACTGCTTGGCAAACCGATACGCTTCATAAAACATCATCGTAGGCATACCAGCTCCAATAATCACATCCGCAGACTGAATCAGTTCTAGTGTTTTTTTATCATACTCAAGTAGTGGACCAAAATACCAAGGGGAAACTGAACCCGTAAGAAAAATAAGTTTATTTAGAAATTTATTGGCCAGCCGTTGCGCCGATGTTCGCAGCGATAAACGATGAATATATGTTGGATCTGTTGTCTCATCAACCCAATTATCAAATGTTTTATAGCTGTCTAGCGTGCTTCCCTTGCCTGTGATGACTTGGACATCATGGCCAGCATCTCGCAGTAACTTTACAATCTCTCCACTTAAATATTCTAAACCA
>JAKQEK010000185.1 GCA_029558535.1 Bacteroidota bacterium | reverse complement strand
ACACCTTCACCCAAATCATTCATCTGGCTTTTATGTTCAAAGCCACCATTTATTGTGGTTAAATTATTTCTCAACGCATCGTAAACAAAAGCAAGAGGATTGGTATCATTTTGCCTTTCGATTTTTGTAAGCTGATGAATTTCAATTTCTGGCTGTAAAAATACTACACTTTCCCTTTCCCCAACTGGCGGTATCTGGGCAGGGTCACCCATAAACAACACCTTAGTTTTTTCGCCCTTCACCTGTTGAAGAATTAGTTCATATAATTCTTGATTAATCATTGATGCTTCATCAATAATCACAAAATTATAGTCACCTATTCTTGGGGGAGCAATGGGATTAAACTTAGGGTCGTTTGGATTGAAGTTATCCAAGTCAATATCTGGGCGCAATCCAAGTAGTGAATGAAGTGTCTGACCATCTTTGCCAGTAGTATTCATTACCACCTTTTTAGCCTTGTGGGTAGGCGCACTAACCACTACACCACCATAATATCCTTCAAGCACCTTTTTTATCATGGTGGTATTGTGGGTTGGGGTGAAATTATCAGTCAAATATAAATTATCAACCGCATCAACCATAATACATTTTTGTTCAACATCATTAATATATTCAATTTTTGAAACATATCTTGATATTTTGTATTTCGTTTTTTTTATAACAAGATTCTGTTTTCTTTTTAACAAAAATATATCAAATTCATTTGATTGATTAATTGTTACAACATAACATCCGCAATGATTATTTATTTTATAATTAATTTTTGCAACACAACCTAATGATTGAACTAATTCAGAAATATCGTTTGCAAGTTTTGATGAAACGGTTGCATAAGAAATATAATGACCATTTTTATCAACCGTACCATCGGTATCCATTAGTCCTTGTAATAATAAAATTCTATCAGAAATTGAAGAATATTTATATATTTCAGGAATAAATTTTTTATTTGATTTAACTTTCAATTTTAAATTAATGAGAGATTGATTAAGCACATTTCTAACACCAACATTACCCGTTGTAATTGAATATGTTATTGTATTTGATACTTGTTTAATTGTTAAATCATTATAATCATTTTTAATAATTTTTTTTAATTTTTCAATAATTTCATTATCGATAGTCGTGAATCTTATCGATGTATTGGTTAATCCGCCATCACCAATTAATACACCCAATAGATATGGGTGTATTGGTAATTCCTTTTTTCTGAAATCAACTGCCGAATTTACTTGTATTTTATAGTTAAATTGAATACTTTCATCATTTCTAATATAATAGATATTGTCAACCATGTCTTTAGTCGATAAAATCGAATAATATTCTCTATGCTTTTTAAATTTATTAATAAATGCACGTTGACAATTTCTATCCTTAAAAGTTTTTACTTTCCACAAATGGTCGCCACAACAATCAACATGAAATCCATCTGAAAATGTTACTCTATACATTGGTCTAATTCCTTGTGGAAATACATTAAGTACTTTAATTGGTTTACCATTACTTCCAATAACTAAATCACCTTCCTTTACATCACCCATTGTGACATATCCATCTGGTGTATATATTTTTGAATATAATGGCTGTGCTTTACCAGTACCTGCATACCCAGCCAAAGTAAAAAAAGTCTGACCATTTTTTAGCCAATGCTTAATTTTCTTCAAGCCTTCAAACTGCTCACTATTAAAAGTAATTAGCTTACCAGTTGGTAATAATAGTTGATTTTCGGGTGTACGTGGCATTATGCACTTGCTTTCTTTAAAAGTTTAACAAGTTCATTCAAATCTTCCAAATCTGTAAAACGAATATCTGGAATTTCGTAAAATTCAACATAATATCCACCATCAGATTTACTCTCCAAATTATCAGAAGAAATAAGCA
>JAKQEK010000175.1 GCA_029558535.1 Bacteroidota bacterium | reverse complement strand
TTTTCGTGGATCCTCGTATTCCCCATAAAAATCCGTTCAAATTCAACGGATTTTGGGAATACGGGATTCGACTCCGCCAGGTACCTCAAAAGACATCGAATATTTTTCGGTGTTTTTTTTTAATCGGTTTTGCAGACCGGTTATCTTAAAATATATGGCGGATGCGGTCCCGAAAATTCTTGAAATTTTCGTGGATCCTCGTATTCCCCATAAAAATCCGTTCAAATTCAACGGATTTTGGGAATACGGGATTCGACTCCGCCAGGTACCTCAAAAGACATCGAATATTTTTCGGTGTTTTTTTTTACCTTTCCATTTACTATATAAAATTTCCCTCACCTTTTTGGTTTAGATTTTTATCTCGCTCTATTATTTCTAGAAGACAACTCCTGCAAAGACAATCTTTATACTTATTCTTTATTGCCTGTGACACATGTTCCGGAATCTTTACTTCCAAACACCAACAATGATCAGAATGTAAACACTCAAATTCATTCCCGCATCTTTCACATATTTTCATCATTTGATTTGACAATTAAAATTTGCAATTCTAAATTTCTTAAAAATACAAGAATAATTATTTAATCATAATAAGTTTTATAATTTTGTAGCCTAAAAATAAAATTACTTACAATAATTATTAGAAATGGACACAAAAAACAAAGGTTTCAATACCAAATTAATTCACGCAGGTGATTATGATGATGCGTTAGGAAGTGCAGTTCCTCCTATTTATCAAACCTCTACATTCAGGTTTAAAAACGCAAAACACGGTGCAGATTGTTTCGCCGGAAAAGATTCAGGATATATATACACTCGTATAGGAAATCCTACTATTAATTCATTTGAAGATAAACTGGCTGAGCTCGAAAACGGTTACAGAGGTATTGCATTAGCGAGTGGAATGGCTGCCGTTTCGACTGTTTATATGGCTCTTTTAGGTAAAGATTCACATATGATAAGCACAAATGCAGTATATGGACCAAGCAGAGCTGTTATTGAAAGGGATTTTTCACGTTTTGGTGTTCAATTCGATTATGTTGACACTTCAGATATTTCTCAAATTGAAAGAGCAATAAGACCAAATACAAAACTATTATATATTGAGACTCCGACAAATCCTACAATGGTTTTAACAGATATTGCAGCTGTTTCGACTCTTGCACATAAACATAATATTATTGTTTGCGTTGACAACACATTCTGTTCACCATATCTTCAAAAACCTTTAGATTTAGGTGCTGACATTGCTTTACATTCAATTACCAAATTCATTAATGGACATGCCGATATAGTTGGTGGAGCATTAGTTGCTAAAGACCCTGAATTATATAAAAAATTACGTCAGACCATGGTTTATTTAGGAGGCAATATGGATCCTCATCAGGCATATTTGGTTAATCGCGGTTTGAAGACCCTATCATTAAGAATGGATCGTCAGCAACAAAGTGCACAAATAATTGCTGAATTTTTGGAAAATCACCCAAAAGTTTCTTGGGTTAAATACCCCGGATTAAAATCTCATCCTCAACATGATTTGGCAATGAGCCAGATGAAAGGCCCCGGTGCAATGATAAGCTTTGAGCTAAAAGGAGGTTTTTCTGCAGGTGAAAAAATGATGAATAATGTACATCTTGCAATGTTGGCTGTTTCTTTAGGTGGTGTTGAATCTCTTATTCAACATCCTGCTTCGATGACACATGCAGGTTTATCTAAAGAATCACGTGAGGCAGCAGGAATTACAGACGGATTGGTAAGATTTGCAACAGGAATCGAAGACTGCGAAGATATACTTGCTGACTTATCTCATGCACTTGAGATGGTTTAAGAACAATTAATCAAATTATATTAAAGAGAGTTGTCAAAAAAATTTAAAGGCAGCTCTTTTTTTTCAAATATTTTGCAATCTAGGGACATACATCTACGCTTAAAGATCGTGAAGGACCGTTACCGCAGGAATTAGAAGGTGTTACAATAACGTCTCCGTCTATAGAGCCTGCATTTATAGTAATACTATTTGTTCCCTGCCCTGCAGATATTGTCCAGTCAGCCGGAACTTGCCATTGATAATCGTATCCTTCATCTGTGATGCTATAGTAAAATTCATTAGCACCTGATCCTGTAGTAAATCCAATATTGTCAAACCAAACAGAAAACAAATTACTATTATTATATCCACAACTAGGTTCAAGGTAAAATAAGATATTTGATTTGTCACTTATAGCCGAGATATCAAAACTTACTTCAACTTCATCACAAGAACGTACTTCAGTAAATTTAAATCCTTTACCATTTATTCCTGAGTCGTATGTAACATCAGAATCATTTATTTTAACGGAAACTACATTATGTTTATATCCTCCATCAGCCCACATATAAAACCGACACCAGTCGTTGGCGTGTGTGGCAAAGTATGAATGTGAAACATCGAAGTTTAAGCTTACTTCATCATGACCGGTACAGTCAATTTGAGGAACTCTTAAGAAATTGCCCCAGAAGTTATTCCATGATCCCTGATAACCTACTCTTCCTCCGGAACATCCACCTATAGTAGAATGTGCTATTGGAGTATTAAAGTCAGGAGCAAACCAAACAGTGGTGGGAGCAGATGTTCCATGAACCAGTATGTCAGAATCGAAAGCTTCTGTGCTTAGTAATGTTTCTGACGCAGGGCATATTTCAGTTGGACCTGAAATCTCTGATGGTTGTTCGGGGACATGTAATATTGTCAAAGTTGCAGAATTACTCGTTGCCGGAGGTGGATTATCTCCGGTTACAATGCATCTAAAAAGCCAGGAATCATTACTTGCGACAACACCTGTTAATGTAAGTTCTGCTGTATTATAACCGCCAAATACAGGTTCTGTGGAAGGGGCGGTAATATCTTGCCATCCGGAACCGGCATTCACCTGCCATTGAAACGACAATCCTTCTGCTGAAACAACAGAAAATGAACCGTTATCAAACTCACAAACAGAAGAACTCTGAGGATGAGTGTCAATGGTAACACCAGTTTCCGAAATACTACCACATAAACTTAACCATAAGGTTCCGTTGTAGTAATTAATGCATTGTTCAGTAGTATTATAGATTATTAATCCTTCTGCCGGGGATGATATTGCGTTTCTTTCAACAGTACTAAGTCGCGGAGGCAGAAACCCTTGAGTTGTTGAATTTAATTCCAGAAGAGCTGATGCATCGGGGGTGCTGGTGTTAATTCCCACATTTTGCGTAAAAGCTTGAAATGAAAAACTTAATGCAAAATAAATAATAAAAAGAATATACTTTCGAATAATACTTCTCATATTTTCATGTTGGTTTGATTACAATATACAAATATAGTGTATTTACTAATATCATAAATAATAAAGTAAAAAGTTTAACCCTTTTATATTTTTTATGCAACCATTTGACAAGTTTAGAAGTTTAATAAATATCTTGGCTTACTCCAAAACAAGGCGGCAATTATTTTAAGTAAGCGATTTTAGGGTGCACCACAATGCACCCTTCTTTTTAAAAAAAACTAGTCTAACCCAAAAATATCATTTTGTCTTTGAATAGATTCTTTATGAATCATTTGCAAAATCCTCAAAAGGAATTCTCTTGAAATCTTGTCTTTATTTGCATAGTTTAAACGTGATTCAACTATGGTTTTCCATCTTTCGAGTTGGAGAATCGTAACATTATGCTCTTTTTTAAGACCCCCAATTTCATCAACAAGTTTGAAACGATGCTCAAGCATATCAATTAGTTGATAATCAATGACATCTATTTTTTCACGTAATTCGTACAACTTAGTTTTAAAATCGCTGTCATCATTAACCGGATTTCTTAAATCAAGATTTGAAATTAGGATTTTCAAATCATTAGGTGTAATTTGCTGATCTTTATCACTCAAAGCCTGACTTGGGTTAAAGTGAGATTCAATCATCAGGCCTGCCATATTTAGATTTATTGCTTTTTGTGAAATCTCGTGCAAAAATTCAGCTTTACCTGCAATATGGCTTGGATCACAGATTATTCTAATATCGGGGAATCTTCGAGCAAGCTCAATAGGGATCTCCCATCGCGGAATATTTCTTAAATGAGTTTTTTCGTAAGGATAAAAACCGCGATGAATAGCAGCAACATTTTTTACTCCTGCTGCCAAAAACCTTTCAATAGCACCTGTCCATAATTCTATGTCAGGATGAACAGGGTTTTTAACAAACACAGTTATTTCTCTATTTTCGAGTGCGTCAACAATTTCCTGAACCGAAAAAGGATTTGCAACTGTTCTTGCTCCAATCCAAAAGGCATTAATATTGTGTTTTAATATTTTTTTTACATGAAGAGCACAGCCAACTTCCACTATGGCAGGCATCCCTAGCTCTTTCTGAATTCTGGTCATCCATTGCAAACCTAATTGACCAACACCTTCGAAGCTTCCTGGTCTGGTGCGAGGTTTCCAAATACCGGCTCTAAAAAAATCAGGATTTACTAAAGCTTTTAACTCTTCAGCTGTTCTGAATACTTGTTCTTCAGATTCTGCACTACAGGGGCCTGATATTATAAGAAACTTATCTTTCATTTTAAATCAATGCGAAGATAATAAGTATAATTAACAAAAAATAATAGATTCTTGTAATTATTTAGGTGGCATCTATTATTCGCTTTTGTTATAGTATTTGTACCTACCCGGCACGCCCTAAATTTGACAAATACAATTCCAAAAGCTATTGTTCCAGTTTGTGAACCCCCGACTTAAAAGTCGGGGTTACTGACATTTGAGCCCTACGGGCTCAGAGTTTTGAATCACCTAAATAATTATGTTAAAAAAAGAATTATCACGTTCGTTCGAAATGACCGGAGCGTACAGGTGTAAGAGTCATTTCGAACTTTGACGCAGGAGGAGTGAGAAATCTGTTATAAATACTCATCATCCAATCTATTTATAATTTCGCTTAGTGTTTTGTATTCAATGTTGTTTTGTTATATTTGTACAAATTCAATTAAATATGACAAAACTATTATTTCTATTTACAGTAATTATCGGATTTTATTCATGTACAGCACAAACACATTTAAAAGATATGGAAGAATTTAAAGAAGTTGGTTGGGAAGAGTTAAATACTAATGCAATTAAACTTATCGGAAAAGATTGGATGCTAATAACAGCTGGAAATATAGATGATTACAACATGATGACAGCTTCGTGGGGAAACATTGGATGGCTATGGGAAAAACCAATTACGACCATTTTTGTTCGTCCACAAAGACAAACATACATCTATACCGAAAGAGAGGATTATTACACTATTAGTTTTTACAGTGAAGATTATAGAGATGTTTTATTAAAAATGGGATCAGTATCGGGACGTGATTTTGACAAAATGAATTATGACAAATTAAGACCTGTTATTACACCAAACGGATCAATCTGTTTTAAAGAAGCTGAAATAATTATTGAGTGTAAAAAAATCTATTCAACTGTAATTAAAGAGAATGAATTCATTGACAAAGATATTATAGATGATAAGTATCCCCAAAAGGACTTTCATACTATGTATATTGGGGAAATAACAGGTGTTTGGATGCGAAAATAGAATTATTAAGAATTCAACATCAGTTTTAGTTGAAAGCTATAAACATATCAACCATTTAATTGTTAAATAAAAAATTATAAAATTATGGACTCAGTAAACATAAAATGGGATGGTAAAATGTCATTTGTCTCCGAAGTTGACGGACATAGAATTACTATAGATGCAAAACAGGATTTGGGCGGAGACGACAGGGGTCCACGCCCAAAGCCGCTTATCTTAACTGCACTTGGTGGTTGTACTGCAATGGATGTTATTTCTATCTTAAAAAAGATGAGAGTTAATATAAAAACCTTTGAAGTTAAAGTTGATGGGGCACTTACAGATGAACATCCCAAGCACTACTTCGAAATAACTGTAAACTATAATATCACTGGTGATGATATAAATCATGAAAGTGTAAAAAAAGCTGTGGCATTATCCGAAGAAAGATATTGTGGGGTTAGTTATATCCTTAAAAAAGCTCTGAAAATAAATTCAAGGGTTTTTATCAATGGTGAAGAAATATAATTTTAACAGTTCTACACAATTTTATTTTTAATCTCTCCTTTTAAATACCAATCTATATTTGAATTAACTATTTCGAATCTTTTGAGCATAGCTTCTTTGGTAGCGTATGCGATATGAGGCACAAGAACAGTATTTGGCGCCGACAATATTGGATGGTTATTAGGCAAAGGGGGTTCTGTTTCGTAAATATCAATACCTGCTCCGGCTATTTCACCCGATTTTAAAATTTCTGATAAAGCAAAATAATCTATAATTTGTCCACGGGCTGTATTTATAAGTACAGAATCCTTTTTCATTTTTGATAGCAATTTCTCATTTATAAGATTTTTTGTTTCATTAGTCACAGGAATATGCAAACTAACTATGTCAGATGATTTAAATAGTTCTTCAAGACTGACATAAGACAACAAATTCGATGGTTTCTGAGTGCGGCTCCATGCGACAATTTTACAACCAAACGCTTCGAACAATTTTGCTGTTGCCATTCCTATCGCTCCTGTTCCAACAATTCCAACGGTTTTTCCATTTAATTCGGCTCCAAGAAATCCTTTTCTATCAGATAGGACACGTGTTTGGCTATCCATATCAGGAATTCTTCTTAATAAAGAAAGTGCCAATCCTAAAGCAAGTTCAGACACCGCAACAGTAGAATACCCTGCTGCATTGCAGACATTAATCCCCTTCTTTCGGCACAAATCAATATCTATATGGTCGGTGCCTGTAAAAGCAACATTAATTAATTTCAATCGGGGACAACTTTCAATAATCTCTTTTTCTACTGCAATATTACTTAAAGTCAATATGTCTGCATCTTTTGCGCGACTAATTATATCCCAGGCAGAATCCTTTCTATCAAGAAAATAAATAAACTCGTGTCCAAGTCTTTCAAAATGCACTTTTGCATTCTTCAATAAATCTTCTGACACCCCTAATGATTCCGCAAATACAATTTTCATAAGTTTTAACTTTTACAATTTCTAAAAAGAATTATAATACTATTCGATTAAATTTTTATTCAATTCTATAAGAGCTTCGCCGGCCTTCATATTAATATAAATATCAGTAATTGTATTGGTAAATTTTGATTTTTCAGGATTTATCTCAATTACAATTGCCCCTGCTTTTTTTGCATAATATGGTATATAAGAAGCAGGCTGTACTTCACCTGTAGTACCGATAATCAGATGGACATCCGATTTCTTTGCGACATCATAAGAAAACCTTGCGGCTTTTTCGGGAATCGGTTCTCCAAAAAAGACAAAATCGGGTTTGAGTAAGCCATTACACTCACTGCAATGCGGAGGCTGTTCGGTAAGATTCATTTCTTTTAAACGAAAGTTTTTACCGCAGTTTAGACATACAAACTTATCTTTAGTTCCATGGTATTCGATGACATTTATACTACCTCCCTCCTGATGTAAGTTATCAATATTTTGAGTGATGACATATTTAAGTAAACCAAGTTTTTCCCATTCTGCCAGTATTTTATGAGCCATATTTGGTTTTGCCGTTCCGAAAAAATCATAAAAAATAGCTTTTACAGCTCTCCATGATTCTTCAGTGCGCGTTTTATAATTACGGATTTCGAGTAAAGAATGATCATATTGGGAATAGACTCCATCATCACCTCGAAAAACAGGAATTCCGCTTTCCTTCGAAATTCCGGCACCCGTAAATGCTGTAAGAAAGCTTGCTGTTTTGATTAACTGTGCTGCCTGTCTGATATTTATCATATAATTGTTTAATAATATTTATCTTATAAATAACTCAACATCACATTTAGACATATGCACTTATCACATTATTAAATATTTAAGACCGAAAAATAGGGAATTTTCTTATTCAACTTAAATTTTTTATGCATTACTTGTAAGAAAATTTTTGTTGTTATCGTTTTATTTAGTTATTGTTGTATATTTACAACTTGAGAATCAATAAGTATTTATTTAATTTGATTGCTATGAAAACCAAAGCTTATGCAAGAGGTTTTATTCAGCGTTATTCACAGTCAGAGTATAAGGAACCTGTTTTCCTGCCCGAAATTATGATAACAAGGAACGAGAAATTTGACAGGAAAACAGAAAAAGAAGATACATATCTTAAAGTTTATCCTAACCCTGCCAAAGATTTTATAAGCATAGAATACAAATTAAATGATGAGATAGCAAAGTCTGTTTTAAAAATAGTATCTGTGAACGGGCAGCTTGTAAAATACCTAGAGCTGACCAACAGTCAGGATATTATAATTTTTGAAATAAAAGATTTTACGCCAGGCAGTTATTTTGTATATTTGGAAAATAATGGCAAAAAAACAGATAGTGTTGTTATAACAGTAACAAAATAAAACCTTGGGATATGATAAAACCTTTCCTGATATTGAATTTTATACTGATATGTACAGTTTTATTCGCACAGGAAAGGTTTTATTATTTGTATGACGGATGGGAAATAAATTGTATAAAGAACTATGAAAGTAAGCTTTTGTCGTTAGGGTTAGATTTCCATCCATCAACAGATTGGTATATACCGCATTTTAATTCTATAGATAATGATGGTTACTCTTCTGATTCTTACACATACATCAATGATACAATAGATGGGATCCTATCATATCGAGCTCATTCATATATTTTAAATGAAAATATTTTATATTTTGTCGGTTCTGTTTTAAATGAAAATAAGAATTACAGTTTATCTTCAGCTTTTCTAAAGCTTGATCTTCAAAATGAAATATGTGATACAATTATTATTTATGACAATTGCTTTAATTCTGAATCAATAAATTATTTAATCGATACTATTCTTAATGGCTTTGCTATTTCTGGAAATTATGTTTACTCAACGAATAATTATTTTCCAATGCTGATCTTTACAGATTTAACCGGAAATGCTTTAAATGTAAAAAAATATGATTTCTTGCCTGTGAGTTCAACACGACGCGGAGTTTTCCCTTACCAACTTCTCAAGCTCCCTGACGGAGGCTACATATTAAGTTGTGAAGATGCAATAGGGCAATATATGTATCAGCAGCAAAGAGCTTGGTTTTTAAGATTAGACAGTCAAGGCAACGAATTGTGGCGAC
>JAKQEK010000174.1 GCA_029558535.1 Bacteroidota bacterium | reverse complement strand
GTCGCCACAATTCGTTGCCTTGACTGTCTAATCTTAAAAACCAAGCTCTTTGCTGCTGATACATATATTGCCCTATTGCATCTTCACAACTTAATATGTAGCCTCCGTCAGGGAGCTTGAGAAGTTGGTAAGGGAAAACTCTCCTTCTAATGGAGTTTAATGGGAGAAATGCGTAACGCTTTGTAGACAATGTATCTCCTGTCGCCGTTATAAATAAAATAACAGGAAAAGAATTTTTCGAATCTGCATCATAGTCTGAAACCATAACAAAATGATTATCAACACTATCTATCAGGTATCCCATGCTATACCCCAAAATATTACGATAATCACAAGTGTCTATCAACTCATGATTATCTAAACTATATTTAATAAATATTGAAGATAGAAAATTGGATTTAGTGCTATTAACATAAGTACCCACTATTAGAACAGTGTCTCCTTTTATAAGATAAGATCCTGACCTGCTTATTGAGAATCCGGAATTTTCATCTATTGAGTATATAAATGAGTTTGTAACACTTCCAAAATTATCAAAAATATTGAATTGTATAGAGTATCCATAAGAAGCTTCCTCAGAAGACAATCCAAATGAATAATAATCATTATTTATCAGTTCTATTTTATTTATTGTCCATCCATCATACAAATAATAAAACCTTTCCTGTGAGAATATGACTGTGCTTATCAGTATAAAATTTAATATCATGAAAGGTTTTATCATATTTGTTTTATTTTACAACTGTAAGAATTAATATTTCTCACACTTTTACAAACTTCCCCCAAAACAATTTGCCATCAGCCCAAATGTTTACGACATAACTGCCCGCAGCAAGCCCCGAAACATCGAGGCTAAACTTAGCGGGATTGTTAAGTTCACTATTCTCAACAGTATTTATCCATAAACAGCCTTCGGCATCAAATACCTGAATATTTACGGTTTTTGCAAAAGTACTTAATTCAATATTTATAAAATCAGTTGCAGGGTTCGGGTAAATTACGGTATTTTCTGCAGTAATAAACTGCTGCCCAATGCTAACATTGCAAAGTGGGTTACAACCCTCTTCGAGACAACCACAGGAATCAACTTTTATTGCAAGACTTTTTTGAATGCCTCCGGGGAACATTTCACTGTCCGGACTCATGTATTCGCCTCCCATAATAAAACCACCGTCTGGAGTGGGAGTTAAACCG
>JAKQEK010000166.1 GCA_029558535.1 Bacteroidota bacterium | reverse complement strand
AATCGTCGGCAATAATAATCCGGGACCTGTCTCCAGTAATTGCGACCACTTTTTTAGCTAGGGACGAGTATTCGCTAAAAAAGGCTTCATAAGTTTTTTCCCTTAAATTCCATATCTTTATTGGAGGAGTTATTAATTTATAAAAAATAAAAATTGTTACAATGCTAAGTAATACATAAAGAGTGTAGTGTAATATTTTTGGTATGTTTTTTACATAAATGACTGTAAAAAGGAGTGGTATCAAGTACATGACAAGGGAGGTATATCTAGCAAGACTCCCACTAGTTAAGGAGGATAGACGGTTTACATAAGCAGCAATGTGCATTAAATATAGAGTGCCAATTAAAATAAATGTATAACTGTAAGGTTTATTTTTAAGTGGTTTTTTGGCAATAAAAACTGAGATCATACTGAGCAGCCACAAACCAAGTAAATAAGGGGTGTTTTCCCATAACCATTTAACTAGCTCTTTTGAATAAGTAATAAAGTCCGAAAGGGGTTTTTCTTTAGATACGAAGAACGTCACAATATCAGAAGGCGATCTTTCGATTGCAAGCCGGTTAGTCTTAAAGTTGAAAAAGGATAACCATATGGTTAGCACAAGTAAAAGGGTTATATATAAAAAAGGAGTACGTACGATTTTCTTGACATTATTGATAATGAATTGAATATCATACACAAGAATTGAGAATATTAGGCCTAAGGTTAGAAATAGATATTTGTTTTTTATAAAGTAGAAAGAGGATGCGATTAAGACCAATAATAATAATCTTAGTGTATAAGTTTTGTGATCAAGATCATGTGAATCATGTAGTATTACAACGAAAAGTAATAGCAAAAAGGCAGAAATAATTTCTGCATACATTGAAAATAAGAATGCTGTGGGATCAGCTAAATAACTCACTATTAGTAACAAGGCAACAACAAAAAATCTTTGCAATGCAGGCTTACCAACTGTGCGGTTGTATATCAATAGTAATGCGAGAAAATGCATAAAAATATTGATCCAAGTTGCCAACTGTTCAATAATGTAACCGTACAGGTCATATACGATCGATATAAGTATAGGGTAATAAGATGACATATCTTTGAAGTGATTGAATACATCAAACTGGGTGCCGCGAAGTTGATTTAAATCAAAAATCAGTTTTGAATCTAACGCCCAGTATGTAAAAGCATCCCAGCGCGGCCAAACACGCTCAACACTTCTCAAGGTAAGTAAAAAGCTGATCGCAAAAATGATTGCATAAAAAAAGATGTCAACAAGAGTTATATTCTTAAAATGATGATATTCATTATCTGATAGATCTATGGGGGAAAAAAATAAAAGTAACAAACCAGCAATACTGGATAGGTACAAAAACCTTGTGCTGTGTACGAAAACAAAATCGATTTTCCACCAGCCGAAAAATAAGAATAAAAATGGAATTAAAACAAAACTTAGCGCACAGGCATTAGTAAACCAAGAAATGAGGTTCTGATATTTAAATACGGGCTTAAGGTAATAAGCAGGCGCTAATCCAAATATTAAAGTGATGTACGCAAACTCTAAAACGTCTAATGATTTAAACTTGTAATTAACTAATTTTATTAATCCATATAAAACAAGCAGCAGCAAGTAGATATGTAACAAATTCTTTTTTCTTGAGAATATCAATTTAAATGAATCAATCATCGCAGTCACTTAATTTTTGAGCAGAAAAAATCCCTTTGTTGTTTGCCTCTTAACACTTTCGTTTTGCTAATATAAACTTCTAGTAATATGATAATAACAATAAAAACATATAAGATGATTATTAATCTAAAAAAAAATAAATAGAGTTTTTTAGTATACCAAGAAATTTTACTTTGAAATTCTTAACTTAATTTACAAATGCAAATCAAGTATAATTTTTGTCTTGGTATTCAAAAGCATTAACTATTTAATGAAAGGGATTTAGTGCCGTTTTCTAGTCTAACTTTTATTTTTGTTTATTTCCCTATTGCTCTTTTATTGTTCTATTGTTTGCCTTACCGAATATGGCGAAATGCAATTTTAGCTCTTTCATCGATTGGATTTTTTGCTTGGTCAGATCCTACCCATATCCATGTATTAATCTTTGCTGTGTTGATCAATTTCTACTTCGGGAAAGCCATTGGTGGTTTTAACCATAAGGGAAGATTGCAATTATCAAAAACCATAATGTGGATTGCTGTAAGTATCAATATACTAACTTTATGTTTTTATAAATACACTGGGTTTTTCTTTGAAATGATCCGTTTATTTACCGATCTACCATTAAGTAGCAATCTCCCCAGCCTGCCTTTAGGCGTATCTTTTTTTACATTTACAGGAATTTCATACATTCTTGATGTATATAACAATATTGAAGAACATGAACGAAATTTAATCACTTTCAGTGCTTATATGGCCATGTTTCCAAAATTGCTCCAAGGGCCGATTACGCGATATAAACAGGTGAGAACTGAATTACAACAGCCGAGGTATTTACCTGAGGGTATTTTAGTAGGTGCAAGGAGATTTATTGCTGGTTTAGCAAAGAAGGTCCTCTTAGCAGATAGCTTAGGCGTGGCAACAACAAAAATATTTAATGCCGATATATCTGCGTTAGGTGCAGACCTGGCTTGGTTCGGATTGATTGCATATACCCTGCAAATTTACCTTGATTTTTCAGGCTATACTGACATGGCGATTGGATTAGGAAAGATATTTGGTTTTACCTTACCTGAAAATTTCAATTTTCCATATATAAGCAAAAGCATCTCTGAATTTTGGCGCAGATGGCATATGACTCTAACTGCATGGTTCAGAACATATCTCTTTCTGCCCTTAGAATTTGCCAGGAAGAAAAACAAATATTTACGTCAGCAATCTAATTTGCTGATTGTCTTTCTGTTAACTGGTCTGTGGCATGGTGCAAGTTGGAATTTTGTGGTCTGGGGGATCTATTTTGGTTTGATTCTTGCTCTTGAAGCTAGCGGAATCAACAAATTAATAAAAAAGCTACCAATTTTAGTTCAGCATTTCTATACTCTTGTTTTGGTAATGATTGGTTGGGTTTTCTTCAGGTTGGTAGACATTCAAGATTGGGGGTTGTTTTTCAAGGCATTGCTTGGACATAATGGGATATCTGGTATTACAACTTTTCGATCTTTAAATATTATTTATTACATTCCCTTTATCATTCCATCTGGAGTATTATGTTTTCCTTTATTGAATAAATTTAAGGATAAGATAGAACGGAATAGTGGTATATGGCTGATGTTGCTAGACATTTTTTATTTATGTTTATTCATTTTTACCTTGACATACATACTCGCTAAGGGTTTTAATGCATTTATGTATGCTCAATTTTAATCAAATGAAAAAGAATGAGTCTGTGAAGATTATAGTTAGAGTATGAGTACTAATTTGAAACAATATATCAATAAGCTATATCGCTGGGTTTTAGTCCTTTTTTTTGTGATAGTATTTGCCGTTCCAATATTTTGGCTCACCAGAGGTAAATCCACTGCTGAAGTCTCTGTGATTGAAGCAAGAACCTTGGCGGCAATGCCTGCTAAATCATTTCCAAATCTAAAATTAGGATTAGAGTTAATCAAACAGGGAGAACTGTTTGAGGGTGCTAAAATATTTTATGGCCTCTTGACAAATAGTTCATTCGTTCAAAAGGTGGAAAATGCAACTTCTGATCAATTCCCATTGAGAATGCCTGCCATAGCATTTTCTAAAGCAATAGATCGCAGCATTGTAAATTTTGCATATTCATTTACCGCTGACGAAATCACTCCAGCAGATGTGACCACAAATATTTATTATGACCGTAAAGACCAACAGCTTATTTTTTCACCATCAATTTTTGATGAAAATGAAAAAGAGCAAATTGACTTACGAATTTCGAATTATCAAGAAATAATAGAAACTTATCCCGAGATGAGCTTTTATCTCTTTTATCATCAAACCTTACGGTATTCACCTCATCACCCATTAAATGATATTTTTGAGAATGCTGACAAAGGACAAGCACTCACTTATTTTGAAAAAAGTATCCCACTGGGGCTGGCGTTCGAAAAATTTGTCCTTGCAAATTATGAAGATCATTTGAAATATTATTATCGAACTGATCACCATTGGAATATTTATGGCATATTAAAAGCTTATGACAAGATCTATGATCTTATATCTAAAGATTATGTAAACATATCACCAAAGCAACAATACAAAAAAATTGTTAGTTTTCCAGAAATAGAATACTTGGGAAACAACGCAAGACAGACCTTTTATCCAATAAAGGGTGACCTTTTTGAAGTGGCTCAGTTCGACTTAGCCTCTTACAAATTAGTTGAAGATGGCAATGAAGTTGATTTTGATAGGACTGAAAAATACATTTCAGGCAATTACTCCAAAATTAAATACACTGATCATTACAATGCGTATTATGGGGATGTACCTGCGGGCTTGATTGAATACACATTTGATAATGTTTCCGAGAGAAATTTATTATTATTTGGATCATCTTACAGTGCACCGCTGCAACCTCTACTTGCTTCTCATTATAAACAGACGTTCTGTGTAGACTTAAGATACTACACAAATTTTTCTATGTCTGAATTCATTTCAAAGCATGATATTGATGACGTTCTAATCATTGGTGATAACCCTGTTGCTTTTCAAGATGTTGAATACTGGTTAATTACCCCATAATTTCCTACTCAAGTTAGCTAGGATGGAATCGTTGTAAATTATATAGTTCATTGGTTATTCTTTTGAGGTAATAAGCGTTACAATCTAGATGTCTAGAATAAGAAAATTTTATGCTTTGCTATTAAGTTTCTATTCATTATTTAAGGGCGTTTATGAAATTTATTAAAAAAATGAATTTGGAAATCAATTTAACCGTCAAACGCCATCTGATAGCAATCTTAATGCTAATTGGGCTATTCACTGTATTGTCCTTCTTTCTAAACAATATTTTCCCACTAATTAATTTGAAAACGTGGAAATTTGAGATACCATTGCCTATTCAACCTCGAAATCCAGTAGGTTATGATTTTCGCTGGGGGCTATATTGGCCAGTAGAGCGAATCCTCAATGGCCAAAATATCTATATTGATGCCTTTTCTAATTATCCGCCTTTTGTGAATATATTTTTTATGCCCCTTCAATTAATCAATGAGAACTCGGCTTATATTCTCATGGTTTTTATTCTCTTAATTACAAATATTATTAATCTATACATTTCTACAAGAATTATAACAAATCTAGTGTTCCCTAAGTTAGCAATCGATAGTTTTTCACTAAAAATTTTCTTTATTAGTGTGTTCTTTATGGTTCTTTCATATACATTGTTTGGTTACCCCTTTTTGTTCAGCATTGAAAGGGGAAATTATGATGCTATTGCTTTGTTATTCAGTCTTTTAACGATTTATTTCATATTAAAACAACCTGAATCTTTGTGGCTTCACGTGATTTTATTATCTATTGCTACCCATCTTAAAATCTATCCTGCGGCTTTATTCCTAGTATTATTTGTTATACATGGGATGAAAGTAATTATCCCAACATTTGTAACAAATCTAATACTATTATTGTCTCTTGGTTTTAATAACGCATTGCTTTTTTTGAATGTCATGATTAATTATGTTGAAGATCCATTAATTTGGGTCGGAAACCACTCAGGGGCTGGGTTTGCAGAAAACCTATTCACTTTCCTTCCGACTCTTCAAGAACAATTTGCATCCTTAAAACCAATATTTACAATTTTCCCCATCGTTATTTGGGTAGTATCTTGTTATCTCATCATTAAGAATCTGAGTAAAGATTTTCGTATAGTTTACCTATTCATGGTATCTATGCCATTGATGTGTGTTGTGCCTACAGTAAGTCACGATTATAAGCTGGTGATTTTAAGTTCAGCTTTACTAATATTTCTTGCCTTGCTGACTTACAAAATAATCAGATTGTCTAAGTTATGGGATTATCTACAGTTAATAACTGTGCTAATTTTATTCTTTTTTATTGGCAGATCTTTTGCTTATAATGAAGGACTTATTAAATTCATAAGCAATAAATACCCATTAATTATCATCTTCTCTTTAATAATGCTGGTAAACATACTACCTATTAGCAAATTAATTAATTTACAACATGAAAATATACAACAAAGGACACTTGATACAATCTAAGTAGATAATAATAATTTCAGGATGCGGATTACAACGCAGAATAATAATAAGATCTTATTTAGATACAATTTTGAACTGAGCAATTTTATTAAATAAATTTTAGAATTGAGGCAATTATAGTTATATGATTAATCAAAGCAAGAAAAAACCTGGAAAAGTTAGCTTGACACTTCTATTTATTTTATCAAGTTTGATCTCGTTATTAAGCAGCGCTTTTTCGAGTAACCTCCCAGAAAAACACAAATCAGACGGTAATCGAAGTAATCAGTGCATCATTGAGACTATTGATTTACAAATACCACAATTAGGCAATCGACATCGGACTGTGGTTGTGTGTCTTCCTCAAGATTATTACATGAACAGTGTTACTTACCCGGTGATTTTTGTGCAAGATGGCCAAGATTTGTTTCAACGACTTAACGGTGCGGAATCTGAACGGATAATTGATCCGAACCTTTATGAGTATTATTCAAATGCATTTGGAATTCAACCTATCATAGTGGGTATTGAGTTTGATTGGAAAACCCGCTGGGATGAGTACAGTCCTTGGCCAAACTCAAATATGTATTCCTGGACAGAGTACATTTATGCCGATAAGGTTGAGGGTGGTGAGGGTGACGCCTATATTGATTTCTTAATCCACACACTGAAACCTAAAATTGATGAGCGCTATAGAACTGAACCCAACAGAGAGTCCACTGCCATAGCCGGGGAAACCATGGGGGGATTAATTTCACTCTATGCTGGATTGACAGAGCCAGAGACCTTCTCCAAAGTATTGGCACTATCTCCTGCCGTCTGGTTTGCCGAAGAAGGTGGCCCTTGGCTTTCGAATAATCAGCTTATTAAACTGATTTTAAAATCCGAATTATCTAAAGATGTCACGTACCATTTTGGATTGATCCAGGAAAGAAAAACAAAGGTCTTTGAAAAACAGCTAGCTATCTATGATAAAAGCGGAAAGCAGATTACTTATGATCAGGCATATAAAGAAGGTATTGAAGCTTTAACTAAAGCTTTGACAACGCATGGCATTCCGAAAAAGAACATACAAGCCCTGGATAGTGATTCAAGCGAATTGATTGAAAGTGTTGATCAACCTTTTGATTGGCAATTGCAAGATTTGATTCGCAGTGAGTATCAATACTATCTACCAATTATTTATAAACCTTATCCACCAGGTCGAATTGAAAGTTTTTCCATAAATATGTGGGAAGTTTTTGGCGACCAAGTAATAGGGATAGAGGGCAGAACACGGGAGATTCATGTCTATCTGCCACCAGATTATGACTCCAGCAGTAAAGTTTACCCAGTAATTTATCTTCAAGATGGTCAGAGTATGTTTGACGATGAGTGGCGGGCGAATGAAATCCTAGATACCCTCTTCTTTAATGAAGACAACCAAGGAATTATTGCCGTAGCAATTGAAGCAGCGGCTACCCATCGTTGGGATGAATATAGCCCGTGGATAAACAGTAATATGTATGCTTGGGTAAGTTCGCATGTAGCCTATTCAACAGAGGGCGGTGAAGGAGAAAAATATTTAGAATTTGTAACTGAAATACTTAAGAAGTATATTGATATTAACTATAGAACATTACCAGATTCTGAACATACAGCAATTGGCGGCTCGAGCATGGGGGGACTAATTGCGACTTATGCAGGCTTGAAAAGGCCAGATGTGTTTTCTAAGGTAATGGCAATGTCCAGTGCGGTGTGGTTTGCAGAAGATCCGAAATCGAATTATTGGTTATACAACAATCGGCTTGAAAATGAAATTAAATTTACGGCTGATCCTTCCTGGGCACAAAAATATTACATATATGTTGGTGATCATGAAGTTATGGAATTAGGATATCCAATAGGTATTAGATTCAAATACCCACCATACGAATTATTAACCTATCCCCTTGTTTATAAGAGTGGAAGTAAATGGGTTAATTACGATTTTGGTATTAAAGGTGTGCTTACTAAGTTTGATATATATGAAAGCACAGCTGCCATACATAACCCTTCAGCCTGGCGGTTGTGGTTTGATGACGCATTGTTGTGGTTATTTTCTGATTGAGCTACCTTTAAATCTAGTTTCTTTTTGTCACATAAAATAAAACTTCACCTTAAGAATGATATACTCGACTACGCTTTAAGCAATTCAGATTAAAAGCAATTTTATTAATTAGATGTCAAATATTAAGAAAAAAACAATCAACGGTATGGTTTGGACTGTAGCCGAAAGGTTGAGTCTGCAAGCTGTGCATATGTTGATTTCTATTGTCTTAGCCAGGTTATTAGAGCCATCTGAGTTTGGGCTAATTGGTATGTTAGCCATATTTACCAGTATTGCCCAGTCTTTATTGGATAGTGGCTTTGGAAGCGCATTGATTCAAAAGAAGAATGCAACTCAAACAGACGCAACATCCATTTTTTATTTTAATCTTTTTGTTGGGATATTACTCGCTGGGATTTTATCACTAGCCGCGCCACTTATTGCAGACTTTTATCAACAGCCCTCATTAATTGCGCTTACCCGTGCACTTTCATTAAGCATGATCATTAATGCTTTTGGGTTAGTTCAGCTGTCTTTAATGAATAAGAATCTTCAATTTAAGAGACATTTCTCGGTCAGTATTTCGGCAGTGGTTTTTTCGGGTATGGCGGGCATCGTAGCAGCTTTAAGTGGTTTTGGTGTTTGGAGTTTGGTTATTCAGACCTTATCTCATAGTCTGATACGTTCAGTTTTGCTATGGGTATTTAATAAATGGCGTCCAACGCAGCATTTCAGTTTTAGTGCTTTGAAAACCATGTACTCTTTTGGATCAAAACTGCTCATTGCAGGTTTAATTGAGACAGTTTTTAAAAACATATATCAGACATTTATTGGCAAAGAATACTCAGCAACAGATTTAGGTTACTACTAGCGTGCTTCCACGATTGAACAGGCGGCTACAGTTGCAACAAGCATGTCATTAGGCCGGGTAATTTTTCCTGCCTTTTCACCTTACCAAGATGATCATGTAGTCTTAAAACAGGTATTTAGAAAAACTATTCGATTATCCATGTTTCTGCATATACCCCTGATGATAGGCTTAATTGCTATTGCAGATCCATTGTTTCGTTTTTTGCTTACAGACAAATGGGCAGATAGCATCCCTTACTTTCAACTGCTTTGTGTGGTGGGCCTTCTATATCCAATTCAAGTGCAAAACTATAATTTATTTAGAATAAAGGGTCGCTCTGATTTGCACCTCAAGCTTGAAATTGTAAAATATATAATTACTGCTATTGCCATTGCCCTGACTTATAAACAGGGTATAACTGCCTTGTTGTATGGGCAAATTACCACTGCTGTCATCTCAAACTCATTAAATAGCTATTTTGTTGGCAAGCTCATCGGTTATCGATTATCAGAACAGGTGAAAGACTTGTTACCATCATTTTTGGTAGCCTTATTCATGGGCGGTTGTATTTACCTATTTGGCTTGTTAGGAATTAATAACCATCTGATTATGTTGATTCTCCAAATCACTGCGGCTGTTGGCATTTATTACCTCATCAACAAAATTATTAAATCGAACGAATTAAAAGAATTAATGGCTATTATTACCGACCTCTGGAATGAACTTTCGGTTAAATTGAAGGGAATATGATGCAAGAACCTTTAGTCAGTATAAGCCTGGTCGCCTTTAATGCAGAAAACTTTATAAAGGATGCAGTTGAGGGCTGTTTAATGCAAAAAATAGATTTTCCTTATGAAATTATTATTCATGACGATGCATCAACAGATAAAACACCTGACATTATTAGAGAGTATGCAAAAAAATATCCTGAGAAAATTATTCCAGTTATTCAATTAGAAAATCAATTTTCTAAAGGCATTGATGTTATTGCTAAAAACATCATCCCACGTGCAAGAGGAAAGTACATTGCCTTTGTTGAGGCTGATGACTATTGGATTGATCCCTTGAAATTGCAGAAACAAGTTAACCTATTGGAATCCACTTCAGACTTATCGATGTGTTTTACAGCAACAAAGGTTATTTATCCCAATACTACCCGAAAAGATTACATCAAGAGGCGATACAAACGGGACCAGAGGTGTCAAGCCAAGGATATCATATTAATGGGGGGACGATTCCTAGATATGATATCGGTTGTCGTTAGAAAGGATATCTTTGAGGATTTGCCAGATTGGTATTATATTACACACATTTGGGATATCACTGTACCTTTATTAGCGCTAACCAAAGGAGAGATTTTTTACTTAAACGATGTTTCTGCAGTCTATCGAAGTAATGTACCTGGTTCTTGGACAAATAAAAATGTTAGGAGTTTTGATAAACGCTTAAATAATATTCAGAAATCCCAAAAGGTTTTAGAAAATTTTGATGATTCAACTAACTATAAGTATCATCAGTTAATTAGTAAACGCATTAACAACGGATCAGTTGGATTACTATTGTTATTAGACAAGCAAGATGAGATGTATACGAATCGGTATGCCTCTCTTCCGATAAACAAGAAAATTGAATATGAATTCTTTAAGGTGTTTGGCTCTTATCGTTTATGGGAGAGGTATCGTCAAATCCTACGATTGTTTCGTGGTTATTAATAATTTAATTTACTAAACAAGTTTGATTTTACTATGCTCGTAATGATAAATATCTATTTGATAGAAATTTGTGATCTTAGATTCAACTAGTAAGTGCAATTGTTAGCCCGAAGAATATCTCGAAAGGAGTGGAATAATCAAGACATTTTCTAGGCCTAAGGTTAAGTCGATCCATGATCCAAAGTTCTTCTTCAGTAGTAATTGTATCAAGGTCTCTATTTTTTGGAATGTACTGTCTTATTAAGCCATTGGTGTTTTCATTGGTCCCTCTTTCCCAGGATGCATATGGATGAGCAAAGAAAAATTTTGCTGAGAGCGTTGCTGAGATAGATTGATGATTGGCGAATTCTTTCCCATTATCAGAAGTGATGGTATAGATATGCTCTACCCAATTCAGCAGCTCTGTGACCGTCTTTCCCACCAATTCAGCACTTTTATGACGGATGGTGCGCAGCAAAGTGAAACGAGATCTACGCTCTGTCAGGGTCACAACAGCACCACGGTGTCCTTTTCCAATCATGGTATCAATTTCCCAATCTCCAAGGCGGGATCTCGTCTCTACTACCTTAGGTCGGGTTTCAATACTCTCCCGGTTAGGTATAATCCCTCTTCGATCATAGGTTCCCACCCGTTTGCGACGTTTTTTCTGGCAACGCAGGTGTTTGTAGAGGTTTCCGCCAGCCCGCTTATCGTCATATATATACTGATAAATGGTTTCATGACTGACAGATTGCAGTTCATACTTCGTCAACCATTCACTTATTTGCTCAGGGCTAAGATCGAACCTCAATCTCTCTTCGACAACATTCCAGGTCGCTTCCGTGATCCTCCTTGTGACTTTATGCTTGCGCCTCTCTATCGCTTTGATCTGAGCTTGCCTGGGTCGATATCCCCGCAATCCTCGATTGCGTTTCAATTCTCGACTAATCGTCGAGTTACTCACATCAATTGCTCTGGCTATTTCTTTTTGATTGTGTCCCATGTTCAAAAGTGCCTTAATCTGGTATCTTTGTTCTTGGGTAAGCTGAGTGTAGTTTCGCATTTGTGCTCCTTTGACTTGTCGGTCTCAGAGCTTATGTTACCTCAGCTTGCCCCTTTTGACCGCCTCAAAGTTGCACTTATAAGTTGAATTCAAG
>JAKQEK010000072.1 GCA_029558535.1 Bacteroidota bacterium | reverse complement strand
CGATAAATTGGAATATTATAATATCGCGAATCGGGAAGACGAGCTTGCCCGCCAGGAGCGAAAGAAAGCAAGTTTTAATCCACATATACATAAATAACGGAGAATAATATGATAAAACATCCAAAGAAAAACACACTATGCCGGATCCTATTACAGAAATACGGAGAACCATACCTACGAAAACTATGGCAGGACAATGGCGGCTCATACATGGCGGCCAAAATTATGTCCCATGAAATGGGACAATGGGTCACGGAAGGCAGATTCGATTACCTGGCAAAGATCCATGGTTGGAGGCGGTGCATAAGACCGGACCATCCAATTGCATTGGGCGTTAAGTTTGGCAATGCGAAGAAAGAGGACTATCCGAGGATGATATTTCCGGGGGACGCTGATTATGAGTAATAAAGCAATCAAAAGTCATTGCACATATTACCTGAGGTATTAAAGACGGATGAGGGGCACATTGTGGTACAAGAAAAGGGCAGTGTTATGCTGCCCTAATACTTATCGTATAATTAATAAAATTAATATATAAATCTCTTTTCTCAGAAGAAGCGTTACTTTATTCGCTAATTTGTGTTAAACGAAATTCATTTGCACATCTCCTGCAAAGGCCCTACAATAGTACATAGCTTATTTTGCCTGCCAAAAAGTCACTTGTTTAAACAAAGAGGCCTCAACCGATTCTTTAGTCGTCAATACTTTCTTTTGACCTAGGGAGATATGTCCAAGTAGATAAATATGTAGAATTTCAAAACCATCTTTATCAATGCCCTGTAACTCAACCGTTACCTCGTTGTCACTTGACAAATTCTCTACAGTAGCTTTTATGGCAAAAGATAAATATCCGTCTTCTTCAATACTTATAATTTTTGTCGAAATTTCATTAACTTTGTAATCCATGTCAAAAACTCCTTTTTCTAAAGTAATATAATTTATAATAGGTTATCAAACTATTTCGCGTTCGCGAACTAACCTACACAATCATGCATCTTATGGAAACTAACCTGTGTAGGCAAAGGTTTTTTCCTGATGAGGTTTTCTCCAAAAGTCTGGGCATGATCAGTAGAAATGAAACTCTAAATATTTTCTGATAATATTTTTTTTGCTTCTTTTAAATCAATTTTCGCTTTAGTACCATGTTTTTCTAATAGATATAGTAAATTTGACCCATTTAAAAGCGTGAGAGGTTTACCTCTTGCAAATTCATATGCATCAGGGCCATAATCTGAGGTAGTGATTAGTATACCCTTCATTGCACCTTCATTTATTAAAGTACCAAAGAGATCACGAACAGCAGCGACTCCAACGATGTTTGTGTATCTCTTTGCCTGAATTACTATTTTACCTCCACGAATTGGATCTGGATCAAAAGCCACTGCATCAACCCCGCCATCTCGACTCGCCTGAGTTACTTTAACTTCGCCACCCTTTTCAGAAAATTCTTTTTCAAATAGCTCTCGGATAAGATGTTCAAATTCATTCCAATCCATCGCTGCTAAATTACAAGATTCATTAATTTCGTTTGTTACGCTATGTGACGTAATAAATCTTCGATCGTCTTTATTGATCTGCAGTAATGGCGCTACTGGCGTTAGGCTATGTAATTTACTACTCCCAATTCCCTTCAAGCTTTTGAAACAAGCTTTAGGATCAACATGGGCAAGGTTAATTGCAGTGAATTCTTCTTTACTGACTTGAACAGTTATAATACAAGCATTTACAGAGTTTCCCGTCGCTTTGTCTATAGATTTTACCCACCCATTAAAAACAATAGATTTTAATGCATTTATTAAATCTGCTTGAAAGAGCTCATGAATTGTTCTGAGGGCAACTTGGTAAATGACATCATCATATAATTTGTTGAGGATATTTTCTGGAATATGAAACACACGAAATTCGTCTTTTGCTTGAATATATTTTACTTCTTTTATTGTTGGTATAGCATCGGGTGAAGGTAAAGAATAATCAACTATTAAAACATTATTTTGATTATTATATTCAATATCAAATTCTTTAGAGAAAAAATCCGGATAGTTTGAATTGTTAAGCACGAGATCACAATATTCATAAATAGAATCTGGATCTTTTTGGTAATACAGGTTTTTCTTCTGCTCTATTAAAAGATTGTATTCATTTTGTTTTTGATAAAATTCTTTTTGTAATTTTTCCCAATTCTCTAAATCAAGGAAATATTTCAATTTTATATTTTCATTATTTTTATTTACTTCTAATAATTTTGTATGCCATTTTTTGTGGCTATCTTCAAATCTATCTAATGAATCACATATCTTTCGCATTTTCCTACTTGGAATAAGTTTGTCAATTAATGTAATTTTTTGAGTAAATTCTTTGTCACTTTTTTTAGGTTCCTGGGGTAATTCGATTAGCAAAGGTTTTATGGGCTCAGGCTCATTAAATTGTGATTTATCCTTCAGTTCTTCCCAGGCCACTTTATCATTAACTGTCAGGCCAAATAGTAATATTTTTTGAAGCTTTTCAAGCACAAGTTGCGCTTCTTGTGTACGTTGTTCTGCAATTAGCTTTTTTTGTTCTTTGTCTTGAATCTGTCTTTCTTTTTCTTCACGCTTTCTTTCAGTGTTTTGTTTTTTTTGCCAAATTTCATCCCAAATTGCTTTTTGAGCATAAGCTTTTTGCTCAACCACATATTTGTCTGTACCTCTAATATGTCGGTATTTATTTAGCCCGGGATGAGTAACTTCTATTTCCCAAATTTCTCTGTGGACCATAGTTGACCTTTTTCATTAGTAAGAGTTTTTCATAATCTTATATTTTTATATTTCCCTTCCTCTTCTTTTGTTGACGAGATGCTGGTGGATTATAATCATAAACTCCTGTTGTTCTAAATTTAATAATCCATTGAAATCTTTCTTTAATCTCATCGTTTGTCAATTCACTTTTTCTTGCTGTTTCCTAACTATCAACTTTTATTGTGTGTAATTAGATCTAAAGAAGGACATTCGCTTACTGCGCTCTTTTGGACTTAAAATATCCAAAATTATTTCTCTAGATTAATGGTTAAGATAATTTTATGAGCTACGATAATTAATGATATAACTTCTAGCCTGCATTATTCATAAAAAAAGCTGTTTCGTCTAACAAGTTTTTGATTTATATTGATTTGACGATCAGTATAAACCAAAACTAAATTAGAGAAACAGCTATGACTGAATATACGAATCAATTGATGCTTTTTAAAGAA
>JAKQEK010000099.1 GCA_029558535.1 Bacteroidota bacterium | reverse complement strand
TTTGTGTTCGCAAGAAGCGGCCAAAGTAATGGCTACTGGCGGTCGGATAATTAATACTTCTTCCATTGCCTCGGTTGTCGGCTTTGCCGGTTTGGTCCATTATTGCGCTTCCAAGGGTGGGGTTAGTGGTATGATTAGAGCCATGGCTTTGGAATTGGCGCCGAAGAAAATCACGGTCAATGCCGTGGCTCCGGGCGCCATCGAGACGCCGGGCGCCAGCGCGCCGGACGAGCAGAAACAGCAGACCATTGCCGCCATTCCTCTAGCCAGAATGGGCCAGCCCGAAGATATCGCCGGCGCGGTAGTTTTTTTGGCGTCAGAGCAAGCCAGTTATATCACCGGCCAGACGATTATTGTCGACGGCGGCTGGACTTTGCGTTAAGGCCGACCAGTTAAATTATCGGGCGTATATTTTTTTAAGTTTATGAATATCAAAACAAAAAAAATCATCCTTTGGCTACCGCGGATACTGGGTATAGTTTTTGTCCTGTTTTTAGCGCTGTTTTCATTGGATGTGTTTGACGGCACAAATGGATTCTGGTTGACGGTCGTGGCCTTATTTATGCACAATATTCCGTCTTTGGCCTTGCTGGTGGTGATACTGCTATCTTGGCGCTATCCGCTTGTCGGCGCGATAGTCTTCGGCTTGGCCGGCTTGGCCTATGTGGTAATGGTAGCAGTCAATCAAAGCTGGTATATCGCTATTTCTTGGTCGCTGATTATCGCCGGCCCGGCTATACTGATAGCAGTATTATTTTTCCTGTCGTGGAGAGCGGGGCGGAGGTGGTAGGGGAGGTTAGAAACATATTCCCGCCTTATTGTCTGAAGGAGGGGGTAGGGGGAGGTTAGAAACATATTCCCCCCTCATTGTCTGAAGGAGTTAGTAGGGAGAGGTTAGAAACATATTCCCCCCTCATTGTTTGAAGGAGGGGGTAGGGGGAGGTTAGAAATAAAATATTTTCATCAGCTTTTAATTTTTTTGCCCTTCGCTTATTCCAAATTTTTCAGTGCTGGTTTTTTAAATAATAAAATTAAGGACGGCTTAATTTTGTCATCCCGACTAAGTGAGTTTGCCGTGGCGGACGAACGCATGGAGGGATCCCTCCACTCCTCCTCCGGCTTCGGTCGGGATGGCGCCAAAACTCCCAGCTTTTAAAAAAATATTTATAAAATCAAGATACAAAAATATGAAGATAATTGGATTTAATTTAGAAAAAACAAGTTACAATCTTCCTCTTGATAATGGTGGAGCTTGTTTAATTATAGATGGAAAAGTAGAGATGTTAATAAATGAAGAAAGATTAAATCGTCACCAGTATTCAGCTGGATTTAAACAAAGTATTAATTATTTACTTGAAAATAATGGATTAAAATCAGAGGACATAGATTTATTTGTTGCAAGTCGTTGTTTAGACACCATTCCAAGCATTCTTGAGGTACAAAAGCAATTATCGGAAAATGGTTTTGATATTCCTAAAAATAAAATAATTGTTTGTGACCATCATCTTTCGCATGCATATTCTGCCTATTACCCATCAGGATTTAATGAGGCTATTATTATGGTGATAGATGGAGATGGAAATGTTTTAACTAAAAAATTGAAAACCAGCACCGGAAATACAAAAAAATATTTTAAAAATAAGATTGAGCACAATAGTTATTTTATTGGCAAGGGAAACGATATAAAATTTTTAGAGAGAGACGATATTAAGGCGGAGGAGAATGGTTTTGGAGGTGTCTATAGATATTTTACTTATTTTTGTGGATTTTATGGTTACAAATTTGCAGGGAAATTAATGGGATTATCAGCTTATGGACAAACAAGAAATAAATACAAAGATGTAAAAATATTTAATCTTCTGCCAAATGGACAGATAAAATGCTTAATTCCCGATATTGATCGTAGTCGGGAAAAATCTTCATTGGTAGTTGAAAAATGGTTAAAAAAGCGGGGAATAAAAGTTAAGGATAGAAAACCAGATGAAGAAATTATAGAAGATATTGAAGATATTGCCTATCTTATCCAGCGGGAATTGGACCGGGCCTTGATTTATAAGGTTAATTATTTAATAAAGAAGACGGGAATGAAAAATCTTTGCATAGCGGGGGGCGTGGGGCTAAACGCCGTGTCAAATAGGGCAATAATTGATAATACTGAAATTAAAAATATTTTTATTCAACCGGCCGCAGGAGATAGCGGACAATGCTTGGGCAATGCTTTTTATGGAGTCGCCAAATATGATAAGAAACATATATCTAGAAAAACAGTATCAGTATACCAAGGCAAGGAATATTCTGAAGGAGATATTTTAAATGCTTTACAATATATAGACGAGCCAATTAAGTATAGAAAAATGAAATTTGATGATCTTGCTGAATTGGCTGCAAAAAAAATTGCATCAAATAATATTATTGGTTGGTTTCAGGGTCGGTCAGAAATGGGTCCGAGGGCGTTGGGTAATCGCAGTATTGTTGCTAATCCAATAAATAAAAAAATGAAAGATATCTTAAATGCTAAAGTTAAACATAGAGAAGAGTTTCGACCTTTTGCACCCTCTATCTTGGAAGAAAAAACAAAAGATTGGTTTGATATTGATTTTAAAGCGCCCTATATGATTATTAATGCTCAGGTTAAAAATTCTAAGAAAGTTCCATCTATAACACATAAAGACGGAAGTGCCAGGTTGCAAACTGTAAATAAAAAAGATAATTATCGTTATCACAAACTAATTAGTGAGTTTGAGAAAATAACAAGCGTGCCGATAGTGATAAATACTTCATTAAATGACAACGAATCAATAGTAGAAAGCCCTCGTGACGCTATCAATTTGTTTTTACGGACAGGTATTGATTATCTTTTTGTGGGAGATTATTTTATTGAAAAAGATCAATCGCTCGTTAGTAGGGAAAAAAGTTTAAAAACAATAGAAAATAAATGGTCTAAAGTTGCTTCAAAAACAAATAAAATACAGAATGCAAAAAATAAAGTTTTAGATCAAAAGGTTTTAAGAATTGTAAAAAGATATTTGCCGTCTGGTTCAAAAATTTTTGATTATAATTGTGAGTGGGGAGAATACGCGAATCTTTTATCAAAAAATGGCTATCATGTTTTTGCCTACAACAATTCAGAAGAGATGATTAATGAAGCTAGAAATAAATTTAAAAAATCAATATTTTTAACAACTAAAGAATTATATCGCGATTTACATAAATTGGAAAACAAGTTTGATCTCGTCTTATCTAATCTTTGGTTATGTATCATTAAACAACGAGAGCACAGTCAATTTTTAAAAAATCTTAAAAAATTAGCAAAGGATGATGGTTTGATTTTGGTCAGTTTTTGTCATCCATGTTTTGACTATATGAAAGAGAGTATAATTACTCATAGGGTCTTGCCAAAAGGAGAAATAAGTTATAATAAAGAAATTAAACATAAAAAAATAGTTCATGAAAATGGACTTGATTTTATTGATTATCATAGGCCGTTGGAATATTATACATCTTTATTTAGAAAAAATGGATTGAAAATAGTTAATGTTTTTGAAAGTGACATATTGGGAACTAATTTTTATCCCGATTTTATTATATTTTTATTAAAAAAAGAAAAAAATAAGTATGAAAAAAAACAACGAATTTAATGATTTAAAAAAATCTTTTCTTGAGTACAAGAAAAAGGCGGGGAACATAAATTACATTGCTTGTTTTGGAAAAACATTTCTCGATAAGGATTCTCAAGAATATAAATTAGCGAAAGATGTTTCTGAATTGATAATCAAAAATGGTTTTGGTGTTATTCATGGCGGCTATACCGGTATTATGGAAGCTTCCAGCTTGGGCGCTGACAGGGCAATTAAAAAAGATAAGGAAAAAAATAAATATTGGAATATTGGAGTTCCCATGATTGTTTTTGATAAAGAATTAGAAAGATCGTCAGAAATAAATTTGCCACCCGCAAAGGATATAAGCGATAGAAAAAAAGCACTGATTGAATTTTGCGATATTTGCGTTGTGCTCCCATCGGGAGGTTTTGGAACAATCTTAGAGGCATTAGAAATTTTTCACACAAATCAATTGGCTGAAAAATTTGGCGGAAAGATAAGGCCGTTGGTTTTTATCGGCGGTAATTGGAAAAAAATATTTAATAGTTTATATAGGAATCTTGATATGAATAAACAAAAGAATGGCGAATCATTTGTTTATTTTATAAAATCATTAAAAGAATTAGATGGTATTTTAAGTATATTAAGAAAAAAAGATGAATAAAAATCAATGGGAAGGTATAGCCTCTAAAACAAAAAAGTTACAGAGTTTACGCAATGAGACTATAAATAAGAAATTAATTTCAGTAATTAAAAAATATCAACCTAAAGGCAAGAATGCTTTTGACTATGGTTGTGGTTGGGGTGAATTTGCGAATATTTTAGTGGAAAAAGGGTTTGATGTTTTGGCTTTTGATGATTCAGATTCAATGGTTATAAATGCTAAGGAAAAATTTAAAAAGCCTAACTTTCTTACTAAAAAAGAATTTTATAAAAAATTACCAAATTTAAAAAATAAGTTTGATTTGGTGGTTTCCAATCTTGTTCTTTGTATACTAAATCAGGCCGATCAAAAAATTTTAATCGATAACATAAATAAATTATTAAAACCAGACGGCGTTGTCGTAATTAGTTTTTGTCATCCGGCTGATTATATTACCGAGAGTGTGTTATCGCGGAGAATAAGGCCGTATGAACATAATCCCAAATATGATAAAGAATTTAAATATCGAAAAATTATTCATGAAAATAGAATTAAATTTGATGATTATCATCGACCGCTTGAATATTATACTAACTTTTTTGTGGATAACGGTTGGGAAATTTTGGATATTGCCGAAAGTGATGTTTTAAAAACTGAATTTTATCCGGACTTTATTATTTTCGTTTTAAAGAGGAACTAATTCAGAATTATTTAGGATAATATAAATATTTTCAATTTTATTTTTATCTACCATTAATGAGTATTGCTTATGAAGAAAATTATCAAAAGATTAATCATCTGGGCTGT
>JAKQEK010000062.1 GCA_029558535.1 Bacteroidota bacterium | reverse complement strand
GTAAAAAAAATTGTAACTAAAACACATTGTCAAGCAATTGTTTGTGATATTGCACCATTAGGAATAATTATTGCTAAAAGTTTGGGTTTACCCTCAATACTCATAGAAAATTTCACATGGGATTGGATTTATGAGCCATATTTAAACTTCTCAAATGAATTTAAACCAATTATTTCTTATTTAAAAGACACATTTAACAGTGCTACATTTCATGTACAAACAGAACCATTTTGCCAGTCTGATTTGGCTTTTGATCTACGCGTCCCACCAGTTTCTCGTAATCCTCAAAATAAGATGGCAATTACAAAAAATAAGTTAGCCATTTCAGAAAATAAAAATGTTGTGTTACTTACCATGGGTGGATTCGGAAACACATTCAACCTTCCCGAAATTCATAATTTAAGTGATGATTATGTTTTACTAATACCAGGAAATTATTCAAAACTTCAAATTTGTGGAAATATTTATAAATTACCTTTTAAGTCGGACTTTTATTATCCTGACTTAATTAACGCATCTGATGTCGTTGTAGGTAAAGCAGGATATTCAACAATTTCAGAGGTTTATTATGCGGGTATTCCTTATATTTCTATTCACAGAAATGATTTTCGGGAAGTGGGTGTTTTAGAAGAGTTTCTCCAAAAAAATATGAATGGGTTTGTTATAAATTACGATTCTTACATAAAAGGGTACTTTATTAATCAAATTCAAGATTTATTAACTAATAAACGCATTATTAGAAATAATTTTAATGGTTCAGATTTAATATCAAACTTTTTATTTAAGAAAATTCTAAACTAAATTTGGGCTTTCATTCAAAATATTTAGAATCCCTTGCGTTATTAAAGCGACAGCGTTGGGTAAACATGATTCATCAATGTCAAAGCGTGGGTGATGATGTGGATAATTAAGTCCTTTTTCATCATTTGCTGATCCTATCATAATAAAACAACCAGGAATTTCTTTCATCAGAAATGACATATCCTCGGATCCCATGGTTCTAAAGTTTTGATCAATATTTATATTGGATTTAAGACTCAAGGCAGTCAACCTCATAATATTTGACAAAATAGAATTGTTGATTACTGGTAAGGTTATTGATTTAATTGAAATTTCTGATTCACAATTAAAAGCATATGAAACTTGAGTAATTATTCTTGAAAATTGTTTTAGGACCAAATCACGTGTCTCAGGCAAAAAAGTTCTTAAAGTCCCAGTAAACAAAACTGTTGGTGGAATAATGTTAAACGCAGTGCCTCCTTCAATTTTCGTTACAGAAACGACTGCACTATCAAGCGGGGCAACATTTCTTGAAACAATGCTTTGAAGAGAAGTTATGATATGAGAAGCTGCAATAATTGGATCTAC
>JAKQEK010000447.1 GCA_029558535.1 Bacteroidota bacterium | reverse complement strand
GGTTGTGGATTCGCTAAATGTGTGTGTATATGAAGTTCCTGTTGTAACTTCAGTTCCCTCCGTTGGGGAATCATACCATGCAAGTGTTCCGGGACCGGATGCTGTCAAAGTAAGTGAAGCCGCACCACAGGATTCGTCGCCTGAAGTAATTGGTGCTTCAGGCAAATTAACTGTAATCATATCTGTAACTGAGTAGGCATCATCACCATAAGCATTGTAAACTGTTAACTCGACTGTATAAGTACCACTAACAGTATAGTAATGTAATGGATTTTGTTCATCAGAGCCTGTTCCGTCTCCGAAATCCCATTCATATGTTTCAGCTAAAAAAGACTCGTCAGTAAATTGAACAACTCCGGTACAAGTAGCGGTTACATCTGAACTAAAGTCAGCAGTTGGAGGAGTTGTAGGAGAAATACATGAAATTTCGGCAACCCAACCTGCTCCTACTTCCAAAGGATCAGATAAGAAATAAATTGTTAATGCCCCGGAAGGATCAGTAGAAGTAACTACCCCGTCATCACCAATTACAGTATAATCAGTACCACAATAAGTTCCGATTTCTGCTGCAGAAGTATTTTCCCCATTATAAATAATCATGTAATCGTAACAATCGTCTCCGTTAGGTTCAACGTCAAGCATAGAAAAGCTCAACCTTACATATGCACCAGGAGTAGCCGGATAAATAGTATGGGTATATTCAATATTTCCCGTACCATTTTGAAGATAATTACCATCACCTCCCGGGTCTTTAAACAACCCCTCGCACAGTGTTGAAGTTCCGTCAGACATAATTAGATCAGGTACAGTAACTGTAATATAAGCAGTTTTAACTTCAATATCATCACCATAAGCATTTTCCACCTCAAGGCTTACTGTGTAAGTTCCCGGAGTGTTGTAAACTACCGAAGGATTTTGTAAATCTGAAGTCAATGGAGTGCCACCTTCGAATTCCCAAGCCCAGTCAGTTGGATTATTAATGGACAAATCTGTAAAATTGATCGTTCCTCCAACATTAATTTCTGTATCATCAGCCTCAAAATCAGCTGTAGGAGGACTAGTATTTGCATTAACAGTAATATAGTTTATTTTCGTCTCTGTATCGCTTTCTGTAGGATTTGTAACAGTAAGACTTACTGTATAAGTACCTGCAGCAGTATAAGTATGCACAGGGTTTTGTTCTGTAGAAGTTTGAGTATCACCAAAATCCCAATCCCATTCAGCTGCATACTGAGAAGCATCAGTAAAAGTAACTTGTTCTCCTTCGAGAATTGTTGTAGGAGTTCCCGAGAAAGCAGCAACTGGAGGATTTGAAGCTGTGGGAACAATACTCTCATTAATATATGGAGCACGATCTTGTTTTGTACCAACTACACAATATGTATCTCCATTAAATGCCGGTACTGTTAGTGTAACACTTGTTCCGCTCCCACTCCATTCTGCATCAAGCAATACATTGTTTTTTGAAATAGCAACGTATGTATATGGTTCGGTTGTAACCACTAAACTTGTAGCTCCTTGTGATGGATTAGTAAAGCTTAATGAAAGAGCTTCGGGTTCTGTCATATAAGGTATTAAAGATGGGTCACCGGATAAGTGATATATTTCCCAATAATACTTTTTATAAGTTGAAGAACTTGCATTTACGGCGAGATTACCCTTATGGGCAATTTGACGACCTGAATAATACCAATCAGAATAAGCTTCTCCATGTTCATGCCAGATACCATCATATGCTCCTAAACCGGTATTGGAATATGCATGATCATCTGCATTAGCCTGTGTGATAGCAAGTGAAGTCAAACCTATTCCCCAGTACACATCCTCATTCCAATATGAACTATTCGAAGTTCCAATATAACCAATTGCTCCTTCGTTTGCAGCGTATATTACCTGCTCACCAAAAGCATCTGTTGCATTATTAAATTGAAAAGATAAACAGCAATTAGCTACCATAAATGGATATTTATTAACGTTATTAAAATTAGCTATATCAGTTATTCTTACAGAAGGATCATACCATCCGTAATAATCACAATGAGCAGTATAATTAGCAAATCCAAGACCTGCAGCAATTTTTGCTCTTACATCAGCGTCAGCAGCAGTATTTGCCGAACTCATAACAAAATAAGGTCCGGTTGTTAATGTATGATAATACCCGTATATATTAGTAAATCCATGATCTTCATTATAATATTCGTTTATTCCGTAATAAATAGTACCATCACCGTGTGATTTTGCATAAGTAGCATCAACACCGGCAATAAGCATACACTTATTAAGATATGAACCATCCGGAATAGTATATTGCTCATAAGGCAACATTTTATCCAAATAGTTTTGCAACTCAGTTGTCGAATTTGCTGAAATTCTACCATAATATAAATCAGGAATATAATCAGATGAACCGTCATAAGTAGCAAAATACACGTCGGTTATATGACTATTATCAGGAGTCGTTGCAGTTGAAGCAAAAGCCGGTATTGCATAAGTACCGCTATGGTCACCAATTATTAGAACATATAATGGGGCAGGATCTCCACTGGTTCCAGCATCATATAATCCTTGGAGGTATGTTTTAATGGTTGTATTTGTTGTTCCTGTTGCAACATAATGCTCAATTATATTATATCCTTGTTTGGTTTTCCATTGAACAAAAGGTTGCAATGTTTCTTGAAAAGCAGTATTGGCAATAATAACATATTTGACTGGAGCATTATAATTTGAAAATGCATCCTTTGCTGCAGGAGCAATGTAATTAAACATCGACTGAAAAGAACCTTCAAATTCAGGAGTGTAATATTTATTTTTCATCTCTTCGGTTAAACCAAGATCTGCACCAACAAAAATTACTTCATAATCAAGATTGTTGTAGACAATTAATGTGTTTTCTACCGGATTATAATGCCAAGGTCTAATCTCAATACGTCCCATTCTTACTCCTCTCATAATACCCTGAATTTCGGTAGTAATTAACGGAGAAGATTCCAATTCATCAGTATTATAATATTCCTCATCTATTACAAAATAATATTCTCCTTCGGGAGTATTCTTTGCGTAAGATGGCTGTGTTGGAGAAATGCGATATATTCCATAATCATCGAGATTAATTACTTCCTCGGTATATGATTTAATATTTACAACGATTTCTGCTCCATAAGGAACTTCAATTAACTTTGAAATAACTGGCAAATTTGCCTGACCAACATTGGCAGGGTTAGTCAGTCCTTCGACTTCAAGAAAGGAAAAGCTTCCATTTTCATCTGACTGATTTATTAAATTAAGCTCTTTTAAATAAATCTTTGCCGAAAAAGCTTCGGGGCTGACATCTTTCAATTCCATTTTTGTTTCGTTTGCCGACAACTGAATAACTTGTGTTGTTTGGGCATTTAAAAAAGACAAGAAACAGATAGGCAAAATCGCGAGTAGTAACTTTCTCATAACAGTAAATTTAAATTTATATTTTTCGACTCATATTTTTCTAACACGTTTAAGACGTAAATTTACCAATCTTAGTTGCATGTTGTTTCTATAAATTAATATTAATTTTAATTAATATATAATATAATTATATTTATAGACGAAAGTGTAAATATTGGACATTAAAAGTTGAATTTTTATAAAGGTTAAAAATGAAACCAATTTGGGTTTTGGCGGGAAGTTTGGTCCGGGAGGATTGTGTGTGGGTTTCCAAACT
Source organism: Bacteroidota bacterium (assembly GCA_029558535.1). Classification (GTDB taxonomy): domain Bacteria; phylum Bacteroidota; class Bacteroidia; order Bacteroidales; family ML635J-15; genus Bact-19. The sequence continues at coordinate 18,224 of JAKQEK010000447.1, read as the reverse complement.
TCATGACAAAACCATCGTCAAAATTTAGTTATTTATTAAAATAATATATTGTAACTAATTACCTGCCATAGCATAAAAACAGGTAATCTGTAAAAAAAATGAAATCTATAATCGGACGTATTAAAGTTGAAAAATAGTGGTCAACCATATTCAGGCATTAACATACTGCTTACCGATTACCGATTACGACTGTTACCGATTACGACTGTTACTGATTACAATATTCCTTGCAGTTTTGTAAACCTAAAAATACACGATTATAATTATGTACTTTTATAATTGAAAAATATTTAAGCTATTTATAAATTAGTGCAAAATATTTACAGGTCTTAATCGAAAGTAACGTTCTTTAATTTTAAGTCGCAATGTGCTTCGTAAACATAATAACATGGTTCATCACAGCCATACTTAAAATATTCTGTTTTAACTAAACAATCATTTATAACATGAATAAATCTGCCGGCTCTCTCATACTCTGCTACAACTGTATATTTCTGATCTGGCAAAACTTCAATCCACAGCGAATTTTGATCTGTTCCTCCACGCATATAAACCGATGATGCAAAAGCATATCCTGAATACACTGTAAAATATACTGTTTCGGAATTCTGCACCTGGTTGAACTGCAACTCCATATCTACATATTGAGGCATTGTTTCAAAACAGTACTCACAATCTATTTCTTCACTGTCCACATAAGGTTCATAATCATCATCACATGAAATGATGATTAATGATAACACAATCAGGCTAATATTTAATAATGTACTGATATTTTTCATTAGTATCTTTTTTTCTAAGATTTATCAATCCCTTGAGTCCAAATGAATAAAATAATGCATTTGTATTATAAATCGGTATATTCAAATAGTCACACAAAAAGAACATTCGAAATTCCCGTCCTGAATTCAATGCTAAACCCGCCAAAGGCGATGCTATCATCTGACGGACAACCTCAATATTCACTCCGTCATATTCGCCCCAATAATAAGAAGCTCTAATGCCACAAAACGCACTTAAATAAGAATTTCGTCCTGTCTTAAACAATTTGAAATTTTTATCCATCATGATATACCATGCATTACGACGTTCCCTCAACTGATAATAATTATTCAAATCAAATGGATATAATACTCTTCTTTCCTCTCCTCTAAACATTATTCCGGTTTCCAATCCAAAACCATATCTGTCTTCGCTTATTCCGGTATTACAACTCATAAAAAAATCATCCCCATTAAAAATCAAGTCAAACCCCAAACTTAACCTTCCAAAATACGGATAATGGTAATCTTTTATTTTCATTTTACGGATTAGTTTCTTCATTTCCCTGTCTCCGCTTATTCTTGCCAATGTTCTAGCTGTGTATACTTCGTTAATTGTATCACTTAATTTAAAACCCCGCTCCAAAAACCAATTTAGCGTTTCAATCTGTCCACTTGACAATGCAACTTCCGGTGGTGTAAGTCCATAGATATTTTTTCTTAAAACGACATCATTTTCAAATGTGTTTAAAAAGAATAAGTTGCCACTTGAGGCAGCAAGGTGAAACAAATCAGAGCTATCTCTCAAAACTATTCCGGCATCAGCCCCTTCGAGTTTGAGTAACATAACAATTTCCTCAAATCCATTCTGAACAGCATAGCATAAAGGCGAAAACCCTGTAACATCAGTAATATTAATATTGGCATCGTAATACATCAACATATCTGCTGTCTCTGCAAAACCGTACATAACAGCATAATGTAATGCCGTCCTTCCAAACACATCAGTATCATCAATATTTGCCCCATTTCGTATAAGTATTTCAGCCGTCTTTAAATGATCGTTTTTGACAGCACTTATCAAAGCTGTAAACTGAAAATCTGAAGACTTTAAATTAACATCAGCAGACTTTTCAACTAAATATTCAGTTACAGAATTATGTCCCATTTGAGCAGCAAACATCAAAGCGGTAACTCCATAATAATCCGTATAATTGATATCAGCCCCACTGACTTCGATAATAATTTTAACAGATTCCAGATCACCCTGATCGGCATAGTAAAGCAACAAATCTCCTTTCTCATAATATGCATCATCGTGCTCCTGTGCTACAACATAACAAGATCCTAACAAGAAAAATAATATGATTGCGAAAATTTTCACAGAAACAAATTTAAAAAATATATTTAATCAAAGAACATTTAAAATAAATTATAACCTTAATTTTTATAATTTTGCAGTCTTAGGTCCCTTAGTTCAATGGATAGAATTTAAGATTCCGGTTCTTAAGATGGAGGTTCGAATCCTCCAGGGATCACGAAAAGAAGTGTCTAAAGTGCCTAGAGTTCCGAAGAATCAAAAATCTAGATTTTTGTTATTCTTCGAGAATCCTCGAAAAAATATAAAATTGCTGTGTCGCAATTATATTTAACGAGGGTTTAAAAAGAAAAAATTAGAATTTGCTTTCTTCGTTTAAGCAATTTCTGTTTTTTCGGGATGCCTAAAGTTAGGAGTTGAAAGTGTGAAGTGAGGGGAATGAAAGAAGAAGTTTAGTTAATGATAAATTTGGGAATAATTTGTGAAAAAAGTCCTTGTTGATCTTTTAAAACTTTCGAACCTCAATTGTGGTTTAGGGCAGGTTGCTGTTAATTATGGCAAAACTTTATCAAAGTCCGTAACAAATTTTGAAAAACATTTCCTTGTACCAAAAGAATACATCTCCTATTTCGAAAATACGGGAATATTTTGTCACACAAAAACAAGCCTTAAAAAATATCTAAAAGAAAATAAATTTGATTTATGGCATTGTATTCATCAAGAACCGGATATTATGCCAAAAGATTCCACACCGGTCTTAATGACAATTCATGATTTGAATTTTTTGGAAGAAAAAACTGTAACCAAATCTAAGAAAAGGCTTCAGAAACTTCAAAAAAAGGTTGATTTATGTAGTCATTTCGTATTTATTTCGGAATTTTCAAAAAAAACTGCATTGGATAACTTAAACTTCAATGATAAAAGAACTGATATCATTTATAACGGTGTAACTATAAGTGAAGATATTACCAAACCATTTGATATAAATTCTAAGTTTTTCTTTACAATTGGAGTCCTCAAGCCGAAAAAGAACTTTAAAGTCCTTATTCCGATGATGAAACTCTTCCCTGAACACAAACTTGTTATTTCCGGAGATAAAAAAGGCAGTTATTATAAAGAGTTAATAAAAACAGCAAAAAAAGAAAATGTCCTGAATAAGATCATTTTCACAGGTGTAATTAGTGATGCGGAAAAAAACTGGTATTATCAAAACTGCGAAGCTTTTTTATTTCCCTCATTATACGAAGGTTTTGGACTGCCTGTAATTGAATCAATGCGTTTTGGCGTACCTGTTATAATTTCGACAAATTCAAGTTTGCCCGAAATTGGAGCAGAACATGCTTTTTATTTTAAGGATTTTTCTCCGGAATCAATGCACAAAACTATTTTGGAAAGTTTAAATAGTTTTAAACAAAATACTGATTTAAAGACCTCTCAAATTAATTACTCAAACAAATTCAATTGGGAAACTAATGTCGGCGAGTATATCAATTTGTATAATGGGATTTTGAACCAATAAATAACATTAATCCTTTTCTTATCAAAATTACTGATTATCCCAATAAAACAGAAATTGCATTTAAATTTATTGAAACACAATTTATAGTTTTAAAGACTCGTCACAACAAGCTTGCATAGCAATTTCTTGTTATAACGAGGATCTCCATTGACCCTCGGCAACGGGGCACGAAGAATAACAAAAATCGAAGATTTTTATTCTTCTGGACCGATTACCGATTACCGATTACTGATTACTGATTACCTATTATTGAGTACCTATTATTGAGTACCTATTTCCAACTTATACCCTACTCCTTTTACAGTAACTATCATATTATCACCAATTTTTTCACGTAATTTCCTGATATGCACATCAATAGTTCTGTCTCCGACAAAAGCGTCACCCCATATTAAATCATAGATTTCGTCACGATGAAATACTTTTCCTGGTTTTGAGGCAAGCATTTCCAACAATTTAAATTCTTTACGTGGTAATAATATAGATTTACCATTTTTCCAAACTATGTATTGTTCTTTATCTATTTTAAGATTTCCGATATTAATTATATAATCTGAAGATTCGGTACTATTTACATTTGAATTTCTCCTCAATAGAGCCTCTACCCTTTTTATTAGCACCTTAGGATTTATAGGTTTAACAACAAAATCATCAGCTCCTGAATCGAAACCTGCTATTTGTGAAAAATCTTCGCCGCGAGCAGTTAAAAACATTTTCATTCCGGTTATTTCAACTTTGCGTTTATGTAATTCCTCACATAATTGTATTCCATCCATACCTTTCATCATTATATCAAGAATGATTACCGAAGGATTTTTTTCAAGAGCTAACTTTAGCCCTGAAATTCCATCCATTGCAGTATAAACGACATAGCCCTCCTTTTTAAAATTATATTCCAAAAACTCAATAATGTCTTCGTCATCATCTACCAGCAAAACAGAATAATTTTCCATAATATACAATTATATTTCTGCAATTATATGATTCAAATTCAAACAAATCCTTAATTGAATATTAAGGAATTATTAATATTTAAATTCACAAAAAATAAAATTTAACAATTAGATAACTTTTAAATATTAATGCCTTAACGAGGTATAGGATTCTTCATAATTTCTTTGCATCAGAAATAAAATTTTTAACGAACTAAAAAAAAGTGTTATGAAAAAAACGATTTATTTTTTAATGATTTTGGCGACAATGACCTACGTTATGAACTCATGTAAAGACAAAGATCCGGAACCTGAAGAAACCGTGATTACAGAAAACATTACAGAAAACACAACTTGGAAAACTGGGAATACCTATACTTTAGGAGGTAGAATTACGGTAGTATCAGGTGTTACTTTAACAATTGAACCGGGTGTAATAATAAAAGGGCAAGCAGGAACGGGAGCAAACGCAACTGCTATAATTATAGCTCGTGGTGCAAAAATCGATGCTCAGGGAACTGCCACACAGCCAATTATTTTTACAAGTATTGCTGACGAAATTGAGCCGGGTATGATAGCAAGTCCAAACCTTGATCCTGACTTAAACGGACTTTGGGGTGGTCTAATTATACTTGGCAATGCTCCAATTTCAGCTTCGGCATCGGCCATTCAAATAGAAGGAATTCCCGCATCAGATCAAAACGGATTGTATGGTGGAAGTAATGCAACAGATGATTCAGGTATTTTAAAATACGTTTCGATTCGTCATGGCGGAGCCAATATTGGCGAAGGCAACGAAATCAATGGATTAACACTTGGTGGAGTTGGAAGCGGAACGACTATCGAAAACATTGAGATTATTGCTAATCAAGATGATGGTGTCGAATTTTTCGGTGGTACCGTTAATGTAAAAAACTTATTGGTTTGGAATGCCGGGGATGATTGTATTGATACAGACCAGTCATGGGCAGGGACATTAGATAACTTTATTGTAATTTGCGGAAACGAAACAGATCATGCTTTGGAAATTGATGGCCCGGAAGGCGAAATGCTGGCAGGACACACTGTAAAAAATGGTAGTATAAAAGGCTCTGCATCTGCTGAACTTGGTGATTTCCGTTCAGGAGCAAGAGGTTCTTTCCAAAACTTATATTTCTTCAACTTCCCAAATCCGGCAGACACTGATGGTCGTGGCGACTTATCACTTTCGGGAGATGCAAGCATTGCAAACTTCGCAAGCGGAGTTCTAAGTTTTAGCAGCCTTCAGATTACATTAGCTACCGGCGTAGAGCTAATCTCGGTTTTCAAAAATGGAATAGATGCTCATGCTTCTGCTGTAAATTCAGGAGCAAATACAGTTGGAGCTGATAAATCAAAATTCACAGGATGGACATGGGCAGACTCAAACTCAGAACTCAGCGACTTTTAAAAACTCTTAAAATAAATAATAAACTCGCAGATCATTGGTCTGCGAGTTTTGGTGTTAATATGCTTAAAACAAAAAAGTAAAATGTTTAAAAAAATAATATTTCCGGCTATTTTAATCTTGATTTCTATGCTAAACATTGTAGCACAGGATTGCTTTGTGAGAGGGACAGTGTATGATGCCAAAACCGGAGAAACAATGCCAGGCGTGGCAATAGTTGTTAAAGGAACAACAATAGGTACTACAAGTGATTTGGATGGTTGTTTTAATTTAAAAATAAATCCCGGTACCTACAATTTAGAAATTTCATTTATTTCGTATCAGACCATAGAAATGAATGACATCGTTGTTAAACCCTCACAAGTTTTAGTACTTGACGATATAAAACTAAACGAAGAGGGATTTATGCTCTCTGAAGTTACTGTAGCGGCAAAAGAAGTAAGGAATACCGAAAATTCTTTAATGGCTATGAAACGAAATTCTGTCAATCTTTTGGACGGTATTTCATCGGCAGGATTTAAAAAGACAGGCGATTCGGATGCTGCTTCTTCGATGAAAAGAGTGACCGGCGTTTCGGTTAGTGGCGGAAAATACGTTTTTATAAGAGGGCTGGGCGACCGTTATACAAAAACAATACTAAACGGGATGGAAATACCCGGACTTGATCCTGACAGGAATACTGTTCAAATGGATATGTTTCCGACAAATATTATTGATAATATAGTTGTTAGCAAAACATTTTCGGCCGAATTACCTGCTGACTTTACAGGAGGTGTGGTTAATATAGAAACAAAAGATTTTCCGGAACAAAAACAAGGGAATCTATCACTTGGTACGGGATACAATCCCGGAGCTCATTTTATTTCGGATTTCTTAAGCTACGAAGGTGGTAAACTCGATTTCCTCGGTTTTGATGATGGCACAAGATCAATTCCTGCAACAACTGAAATTCCGCAATTCGCAGAAGTCGTTGGCAACCCTGACGGACTTAAAGCTCAAAGATATAAAGAAATACTCTCGGGTTTTAATCCTATTATGGCTGCAAGTAAAAAGAAAAGCCTCATGGATTTTGATATAAGTTCAAACTTTGGAAATCAGGTAAATAAAAACAAATACACAATTGGATACAACTTTGCTTTTTCTTATAAGTACTCGACAGAATTTTACGAAAATGCAGAAAATGGCTTGTACGGATTACAAGGTGACAAATCTATTTACGAACTTGACAGACGAGAATACCAGACCGGTAATTATGGCACCGAATCGGTTTTTATTAATGGACTTGCAGGTATTGCTATAAAGACAAAAAACTCAAAATATCGCTTAAATTTCATGCATTTGCAAAATGGCGAATCAAAAGCCGGAATATTTGATTTCTATAAGACAAATCTCGGTTCGAACTTTAACGGCTTGGTTCATTCGTTAGATTATAGTCAGCGTGGACTTTCAAACATAATATTGGACGGGAAACACAGTTTTAAAGAAGATATCTGGAATCTTGAATGGAAAATATCGCCAAGCTTGTCATCTATTTCCGATCCTGACGTTAGATTTACACGTTACGAAGACAGAGAAGGGGTTTTTTCGATTAGCACAGAATCGGGATTTCCTGAAAGAATTTGGAGAGATCTTAACGAGTTCAACATTTCTGCTATGATTCAAACATCATATACATTTAAAAGTTTCGGTCGTAAATCGAAAATTAATTTAGGTGGTTCTCACACTTACAAACAAAGAGATTTTATTATCAGAAGCTTTGCAATTAATATTCGTAATATAAACCTGACAGGTGATCCAAATGAAATTTTCAGTGAAGAAAATTTATGGCCTTACAATGGCTCGGTAACTTCGGGGACTACTTATGAAGTACCTTTTATTCCTGTAAATCCTAATCAATTTAGCTCCAATATCAACAGTTCAGGCTTATATACATCATACGAATTTAATCCGTTTATGACACTTAGAGCAATAATTGGTATCAGAGCAGAAAACTATATACAAAAATATACAGGTCGGGACCAATTAGGGCAAAATATTTTAAAGAATGATATTGTATTACAAAATTTAGGATTTTTTCCAACAATCAATCTCATTTACAGCATTAACGAATTACAAAGCATAAGAATTTCAGCCTCAAAAACTATAGCTCGTCCATCGTTCAAAGAATTATCATACGCAGAGATTTTCGATCCAATAACAGGTAGAACATTTATCGGAGGTTTGTTTCGTGATGCAAACGACGTTGCCGGCATAGAATTTTGGAATGGAAATTTAACTTGTACCGATATTTATAATTTCGATTTAAGATGGGAAATGTATTGGAAAAACTCTCAACTTATAAGTATTAGTGGTTTCTATAAAAATTTTATTAACCCTATAGAAATTGTTCAATTTGCAACCCAAAGAGGTGCATTTCAACCTAGAAATGTTGGAAACGGTCAGTTAATAGGAGCTGAATTTGAATTAAGACAGAACCTTGATTTTATTAGCAAAAAATTAAACACAGTAACCTTTAACGTTAATTACACATACACTTATTCAAGAATTGAATTAAGTAAAACTGAGTTTGATTCAAGAACTGAAAACGCACGTACAGGTCAGATAATAAGTAATTTCAGAGATATGGCAGGTCAGGCTCCTTATATTGTCAATGCAGGGCTTTTTTATAAAGGCAAAAATGGATTCTGGGAAAATTTTGAAGCCGGTTTATATTATAATGTTCAGGGAAAAACCCTTATGTATGCAGGGATTGCTGACAGACCTGATATTTATTCAAATCCCTTTCATTCACTCAATTATAATACAAGCTTAAGCATGGGGTCGCAAAAAAGGCTTCAGCTAAGTTTTAAAGTTGACAATATCTTAAACAGTAAGCAAGAATCGGTATTTGTTGCATATATGGCTGAAGATCAGTTCTTCTCAAGATTATCGGTAGGTAGGTCTTATAAACTCAAAATAAGCTATGCATTATAAAAATTCATTACTTAACACAAACTTAACATAGACATAATTTTTGCTTAACTTCTATTATATCCGTTATATCTATTTTTGTATCAGATAAAATGTATTAAACTAAAAATTATATAATATGAAAAATTTAATGACTTTGATTTTGGTTCTTACTCTGACAGTTTTAACTGCAAGTGCAACTAATGTAAAAACATTAAAGTCTGACAACAACAAAGACGGAAATTCTGTTAGTGCTGTAACTTATAGCGGTAAAATCACAGATTCATTGTCAAAAGAAGCACTTACAGGTGTTAAGATAAGTATCGAGAATACAGACATTACCGTTTATTCCGATTTGGATGGGAATTTCACAATCAATTTACCTGAGAATCTTTCTTCTAGAAATTTAAAAATCTCTTACATTTCTTACGAAGAAAAAATAATGAACATGTCAGAATTGACAAATGATTCGATAGAAATAAATCCTGTTTTTTAAATTAGCTTGACAAAATAAATTTTAATAGTATCTTAGTGATAAATTAAGATACTATTTTTTTAATAAATAATATTTAAATGAAACACATAATTATCCTAAGCTTTATTTTAATCGTAAGTAATATACAATCTCAGGAAATACGTGACGACGGATTATGCTATCATAATGGAAAATTATTTACAGGTACATTTAACGAACATTACGAAGACGGTATTACTTTAAAATCAACTTTAATTGTCAAAAACGGGCAAGCCCACGGAAAAAATATTCAATACTATCCTAACGGAAATATTAAAGAAATAAGGTCATACAAAAACAATCAGAAGCATGGTAAGTGGCTGAAATACAACGAAACGATGGTATTGATTTCGTCAGCTTCGTACAAGAAAAACTTAAAACATGGCAATTGGAAAATTTGGGATGATTCCGGAATTTTGAGATATGACATGTACTACTCGAACGGTCAGAAATCGGGAGTATGGAAAATGTACGACGAAAATGGTAAATTGACGGAAACAAAGAAATATTAAGCTACCACAACGATAATTAAAAAATGCAATACTGCAACACGAATAACTCACGCTGCATTATTAAAGTATAAATAATTTTAAACAAAATACTGATAGGCAAACCTCAGAAATTAATTACTCACAAACATTTGATTGGGAAACAAATACCATAAAGTATATTGCTTGTTATGAACATATTTTAAACGAATAACCTACTCCCCGATTACCGTTATCCCGATAAAATAGATCTGTAATAAAAAAAAAACATTGGCAATGCATAGTTACATGACTAAAGAATACCAGTATTTGTTTTATTTTTGTAAAAAACAAATTATTATGACAAAACCAGTTTTAAGTTTTTGCTTATGCTGTATAATGTTACTAAGTAATGTAATATCTTTTGGACAAAAAGCATTTTCGCCAAAAAAGGTAAAGAAAAAAGAATTTGCATCTATTCTCGATTCTGCAAATGTAAGAGGATCTATTCTAATATTGGATTTTTATAGTTCAACATTTTATTCGAACGATTTTAAGCATTGCAAAAAAGGATACCTCCCTGCTTCTACTTTTAAAATTGCTAACTCAATAATTGCTTTGGAAACGGGGGTGGTAGAAGATTTAAACACAATGTTCTATTGGGATGGTGAACCTCGACGACTTTCTGTGTGGGAAAAAGACCTGAATTTTCACGATGCTTTTCACGCCTCATGCGTCCTGTGTTTTCAAGAAATTGCACGAAATATTGGAGCAATTAGAATGAATGAGTATCTAACAAAATTTGATTATGGTAATATGATTGTAGATTCGACAAATATTGATAAATTTTGGCTTGAAGGCGAATCGAAAATCACTCAGTTTGAACAGATTGACTTTTTAAAACGATTTTATTTTGACGAACTTCAAATTTCGAAAAATACAACCAACATAATGAAGGATTTGATGATAATTGAATCTGACAATTTCGGAGTTTTAAGTGGCAAAACAGGTTGGGCAATACGTGAGGGGAATAATACCGGATGGTTTGTTGGATACTATATCAAAACTGATGGTAATATTATTTTTATCGCAACAAATATTCAACCTAACGAAGACTTTAATATGGATATGTTTCCTGTTATAAGAAAAGACATAAGCATGAAAGCGATTAATATGATTACTGAATAGAATACATTTTTCATAATCATTCAGCTGGCATCAAATATTTACTCATACTGAATTAGTACTGCACTACCTGCACTCCAGCGCGAGTTACTCGCGTTGGAGTACCCAACTACCCAACTGCAACACGTATAGTTTAAACTACTGTATTAAAACATATATTATGCTTTTCTCCGAGCGATTTAAAGAGTAGTAGTTTTTTACTATTCCTTTGTCCTAGTGTCGGACGGGCACTTCCTTTTTTTATATCGAAAAAAAGGAAGCAAAAAACGATTGACGCTGCTGATAATTTGCTCAAAATATTTTCGCTTGCTGACAGAAAAGAACTCGTTACACTCAAACAGCTTTTCTGTTTAATCGCAACGCTCAAAATATTTTTTTAACGCAAATTCTCAAATGCGTCATAAAGTGGTGTCCCGACTATCATCGGAACAGTTTAATTAATTGATGCTGCACTGCACTCCAGCGCGAGTTACTCGCGTTGGAGTTTTGAACAACCTGACTTTGTAGTTATTCAGGTACCGTCAAATATTCACTCATACTGAATTAGTATTCACTGAATCCCAAAAACTAAAACGTCACAATTTTATCTGCCCATTCAACAAGGTTTACACAATCTATCATAGTGGAAATCGGACATGCTTCTGAAGCTGATAATTGTCTCGACTTAAGGCAGGTTCCACATGCCAATATTTCGCCACCTATAGACACAAATAATTTCAGTTGCTCATCAACATTAAATTTTTCGTGAGTCAAGCCATCGCACTCGACAGCTTCGCCCATTAAAAACACTTTTACTTCATGACCCTGTTTTTTACTCGTTACTGCAAATCTGAATGCATTCCATGCTTTTTCGAATTCTTTTGTTTCTAAAATAATTCCTAATTTCATTTTATAAATTTTATAGAATACAATAATTGATTAGCACAAATTTAAAAATTATTATTTACATACTTAACTTTTAATTCATTTCTCAACTATTGAGAGAATAATCTGCAATATCTTTATGTTTTAATACAAAAATTATATAATTTTAATTTGTTCATTTAAAGATTACAATATTAAAATAATACCTAATTTTGAGTTTGTATTTGTATAATTTAAATGCTTCAAATTATGAAAAAGTTTTTTGTCTCATTTAGTCTGTTAATTATTACTACATCTCTATTTTGTCAAAATGGACTATATTTTTCAGTAGGCTATCTATTTGACACATATCTTTATATAGATCCTCTTGTTAAAGGGATTAATGATTTTAATGCTGTAAAATTAAATCAAGGTATGTTGGTAGAAAAGGAAATGAAAACACCGGGTATTTTTACAGGCTTAGTAATAGGGATGAAATCAAACATCAATTTCAGCAATATAAATTTTGATATTATTCATTCGAGATTTCGCGCTAGTGCAAAAGGTACCGATTCACTGTTTAATTCATATTACGAAAAAATAAATGTAGGTATTGTTGGAATGACAATAAATTATAGTTTAAATCTTATTAATACGGATTATTTCAGAATGGGTCCTGGATTGGGGCTACAATTAGTGCAGTGTCGGATGTATGTAAGAAATGATATTTCATACGGCACTAGTGCTTATGAAAAGCCTGTTAATAATTTTCTTATGAGTGGAGACATCCGTTTCCCCATATCCATAGGCGGTGAAAAGTTTATGTTTGATATTGTTCCATATTATGTTTATCCCTTTTGGAAACCAAATTCAACAGTATTTTATCAGGAAATGAATTATTCAATGTCAGAAATTTATGAAAGTCAAAACCCTATTAAATTTAATACGCAAAGATGGGGAATATCATTTACACTTAACTTCAAATTAAATATTGAAGATTGATTTTGCAAGCCCATTACTCCAGCGGGAGTTACTCGCGTTGGAGTACCCAACTGCAACACGTATTGTTTAAAATGCTGTATTAAAAAATAAATTATGCTTTTATCCGAGCGATTCAAAGAGTAGTAGTTTTTTACTATTCTTTTGTCCTGGTGCCGGACGGGCACTTCCTTTTTTTATCCCGATTAAGCATTATAAATTATGCCAAATTTTATTTAATATTTAATTCAATGCATAATCGAGGATTAAGACCAACTAAAGTATTAGTTCGTTTTTTTAAAACTCCTAATACTTCGTTGGACTATAATCAAAAAAAAGGAAGCAAAAAACGATTGACGCCGCTGATAATTTACTAAAAATATTTTCGCTTGCTGACAGAAAAGAACTCGCTATGCTCAAACAGCTTTTCTGTTTAATCGCGACGCTCAAAATATTTTTTAACGCAAATTCTCAAATGCGTCATAAAGTGGTGTTCCGACTATCATCGGAACAGTTTAATTATTTGATTCTGCCCTGCACTGACTAGCTGCACTCCAGCGCGAGTTACTCGCGTTGGAGTATTAATCAACCCTGACTGGCACTTTAGCACGAGTTACTTATTTTACAGTATTGGGCAAATAACAACTCTGCATTTTTTTGATGGTCAACTTTGGGCAGATCTAACTTAATAATACTACTTTGTTCTCGTGTTTGCATCATTTTGAAATAAGCCTTGTCATAATAACCTAAAGTTATCAATGCAGCCTCGTACAATTTATTCTCATCTATCAATTTCGAAGTTTTAACTGCATTTTGTCCGCCCAGTCTTTTCGAAATTTTTAAAACCGATTGTTTAATCAAATCTCTATCGCATGATTTATAATCAATTACCAGGAACTTTGCCCTCTCCTCTTTTGGGATATCAATAAAATACAATCCGGCTTTCTGCATTTGCTCAAAAAAAACATCAGGGATAACAACTTTTCCTATATTTCGACTTTCATCTTCGAGCCAGACCTCTTTTGACAAATCCAGCTTAGAAAGTTGATAAAACAACATATTTTCGAAATGTTCATTTGTTGGTTGAGCTGGCTGACTAATACCTCCAAAAGCCGAACCTTTATGATTTGCCAGATCCTCTAAATCTATGACTTGTTGTCCGTTTTTTACTAATTCTTTTAATATCATTGTCTTTCCGCTACCGGTGTATCCGCCTAAAATTTTCATTGTTATCGGCTGACCTATAAACTCCCTGACATGTTTTCTATACGAATTATAACCTCCAATTATTACCTTAACTTCTGTAAAATGATTTTCGTTCAGCAATTTTGCAAATGAATTACTACGCATTCCGCCCCTCCAGCAACAAACAACAACTTTTAGCTCAGGAGCAATCTGCCGAGCTTTTAAAATAAAATCATTTAGTTTTGGATTGACAATTTGTAAACCTAATTCAATGGCTGCTTTTTCTGATTTATTTTTGTAAACAATTCCAATTTCTGTCCGCTCTTCATCTGAAAAAAGTGGAATATTAACAGCATTTGGAATATGTCCCTGATTGTACTCTATCGGAGATCGCACATCAATAACTGGATATGCGGAGGACAACGCATCAACAATATTTACAGATAATAACATGAGCGTAAAGTTAAATTTTTCATTTTAATAATGAAGAAGAATTTATTAACCGAGAATTTTATTGAGGGTTATAATTATTTACTGCAACGCGAGTAACTCGCGCTGCAGTATTAAGAGTAATGGAAACTCGCTGTGCTCAAACAGCTTTTCTGTTTAAACGCGGCGCTCAAAATATTTTTTATACGCAAATTCTCAAATGCATCATAAAGTGGTGTTCCGACTATCATCGGAACAGTTTAATTATTTGATTCTGCAAAATGAAGAAGATGCACTCCATCCCGTGTTACTCGAGTTGGAATTTACATTTTCACTTTATAATTTCCCAGCTTTCGATTTCGCCTTTTACAAGTTTAAATATTGGATTTACCGAAAGCATTTCGTCATTTTTTAAAGTTTCGTAACGTTTCTGATCTCTAATCTTCAGTTTGTTTTTAAGATGTTGTGTTTCATACTTTAACTGCGAGTCGGTAACTTCAATCTTATCATTACTAATATTTTCCCCAATCTTGCGCCTGTCAAAATTATATCCACGGTCAACAGCTTCGTCGTAAACCGACAACAAATATTTATTTATATATCCGATAGGATTATCTACTGCACGAAATCTCTTTAGCTGTGGGTGGTTTTTATATCCTTTGGTATTACCCTCAAGAACATTTTTTGCCAGAAGAGTTTCTCTCCATAATGCAACAATACCTTTTGCATCAAGATATTTAGGATGAATTGACCAAATTCTCATTGATTTATTTTTTCTCTAAACAATTTTATTGAAAAAAAGTTTGAATAAAAGAAAAATAAATCGTTTAAAAATAACTTGTATTCCCCTGTCTTTAGACGACAGCTGAAACACATTAGCTAACAGGCTAAATTACAACACCTTACAAATATTTCATACTAAACTAGAAAAAATAAGTCAAATTGTTGTAAAAGAAAAAAAATATTATTTAATTTTGAAAGGAGCAAATCATACAGATTCTAATACACTTCGGGACCTTGTTATTGCATATTATCAATAATTGTGTATGGGATTGAGAGGGCGAAGCTGTGTAAAATTAAGAATTATTTTATGATAACGATAGAAAGGAAAGAACATAGGGATTTAGAGGTTTTATTTATCAAGTTTCCATTTGATCAGGAGATAATTTCGATGGTAAAACAACATTCTGAGTCGAAATGGAGTAATTCTAACAAGGCATGGTATATTCCATATACAAAAAAGAGTTTGGAAGATTTTAGCAAAATATTTCCGGACATTAACATATCAGACTATTATAAAGATTTTGAAAGTCCAAATAAAAAACTTGTAATAACAAAGATTTTAGACAATTCGAGAGTTAGAATTGAATTTAATTACAATATTATAAGAATTTATTTTCCGTACAATCAGGACGATATATCATTTATGAAAGAGTTTTACAATTGTCATTGGGACGATAAACTAAGGTGTTGGGTTCTTCCGAATTATGATGATAATTTAACGATGTTAAAATTACGTTTTGGTAAAAGGTTATTATCAATTAAACAGATTGAAGATAAAAATAACAGTATAAGAAATCTTTATGCGACTATAACAATTCCGCCTGAAGTAAAAATTGAAGCTGACAAGTTAAGGTTATGGATGGAACATAAGCGTTATAGTAAGAGCAGCATTAAAACATACACAGAATCGTTAAAAATATTTTTGTCGTATTGTTCACCAAAAAAATCTGAAGACATTATAGCTCAGGACATGGTTGATTTTGTCAATAATTATATTATTAAGAATAATTTTAGTTACACGTATCAAAATCAGATAGTAAATGCTGCGAAATTATATTTTAGGGAAGTGATAAAAAGTAAACTGGATGTGGAAAAATTTGAGAGACCACGACGTGAGCACAAGTTACCCAACGTTTTGAGTAAGGAAGAAATAAAAACTATATTAGAATCATTAAAAAACATAAAGCATAGAGCCATGTTAAGTTTAATTTATGCATGTGGCTTACGCCGAAGTGAGTTATTAAATTTACGACCAAAAGATATAGACTCGAAACGTAGTATTATAAAGATAATAAATTCAAAAGGGAAGAAAGATCGAATAGTACCCATATCAGACAAGGTGATAAATATGTTAAGAGAATACTATATGGCGTATAAACCTAAAGAGTGGTTATTTGAGGGGCAATATTCGGGCGATAGATATTCTGAAGAGAGTTTGGCAAAAGTTTTAAAAAATGCATGTATAGAGGCTGGAATAAAAAAACCAGTTACATTACATTGGTTGCGTCATAGTTATGCAACACATCTATTAGAATCCGGAACTGATTTAAGATTTATCCAAGAGTTGCTGGGACATAAAAGTAGCAAAACCACAGAGATATACACACATGTTTCGACAAAAAGTTTACAAAAAATAAAATCTCCATTTGATGACCTATAAAATAACTATATTTGTAAAAAATAAACCTTACAAAAAGGTTGGGTTATACAACCATATTTATGGTATAACCTTACCAAAGGTAAGGTTATAAACGAGTTATGGGCAATGCTAAAAATTACCGCTACGACTTTGTTATTTTTTAAACAATTAATAAAAAACAAAACAATGAAAAAGATTCTTATTATTATTTTCTCAGGATTAATAGTATCCACCTTAATTTTCACATCCTGTAAAAAAAACTCTGAAAATCCACCAACATTGACCACAACAGAAATACTAATAATTTCAAATAATAGTGTCGTTTGTGAAACATCAATATCAAGTACAGGAAGCTCACCAATCATTGAAAAAGGTTTTGTATGTAGTACAAGTCAAAATCCAACAATTGAAAATCAAAAATCATTATTTGTTTTAGGAGATAGTTTATATATCAGCAAAATTGATAATCTGATGCAAGAAACAACATATTATATTAGAGGATATGCAACTAATGAGTTTGGCGTATCTTATGGCAATGAACTAACATTTACTACTACAGAACCTTTCATAGACAATAGAGACAATAACATTTACCAAACTGTTAAGATAGGGAATCAAATCTGGTTATCTGAAAACTTGAAATATTTACCTGCTATTTCAGAGCCATCAACCTCTTCGCAAAGTCAACCCTATTACTATGTATATGATTATTTTGGCTCATCGATAAGTGATGCCAAATTGAATTCCAATTATTCCTCAAACGGCGTTTTATATAATTGGTCTGCTGCAAATATGGCGTGTCCCTCTGGATGGCACCTACCAAGTGATTCCGAATGGGACGAAATGGAAACTTATCTAGCAGACAAAGGCTTTAACGTTGATGGCACCTTTGGTAACCCAAGAAGCAAATCAGCAAAAGCAATTGCTTCTAATTATGGATGGTCAACTAATCTTGCTCCGTCAACACCATATTATGATTGGTGTGTGGGGACCACATTTCTCCCAGAATATAGAAACCTATCCTGCTTTTCAGGACTACCTAGCGGCTCTAAAAATATTTACGATGACTTTTCTGGCAGTGGTGAAATTGGTAGTTGGTGGACATCAACTGAAGCAGATTCAAATAAATCATGGGCTCATTACATTCATTATGCAGGCTGGAGTATAAATAGAAATGATGTAACAAAAGAACTTGGCTTTTCTGTTAGGTGTATAAAAGACTAATAAGTTTTTTCGCTACTGAAGATTATCTATAAATAAAGCACAGCCCATAACAGCACCTATATGTCATGCGGG
>JAKQEK010000436.1 GCA_029558535.1 Bacteroidota bacterium | reverse complement strand
TGATTTGCGTTTCCAAAAGCAAAAGTGCCAGATGCCAAATCAAGACGATAGCCAGGTGTTGCTGTACCAATCCCGATATTCCCGTTATAACCAAAAACCGTTCCGCCACCTGATCCGAACCTTATTCCTCCCCTGTCGGTGTTTGAGATTCCATAGACTCCCATTGTATTAGCAACATCTATATCACTTAAATATGTATCATCACCTACAATAATATTCTGTCCACCAGCCCCAAACACATCTTGAGCACGTATAGTTGAAGCTACGTCTAACTTATATGCAGGACTTGTTGTTCCTACTCCCACATTTCCAACCATACCTAGAGCAACCCTACCGCTGTTGTAAAAAGCATTTGTCATACTTGTATTATTGTACATTTCCAAAGTATAAATCCCATCAGTAGCATTCCACCCTCTTATATGCATACCATAACCACCACCATGAGCAAAATATACATCAGATCCCGAGCCACTGGAATTCGCAAATCTCCCTTGCCAACCTCCAATTGGTTGATAAACACTTAAAATTTCAACCGGGACATCAGTTCCAACACCAACTCTTCCGGTTTCCTCTACCACCACTATATTATTTAATGTAGATCCTGAACTGTTTTGGAATTCAAATTTTGTTTCTCCTGGCAAAAACCTTATATAAGATGATCCTCTTGTAGCATCTATTCTCCCATAAAAAGGATGACCATTAACATTATATCCTATACCTGTACCCACATAAGTTACACCAGGTTCAGAAGCCCATAAAGATAAATTTGATGGTTGGCTACCTCCATCTCCGGTTGAATAAAGTCTTAATTTTGTATCTCCATGCCCACCTGCAATAGTTAATTTTGTGGTAGGACTCGCAGTCCCAATTCCTACATTTGTTCCATTATCATAAATTTGACTGCAAACACCATTTGTTCCATCACTTTTAACTACATAATTTGTAGTACCACATGTAATAACTCCACCAGCAGCAGAATCATACAGTCTTCTCCATGGTCCCCAAACACCAGTTGTCTGACTATATCTGTGCCATATATTACCGTTAGCGGTAAATCCCATCTGATGTACACCTCCACCCGACCAATCTGTTGCTGAACCCCATTGACGGATTGATAAAACTGAATTATAAGTACCCCCGTCAGACAAACCATTTGCAGCATTACCTTTAAATTCACTTGTAACTCCCATATTATAAATTTCTGGGTTAGGATTAGTTGCACGTGTGTCAAATGAACCTAAAGTTCCGTACATTACATATGTACCATATAGAGTTCCTACATTTAAGTTACCGCCTTGAACATCAAGCTTTTGGGAAGGACTTGATGTACCTACTCCTAATCTTTGATTTACTCCATCAAAACTTGCCCAATTGGTACCAGCATTATTGCGAATATGAACAGCACCATTTGAACTTCCTATTCGACCCGGTTGCAGGTGTATCGCAGAGCTTCCAGTTGTACCAATATATAAATCATTCGTAGTTTCAATCAATTGTGCAGAACTAGAATAAATATCAATCCAGCGTGCTGTTGGATATGAAGGATCTGATGCACGAATACGACCTAAAACATCTAACTTTTGAGCTGGATTAGATCTAGCAATACCCACATTTCCTGATGTTGTGGCACTAATTACATCTGCTACACTACCCCCATTATAAGCTAATCTAAATAAATCGGATGCTCCGTTGTCAACAAGAATATTCCATCTGTTCGTGCCATCATTACTATACAAATTTAAATGGTCTTCCCATCCCGATCCTTGTGCAACAATTCTTGTAGCTCCTGCAACATGAAGTCTGTTTGACGGACTCGCAGTCCCAATTCCCACATTTCCGGTTCTACCTATCGCATCTGTTGTATTGTTATTTCCACTCCACTTTGGTGCATGAACATCTGCAGCAGTAAACAATTTAACCCATGCAGACCCATTCCAGTAGTGATAGCCTAATCCTGTTCCTGCATTTGTATTATAAACAAGTAAACTAACAACAGGCGAAGTAACAGGTGCTGCGGCAGCTAAATTCGGAATATTGATTCTTGGTATTAACAATCCCGAATTGGTTGATTTTACATCAAGCATAGCAGAACCATCAGCAGTTGCACCATCAGTATTAATGGCAACGCCTTGTGCCATGGAAAAACTTACCACGAACAATAACATAAAAACAATTGAAAATATTTTTACATTTATCATAAAACCTTATTTCATAATCTCTATCTGCTACAAAAATAACAAAATATTAAATATAATGCAAATAATCATCAAATATTTTTTATTATAACGTATTCATATTTAATTGGTTGGCTCAAATATCTTAATAAATGCTTTTTTGTAAAATTTTATCAGAGGCTTAGTAAATACTATTGGCACATCTAAGTGATAATAGCTTTTGGCAGATATATTTGCTAAAAGGCAGGCATGAGTGCAAATGCAAATATTGTGACAAAAGCCTCAGGTCTATACTGCAAAAATATTTAGTGTCATCAAAAAAAAACTACATCTTATTTCTTTTTTGAGAAAAAATGTATATTTTTATGACATGTTAAATCTAAAACTAAATAGTCATGAAAAAAATTAAATTTTCGTTACCATTACTTGCTTTAGCAGGTGTTATCATGTTGTTTTCATCATGTTCAAAAAATTCAGCTACTCACATACCAAAAGACGCTTTTGCAGTTATGGTAGTTGATGGTTCAGAGTTTACCAAATTTTCCGATCCAGAGTTTATCCAAGAAAATCCTGAGTTTAAGGATGCAATGAAAGAAATTGAAAAAGAAAGTAAAAAAGCTGCAGAACTAGTTGAAAAAGTCATGAAGGATCCGGATGCAACAGGTATTTTATTAACTGAAAAATCATACGCTTTTGCTGTTATGGATAAAGAAAATGTGATTTTTGGTGTTATCCTACCCATAAACAAGAAAAAGCTTGAAGAAAATCTTGATATGATAGCAGATGAGTTCAAACTTCCGGTATCTACATTTATAAAAGAAAAAAATGACATTAAATATATGGAACCCGAATCGGGAATTATTTTCGGATGGAATAAAGATGTGATTATGTTGGTTGTTAATGAAGCTTCGGATGATAATTTTGCTTTACTGGAAAAATACATGAACCTTAAAGAAAAAGAGTCAATAATGTCAGATAAAGACTTTAAGAAATTCCATAAAAACTGTAAGGCATTTAATATTTGGATTTCGTCAAATGTCATAAATCAAATTGATTTACAAAAAGAATCAATCAAAGAATTTGAGAAGCTTACAGGGATTGAACTTGCAGGCAATTACGGACACATATACCTTGATATTCAGAAAGATGAGATTACATACACTTCAACGCTGAAATTTAATAAGTCTATTCAAAATCTTGATAAGAAAAAACTACTTGAGAATGCCGAAGAAATTGCAGAATTGTTTGAACCTTTGCTTGATGAACTTGACATTTTCGGTGACAGACATTATAATGATGATGAATTTGAAGATTCGGAATATGATGAAGAATATCCCGAAATGACTGATGAAGAGCTGGAAGCACTGTTTAAAGAATATGAAGATCAATTAGAAGAAATTGAATAATATGGAAATTAAATTTTCCAAAGTTATCCCTGCTCCTATTCCTGAAAAAGACATAAAACAGTCTGAGATTTGGAGCAGGGATATAACTTTTAATAGCACTAGCAAATATTTGATATATGCTGATTCCGGAAAAGGGAAAACAACATTTGTCAATATCATTTTTGGCTTAAGAAAAGATTTTGAAGGAAGAGTAAGTTTTGATGGGAAAGCAATATCTGAGATTAATTTAAATGAATTTTCAGAAATACACCAGAATAGATTAAGCATTGTACCACAAGGATTATTTCTATTTCATGAGTTAACTATGATTGAAAATATCACGATAAAGAACAAACTCCAAAACCATCTTACTCAATCTCAGATAGATAATATGATTGACAAACTCGGTTTAAAAGGATTTGAAAACCGGAAAGCCGGAAAAATGTCATTTGGTCAGAGACAGAGGGTTGCTATAATAAGAGCACTATGTCAAAGATTTGAATTTATATTACTTGACGAAGCTTTCAGCCATCTTGACAGCAACAATACAAAAATTGCATGGGAGTTAATAAAAGAAGAAGCTGATAAACAAAATGCGGGAATTATTATTACATCATTAGATCAGGAATTCGACAAGGATTTAATAAAATATAGAGTGTAAATGATCTGGAAAGTACTTAGAAATAATATAAAACCCGGACAACTTGCTGGGACTTTTCTCGGGATTATGCTTGGGTTAACAATACTCATGGGAGCCTTGTCATTCTATCTGGATGTAAAACCTATTTTTGATGATAAGGAAAGCTTCTGGAAAGATGAATATATCATAATAAATAAAAAAATTGAGCTAACCGATACCTACCAGCAGATAAATGATGAAAATACAGAGAAACCACTGTTTTCGAAGGAAGAAATTGAAGATTTAAAAAAACAACCATTTGTAAAAGATGTTGCACAATTCTCAAATTGTTCTTTCATGATAAGTGCATCTACAAGCAACGACGGACCTTTGGCAGGTTTCTATACAGATTTGTTTTTTGAAGCTGTCCCTGACGAATATGTTGACGTTAACTACAAAGACTGGAAGTGGAAAGAAAATGATGAATTTGTCCCTGCAATTCTTCCAAAAACATATCTTAATTTATATAATTTTGGATTTGCCCAAAGTCAAAATCTGCCTCAGGTGTCGGAAGAAGGTGCAGGTCTAGTAAAATTTAATATTGTAATTCAGGGAAAAGGTAAACGCCAAAAATTTGAAACTCGAATAGTTGGTTTTTCCGAAAGAATTAACACTATATTAGTTCCAAAATCATTCGTTGACTGGGGTAATGAAAACTATGGAGAAGACCCAAACCCACGACCGGGCAGAATAATCATCATAGCCAAAGACCCATCAAGTCCAGAACTATTTAAATATATCGAAGATCACAATTATGATCTAAACAAAAGCGAACTAAGCAATAGTAAGGCTTTGGCATTTCTCAAAATAATTATTACAATTGTTCTAATTATAGGCCTGATAATTATTGCACTTGCTTTTTCTTTAATGATAATATCTATTCAACTGCTATTACACCGAAATAATGAAAATATTTCAAAACTAAATATATTGGGATATTCTCTTAAAGAAATTTCAAAGCCATATCAAATACTTGTGATTATATTATTCTTAATAACATTTTTGACCTCTCTAATCCCACTCTCAATTTTTCGAAATTTTTATTCTTCCAATCTTGTACTACTTGGATATGAAAACTTCAATAAAATATTGCTAAGTGTTATGAGTCCTGGATTTGTATTTATAATAATCATAGTTTTATTATTAATTATTATGATTAGAAACAGCATTCGAAGAATAATTTCTAAAAATTAAATATCTATAATTACAATATAATTTTGGATATTATGAATACTTTTATATATTTACAATCGTATTTTAAGCATTTTCTATGACTAAAAAGTATCGTATTTTAATCGCAGATGATGATTCCTTAAATTATCTTTATTACAAGGAAATTTTGGATAATCAAATTTATGATATTATATACGTTGATAATGGATTAAAAGCAATTGAAACTTTAAAAGAAAATCCTGAAACAATTGATCTTATATTGATGGATATGAAAATGCCAGATATGGATGGATTTACTGCTACTAACGAAATACGCAAATTCAATTTAACAATTCCTATTATAGCTCAAACCGCTTATGCCTATAGAGAAGACTACGAAAAGGCTATTAATGCAGGTTGCTCTGATTATATCTCCAAACCTATCCGAGAGGACATACTTATTTCTAAAATTGAAAAACTTGGCTTAATGGACATTAATAATGGTAAAAACTTCTATAAAGCCTAATATTACTACATTTGAAGCAAATCAAAGGTTATGAATAAAAAAAATGCTTTTACTGCAACAAGGGATTTGTTCAAAAATATGGTTTTGTAAAAGGGGTTCAGAGGTATAAATGTTCAATATGTGGCAAACAGTTTCAAGGTGGTAATCGAATAAGTAACGAAGATGTCTGGAATAAGTACTCTTATGGTAAGCAGACATACTCACAATTAGCGAAGCAATACAATTGTTCTATTAAGACCATTCAAAGGAAAATAGATGCCTATAAGCTAGAGAGTGTTATTCCTCAAGCTCGTAAAGTCATAGTTCTAATGGATACGACTTATTGGGGGCGTAACTTTGGAGTAATGCTCTTCAAAGACTCAATAACTAAAGAAAACTTGCTCAAGTATTATGTAAAACATGAAACGAATGCTTTATATATGCAAGGAATTAATGAGTTGCAAAATAGAGGTTTCTCAATAATAGCAATTGCATGCGATGGTAGAAAGGGGCTCATTAAAAGCTTTCCGAATATCCCAGTTCAAATGTGTCAATTTCACCAATCAGCAATTATTCGAAGATATTTAACTAAGAATCCAAAACTTAAAGCCGCACAAGAACTGATGGAAGTGGTCGATTTAATGAAACAAACAGACAAAGAATCGTTTGTTGGAGCTTTAGCGTTATGGTTTGAAAAATGGGAAA
>JAKQEK010000426.1 GCA_029558535.1 Bacteroidota bacterium | reverse complement strand
TTAGCTCCGGTTATTTCTTTCAGAATTTCGTTCTTTTCTAGTTCTGCTATTAATTTGTAAGCAGAAGCAAGCGGGAGACCTGTCTTTCTCTTCTATACCAAAAAAGAAAGCCCTGCCGACATGGGCAAGGCTTATTAACTCTTTTAGAGTGCAGAACATCGGGACTTAGCCGGTGCGGGCACTTATTTCGGTACAAATGTACAATAATATAATGGATTCTTTAATTTGCGATTCGCGAATTGCAAATATATGAAATAAAGAATTGTATGTCAAATAAATATATGTGTTAAAGTGCTGTTTGTATTTATTTGAATTTTAGATTGCAAATTCAATTAAAGGGGCGAAGTTGCCTTTGTCTGCTTCCCGAAGAGCGCGTAAATAGGTTTTTCGTATTTCGGATTCGGAGGATAGATTTTGTGATCCTCCCCATTTGAAAACGGGCTCTCCGTATAATTTGCTAATAAGAATGTCTGCAATAAGACGTGAATGCCTACCGTTTCCATTCGGAAAGCAGTGAATTGAAACAATTCTATGTTTAAACCGAATTACTCTTTCGTGGGGGGTAAAGGTGTTATTGATATGCCAGTACAGAAAATCGTCGCAAAGCATTTTTAGTTCAATTCCGATTTGGTACTTATCTACTCCGATATTTTTATTAGTGTTTCTGAATTGTCCTGCCCATTTCCAGACTCTCCCATACATTCGTGTATGCAGATCTCTAACAAAATCTGCAGTGATTAAATCTTCAGCAGTTTTCTTAATTTTTATAGACCATTTTATTGCGTCTTCAATATTTAATTGTTCCCATTCATCAAGTTCATTTCTTGTTGTGATGGTTTTTATTTTTAATCCTGATTTTTCGTCTTCATCTATAGGAGTTTGCCCTTCAATGTAACTTAAATTTATTCCCATAATTTCTCGGGATTCTCTGCAAGCTCTGCAGATATTTCTTTAATAGAATTTTTAATTCTCTTTTCACTTATCTTTTGATCTTCTAATGACATCGTTTTATTTGCTCGTATGACAATTTCCTTTGCCATTTTTTCGGCTTGTTGTTGTATTAGCTCTGATAAGCTGGATGTTTCCATGGGGACAATTGCATAAACAAGTCTCATATTCATTGCTGCGGCCGTTTCTTCCAGACTGTTCAAAGTTATAGTACCGGCTTTTTCTCTTTCCTGAATTTGTTTGATTGCTTGTGGAGTTTTATTCATTTTGGTAGCTAGTTGACGCATATTCATCCCAATTGCTTTTCGAACGGCTTCAATCCAGCCCCCCATAGGTTTACTATCAGGAAGTACTCCACTAAAAGCCTTGATTTTTCGATCAATCTGCTCTAGATATAGTTTGTTAGCTCTATTTATCATAAATATATATGTTTAAATATTGGTGCAAATATACACATATATGTTTATAATAATAGAAATAAATAAATATATATGTTTAAAATTGTCTCTTGTTAAGTAAATCGCAT
>JAKQEK010000403.1 GCA_029558535.1 Bacteroidota bacterium | reverse complement strand
GTGGCCGACATCAATGTTGCCATTCGAATGTGACATGGAACTCAATGGAGAGGTGATAGGGACGTTTCAATCACAAGGTAGTCGGCTATATGTAGAAACCAAGCCGGGCACAGGGAAGGAGTTTGTTGCGTATGTCAAAGGCTCCCGCGAAGCATATCTTGCTGGGCAAACCTCCACTTTTGATGATCATACAGGGTTAATAAAACTCAAATTGTATCCCAGTAAAACACATCACGAAGTAATGAGAGGAGGGTTAGAACACAAGGGGTATAATTCGCCTGTCGATACGCTCTATTCCAAAGAGATTACTGGACAGCTTAAGAGCGCCCCGATGCAGATTGGGCTTCAGGGGAAAAGTGATCAAAATTTCACAAACGTTATTGGTATTGACCGCGACCTTTTTAACGAAACAGTCATTTATATCCGGTTAGTTGAAAAGGAAGAACCCGATTATAACGCGATATCGCCGTTAGCAATGCCAATCAAGAAAGAAACGCCGTATCCGCGTATTTAAAACGAGGGAGTTCCTCTGTCAATGTTTAGTTGGCAGGCCTCCCCTCCAATAAATAAAACATGACAAAAAATGAATTTCGGGATTTAACTGCAATAAAATCCCCCGATGTTACAGTAATCCGAGTTGATAGCCTGTCAAATACTAATGACAGGACTTTGATTTATGGATATACTTTTGATGGGTATTTTTTTCACTTGTATATTCAAAGTCAAACTTTTTACAAATTAGTTTATCAAAAAGATGGTCAACTGGTTGATTATAGCAGCAGTACTGCTATAGCCATTGACGAGGTAATCTCCATCAAGACGGGGCTTCCAGAAAAATGCGATTATGAATTCTGCATGCGGATCAGGGAGTGTGGGAAAACTATGCGTTTTAACCATTATGACGATAGTTACAATTCAAAAGAAAAGTTTCACGGAAAGCTTTTAGAAGAAGTTAAGCCTGTTGAATATAATTAAAAAATATGATTGAAGTATATTTAACCCATAAATATTCTTCAAGCATATTTACATATAGTTGGATTCACAGATAAATTCTTATTTAAAGCAAAAAACCCAACTATAATAGTTTTTCTTATGGATGCCCCAAAAATAAAAAGAGTGTTTGATTCAGGCACTAGAAAAACAATATCCCCTGTTATAGAACCGCCAGCTTCGCAAGAAGAACTGATTGGGCGTACTGTTGAAAACAATACCTATCTGCCTAATGGAGTACATTTAAGCGATATCGACACTGCCTTGATAGGGTATGTTTCTGAAGAGATAAATATGACAGTCAAGCAAGCGAAAGTACCAGTATACGATTTTTCAAGGCAAAGGTTTGCAGAAAAATTTCAAACTTGGCTGCATGAAGACGACAATAACACGTTATCCCTCCCTTTTATCGCAATATCTCGAAATTCGATGCCAATAGTAGGCACCAACCTCAACAATGCGTTTAATATACCTTCGGAAGAATTATGGGCTATAACGAGGGTCAAAAAAATAGATTCTGCTAATAACGAATATTACGAAAATTATAAAATCCCCCAGCCTGTCAACATTGATTTAAATTACAAGCTAGAGGTGTTTGCTAACCTCCAAAGAGAAATCAACCTAATAGACGAAGCAATATTGTCTTTGTTTTCTCAAAGGCAAGTATATCTTGACGTAAAAGGGCATTATATGCCACTGATCCTTTCAAACCTCAACAACAATACTAAGGAAGAAATAGAAAAACGAAGGTTTTATAGCCATGTATATTCGTTGGATTTAAAAGGGTATATCTTAAACGAAGATAATTTCAGAAAATTAGATTCTATCAAAGAAGTCAAAGCTAATTTGGAATTTGAAAAGCCTAATAAAAATTGTTATATAAATACTAGCAAATTTAAAGACAACAACGAAGAGTGTTTGCTTTCTTTAAAATTTTTATTCAAAAGAAAAGGCGTAACTGAACTAGAATTTCTTGTTAAAGACAATCTTTATCTATACGCAGACAACCAAGGAAACGTTTCTCAATATAGGCTATATATAAACGACACTGAAGTTTTTCTTCCTGCAAGTGTGTCAAAAAACGACATAATAAAAGTTGAAAAGTCCAACCCTATGCAAAAAGATTTTCTGATAGAATTGTATGCTGAAAAAATTTGATGAATCTTCATTTAGCTTTAAAAAATCATAATTCGCTTTCATATCGGGATATGTTGCGGGCGATTTACCATTGATTTAATGCTTCGCTACTGAAAATATGTTCACTCAATTTAAGCTGGAATTATCTCATTTTGTTCTACCGGGACACAAAGAATTGATTTAAATGCAGGCTCGAAAGCCCCAAACGTTTTTTCATTAGAAATATTCTTAAAGTCGTTATCTGATACTGTAAAATAAATGAATTTGTTTTTTATATAATATGCTATATAATCCCCGTACTCTATGTTGATATTCTGGCTTGTTAACGTCAATTCTAATATATGGACTATCAAATTCCCAAATTCTTCATATCTTGCGGTCTGGTTTTCAGAATAAGAAATGTTTTCTTTAGGCTTAAGTTCGGCAATACATAAAAGTTCTACCGGATCTTCAAAATATATTTCTTCAGCGGCTGCTTCGTCAAATGAAACTGACGGATTTGTTTTTTGTTTATCTATCTTGTATAAAAACACAGATTGTTGTAGGTGTTTGCTAAAATATTCTATTTGTAGTTTTTGGATGTGGGCGAATTCTTTGTCAGACAATACCCCGTTTAACCTGCGCATTATGTTTTTTTATAAATATAAAAACTAATAATACCACAAGAAATTTTGTTATCTTGATTATTTATCAGTATATTTGCCTCAATGAACAAACATATTTTATTTATTTTTATTGAATAAGAATGAAAACTAGATTAGAAAAATTTAGAGTCTGCGATTGTTGCTTGGCTGTAAGTATTATTGACAACGATTGCGTATGTACTTACGGAAAATATACGACTATTGAATTGGAGTTTGAAGTATGCTGCTGCTGCGGGAATTTGATAAACGACGGGAATCCTGCCGACACCGAGTTCAACACAGCACAGTTGGCTGGGCGCGGCTTGTTCGATCAATCACCATCAGAAGATGAAAAATAAAAACATAATTCATAAGGACGATTGGAAAACTCCTAAGTCTTTTTATGATAAATTGAATAGCGAGTTTAATTTTGATTTTGATCCCTGTCCTTATCAGCATGACACCGCGTTATGGGATGGACTCGAAATAGAATGGGGGATGCGAAATTTTGTAAACCCCCCTTATAGCAGAAAGTTAAAAACTGCATTTGTAAAAAAGGCGATAGAGGAAAGCAAAAAAGGCAAGTTATGTGTAATGCTTTTGCCTGTGAGCACAAGCACTAGGCTATTTCACGATTTTATATTGCCGAACAAAAAAGAGCTCCGCTTCATAGACGGGAGGATAAAGTTTGAGGGCATAAATACAAGAGGCGAATATGTTGTTGATAAGTTTGGCATGCATGATAGTATGTTGGTAGTATTTGATGGTAGGACATAACATATTTTTCATTGATTCATTGAATTGAAAACCACATAAAAAATATATATGGATAAGTTGAATATGGGGGCAGCCCATTTATTTTCAGAGATAGGGGGCAAAGATTTCACTTATTTCTATGACTGTATTATCGCTGTTACTAAGCGAAATGGCGCTTATTTGATCTATTCTACTCCAGATGTATCTATATTTTTCGATGGTAGCATGCTACAAGATAATTTAACCGATGAAAGTGCGATCCCAGAAGTACCCGGCATTTACAAATGTAAGATAAAATATTTCTTTTTTAAAAACAGCCATCCAGAAGGCCCATTAGAGCATGATGCTATTATTACAATAGAATCTCCAGAAAAAATAGATTTTGGGTTTGAAGATCAAATTGACATCGAAGAGCCAAAAACGGACGATAGAGATATATTAGCGAAATTGTACGGCAAATCCCTGACATCCTTTCACGACTGTATCATAGCAGTTGGTAAGCCAATCAATAATACTTTTTTACGGTATTATAGTACTTATTTGATCCATTCGACTCCAAACCTATCTGAAATGTTAGAGGACGATATTTTAACAGATTACGTAAAAGACGTAACTAAGATACCGAAGGAGATAGGCGTTTATAGGTGCAATATAAAATACACATGCTTTAAGTGCAGCCATCCTTTAGATCATGATGAATATGACAGTTTTATCACTATCGAATCGTATCAAAAGTTAAACATCGGCTTTAGCGGGCAGATGGAAAATGCTGGCACCGACTGATTAATGCTTTTAAAGCCATACAATGCAGTTCAGATGAATATCATGAGATATGTCGATGCCTTGAAGTACCCGAATTATGCAGCAGCCATTTGGCTTAATGCAGACGGGCAAGGCATAACATGTTTAAAAGGCATCGGGGCGTTGAAAAACTTAAAATACCTGTCGCTGCAATATAACTGGACAAACGACATTACGCCTATTTTCGATTTAAACTGTTTAGTAAGCTTAGATATTAGGAATACTGGCTGTACTTCATTAAAAGGCATTGAGGCATTAGAAGATTTAGAGTTTTTGTTATGTAGTACAGCTAAGATAAATATTTTTAGCGCCATTGAAAAATTAAATAAGATTGCAAACAACAAGTACCTTAAAAAAATAGAGAAATATCAATCAAACATATTAAAATTATCAGAATGAACATTACAAAGTTCGAACAGTACCGATTAATAAAATATGAAGGGAATAATCCTCTCATCGCAAAATATATAAACGAAATAACAAGCAGGTTTTTATCTGAAT
>JAKQEK010000047.1 GCA_029558535.1 Bacteroidota bacterium | reverse complement strand
TTTGTGATAACTGATAAAGTTGACTATCAGTTTGCTCTTAACTTTTTAAAGCAAAATAAACCTAATATTATGAATGTTCATTTTTCTCCGGTTACAGAGATATTAAAACCGAAAGAATTGGCTTGCTGGATGCTGGAAGACGGAATTCAAGCAAGATTGACATTACAATTGCATAAGCTGATCGGGATGGCGTAAAATATTCTTGCCCAATGACCAATTTTATAAAGAGAGAAAAAGTAAAAAGAGAAGTTTGATTATTTTGTCCCGAAAGGAAGAAAGAAGATGATAGATTCTTTTTTCAGGGTAGATGGAGGATACTTTTCCTCCGCAAGGAAAAAAACAGAGCTACAGAAAGCTCCGATTACAAAAAAAGCGGAGCTTATAAAAGCTCCAGCTAAAAATGGAGGATCAAATTATGAAAAGTATTTATGGCTTACTTATAATAGGTGTCTTTCTGGTTTTCTTTAGTCCAGGTTTACTATCCGATACTATTAAATTAACTAACGGAAATGTAATTTACGGACACATTACCAGAGAAGACATAGATAAAGTTACGATTGTAGATCAAAATGGGATTGAAAACATCATTCCACGTAACCTTATCATCTCTATTGATAAACAATTAGAGAGAGAGGTTCAAAAAGTAATTATTACATTAAAGAGCGGAATTGAGGTTAAAGGAATTTTAATCCTGGACGATGCTAACAGCGTGACAATTAAAGACGAATCGGGTATTGAGAAAAAAATTGCCAAAAGCAGTATTCGGGATATTGTTATTGATTTGGATAATCCTGAGGAAAGACCAATTACTATTCAAAGTTATGAAGAACCGGAAACAGAAATAGAAACCGAAATTGTTACCAGCCCTGCAATAAAACCCAATAAATTTGATCTCGGACTAAAAATTGGTTATCAGAAACCCAATTGTAATATTATTTCTGATAGATATGGTAAGGGATTTGTTTTTGGCGGCGAACTGATTTTATGGTCGCAAAATAAATACGGAATCGGGTTTAGTGTTGAAAGATATAGTAACAAATCGGAATATGATTATGATAATCTTGTGCGTAAATATGAAATATCCATTACACCCGTTACTCTTACTGCATATTATAAAAAGCAAAGCTATAATTACAAGATAACACCTTACTTTGG
>JAKQEK010000352.1 GCA_029558535.1 Bacteroidota bacterium | reverse complement strand
AATAAAATTGGAGAAGCTTCTATGTCTGGAATGTTCAATTTGACACATGTTTTTCAATTCATCGTTCACAGTTTCTATTACAGATCTTTTTCTTAGTAATATCTTGTCTTGCAATTCCATAAGTGTATTTTTCATATTATTCCTAATTCCTGTAATTAAATGAATGCCATCAATAAATAATAGTTCCACCAAATTCTTGTCAATATATCCTTTATCGGCATATAATTTGTGGCGAATTTTCTCTACAAATTTTTTATCTTTCAAAGGCTGTCTATCATCAACATTTCCCGGTGTAATCACAAAATTAAGAATTTCGCCTTTATCATTGATAATCAGATGTAATTTGAATCCATGAAACCATCCCATGGTGCTTTTGCCAATGGCCGCAAGCCCTTTAAATACTTTATTGCGTTTGATACGTTTATTTTTACACACTCTTATGGGGGTGGAATCTACAAAAGCAATCCCTGTATCTTGGCCTAAACAACAAGTGTGGAGCATCATTGTCAAGGCTAATGCTTCTTTTTCCATTAATTCAACAAATCGATTGTAAGAAACTGTTTTTGGAAAATAAGAACGCAGATGAAAAGAGACATAATAGGAGTAAAAGTGCTTAAAATTACGAAAAGAACCATAGTGAAATAAAATCATAATCGTTATTATTTCACTGTGAGACATCATCGGTTTTCTTTTTGGATTTTTTCCTAATGAATTCTTATCGAGAACTGCATAAAATTCTTTGCAAAAATCATCTGCCAAATAAAAAATTTCCGTAATTTTGTCGTAGGTTATATTCATGGGATTTTATTTAATTTGTTGGTTATCAGCTACAAAGATAATAAATCCCATTGAATTAACCTAATAGTTTAACTCTTTTTAACTATTTATTTTGTTGATATACAGAAGTTTATAAATCGAACTCAGGTTTTAAGCCATTCTTCTACGTAAGCAAACATGATACTTTGTTTATTTTCCATCTTTTTTTCTGCAAAAATAATTCTCTGAGAACTATATCACAATATGCGGTTGGTCGGGTGGATACGCTTCTACGGAGCTCGAAATATTCCAATTTTCTGTATTTCCTATTGATATACCGCTCCTACGGAGCTTTTGCCGGTGCTATCCCGCGCGTGAGGCGGTAGGTGGAAAGCCCGCAAAGACGGGAGGCGATGTGGACGCTGCTGCAAAAAAGCGACCGGAGGAAGCTCTTTTTGCAGCTTTGCGGCAACACGCCTCCCGGCTGCGGACTTGGAA
>JAKQEK010000350.1 GCA_029558535.1 Bacteroidota bacterium | reverse complement strand
TGACATTCCATACCACCCATTACAAAAACACTTTTTTTTACTAAACTTTTATTTTTTTCTAGACACGAAAGGGTCTTCTTCTTCATCGATTTCATAATCTACTTCTTCAGCTACTGGTTCTTCTTTAGGTTTAGATTTAACCTTATTTTCTTTAACCTCTTCTAAGTTAATAGAATCAAGTCTTTTTTGGATAACAATAGCATTATCAATCGAGTCAATTACTTGAATTAAAGCGTCTCTAACCGCTCTTTTATCTTCAAGATTGAGTATTGGTAATACTCTTGCTATACTTTCTTCATAATTTACTTGGTCAAATTCTTTCACTTTTAATTGCATTTTAATCATCTCCTAAAAATCATGCTTGAAATCCAGTATAGTTTTTTTCAGGTTCTTCTTTTGGTTTTCCTCCAAAGAATCCCATTGCTGGTTTTTTCTCTTCTAATGGTTTTATCCATTGTTTATCGAAAGTCTTGTTAATAAAGGTTTTTACTGCTTGAAGTGTTCCACCATTAAGTGATTTAAATGAATTAAGAATAATTAAGTTATCATTCCTTAGTTTGTGTAAATAGTTAGAATAATCTTGACTTGTCTTGTTTTGTTTGTACAAAAACCGTGAATAAAGAAAACCAGTTCTAGCTAATTGACTACAAGCGTCATAACTAAGGTTACTCGTAGAATAATCAACATAAAGTAATTCACTTGCAGGGACAAAATCGCTTTTAGCAGTGTAACCTTCTTGAACCAACTCATATTTTAATATTTTAAAAACTTGTTGTCCTCTTTCATCAAAAACTGGTTTATCGTCAACAAGAATAGGTATAGGGAGTCCTTGTGAATCTAATTCATAAATTGGTTTTTTAACCATTCTTGGTATTTTTTTGATGATGTTAGTGGTTTGTGCTTCTGGAGTTAAAACCATTTGGTCTATTTGTTCATGGTACATTATAGGGTTTCTTTGTTGTTGAGGAGACATTCCCATGCTAGTATATTCTTGTCCAGAATACATTTCAAATCAAATCCTTTTTTTTTATCTTCTATTTACTTCTCTTTGAGCATAATAAATGCTGGAAAGAATACCAATTATTGGTAAAATCAAAAAAATGTAAACGTAACTCATTACAAAAAAATTGTTATCCATGTCTAAGTTATCATAAGTATAATTAATTGTTATAGAATCATCAGGATTAGTTACTACCGTGTTTCCTGTTACCACATCTACTCCTTCATAAGCCATGGTTAAACTAGAGAATAAAAACAAACCCATTGCTAGATACATTAGAGTACCTGTTTCATACTTCATGCTAATAATTAAAAATAAACTCGCTAATATGAAAAAAGCTATGTAAATTTCTAGAATCATTCAAATCACTTTATTTTTTCCTTTATTCAAGGATTTACTTTCAACGGATTCAAATTCAAAAGTTTTTTTCAAGACTTTTAAACGAATCTACCGAATGCGTAAAGAACAACTATTATGATTGCTCCACCAACTAATACCCAAGGCAATAGTTCAATTATTCCTGCAATATCTGCTCCGAATAATTCAGTGAAGTTCATAGTAACGTAAATCTTTCCGAAGATTAACAATACTATTAGGAACACTAATGCTCCAACAACCATAGTTGTCATTTGTGCTTGTCCTTTCTTTTCCATTGGATATACACCAATAACACTATAAGTTTTCAAACAATTTTATT
>JAKQEK010000041.1 GCA_029558535.1 Bacteroidota bacterium | reverse complement strand
AACGGCGATTCGATGAGAAAAATGAAGAGAAATTCCGGCTGAAAACTGCCACCCTTGTAATTTTATTTTAAAGAATGTTCGAGAAAATAAAGTGGTAAACTTTCAAACGGAATAGGTGGCAAGTTTCACCGGAATACGCAGAAATAAGAAAAAGTAAAATCAACCGAAATCATTATCGAGATAATTATGAAAAAGTAAATATTTGAAAACAGTCCCGGTAAAAGTTTTACATCAGTTTCGGACAATTTATACATATCATTATCTTCAGCCCCTGCTATCCACATCAACACATCTCATTTATAATATGCCTGCTATATCTATTTTATATTCCTGTGTCAAAGCCTCTAATACTTTTTGAAATCCCAATCTTTAGTTTCTCCTTACCTAGTAATTTTATTTCTGACGCTTCAAGACTTCCTAGTGGTTTAGTGTCTTGAAAAATCTGAAAATTGCACAGATATTTTAAAAACAAAAAAATGGTTATAAAAAATAATGGGTTAAGTTGTTTTAAAAAGATGACATTTTACCCACTGTCTTTTTTAGCCGAATACAAAAATATTATATTGCTCTTGTGAAGGGAATGAAGCACCGTTGCTTCTTTCGAAATAGGTCAATTTTTAAAGCGAGAGGGAGGATCGATATGACAGTGAGCTCAACAGGGCGAGCACCACCGAGGTGCTAAGAGGCAATTCGAGTTATAACAATTCATTTGGTTTTTTTCAAAACGAAAATTTAGAAGGTAATTATTGTGATTACTGAAAAAAATGTTCAGATGCAAGAAGATTTTTTGAATTTAAATGGCCAGAAACGGATAAGGAAATCGAGTGTGAAAACGCTTGAACTGGCTCCGTTAGCATTTAACCCTGATGATTACGCAATGCTGGAAAAATTCTGGCATGACTACCATTATGAATGCGTGTCATTGGAAGAAGCGGTTAAGAAAATCGTCATGGCTGATCTGAAGCTAAGAATCGGAGTCATCAAGATTATAAATATCTATAAAAAACGCAGGGCTTCGGAGTCAGTTGACGACATTCTGGCTTACTGCAAAAGCAAAGGGCTTCCTGTTGAACTCGCTACGTCGGATATTAGGGAAATCCACGAAAAATGGCTTGAGGAAAGGCAAGCGCTTGCGGCTACTTTGAAAATGGATCATTCGCAAAGTAGCTCTCCCGACAAAAAAACGCAGCGCAATGATGAAGCTGCATAAGGTAACCACTAATTCACCCGGCAGGTCTGAGAAAGGCCTGCCGGAAAGGAGGCCGTCAGATTTAAGAATGGACGGCCATTTTTTTCTAAATTCAATGATTAAGGAGTGGATCAATACAATGACGAACATTACTAAGAAACGATTAATGGA
>JAKQEK010000330.1 GCA_029558535.1 Bacteroidota bacterium | reverse complement strand
CAATACCTATCCGGCTGACTTTATCTACATTAATCTGGCGATAGAGACAAACGTCATCAAGGCGGCGCATGATCATCAAGTAAAGAAACTTCTTTTCTTGGGAAGCTCCTGTATTTATCCTAAAAACTGCCCCCAACCGATCAAAGAGGAGTATTTGTTAACGGGTCCTTTGGAGCCGACCAACGAAGCGTATGCGATAGCCAAAATTGCGGGATTGAAGATGTGTCAATTCTTCAAAAAACAATACGGAGACAACTTTATCAGCGCGATGCCAACGAATTTGTATGGGCCGAACGATAACTATGACTTAAAGACTTCGCACGTCTTACCGGCGTTAATTAGGAAATTCTACGAAGCGAAAGTCAATAATGACCCCTACGTCGAATTATGGGGTACTGGGACGCCCAGAAGAGAATTCTTATACGTGGATGATTTAGCGGATGCGGTGGTTTTTCTCATAAACCGATACGAAGGGTTAGAACATATCAACATCGGAACAGGAGAGGACATAACCATT
Organism: Bacteroidota bacterium; assembly: GCA_029558535.1. Lineage (GTDB taxonomy): Bacteria > Bacteroidota > Bacteroidia > Bacteroidales > ML635J-15 > Bact-19. The sequence continues at coordinate 4,779 of JAKQEK010000330.1, read as the reverse complement.
CGCGAACTGGCCGAGCTCGTGAAAAGCATTACTAATTATTCAGGAAACATCAAGTTCGACGCAACGAAACCGGATGGTACGATGAGGAAATTACTTGATGTGAGTAAGTTAACCCAGTTGGGATGGAAATACGGGGTTAATTTAGGAGAAGGAATAAAGATCAGTTATGAGCATTTCCTCAGGAAGGGTTTGTGAGAATACTACAAATCAATACCGTTTGCGGTACGGGGAGTACCGGAAGAATCGTAGTAGACATTCATAAGTCGTTATGCGAAAAAGGGCATGAAAGTATCATTGCTTATGGCAGGGGCAAATGTTATAACACGATAAATATAATTAAAATCGGGAATACGCTGGATTTTTACATACACGCGGTAAAAACCAGGCTTTTTGATTTGCATGGATTCGGGTCGAGAAGGGTTACCGAATCGTTTTTGAAAAAAATCGTAGAAATAAACCCGGACATCATTCATCTTCACAATATGCACGGATATTATCTGAATATCGAGATCTTATTCCGTTTTCTAAAAAGTTATAAAAAGCCGATTGTATGGACCTTACATGACTGTTGGCCTTTTACGGGACACTGTGCTCATTTCGACTACGCCGATTGCAAAAAATGGCAGACACATTGTCAAAATTGTCCAGAAAAAAGGAGTTACCCGAAAAGTGTTTGCTTTGACAACTCGTACAGGAATTTCGAGAAGAAAAGAACGCTATTTTCGAATATAGACAATCTTACGCTCGTCACACCTTCGATCTGGTTATCGAGTTTATTGAAGATTTCTTTTTTACGGGATTATCCGATTAGGGTCATAAATAATGGTATCGATTTAGATATATTCAAACCGAGAGAAAGCAACTTTAGGGAGAGATACAACCTAAACAAGCATTTTATAATTTTAGGTGTTGCATCGGTATGGAACAGGAGAAAGGGCTTCGATACTTTTTTAAAGTTATCAAAATTGTTGTCTGAGGATGAGAAAATTGTACTGGTGGGGTTGACTAAAAAACAGAAAAAGTCTCTACCCGTTAATATCTTAGGAATCGAAAAAACAAATAACGCGGAACAATTAGCTGAAATATATACGGCTTCGGATGTTTTTTTTAATCCGACGCTCGAAGATAACTTTCCAACTACGAATCTCGAAGCGATGGCATGTGGGACACCGGTTATTACTTATAATACAGGTGGTTCTCCCGAATCGATAGACGAGAACATAGGATTCATTGTAGAGAAAGAAGATATCGACGATTTATACAAAAAAGCCGATATGATAAAAAAAAGGACAAAAAAGTTATATTGGAAGAACTGTTTGATTAAGTCAAAGGAAAAATATGATAAATACCGCATGATACTAGAATACGCCTCGATGTATGATGCATATTGGTAGTTCATACGGAGTGACAAAAACAAGACACCGGTAGTCTCCATAATCTATAATAATTAACTACAAGTGCAAAAAAAATAATAACATCTATTATTACGATCGTTCTTGGTATATAAGGTAATTACTGAGTAAGTCCTGTTTACGACTAATATGGCTATTTTGAGTGAATAATAGCGTTATATTTTGATTTATTTGCGATTTCTACAAAGATATTTTAGTAGCAAATTTTCTATAAATATCTACGTAAGGAGAATAATTTGAAAATTGTACATGTGGAGGACTGTTTTTTACCTTCAGCGGGTTATCAGGTAAACGCTTTAGCAAAGTGGCATAGAATACACGGGCATGAAGTAGTGATTATTACTACCGATAGTATGAAACCGTGGGAAAACGAAGGTTTCGTATCCGGTTATGACTTAGCTCAAGAAGATAGTTTGTACGAAAGAGAAAACGGAGTAAAAATTATTAGGTATAAGAGTCTCGGTAGGATATGCAGTCGTGAATTATTCCCCCAAAAGCTATTTAAGAACGAACATTTTGCGTGTGCTGACTTAATTATCGTCCATGGAAACGACACATTAACTGGTATACGATTTTCTCTCTTAGTAGGCAAATACACCAATCGGTTAGTATTTGACAATCATATGATAGACGAAGCCTCAATGAATAGATTCAAAGGAATATTTAGGTTCGTTTATAAACGATTCATAGCGAAAAAGTTGATACGAAAAGGGGTACCAGTGGTAGCGGTATCAGAGGAAACGAAAGCGTTCGTTATGAAACAATATAATCTTCCTGATAGCTTAGTTCCTGTAATACCTTTAGGAACCGACGGAACGATATTTAAAAATGATCCAGCGCAACGAAGAGCGATGAGAGAACGGTTAAATATCGGCGAAGATGAAACGGTTTTTGTGTATACTGGAAAAATATCCAAATCGAAAAAAATCCATCTGCTTGGAGAAGCATTTACCGAATCTTTTTCCAAACCGACAACGTTGCTCTTAATAGGAAGTGGGGCAGGAGAATACTTTAATTCTGTAAGCGAAATATTTCGCCTTTCAGAAAATCGGATCATAAAAATTGGTACGAAACCGTATAATGAATTATCTAATTACTATAACGCGGCAGATGTAGCAATATGGCCCGGGGCTTGTAGCCTTAGTTTTTATGACGCCCAAATGTCAGAATTACCCGTGATTTTAGAAGATATTCCGATTAATAAAGAAAGGTTAAGATATAATAATGGTTTTTTATACAATTCAAACTCTGCGCTAAACCTTAGGAGAGTTATAGAAGGAGTAATTAAAATGAATAAAGCGATGATAAGGGAATATGGGAAAAACGGGAGAACTATAACAGAAAAGAGTTACAACTACGACGGGATCGCAAGCCAATTTGAAAACATCGTTCGTTAATAGAACATCAATATCGTTCGTCTTTGTATTCAATATCTTATGTATTGTTTATACTGTCGCGTTTGCTTTATCTCTCAAAAAGGTCGAGCTCGTTTGGGGATATATGGATTATTCTGGGATGCAATGGTTTTCTTTTTTTTTAAACGATACATTTTTCTGGTTAATGTTACTACTAATAGTTATTATAACCATAATAAATTGGTTCCTATTAGGTGTAGGAGAGAATGGAATAGCAGATTTTTGGTTTTATTTTATATTAATTACTTATTTGATACCTAACATTATTTATTCCGCAGCGGCTCAAAGAATCGATTTTTTGAATTATATATTTAACATGTTGTTTCTTTTAAATTTCGCAATGTTTTTGTATATTTTTAAAAAAGTACGTTTCGCCGCATTCGCAAAAGTATTGTCCCCTAATTTAATAATCATTGCTTCATATACGATTGTATTCGTTACGTTGTTTACTTTAATTGCGAAATATGGATTGCCTAAGGTAATCAGTATTTTTGATTCAAATGCGGTATCGGTTCAAAGGTCGACTTTAGTCGCCTTTCCTACTTGGTTATCGTATTCCTATAACGCTTCTATAGGAGTGTTCATACCGATTCTTTTGTGCTTAAAGAAAAATCGGGATCTATATAGGAAAATTATCTTGTGTTTAGTACTAATTCTTTTTGGACTATATGGTGCTAATAGAGGTCCAATACTGATCGGTATTGTATTCGCGCTTTTTATATTAACTAAAAATTTTTGGTCGCGAATGAATTACAAACAATTGATATTGTTCATTTTTATTGTTGTTTTGTTTATTGTGATAATCGCTTACCTTTATCTCGAAACCAATAAAAATACATTAGGATTACTTTATTGGCGTGCATTGGTAATTCCGAGCGGAGTAACGGAAATTTGGGTGAAATACTTTTCAGAGAACAACCTAAAAAGAGGTATATCTGATATTTCAGTCCTAAAAAACGTCTATCAATCGGTTAATTACCCGGCCTACTTTAAACAAATATATAATTTAGGGAATCTAAACGCCGGTGTCATCGCGGAGGCTTATAGCCGGTACGGTATCTTTGGGAGTATTGTAATGGGTTTTTCATTAGGTTTCATTTTGTGTTATTTGGAATTTTTATTAAAAGGCATAAAGAAGATTACTACGAGCTTGTTATTGAGTTCTTCGCTAGTCTATCTCGTAAACGTAGAATTGACAGTTGTCCTATTAACTAAAGGACTGATATATATGTTTATATTATTAATATTAAGCGATATTTCTAAAATAACGGAATAATAATGATTAGTAAGCCAAAGAAGGAGCAAAGCTTGAGAATTATTTACGCTGCGATGGTCAATAAATGTATGTCTGGTGTAGAGAAAAAAATAATAAGTCAATTCGATGCATTAAAGCGAATTAGAGATACTTCTCTTTATTTACTTATGAACGGAAAACCTGATAAGCATTTTTTCCAAGAAATTGCCGATCGGAAAATTCGAACCATTTACCCAGAAAGTAGCATAACTAACCCGATAAAAAGGAGAAAAATCAAGTTAGATATTCTTAGTAAAAAGATAATAGAAGAATTTTCATATGAAGATAGCGTAATATACTTTCGCTATCCTTTGGCAGATAGTTTATTTTATAAATTCCTTAAAAAAATGAAAGATTATTATATCGTTACAGAACACCAGACACCAGAGAAGAAATTATTCCTCGAAAAGAAGCTACAATGGCGACTTTTACCAGAGATTATTTGGGGGAAAAGTGTCAGAAAGAGAATCGATGGCTTCGTGGGGGTTACACAGGAAATAATCGAATATCAGAAGATGATTGTTGGATCTCGAAAATTTAAAGGTATAGTAATAGGTAATGGTATTACTACCTGCAACGAAAGCGTACGGAATTACAAGGTAAACGAAGAAAACATAATTAAGTTACTATTTGTAGGAACGCCATATCCTCCTCACGG
>JAKQEK010000315.1 GCA_029558535.1 Bacteroidota bacterium | reverse complement strand
TTTGGACGAAAACAAAGGTCGAACATTTAATTTAAGAGAGAAAATGCTTTAAGGCTTTTCTCTCTTTCTTTCATTCCGCTACGCTCCATTTCAGAAAGAGAGAAAAATCAATCTCTGTTGCATTTACTAATTGAATTTATCGATGCAGCAACATCAGAAACAATAATTATTGTTATGAGTTAAAGAAATTGTAAATACTTAAGGACACTGACTTATGAATTCAATTACTATCACATTTTTATATTTTAAAAAACCCATTGGTAAAAAAAGAATATATTATAACAAAAAAATCCCCTCCTGAAAGGAAGGGATTCTGCGCGTTAAAAATAATCGATGAGCTAGTTGTACAATATGTAATTTTGTTAGCTCCTAGATAATACCTTGATCTACCATTGCATCGGCAACTTTTAAGAACCCTGCAATATTGGCACCTTTAACATAATTAACATATCCTGAAGCATCCTTGCCGTATTTTACGCAAGCTTCGTGGATGTTTTTCATAATGCCATGAAGTTTTTCATCAACTTCTTTAGCTGACCATGATAATTTCATTGAGTTTTGAGACATTTCGAGCCCTGATGTTGCTACACCACCTGCGTTAGCCGCTTTACCTGGTGCGAATAATATTTTATGTTCCTGGATAACCTCTATTGCTTCAGGTGTACAAGGCATGTTAGCGCCTTCGCAAACACAAATACAACCGTTTTTAACAAGAGTTAATGCATCTTCTTTACCTAATTCATTTTGTGTAGCACATGGTAAAGCTACATCGCATTTAACTTCCCAAGGTCTTTTGCCCTGATGAAATTCTGCTCCAAATTCATAAGAATATGGTTTTACTATATCTTCGTTTGTAGCTCTTAATTGAAGCATATAATCAATTTTCTTTCCAGAAATACCGTCTTTATCATATACATAACCATCCGGACCGGAAATCGCAACAACTTTTCCACCTAATTCAGTAACTTTTCTAACCGCACCCCAAGCTACATTACCGAAACCTGAAACCACAACAGTTTTTCCTTGGAAGGTTTCACCTTTAGTAGCAAGCATTTCCTGAGCAAAATATACGTTACCAAAACCGGTAGCTTCTGGACGAACCAAAGAACCACCCCATTTCAGTCCTTTACCTGTTAATACACCTGTATGCTCACATGCAAGTTTTTTATACATTCCAAATAAGAAACCTATTTCTTTTCCACCAACACCGATATCCCCTGCAGGAACGTCAGTTTCAGGACCTATGATTTTCCACAATTCTAACATAAATGATTGACAGAAACGCATAATTTCTCTGTCAGATCTTCCTTTAGCATTAAAATCAGAACCACCTTTTCCACCACCCATTGGTAATGATGTTAGTGAATTTTTGAAAATCTGCTCAAAACCTAAGAATTTAAGAATAGAAAGATTTACACTTGGGTGAAATCTTAAACCGCCCTTGTAAGGTCCTATTGCTCCGTTAAATTGAACACGATAACCCAAATTAACATGAACTTTTCCATTATCATCAGTCCATGGAACTTTAAAAGTTAAAATTCTGTCAGGCTCAATTAATCTTTCGATAATACCATTTGCTTCATACTGTGGATTTTCGTTATACACATCTTCAATGGTTTCTAAAACTTCTCTTACTGCCTGAAGGTACTCAACTTCTCCCGGGTGTCTTTTTTCCAGGTCGTTCATCAATTTTTCTACATTCATCTTTTTAAATTTTAATATTATTAATATTCCGTAAAGAATTAAATATTTGTTTAATATTTCGATGTAAAATTACTATTAACTTCATTATAAAAATCGTTTTATTATTGTTTGTTTTCTCATTAATAATTGATATTTATCAATGACTTTTGTTTGTTTGTTGATTTTTTTTAATTTTGGCACAAATCATTTTGACGATGCAGGATGACAATGAAGATATTAATGTAATCATTAAAAACCTTAACGAAAGAAAGAAAGAGTTGGAATGTCTTTACCAACTTGATGAAATTTTAAAAGATTTCGACTCCGATTTGGAAAAGGTGCTAAGCAAAATAACAAACATCATTCCTGCGGGTTGGAGATATTCGGATATATGTAAGGTAAGCATTATTGTTTCGGACATTGAAGTTTCTACAGAAAACTTTAAAAATACCGAATTAAAATTAAAATCGGATTTATATACAGACGAGTTGAGAGTAGGTGAAATAATACTGTGTTATATTAAGCCTGTCCGAGCAGAAAAAGGGGTATTCCTTCAAGAAGAAATCAGATTATTTTCGACGATAGTTGAAAAAATAAATCAATATTTTTCTTTTCGCAAATTAAAAGAATTTTATGCTCAAAGTCTGGATGGAAAAATTAAGCAAAGCCGAAACGAACAAACGTTTGTAAACTATTTAAAAGGATTGGGTTTATCCAATAGTGATATTGACACTATAACAAAAGTTCAGATTGAATTTAAAAAAGGAGAAACCATTTGTAAACAAGGCTCTTTTGCTTCTTTTATTATGATTCTTAAGGAAGGAATGGTAAAAGCTTTCGTAGAAAACACACATTATAAAAATCATATTTTTAAGTTTACAAAACCTTTTAATATTATAGGTTTATCAAGTTTATACGGCGACAATTATTATCATTTCAGTTGTCAGGCTTTGATTACGTCAAAAGTATTGCTGGTCGAAAGATCAGTCTTTGATAACATAATAAGATCAAATCCTGTATTTAGTGTTGAAATAATGAAGATTTATTCCAAATCATTACAAAATGTATATGACAAACTTGGTAGTGTTGCAAATAAACAAGCTATTGGAAGGGTTTGTGATTCACTTTTATATTTGTCGTCGAAAGTTTTTCAAAGTAATGTATTAAACACATCCATATCGCGTAAAGAAATTGCGGAATTTTCGGGATTAGCAACAGAAAATCTAGTTAGAATCCTATCTGATTTAAAGCGGGATAATATTATTTCTATAAATAACAAAACGATTGAAATAATTAATTTTGACACTTTAAGAACTTTAAGCAATCTGGGATAAAGTTCTTTATTAGAACTTGTCTTTTTATTTACAAGTTTTATATACTACTCCACGTCCTGTTTTGCCGTCAACCTCAACTCGTAAATCATTATTAAATCTAACATGACGGATATATTCATCTTCATAAATCGCATCCAATTCGTTAAGATAATTAACATCATAAATCCCTTCTTTAATAAATGAATTTATTGTAAAATATGCAACTCTAAATGATGTTAAGTTATGGAAGAAATGTGTCCCCTGACTTGGGTCAATACGATATTCTGAAAGTCCTGATTCCACAATAACTCTCGCCCCCGAAATATTCGACCATTTAACCGGAATTCCAAGAGCATTATCAGAAGAACCCCAACGCCCCGGGCCAATTAAGATAAAATTTCTGTTTTCTTTCGACAACTGATTATTTAAAGCATCTATTTTGTCCACAATTTTCATGTTATTAATTGAAGAAAACTTTTCGGGCTTAACATAAATGATATCCTTTATATTTTTAAAAATTCCATTCCCCAGTGCTGATTCGGAATATAAAACGACTTCTTCCTCAGAGATTTGTGATATACTCACCCCTGAATCCTGTTCAGTTTCTATCACCGGTCTTATTTGAAGTAAATAAAACACAACCTCCTCTTTACTGTTTTTTGGAAAATTAACGGCAAACTCAACTTCTATATGATTATTCATCTCCTTCTTCCCTATTTCCATAATATCATTGATAATTTCGCCTAGTGGGAAAGTATTATGTTTAAGGATGTTTGCAAAACTTATGATTTTCATTCCATCATACATTGTACCATCTCTAATAACGTTGTTTTCAAAATCATAAGTTGACCCTACATATTTAAGTACACCGTCATTTTCCGCATCACTTATTCGTAATTTAACGATATTTACATCTTCGTTAATAGATGGTACAAATTTCTTTGGATCCAAATTAAGAGCATAAAATTCCTTTTGAGTATCTCTTAATGCTGATTCGGGACTGGACAATTGTAATATCTTTGACGGATATTTTGGAGAAAATCTCAATGTTTTTCCTCCGTCAACTATTAACTTCCCTAAACCCAATGCTACGTCAACAATTCCTTCATCTGCCTTTTCGGGATATACGGGATAAAAATTGATTGATCTTGCAACACCGGAAAAGGTAGGATAGAACCTGTCTCCAAATGTGTTACCGCATACATCCTGCAAAACAACACCCATTTTCTCTTCATCAATTACATTTGATGTCGCAGTCATATAGGCTTTTGAGTCACGAAAAAAGACCGAAGCATAAACACTCTTAATAGCCTCTGTTAGTAATTTTATTGTTAAATGTTTATCGTCAGGAATATTTGGAATCATATAAGTTGAATAAACCCCCGCAAAAGGTTGATAGTGAGAATCCTCTAATCTGCTCGAAGATCTTATAGCAATAGGACTGTCTGTGTATGAAATGAATGAGTATAAACTTGTAAAAATTCTGTTTGGCAATTGAGCCTCAACAAAACGCTTTAAAATCTCATCATCACATAAATTTGATATTCCCACTTCATATAATCTATGCGATTCGATAAATTCGTCAAATATATCAGTACATAAGATTACTGATCTGGGAATCATTATTTTAACATTTTTGTACTTATGCCTAAGTTTATACTTTTTAATCAGCAAGTCTAAGAAAGCTAATCCACGAGCTTTCCCTCCAATATAGCCGTCACCAATTCTTGAAAAAACCGAATAATTATCAAATGTGTTTTGAGTAAATTTTGCAATAACTCCCCTACCCGAATTTGACCTATAATAAGATATTGAATGATATATGAACTGTCTCATATCTTCAATACTGTCAAAATGATCTATTGTCAAATGTTTGAATCTACGAGCAAGAATAAATAGTGAACGTGAATTGAGCCATTTGGTAATATGATTTCTCTTAACATGATACTCTAAACAAGCAGGAGATATTTTTAATATATATTCCTGAAAAGATTTAAGATTTGGTGCAGTAAATACCACCTTATTCTTTTCCGGACAATAAAACTGAAAACTACCCAAATGTAGATTTTTAATGCTAAAATTTCTCAGTTCAAATGAAAAGTTTTTAGAATACTTACCTAAAAAGTCAATCCCAATTTCATCTGCTAAAACTTTGTTTTTAAATTCCGATGAAAGCAACAGCATTGGAATATTTGCATCAATTTCTTTAATCTGTTTGCATAGTTTTATCCCAGCAATACCGTCTGTATGATTTCCAATTTTGTATCTAACATCCGAAAAAACCCCCAGGACATTTTCTCTGTATTTTTCGAACAGAGCCATAGCCTGATTATAATTAGTTGCAAGAAGGATTTTCGGACGCCCCCTCATTCTAAGGTTTTGCTGATGATCGTTAACCCCTTCTAGAGATGCCTGTTTTGATTGAATGAAAAATATTTTATATAAAATTGGTAAAATGCTCGAGTAGTATCTTATACTGTCCTCAACAAGAATTACTGCCTGGACTCCAATATTAAGGACGTCCTTTGGGGCATTCATTTTATCTTCAATAAGTTTTATTATCGCAAGAAGTATATCCGGATTTCCTAACCAGCAAAAAACATAATCAATGGCACTTAAATCTTCCCTAGCAATTTTTTCGGATATTTCACGAGAAAAGGGGGTTAAAACAACTATAGGAATTTTTTTGTATTTGCTTTTTATTTTTTTTGATAAATCAAATGCATTGGCATCAACAATATTTAACATGGTTATTACCAAGTCAATGTCTTTATTTCTCAATTGTAAAAAAGCTTTTTCTACAGAATCTACTCTAATAAACATTGGAGGATAACGTAAGCCCAAAGTCATGTACTCATTAAAAATTTGCTCATCAATTCTTCCATCCTCCTCAAGCATAAAATTATCATAATTGTTACATATCAATAGAACTTTGAGAATACGCTTTTTCATCAACTGATCAAATTCAGTATCCTGAAAGTTTATTTCGTTAAACTCATATAAATCCTGGTTAAGCGTTGGTGATGATTCCATATTAATATATTTTTCTTATTGCATTATTAAAATTATCCAGATCGAATTCAATTATTGACAAGGCTTTTAGTTCTGTTGCAGCATTAAAGCAATATGTCTTTCCAATAATTTCTTTCCAATGTCCGGTTAATGTGGTAGATTCGTGTATGTGCCCATGTAATGTTAGTAATGGCTGTCGAGATTCAATTAATTCCTTGATGGCTATACTCCCCACATTAACATCTAATGGAATGTAATCTACAAATTTATTGTCTAGTGCTGCTCTGTCTAAATTTGTCTTGTATGGTGGAGAATGAAAAAGAAAGATGGCATTTTCCAAGTTTTGATTTGCTGTAAGGTCTTCCAGGTCCTTTTTAATTGATGCAAAATCAATATCTCTTCCAGGGTCAATGCTCCTTATTCCTTCAGTCGGATGAACACATCCCGGATCAACATATCTTGAAACGTCATATAATTCCCAGTCTTTATATAAGAACGGAGTTGGAGGGATATATGAATAACCATAAATTGTGTATTTCTTATATTTTAACTTTCCACAATTTATATAATTCCAAAGATTGCAATATTCGGGCTTTTTGAACTTCTTCTCCTCTGGTGCAGGATCGTCATTACCTAAAATAATACAAATAATCGGATATTTATCTTTCAGCTCCTGTTTCAAATTTGTGAAATTCGGTACTAAAAAATCTTCAAAAAAGTCATCATTTTGATTTTGCATATCTCTAAAAGAAGGATATAGATCTCCGCCTAAAAATACTATGTCAGGGACTTCATTTTTAATATAAGTAAAAAGCTTACCATATATTTCTTTTTTACCATGCAAATCACTTGTATGAACCGCCTTACACATATCAGATTTATTTAATTAATTTAGCATTGTTATACAGGGAATCTATCATGACAGCATAACTGTTTTTTTGTACAATGTCTTGATCGGTAATCAGATGAATATCAAAAAGATTATTTACATGTTTTATCTCATTCTCATATTTCGAATCCGACAGAATACAGGCAGACCATGCTTCGAACCAAATCTTAATTTTTTCGGCATTTTCTTTTAGTCCGTCAAAATGTATAATTAAATCAATATCGCTGCTTATTCCTGCAATATAATTTTTAACAGATCCGATTAGATATATATTCTTTATCCCAAAATTACTATATCTCATAGTATTTACCGCATTGTTACAAATCTCAAGTCTAACAAGAGTAAAAATATTTTTCCTGTCTTTGGCGAGAAAGCAGGATGTACTTCTTATCGAAAAATAATCCGAAAGCCTTTTCCCGACTGACTCAAGGAGTTTCTTTTCTTCAGGTAAAAATGTAAATATTGTGTCTCCCGAATCTGAAGAATAATAAACAATTATCTCTCCAACTTCTTTTCCGTTTTCTAAAATATTTGTCCTAATATTATCTTTTTGAACATAGAAATATGGCGAACAAACGATCAATTCAAAATATCTTATTTTTACTCTAGTTAATTGGGGGTATAAAAATGCATCAGCAATAATTTTACATAATTCATTTAACAATTTATATAAATCGTTTTCTTCGGACAACAACCGATCCGTCTGATACAAACAGTTAAGCTCTTTTTCTCTTTCTTTTAGCTGATTCTTTTCGTCCATTATTCATCATATAAACTTATTACTGCAATTCTCTTTTTTCCATCCATAATAACATTAAGAGGCTTTTCAAACTGGATATGCCTTACAAATTTTAAATCTTCAATAATTTGTTGACCTTTCAAAATATCCCATTTAATAAAATCATTTGACCCACTATGCTGAACAGTGAAATAGCCAACATTCATAGAAGTAACGTTATGAAAAAAATGAGATCCGAGAGAAGCATCCAAAGGAAAATCCTGAAGGCTTGTTTCAACAATTATTTTTGCATTGCATATTTGTGGCCATACCACAGGTATCCCTATAAAAGGATCTCGAGTTCCCCAGCGTCCCGGACCAATTAATACGTACTTTTTATTTGCCTTCATCAATTTATCGTTCATATATTCAACTTCTTTGGCAATTTCTTGTGTTTTGCAATTATCAAAAACATCGGGATCAATATAAACCATATCGGTGATATTGTCAACTAGTCCATTTCCCATACTTTTTTCCGTAAACAAAATCGCCTTTGAATAATTAATATTTTCAAGGTCAATATTAAAGTCCTCGTCATTACCTACCAGAGGTTTTATTTGTAAAAGATAAAAAGAAGCTTTCGAATTTTCGTCTTTATTAAGGTCAACCGCAAATTCAATCTCAACCGGAGAACCCATAGCTTCCTTTATTACATCCAATATTTTTGAAATTGTTTCCGCTAAAGGAATATAATTATATGAGAGAATATTCGCAAAATTAATAACTATAGGTCCGACACTATCAATACCTGCAACTATTCTTTCATTATCGAAATCATAAATAGAAGCACAATGCTTTATGGTACCATGCTCTTTTGCTGTCGAAATATCCAGACGGATAAGTCCCGCATCTTCACCTTCAATTAGATTAATATTAGGATTGTTAAGATTTACAGCATAAAATTCTACTTGTGAGCTTTTATAAATATCTTTTTGTGAGTTTATTTCAATAGTAGGATATTTTGGCGAAAATCTAAAAGTTCTCTCTCCTTCAACCACGTATGTGCCTAAACCAACTGCAAGCACAGCAAAGCCCTCTTCAGGTTTCATGTGAGCCACTGGATAAAAATTATGTGATTGTGCTGTACCACTAATATGAGGATAAAAATAATCCCCATATTTATTCCCAACTACCTCCTGAACAACTATTGCCATTTTTTCTTCTTCAATTTTATAATGTATCGCTTCAAAATAAGTCCTAGCACTATCTGAATAAATTGATGCATATACCAACTTTATTGCATTTAATATTTGTTCAAGACGAATGTTTATATCAGGGTCATTATTTGGTAACAAATATGTAGCAAATATCCCTGAAAAAGGTTGCATAAGTGAGTCTTCGAATAGGCTGGATGATCTTATGGCTAAAGGATTATTGATCTTTTGTAATAACATCTTAAGCCTTTTCTTTAACCCTGATGATAATTCAGAATTAATAAAGGCTATTTTCAGGATTTCATAGTTCTTCTCTTCGGTAATTATATCCCTTAATTTATTTCTTTCAATAAAATAATCAAACTCATCTGTTCCAATGATTGACGTTTTAGGTGTTGTAATATTAATGTCGGGGAAATGCTTATTAAGTTCGAACTGGTGAATCAAAGTGTTTATGAATGCTATCCCACGACCTTTTCCTCCCATTGCTCCCGATGTTAAACTAACAATATTTTTTTCGTCAGTAATAGCTTGCTCCTCAAAAGGTATTACTTTTCCTTTATTTTGCTCATTCCGATGTCTGTTTATTGTTCTGATAAGGAACTGTCTGAATTCTTCAACCGTTATAAAATCCGTAGTTTTATATACCAGAATATTTCTGGCAATATGAATTTCTCCCCGGGCCATGAGCCACTGCGAAAAATGATTTCTCTGTCCGTGATAAATTAACGACTCTTCAGGAATTTCTTCCAAAATTTGCTCAAACTCTCTCAATGTTTTAGCTATTGTCAATTGTTTACCACCTGAATCTCTATAAATAAAATTACCAAAACCGAGATAGTGCCTGATAAAACTTTTTATATCATGTGCTAGTGTTTCCGAGTTTTTATTTATGAAATTTGCATTTAACTGATATGCATATTTTGCATTTTCTGTATCGGACGATTGTAGAACAACCGGCAAGTCTGATTTGTCTTTTTTAATATATGTAATAAGTTTTATCCCGGCATCATTACACATTTCCCCTGCTTTTGGATAACTGACATCAGAAATTACACATAAAAGATATTCTCGATATTTCTCATATATTGAAAGTGCTTCCTCATATGTTCTGGCTAATAGAATTTTAGGTCTGGCACGAAGTTTTAAAACTTTATATAATTCATCTACATTAGTTTCTTCGATAATGTCTTTAGTTTGTTCCAAAATTACCTGATATAAAACCGGTAAATATCTCGAATAATATTTCGCAGAATCTTCAACCAATAAAATTACACGCACCATCCCAATATTCGTATCGTTTTCTACATTTATCAAATCTTCGAGATGCTTTATCATTGTAAAAAATATCTTCGAATCTCCGTTCCATACAAATTGCTTGTCAATATTTTCCAATAATGTAGGTTTTTCCTCAAAAATAGCTATATCATTATTATTGTTCAGAAGCATATATACTGGGATGTATGGTAAATTAGCTTTTATCTGTCGGCTTAGTTCAAATGAATTTTTCTTATCAATTCCGAGCATTATTATTACCAAATCAAAATGTTTGTTTTTTAAAAGTTCCAAGGCATCTGAATTGTCAGATATCCCTGTAATCCTTGGTGTCGAACTTAAATTTAGCTGATAATACTCACCAAGTATATGCTCTAAAAATCTACCTTCTTTTTCAATAATATAAGCATCGTACAAATTTGCCACCAGTAAAATCTCTTTCACTTTAAAAGGCATAAGGTCATGATAAATGTCTCTGTCAGAATTTTGCTTACTTATAAATCTTGACATTAATTTATGACTATCCTGCGAGAAAATTACTTGAGATTCTGATGGTTTCTTTTCTTCGAACTCAACATTAATGACTTTTTTAGCTATCTGACTATTAATATAACCCGTAATAATATTCGAAATATTAACTAGCAAGTCTCTCTCTTCTTTTAGAAATGGACCTTCATAAGATTTAGGAAATTTCTGATTATAATATACTATTATCTCCCCATTTATTTCATCAATAGTTTCGAAAGACTGACACAATTTCCACTCTGTTTCTTCAAAATTTGAAGATAAATATTTTTTGTTATTATAATTTATTTCGGCAAAAGCATTTTCGGGAAACATAAACGCCTGTGGCAAAATTAATGCAATATGTTTGCACGTTTCTTCAATAGATTTTTTTTCTTTAATTATGGCAGTGGCCGTATTAATACATGCCAACTCTTTAAGTCTTTCCTTGCTATCAGCAAGAATACGACTAAGTTTATCGGTTTCTTTCATATTACTTTTAACGCAAATAATTGAGGCTAAATTTAACAAAATTATTAACGCCCAATTACTCAAAGTTGACTAAGTGTTGTAAAACATTATAGAAACTCTATTAATTTAATATTAATTCCCGGCGTTTTAAATACCTCTATATTCGCACAGCCACATCAGTCACATAATGGTTAAAAAACTAAATAATTTGTGTTGAAAAACATTAAGATTTTATTTCTCGGATGTAAAATTTTATTTATTATTGTAGTGCGTTAAAAATAAACATTTTATTAATTTAAACTGTAAGTACGATGAGTGCAAAAGTTGAACAATTTATGGCAAATGTAATTGCCAAAAACCCTGGTGAAAAAGAGTTCCATCAGGCAGTAAGAGAGGTAGTTGAATCTTTATTACCTTATGTTGAAGAAAACCCTAGATATAACGGGATTTTAGAAAGAATCGTTGAACCGGAAAGAGTATTTATCTTCAGAGTTCCTTGGTTAGACGATAAAGGTAATCAACAGATAAATCGTGGGTTTAGAGTTCAAATGAATTCGGCTATTGGCCCTTACAAGGGCGGTTTAAGATTTCACCCGACAGTAAATCTTGGTATCTTAAAATTCTTAGCTTTCGAGCAAGTATTTAAAAATTCTTTGACTACTTTACCTATGGGCGGAGGTAAGGGCGGATCAGATTTTGACCCAAAAGGAAAATCAGACAATGAAGTAATGAAATTCTGCCAAAGTTTTATGACTGAATTGCAAAAGCACATTGGTTCTAACACAGACGTTCCCGCAGGTGATATTGGTGTTGGTGGTCGTGAAATCGGATATATGTTTGGTCAATACAAAAGACTTCGCGATGAGTTTACCGGTGTTTTAACAGGAAAAGGTTTGACATGGGGTGGATCGTTAATTCGTCCTGAAGCTACAGGTTATGGCGCAACATATTTTGCTGAAGAAATGCTAAAGACTCGCGGAGATTCTTTCCAGGGTAAAACTGTAGTTATTTCAGGTTCAGGAAACGTATCACAATATGCTACTGAAAAAGTCACTCAATTAGGTGGTAAGGTTGTTACATTATCAGATTCTGCAGGATTTATCTATGATCCGGCAGGTATTGATTCAGCCAAATTGGCTTATGTAATGGAACTTAAAAACGTAAAACGTGGACGTATTAAAGAATACGCTGAGAAATACGGTTGTGAGTATTACGAAGGCAAAACTCCTTGGGGTATAAAGTGTGATGTTGCTATGCCTTGTGCTACACAAAATGAAATTACCGCTGAAGATGCAAAAACTTTAGTTTCTAATGGCTGTTACTGTGTATCTGAAGGTGCTAATATGCCTAGTGTTCCTGAAGCTGTTGAAATTTTTATCGAGCACAAAATTCTTTACGGCCCGGGTAAGGCAGCTAATGCTGGTGGTGTAGCAACCTCCGGATTGGAAATGTCTCAAAACTCTATGCGCTACGGATGGAGCAGAGAAGAGGTTGATGCTAAACTTCATGACATCATGAAACAAATTCATCAAACCTGTGTTAAATACGGACAAAAAGGTGACTTTATAAATTACGTTGATGGCGCAAACATCGGTGGATTTGTAAAAGTTGCAGAAGCAATGCTCGCACAGGGTCTTGTCTAAATCGATATTTTAAAAAGTCCTGTAAATTTACAGGACTTTTTAACTTTTTTTTGAACGACATTTATGTTGTATTGTTATTTTTATAATTTTACCCAAAATAATTTTAAACTTCTGAAATATGCGTATTAACAGAATTCTTCAGGAAAAAAAACGCCCCGAACAAAAAGAAGTGGACTTGTCTTTGCTAGATGAAAAAATAAATTCTTATCGTGGTAAAAAGGGCAATATTATTCCTTTACTTCAAGGTGCACAATCAATTTATGGATATCTACCGGATTCAGTTTTTGACAAACTGGAAAAAGAACTTGATATTAGTAAAAGTCAAATGTATGGAGTTGCAACATTTTATTCTCAATTTAGACTTTCTCCGGTTGGCAAACATATTATAAAGGTCTGTCACGGAACCGCTTGTCATGTGCAAAATGCAACCGAATTAACAGAATCTCTAGCCGAAGCATTAGAAATCAATGATGGCGAGACAACTCCTGATGGATTGTTTACTCTAGAATCTGTTGCTTGTTTAGGCTGTTGTTCTCTCGCTCCTGTTATTATGATTGGAGATGAAGTCTTTGGAAGGCTAAATGGCAAGTCTGCGGTAAAAATTATTAATGAATACAAAAACAAAGAAAATCAATAAATAATGAGCAAAACTCAAGTTATAGTCGGTTTAGGCAGTTGTGGAATTGCTGCCGGTGCCTCTAAAGTTTATAATAAACTACAGGCAATAAAAGACATGGGCAATGTGGATTTTATTCTTAAAAAAACAAGTTGTATTGGCATGTGCTATAAAGAGCCTCTTGTCGAAATTATTGACGAAAATGGTTCTTTTCTTTATGGCAATATCAATGAGGATAAAGCTGCCGAATTGATACAGGAACATATCTTAAATAAAAATCCGCTTCAGAATTATGTTGTTAAAAGTGAGCTTTTTAAGACTGGTGAAGAAGATTTTTTCGAATCACAGGTAAAAATAGTATTACGCAACTGTGGATATATTGAGCCTGAAGATATTAATGAATATATCGCCAGAACCGGATATGAAGCACTAAAGAAAATCGCCAAAAATAATATCAGTAGAGAAGATATTATAAAAACTGTAAAAGACTCAGGCTTAAGAGGTCGTGGGGGAGGAGGTTTCTCAACAGGAATGAAATGGCAGTTTGCATATAATTATCAATCTGAAGAAAAATTTATTATCTGTAATGCTGATGAGGGCGATCCCGGAGCTTTTATGGACCGTTCTGTTCTAGAAGGAGACCCTCATTCAGTAATTGAAGGAATGATTATTGGGGCCTATGCTATAGGAGCTAATCAGGGTGTGATTTATTGCCGGGCTGAATATCCGCTTGCAATAAAACGTTTGAATATTGCACTTGCACAAGCTAGAGAAAGAGGTTTTCTAGGTAATAATATTTGCGGAATTACCGGTTTCAATTTGGATATATATGTTAAAGAAGGAGCCGGAGCATTTGTTTGTGGTGAAGAAACCGCATTAATGGCCTCGATTGAAGGCGAAAGAGGTATGCCTCGTAAAAGACCGCCTTTCCCTGCCGAATCAGGATTATGGCGTAAACCATCAAACATCAACAATGTTGAAACTTTTGCAAATATCCCATGGATAATTTATAACGGAGCCGAAGCTTATGCAAAATACGGAACCCCTAAATCTGCCGGAACAAAAGTTTTTGCGGTTACAGGAAAAATAAGTCGAGGTGGTCTGGTTGAAGTTCCCCTTGGAATAACTATTAACGATATTATTTTTAAAATTGGTGGCGGAATTCAAAATGGTAAAAAGTTTAAAGCTGTTCAGCTAGGCGGTCCTTCAGGCGGTTGCATTCCTGCTTATATGGGCGATACAATTGTGGATTATGATTCTCTAAGTAGTACCGGAGCAATTATGGGTTCGGGAGGTATGGTTGTTATGGACGAAACCACATGTATGGTTGATATGGCAAAATTTTTCCTCGATTTTACTGCAAAAGAATCATGTGGTAAATGTACATTCTGCCGCATCGGGACAAAAAGAATGTTAGAAATTTTAACCAGAATAACAGAGGGTAAAGGTGAAGAAGGGGATATTGAAAAATTAGAAGAACTTTCATACAAAATTATTGACAATTCCCTTTGTGCTCTAGGTCAAACAGCTCCAAATCCTGTACTGACAACTATAAAATATTTTAGAGAAGAATATGAGGCTCACATAAGAGACAAAAAATGCCCTGCAAAAAAATGTCGGGCATTGCTAACATATACAGTCATAGAAGATAAATGTACCGGATGTACAGTCTGTGCTAAAAACTGTCCTACGCAAGCAATTAGTGGTGAAAGAAAAATGGTACATTTCATTGATCAGGATAAATGTATAAAATGTGGTGTTTGTTTCTCAAAATGTAAATTTGAAGCAATCAGTCTAACTTAAAAATCAACAAAGATGGATAAAGTCAATATAATAATAAACGGAAAACCGGTTCAGGCAAATAAAAACGAATATATACTTCAGGTTGCAAAACGCGAAGGTATTATTATTCCAACACTTTGCAACGATGACAGACTGGAACCTTATTCTTCATGTTACGTTTGCGTTGTGGAGATTGAAGGAATTAAAAAACCTCAACCTTCATGTTCTACTCGTGTAACTGAAGGAATGATAATTCATACGGAAAATGAAAAAATAACAAAAGCCAGACAGACTGCATTAAATCTTTTAATGAGTAATCACTATGCTGATTGCGTTGGTCCATGTAAAGAAACATGTCCTGCAGGAGTTGACATACAAGGTTATATTTCTCTGATTGAAAAAGGATTATATTCTGAAGCTGTAGCATTAATTAAACAAGTTAATCCTTTGCCTGCCATCTGCGGACGTGTTTGCGTAAGGCCTTGCGAAGCTGCTTGCAGACGTAATTATATAGGAGAATCAGGAGTTGGTGTTGATTATCTCAAGCGCTTTGCTGCTGATTATGATCTTAAATCAGAGAATAAATTTATCCCTCCAAAAGATGCTCCTACTGGTAAAAAAGTAGCAATTATTGGTGCCGGTCCCGGAGGTTTAACCGCAGCATATTATCTTCAGCTTAAAGGGCATCAGTGCGATATTTTTGAAGCACAACCTCATGCAGGAGGATGGTTAAGATATGGAATCCCCGAATATCGTCTCCCAAACAACATTGTAGATGCCGAAGTAAAAAGTATTACTGATTTAGGAGTAAATATCTTTTACAACAAAAAGCTTGGCGAAAATTTAAAATATGCCGAAATCCACAAAAATTATGATGCTACAATTTTAACGATAGGATCGCAACGCGGTACTCTTATTGGTGCAGAGGGTGAAGATGCAGATGGTGTTTTCTCGGGGATTGACTTCTTACGTAATATGGAGGTAACCGGTCAACGTTATGATTTTAAAGGTAAAAAAATAATTGTTGTTGGTGGTGGAAACACGGCTATGGACTGTTGTCGTTCTGCTTTGAGATGCGGAAGTACTGACGTAAAGGTGGTTTATCGCCGTACCGAAAAAGAAATGCCTGCAAATCCGATTGAAATACATGAGTCAAAACTGGAAGGTGTAGAATATATGTTTTTGCACAATCCTGTAAGAGTAAACAAAGATGCTGAAGGCAAATTAAAATCTGTAACTTTAATAAAAATGGAACTCGGCGAACCTGATGCTTCAGGACGTCGCAGACCGGTACAGGTTGAAGGTTCGGAATTTGATCTGGAAGTCGATTATATATTGGCAGCAATCGGTCAAAAAACAGATATCAATTTTCTTGATGATGTAAATTCAGTGGTTAAAGAAGGAGAACTAAAGGCAAATAAATATGGCGATATTGATGCTGATTCAAAAACCCTACAAACAGGTGTGCCGTCAATTTTTGCAGCAGGCGATGGGGTGTCAGGTCCCGCAACAATTATCGAAGCCGTTGCTCAGGCTAATAAAGCATGGTTAAGTTGTCATCAATATCTTACTGGTCAAAAAGTTGAACCTCCAAAAAAAGCTTTTGTTAGCCGTCGTGACAATTTCAAGAATCAAGATCCAAACGACTATTTAGGAAGATATAAAAATCAATTCCGTCAGGAAATGCCGGTACTTAACCCTAAAGACAGAGTAAATTATAAAGAAGTTGAATTGGGTTATACTGACGAAAATATTGCAAAGACAGAAGCAGCAAGATGTTTTGAATGTGGATGTTCCGAATTTTTCGATTGTGAATTACAGCAATTTGCAGATAAATATGGTGCAGATCAGAAATATTACGCCGGAGAGTTTAAACAATATGATATTGATTTTGCACATCCTTTAATTGAAATTGATAATAATAAATGTATTCTCTGTGCTAAATGTATTAGAGTCTGTAACGAAGTTGTAGGAGCAAAAGCTCTTGGTCTAGTGAACAGAGGATTTGAAACATTTGTAGCTCCCAGTATGAATAAAAGGCTTACTGATACAAATTGCGAATCATGCGGAATGTGTATCTCGATATGTCCGACAGGTGCTATTGTCGAAAATGTCCCTTTCAAAACTATGCCTTTAAAACCGGAAAGAATTAAGACTATTGACTGTTTTAGTTCTGAAGGTGCAGCAATAGAATTATTACATAAATCAGGATTTGTTTTTAGAGCTGAAGGAATCCCTGGCATGGTAAATCAAAAAGCTTCTATTGGTAAACATGCAAAATTTGGTTATAGATTATTTAATAATCTGGAAAGAATTACCAAACCAATGCTGAAACAAAACGGTCAATGGAAAGAAATTGGTTTCGATGAGGCTTTTACTCTAATTAAAAATAAACTAAGTGGACACGAGCAAAAAACCTTGGTTTCTGCAAGTGGTCGTATGACTAACGAAGAATTATATCTAAGTCAAAAATTCGTTAGACAGGTTTTAAGAACCAATAATATTTGCAGTCTGAATTACATTGGCAGAGGTCCGGGATATTTATACAATTCAAATAAAAATCTCTCTTTTTCTGATTTAAAAGAGGCTTCAAAGATTATAATATTTGGCTCTGATCTGAATTATGATAACAGTCTTGTAAATCACATGATTTTCAACGCTAAATACAGAAAAGGCACGGAAGTTATCCTGGTAACTGATAAGGACAATGCCAAAATGGCCTATAAATGCAATAAGATTATAAAGGTTAAATCTTATTATGCCTTTGTTAAATCAATGAATAAAATTGTTCTTGATAATGCATGGAATAATAACTTCTTCATAAATGGCAATGTTAATGGTTTTGATGAATACAAAAACAATCTGTCATCTTGCGATTTAAATGTCCTAGCCTCATCTAGCGGACAAAGCATTGAAAATTTGAAAAATTTCACAGAGAGCTATAATCTCGAACAAAACGCTGTAATAGTTTTTCAAGAAAAAGAAGTTTCTTCTGCAACTGCTCAAGAAATAATCAATCTCTCTTTATTGACAGGTAAAACAGGCAAAACGGGTAGTGGAATAATTGCTATAAAAGAGAAGAACAATTCTCAGGGGTTAATTGATATGGGTATCAGACCAAATCTTTTGCCCGGTGCTGTTAAAACATCAGAGGCATGCATTACCGATAAAATAAAAACAGGAAGCTTTACTCATTTTGTAATTTTAGGGGAAGACCCAATTGGACAGGCACAGAATAAAGCAGAAGTTGAGAAATGGTTTGTTAATCGTGAGTTTATGGTCGTTCAGGACTTCTTTATGACTGATACTGCAAAATCTGCCGATTTAGTAATCCCTGCAAGTTTCCATTATGAAACAGGTGGTAGTTTTACTAATACTCAAAAGGTAATACAGCAGTTTGAAAAATCTCTGAACCCAAGATGCAATAAAGATAATCTCGAGCAATTCTCCGGATTATTCAAAGCTTTTGGTGTAAATCAGTCCTCAAATGCAAACGATGTCTGGAATGAAATAGTCGAAACACTTTCGTCTGTTCCCGAATACAAATTGTGTTTTGGAATAACCGAAAAAGACTCCTGTGAAAACTATTTCTCAAATACCTGTGACATTCTTATCAAGAAACTAAATGAAATCATTGAATTTTAGTTAAAAATCTTTTTAAATCGAAAACAGAGGCTTTTTATTTTTAACGCCTCTGTTTTTTTGTATTCAATAATTTTATAATTTTGCATTATACTGAAATTAGAAAATTTATGAACAACGCCAACGCAACATTCAAATTTGTATTATTATTTATTTTTACAATAAGTCTAATCTTTATGTTTTCATCCTGTCGCAAATGGGTATATGATGAAGAGCTTGACGGAGTTCAGTTTGAAAAATACAGGTATTCAATCAGTGATAATGACACTGTAAGTATAATAGGTTATATTAATGAAAACAAAGTCATTAATGGTATCCCTTGCGCTGCGGGATGGGTTCACTTCACTTCTGATATGAAGCTGAAAATGTTCTGTTTATCACAAAACACTCAAATAAACACCGTGATGCTTCCAACAGGTACATGGGTAGTCAGTAACTATACCGATGATTTGTTGGTTGTCGTATTCCCCGAAGATACAATGATTGGGGTTTTACCGGTTAAAGGTGGCGGAAATTCAAAAGGTGTTCAAACGGCATTTTATAACAACGGAAACGTTAAGAGCTTTTTCCCTTTCAAAAAATTTGAGTACCATGGGAATAAATATAAAAAGAGTATTTTAAATTCCATTAAACTTAACGAAGAAGGGGAAATAATAGATTAATTTCTTTTATCCCATCTTTTTTACAATAATAGGAACATTCTTCTTCAAATAATGGTTTATCTATTAACAGTTTATATCTTTATTGAATATTTGTTATTATATTGAATTCTTAATAATAAAAATGAAAAAGCACTTTAATAAAAAAATCTTCACCTTCGGATTACTATTAAATGATATAGGATTTCTTATAATTAAAATGCCTCAAATTTTTAGAATAAGGCACTCTAAGAAATTCACACGTTCTTTTATCGAAAAAATTATGAATGTAGCAACAGCTGTAAATGGTTGTGTATATTGTGAGTGGTTTCATGCCAAACAAGCCTTAGCTTGTGGAATAACCAAAGACGAAATTAAAAATATAATGAATCTACAATTCCATGCTGATGCTACAGACTACGAGCTAACTGCTTTACTATTTACCCAACATTATGCAGAAACAAACAGAAAGCCGGACGAAGAAATGCTAAAGAAATTTATTGATTATTATGGTGAGAAAACATCGAAGCAAATTATGCTTATTATCAGAATGATTTTCTTTGGGAATTTATATGGAAATACTTGGGATGCAGTTATTAGCCGTTATAAAGGGGTTCCGGCAAAAGGCAGTAATATTATTTTTGAAATGTTTTATTTTATTACAAACTTTTGGATAATGTTTCCGCTTATGTTAATTATTAACCATAAACAAATATCTTCATAATTATCAGGTTTTTGGAAACCATTTGTCGTATTCTTCCCGGGTATTAATATTTGCTAATATTCTATTATCATCAACTTCGACATTTTTACGCTTATAATTTTTTAGAAAAATTTTCAGATTAATCGAATCATCTTTTTCGATAAAAATCTTTGAAATTATTTTCGGTGAAATTAAAACCGGATGTCCCCCCTTTGCTTTAAAAACGGGACAAACATAATCCGCATCTTGTAATTCGTTAATAAGATTATAAATAATATCTGCCTTAACGAAAGGATTGTCAATATTTGTGAAAAATACCGGTGATAAATTATCACACTTACTTAAACCACATTTCAAAGAATAAAATCTCCCTCTTTCTGTATGATTATTTATAACAATCTCGGTTTTATCAGAAAGAACAAAGTTCTTGGTCTTTACAAGTTCGGCTCCATTATTATTTACAACCAGGATGATTTTTTTACACTCGGGGGTATTAAAACGTTCACATAATTGCTCTGCAAAATTATGATTTTCATCAAACTCCAGGGATATCTTAGGGATACCCATTCGTCCCGAAGTTCCTGCTGCCAGAATTATTGATGAATAATTCATAAGTTAAACAATATCGCTTATATTATTCATCTTCGGTTTTTCGTATAAACATCATTTGATTTTGATCTCCGGTTCTCCAATGATATCCTAAAGAAAATGGAAGTGATTTTACGTTATCCCCGCCTGAATCATAAACCTTTTTAAGATCGCTCTGCATTAAATAAGGGCTCGGAAAATCTTCGATAGGTTTAACATAAACACCGTAAAGAAATGCATCCCATTTTGTTAAATCAAAATATTTATAAGGAATTCCTGTGTCGTCCTGTAAAATTGCTTTACTGTTTTCTAAAATAATATTTCGTATTATATTAAAAGTTCCATAGTGCAAAAGGTATGAGGCAGATTTCACATAAGTATTAATGTCCTCCAAACTGTTTAGATATGATTTAAATCCGGGAGTGCTTACAAATCCTTCATCAGAAATATCGCAACGGAAATACCTGAGAGTTTTCATTTTGTCTGAATCCTGTGGTTTAAAACTGATATTTACACATTCGGTTGCTGAAAAGCGTCCTGTAACAGAGGCTAAAGGCTTAAAACTACCATCGCCGGCAACATATTCATAAGTCACATTATTAATTTCGTGTCCGGTTTGTGCCATAAAAAATATGATTACAGGCAAAACTCCCTTAACTCTTGCATTGTGTAAATCTGTATTCATTCTACCTGTAATAAAATAACTCCTCATATAAATATCGCGAATTGAATAATAAAATTTGTCAAGATAATCAGCTAAATCTTTTTGTTTCATTTTTGACAAATCGGGAACTTCGCCCAATTGCTCCTGAGCCAAAAACAAATATTCTTTTGAATTGGGAAATAAAATATATGCATGAAGAAAATCAGGCCCGGAAAAAGGATAGAACAAGAACAAAGTATCGTTAATATGAATATTAACTTCTTCATCTCTCCATTGTGCCATAGGAGTTAGTCTGGTACTATCCATCGAAGGCCAGTCAAGATTAATTTTTGCCTGATACTCTTTCCAAAATGTTAAATCCATAGCAGTGTCAGTAATTGATGCCGGGAATTCCTGTCCTGTAACAAACAGAGCAAATTCCTGATACTTGTTAATTATAGTTGTATCGGCTTGACTAAAAACCTGAAAACCATTTATAATTAAAATTACTGCAATTAAACCTGATGTCAATCTTGTCTTCATATCATATATGTTTTTTACCTGACAAAAGTAAGTCATTTTGATGAGCTCTGAAAGAAAATCATTAATAATCCAAAAGCAATAGGAATAAAAAGAGTTGCTCCATTTCTGAAACAACTCTATAGTATTTACAAATGTTAGGAAAACCAGACTCTAATAAATCTCTATTGCAAAATCCATTCTAGCCTGAACACCACGAAGTCTATTTACATCTTGTAACAATTTGTAAAATTTATAATTTTCTCCAAGAGTTTCTTTTAGAAAACTTTCAGAAGCTTGTCCCGACATATCAGACATTAGTTTTTCCATAAAATCTACTTTTTCTGGATACTCAACAATTCTGTAATCTTCTATTTTTGCCAACTCTTTAGCTTTTTTAACAGCATTATCAAGTCCCCCGATTTCATCAACAAGTCCTATTTCTATTGCATTCAAACCGCTCCATACTCTACCCTGTCCTATTGAATCAACTTCTGCTTTAGTTAGCTTTCTTCCGTCAGAAACTCTAGTTAAGAACACATCATAAAAATCTTCAACTTGTCTTTGAATAAACTCACCTTCAGCAGGAGTAAATGGTCTCATTATTGATCCAAAATCGGAATTGCTATTTGTTCCTACGCCATCAACTGTGATTCCAAGCTTTTCATTCATTAGTTTTTCAATGTTAGGAATCATCCCAAATACGCCAATAGAGCCAGTAATCGTATTTGGTTGAGCAAAGATATAATTTGCAGGACACGAAATATAATAACCTCCCGAAGCTGCAAGATTACCCATAGAAATAACAACAGGCTTTACTTCAGCAGTAAGTTTAACCTCTCTCCATATTATTTCTGATGCAAGTCCTGAACCTCCCGGTGAATTTACCCTAATAACAACTGCTTTAATATCTTCGTCTTCTCTTGCTTCTCTTATAATCCCTGCCATCCAGTCGCCTGCAATATTATTATCTGCTTTCGATCCATCAACAATATCTCCCTCAGCAAAAATAACTGCTATTTTGTTCGTAGATTTGTTTTTCTCCGTTTTAATTTTTGCATCGCAATATTTATTTATATTTATCATAAATTCTGCAGGCTTATCTTCAGATCCTGATTTAGTTTTAAGTTCTTTTAATACTTCATCATAATACATTATTCCGTCAATAAATCCATATTTTAAGGCAGTTTCTGCATTATAAACCATAAGACTGTCGGCATACATATTTAAGTCATCCATGCTGATATTTCTCTGTTTTGATATCTTTTGGCACATATCGTCCCAAATACTTTGCAAAAGAGTTATTGATTGAAGTTTACTTGCCTCACTCATGTGGTCATTCATAAATGGCTCTACAGCAGACTTAAATTGCCCATGTCTGAATATCTGAGCTTCTACACCAAGTTTTTCCAGAGCTCCTTTAAAAAACATCACCTGTGAATTTAATCCTTTCCATTCAATGCCACCTTGAGGATTCATATAGATTTTATCAGCAACAGAAGCTATATAATATGCTTTTTGAGAATACGCTGATGAATAACATATTATAAATTTACCGGATGATTTAAAATCTATCAATTTATTTCGTATTTCTTCAATGCTGGCTACTCCTGCAGGAACATAAGTTAAATCAAGATAAATTCCCTTAATTCTTTCATCATTCTTAGCTTTCTCCAGCGTTTTCAAAATATCATTTAAGCCAAGCACTTTTGTTGACTCAAATGTCATAAAATCGATACTCTCAAAAGGATTGTCAGATGCTTTATCAGGAATATCTGTAGCCAAATTCATTGTTAAAATAGAATTATCGTTAACAACTACTTCAGACTTGCCTAATCCGGCAATTATAACTGAAAATATCCCGAATATAATACCGAAAATCACAATAAAAGTTATAATACTCCCGACAACTGTTGCCAAAGTATATTTCCAAAAATTATTCATATAGCTTATTTATTAGGTTAATAATGTGCTAAATTACAATAGTATTTTATACTAAACAAAACTCTTAACAAGATATTAACTTAAAAAAGGGTTAAAGACAATAACAGAATATATTTATTTGCCTTTAGTGGCTTTTAACAATAAGTTAAATGCTATTTGCAAACTTTATCATATCCGATAAGAGCATCTATTTTGTTTTGCAAAGAAGTTTTGTTTTCATCTTTTACAAGTGGTTTTTCCCAGTTTCCATACATAGGATTTGGTAAAATAATAAAAAACGATCCAAATTGGTCTTTAAGTTCATCTACTCTGTCGAAACCGTAATTTTCTGTTCTGTCATCAAGATAACTGTCAAAGTCTGCAAGATTATCACCAATTAGCAAAATAATATTATATTTTTCAGCCACTTTAGCTCTACGAGCGTCCTTAGAACTTTCGTCGGTTCTGCAATAAAAGTTTTCAGGTTTTACTTCAGGAAATCCCAGATTTTTCATGTTTTCTAGAGTAGCTTCGGTTTCGTTTTCACGACGATTTGAAATATAAACGATTTCAACATTTTTTGAAATAGCATAATTGAGAAAATCTATTGCCCCGGGGATGGCCGTTGCACATTTTTTATCAGACCACTCTTTCCAGTTTTCTTTAGTGTAAGAAGTGTCTTCAAGAATAAGAAAAGCTTCAAAATAACTGTTATCCAGAACTGTTTCGTCAATATCAAGAACTACTGCTGCAGGTTTTTCACCTTTTGATACTTTCAGATTATTATCAAGGGCTAGCTTTGCATAATTAAATGACTGATAACAACAAGCTCTGAATTCTGCAGAAGTTTGAACCCATAGGGTTGCATTTAATAAAAATTCTGAAGTTTCGTCAACAACAACTATTTCTTTTTCACAACAAACTTCTTTCTTGTTTTTATCACAATTACAAGCCCAGGTTGTAAACAAAACACAAACGATAATTAAATAAAACAGGTTTTTCATAAAAGATATTTTTAAATTTATAACAAAAATAATCAAGATTTCTATCTATACGATATCATACAGTTTATTTTTTTGATAAAATTCATTTAAGAACCGCCCCAACACTAATCTGTAAACCCTGATATAGAATTTTACTGTTATTGAAATTAAAATCCCCCGATTCAATATAATTATTCCCCTTTGTTGCAACATAGGTTCCATCAATTTTAAACAATTGACTTCCGGTATAATAATTTGCTCCAATATATCCCCAGGCAGATTTTGTAACTTTAAAACTAAACTTTATTCCGTAAATATAGCCCCAACCAAATCCGCTTTTTTTACAATTCAAATCAGAGTCAATTACTGAAAAATTATGTGCTTCGGCTATCATATCAATAAACTCTGATTTTATCACTTTCTCGTTAAATCCCCAAAATCCAAATAATCCTCCAACAAGATCAAATTTTACTTTTTTAAATCCAATAACAATAGCAGGAAGAAGTGTCAGTTCCATTGATTGAAAAGGTCCTACTAATGCGCGTTCTGAATTATACTCTTCCGAAAAACCGGTCATACTCATACCTCCAATGTGGTATAATCCGATTCCGGGAGATATTTGAAAGAAGTCTGACATTTTTACCGGCAAACTAAAATTGACCGGAGCTACCGGATTTGAAAAATACCCGTTTTTCGGAAAAAAATACGAAAACCCTATTGATTGTGAATATGTTTCTCCACCAAATATTGTAAATACAAAAATAATAAGAATAAATTTTCTTTTCATGATTAATTTATAGTCCTTATGTTATGTCATTATTGTTCAGTAGTTCCCTTTTGCCACAGAATTTGGCCTTTTTCATACATTACCTCACCCAGTAAATTACCCTTATCATCATAAAACGACCAAAGACCTTCAGCCACGTCATTACTATAGTTTTTTGTGTATCTCACCTGACCATTGTCATAATAGACATTACTGCTACCATGCTTCAACCCTTTCTCAAAATAGCCGACACTCCAAATCTTACCATTTTCATAGTAAGCTACCCACTTTCCGGTTCTCAGATTACTAATAAGAGCTCCTTCAATAAACAACTTACCAGTTCTATAATACTGTTTTTCATAAACACTATCAGAATTATGAGAATTGATAAAATGAATTTTCATCGGTTCACCGGTATCAAAAGTGTCAATGATTTTAATCTCTGCTGTTTCCGGAATACTGTCTCCCTGCATAACCAACGGAGTTATTGCGTCTTTAGCGTTATTCTCTACATCTACTGTTTGGGATTTATTGTTGTTACAAGAAAAAGCCGTTAACAACGACATCGCACAAGTAATTACTAAAATGATTTTAACGTTTTTCATAAACATTTTTTTTGCAAAATTAATAAAACGAAAATAATATATTATAATAATATTAAAGGATTATGATTATATTAATTAATTGTTTCCAATTTGATTAAAAAAACTGATTAATATCAGCTTTTCATCTGAATATTAAATAGGTTTTAGTAAATAGTTAATACAATAGTATATTATTTAGACTATTTGTTTTCGATTTAATTAAGTAATTATATCTTTGCTAATAATTTACAGATGTTTTTCTATTTTTAGAAGAGATGAAGCAAAAGACTATTTTAAAAGAAGTCAAATTAGAAGGCCCCGGATTGCATTATGGTAAAAAAACGAGCCTAACAATAAAACCGGCAAAACCCAATACAGGATATATATTTATAAGAACAGATTTGGAATCAAATCCACAAATACCGGCATTGGCAGAATATGTTACAGATACATCAAGAGGAACTACTATTGGCAAAAACGGATACAGTATTAGTACAGTCGAACATTTACTAGCTGCTACATATTCGCTTGGTATAGATAATGTAATTTTTGAAATTGACGGTCCTGAGGTACCAATATTGGACGGAAGTTCAAAATATTTTATTGAAGCTTTATATAAAGCCGGGATTGTTGAACAAGAGGCTGTATTAAAGATTTATGATATCCGCGAAAACATATTATTTTCTGATGAGGAAAGAGATATTGAAATAAATATTTTTCCTGACAAAACATTTAAATTAAATGTTCTGGTTGATTATAAATCTGATATATTATCAAATCAATATGCGGTTCTAGATAACCTTAAGGATTTTACACAGGAAGTTGCTTCATGCAGAACCTTTGTTTTTCTAAGCGAGTTAGAACCTCTATTAAGATTAAATCTTATAAAAGGCGGAGATTTGGACAATGCTATAGTTATTGTTGATAAAGAAAGTACACAAGAAGAATTTGACAGATTGGCTAAACTCTTTAACAAACCTAGTGTTGCCGTTCAGACTTCCGGGGTTTTAAATAATACAAAATTACAGTTTACAAATGAACCTGCCAGACATAAGCTTTTGGATATTATTGGCGATTTAGCTTTAACAGGTTATCGCTTTAATGCTAATGTTGTTGCACGTCGTCCGGGACATTTTGGGAATACTCAGATAGCAAAAATAATAAGAGAACATATTAATGCTTTAAAAAAAGATGCTGAGAATGCGAATATCCCGGTGTATAACCCTGATATAAAACCCTTAATGGACATAAATAGGATTAAGGAATTCCTCCCTCATCGAGCTCCTTTTCTATTTGTTGATAAAATATTGACTTTAACTGACATTGAGGTTATAGGAATAAAAAATGTAAGCAATGATGAGTTTTATTTTGTAGGACACTTCCCTGATGAACCTGTTATGCCGGGAGTTTTACAAGTAGAAGCTATGGCTCAGACTGGCGGAATTTTAGTATTAAATACTGTCCCTGATCCTGAAAACTATTTAACATTTTTCTTAAAAATAGATAACGTAAAATTTAGAAAAAAAGTAGTCCCCGGTGATGTTTTGGTAATGAAATTGTCTTTGCTGGAACCTATACGTAGAGGTATTGCACACATGAAAGGAGAAGCTTATGTTGGCAAAGATATAGTTAGTGAGGCTGAAATGTATGCACAAATTGTTAAATCAAAAGAATAATTATGAATCAACCACTTGCTTTTGTACATTCGGCTGCAAAGATTGCAAACAATGTAGTTATTGAGCCTTTTGTAACTATTCATAAAAACGTTGAAATAGGAGAGGGGACTTGGATAGGGTCTAACGTTACTATAATGGAAGGCGCACGAATCGGCAAAAACTGCCGTATTTTTCCAGGTGCTGTTATTTCTGCTATCCCTCAAGATCTTAAGTTTAAAGGAGAAGATACTATTGCAATAATTGGAGATAACACAACCATAAGAGAGTTCGTTACAGTAAACAGAGGAACTTCTGCAAAAAACAAAACTATTGTAGGATCTAATTGCCTCTTAATGGCATATGTTCATATCGCACACGATTGCGTAGTTGGTGATAATGTTATTCTTGTTAATGGGGTAACTTTAGCCGGTGAAGTTATTATTGATGACTATGCTATTATCAGTGCAAATTCTTTAATCCATCAGTTCTGTCACATTGGTGCTCATACTATGCTTGCAGGGAATTCTCTAGTTGGCAAAGATGTCCCTCCCTATATCAAAGCTGCCAGATATCCGTTATCTTACGCAGGGATTAACTCCATAGGATTAAGAAGAAGAAATTATTGCAACGAAAAAATAAATCAAATACAAGATATATACAGAGTATTATTCAATAAAGGGATGAATAACACTCAGGCCGTAGAGTACATCGAAGCTGAATTACCTGCAACAAAAGAACGTGATGAAATAATTCTTTTTGTAAGAAATTCAAAAAGAGGTATTATCAAAGGATATTTTGATAATTCAGAAGACTAAGTTTTTGTTTTAATAAAAATAATAGCGAGGCTGTCTTTTCTGTCAGCCTTTTTTATTAAGTATAAAAACATTAGTCACAATATTTCAAATTCAATTAAGGTCCGTAAATCATATTAAAAAAAGAAGTAATTTTGTTAAATTAAAATTCATAATTATGGAAGACATATATTTAAAAATAAATCAATTATCTGAAAAATATAAAGATTATACAGCAAAAAATTTATCTGATTTAGTAAAAAATAAATCACTAAGTACTCAGGAAAAAGATGTGCAATTAGAGCTAAAAAGTCAGATGGAAGAAGCTGGATTTGACGAGGTCTTTATTGACGGTTTAGGTAATGTAATAGGTCGAATTGGAAATGGCAAAAAGATTTTGGCAATTGACGGCCATATGGATACTGTGGATACAGGTAATCTAAATAACTGGGAATTTGATCCTTTCTGTGGAACAATTAAAGATGGTTTTGTTCATGGTCGTGGATCTGTTGATCAGGAGGGCGGACCGGCATCCTTTGTTACTGCAGGAAGAATCTTAAAGGAATTAGGATTTGATAAAGACCTGACGATTTACTTCATTGGTAGCGTAATGGAAGAAGATTGTGATGGGCTATGCTGGAAATACATTATTGAAGAAGATAAAATAATCCCTGATTTTGTAATAAGCACAGAACCAACAAACCTTAACATTTATCGTGGTCATCGTGGCAGAATGGAGATTCATGTACATTTTTACGGGGTTTCTTCACACGGATCAGCACCAGAACGTGGTAAAAATGCAATTTATATGGCTTCTCGTGCTGCTCTCGAAATAGAAAAATTAAACGAAAAACTTGCATTTGACGAATTCTTAGGTAGAGGCAGCGTAACAATTTCGGAAATAATCTCAGGCACACCCTCATTATGTGCCGTAGCCGATTATGCGCGTATTCATCTAGATCGCCGGTTAACCTGGGGCGAAACAAAAGAATCAGCAGTAAAAGAAATTGAAGAAATTATCAAAGGGATGAATGCTAAAGTCGAAGTCCTTGATTATAACGGAACTGCCTATACGGGCTTACAGTACGGAATGGAGAAATATTATCCCACATGGAAAATGGAGGAAAATCACGAAGTTGTTCAGTTAGGGGTAAATGCATACAAAAAACTATTTGGAAGTGCTCCGAAAGTGGACAAATGGACTTTCTCAACAAATGGAGTTATGACTTGTGGAACATACAAGATTCCGACTATCGGTTTTGGACCCGGAAATGAAGTTTTAGCTCACGCCCCTAACGAAAAGGTGCCGATTAATGATTTGGTAATTGCTTCGGCATTTTATGCTGCATTTGCTTATGAACTAGCTAAGTAATGTCGATATCAACAATTATTAATAATAAAAAGTAACTGCTATAAATATGACAACAATAGAAAAGATACAATCTCTGCAAAAATTAAATTCCGGATTATATAAAAAAGATTTTTTACTCACTTGGGAAAAGACGGAGAAAGATCTACGCATTATACTCGAAGTCGCTGCAATTTTAAAAGAAATGCGTGCACAAGGAATTTCACCAAGAGTTTTTGATTCGGGTTTAGCAATTTCAAACTTTCGTGATAACTCAACCCGCACAAGATTCTCGTTTGCTTCTGCAAGCAACATGCTTGGGTTAGCAGTACAAGACCTAGACGAAGAAAAATCGCAGATTGCTCATGGAGAAACAGTTCGTGAAACTGCAAACATGATTTCCTTCATGTCCGATTTTATTGGTATCAGAGACGACATGTTCCTTGGTGAAGGCAACAAATATATGCGCGAAGTGGGCGAAGCTTTGGATGAAGGTTTTGCACAGGGTGTTCTTCCTGTTCGTCCCGGTATTGTTAACTTACAATGTGATATTGATCATCCGACTCAGGCAATGGCAGATTTGATGCATTTGCAAAATGAATTCGGCTCGCTCGAAAATCTTAAAGGCAAAAAAATTGTTATGAGTTGGGCATATTCTCCAAGTTACGGAAAACCACTGTCTGTTCCTCAAGGAATTATTGGTTTGATGTCACGTTTTGGAATGAATATAGAATTGGCTTATCCAGAAGGTTACGGTTTAATTCCAGATGTTGTAGAGCTAGCAAAGAAACAGGCGAAACAGAGTGGTGGTTCTTTAAATGTAAGTCACTCAATGGAAGATGCAATGAAAGATGCGGACATTGTTTATCCTAAAAGTTGGGCACCATACCATATTATGCAACAACGTACAGAACTTCTAAAGAATGCCGATAAAGCAGGACTAAAGGAACTTGAACAAGTATGTCTAGCTAATAATGCAAAATACAAAAACTGGGAATACGATGATGCCAAGATGAAAACCACAAAGAATGGTGACGCTCTTTACATGCATTGTTTACCTGCCGATATTAGCGGAGTTTCTTGCAAAGAGGGCGAAGTTAACGGTGATGTATTCGAAAAATATCGCATCAAAACTTACCTCGAAGCAGGATACAAACCATATATTATTGCAGCAATGATGTTCACAAACCGTTTCGAAAAACCGGGTGATGTTCTAAAAAGCATTTTGGATAGAAACAGAATTAGAGTGGGATTTTAACCCAAAAATATATGGTGCATTATAATCCTGCAATTCATCATAGAAAATCATATAGGTTGAAGAATTATGATTATTCAGGTCCAGGATTATATGCAATTACGATATGTTGTGAACAACATCAACATTTTTTTGGGACAATTGTTGATGGACAATTATTGCTGAATGATGGTGGTAAAATTGCGGAAAAATGTTGGCGTGAAATACCAAATCATTATCCAAATACGCGTACACATGAATATGTGATAATGCCCAATCATATTCACGGAATAATTGAAATTATTAAAAAATATATACCGCAAAATAATTATTGCGATGTTGTAGGGTGTCAAAATTTTGACGCTCTACAATTGCAATCAAATGTTTCACAAAACATTCGAACAAAAAATGAATATCAAAAAATCATTCATGGATCAATTAGATGTATTGTTCGGGGTTATAAAATTGGTGTAACCAAATGGTTTCGACAAAATTACCCCAATGAATTCCCCAAAAATCGAAAAATTTGGCAGCAAAATTATTATGACAGGATTTTATGGTCTATTCCTTCATATGAACGTATGGCAAATTACATAAATAATAATCCCACATATTGGGTTAAGGATTTTTATAATAAATAGGTTTTATCTATAAATTAGATTCCCTTTTGAAACATTATTGTTCATTTTGCCATCTTCCACAACAACATTTCCATCTTTGATTACAGTTTCGGCAAATCCTTTGGTTTTAAATCCTTCGAATATTTCCAAATCACAATTTTGGTGATGATTTTTAACTGAAATTGTATTTTCAAATTCGGGATTCCAAATTACAATATCGGCATCTTTTCCTATGGCAATTTCTCCTTTTGATTTTAATCCAAAAATATTAGCTGCCTGTCTAGAACATAAATCAACCCATTTATTGAGTGTGATTTTATTTTGTAAAACACCGTAAGTGTATAGTAATGAAAGCCTGTGCTCAACACCCCCTGCTCCGTTTGGAATTTTTCTAAAATCAGAAACTCCAATAGATTTTTGTTTAAGATTAAAAGGACAGTGATCGGTTCCGACTGTGAAGATTGTACCTTTAGAAATTGCTTTCCACAAAGCATTTTGATCAGTTTTTGTTCTTAAGGGTGGACTAATTACATAGGGTACTGTTTCTGAAAAATTTCCAATATATCTTGAATCATCAAGCAGAAGATAATGTGGGCAGGTTTCTGCATAAACAATTTGTCCATTTCGTTGAGCTTCTTCTATATGTTTTAATGATAATTCAGAAGACACGTGTACGATATAAATCGGACAGCCGGCTTTTTTTGCCAGTTCAATTGCATTTTCTACTGCCAGCGCCTCAAATTCTGCAGGTCGCGATTTTGCATGAAACTCGGGACTAATTTTACCATCTTCTGCAAATTTATTTCTTAATTTCTCAACTTTGTCCCCATCTTCGCAATGAATTGTTACCAAGCCACCGGCTTTGCCAACAAATTTAAGAACCTGATAAAAATCTTCGTAGTTAAGTCCAACAGTATCTTTATACGCAAGATAAACTTTAAATGATGTTATTCCATTCTTAATACAATCCTTTAACTCTTGACCAGTTGTATTTTTCCACTCAACCGGACTAACATGAAAGGAATAATCTGTTAATGTCCCTTCTGCTTCGACTTTTCTATTTTTTATAGCTGTGGTTAAAGATTGTCCTTTTGACGGTGTAACAAAATCAAGCAGAGTTGTAGTCCCTCCATATAGAGCAGCTATACTTCCCGACAAAAAATCGTCTGAAGATGGGCCTGCTGGAGTTGGTAATTGCATGTGTACGTGAGGGTCAATACCTCCGGGAATAACATACTTTTGTGTTGCATCAATTATTTGCGTGCTTTCAGTTACCGAAATATTCTTAGCAATTCTTACAATCTTATTATCCAAAATTAAGATATCTGCTTTACTTGTTTTTTCAGCATTTATTATATTTCCGTTTTTAATCAGTATATACATGTTATGACTTAATTTCTTTCTCGTAAATTCCTGTATTTATTTCCTTAAAACCTTGTTTTTTCAAGTACAATGAATATGTTTTACTTTTAGCTTCGGCAACAACTTTATCAAATCCTGATTGAATAAAACGATTTCGCAAACGGAAATAAATGTATTTGCCGTTTTTAAAATCCCTGTATTTTGGGATAACATAGTCAAGCCCAACCATTAATTTATTATCTTCTTTGTGTGCCAGAAAAACCCCTGCTACCAGCATATCTCTCATGATAAAAAAACTTATTGTATTCATTGCGGGAATATATGAAAATCCGGGAAAGTGTTTTTGAATATCGCTGTTGTGAAATTCTAGAAACCTGATCAGATATCTGTTCTCCGGCCTGACTTCAAGAATTTCGAAAGATTCCTTTTTTGAATATATTTTAATTAGGTAATAAATATCCACTGAAACTATGAAAGCATTTAAAATCCCCACAGGAATTGCACCGAAAACAAAACCGTATGTTGACATTGTTGTTGCCCCTAACAAATTTATCCATCTGAATTTGACTATCGAATTCATTGTCATTGATAAAGCAATGATAACTGAAGCAATGTATCCTATTATTTGAAGTGTGGTTAATTCCATAAAAACAATACAAAATTATTTCCTTGCAAAATTAACAAACAAAAGGCAATTATACTAATGTACAAATTTAGCTTTTGTTAAAGAGTAAAATGTGGAGATGTAAAAACAAAAATAGTTGTCTCTAATCAAGTATTACTTTTTTTTATATCTTTACAAAAGAGAAAATTTATGAATAAAAGTTTTTTAATATTAATCACAGCATCTTTTCTTACATCAGTATTAAACGCTCAATGGAATTGGTTCAACCCCAAACCTATGGGAGGTGAAATTTATGATATCCAGTTTGTTAATGATTCTGAAGCATATGCCTGTGGTTCTTTAGGACATATAATAAAAACAGTAGATGGCGGAAATAATTGGTTCTCTTATGGATGTATTTGCTCTGAACATCTTGTGTCTTTGTCTTTCATTAATGAAAACACTGGCTGGGTATTCGGAACGAACTCGACTATTCTTAAAACTACAGACGGTGCTTCTTCTTGGACAAGCGTGAATACAGATTTAATTGAAGAAAACTTTACTTCTGGTAAGCTCTTTAATGAGACCATAGCTATGGTAGGATGTCAAAGCGGGAAAATATACCGTACTAATGATGGAGGGAGCTCTTGGAATTTGGTGTCAACAAACAACAACTGCATTTATAAAATTTTCTTTTACAATAGTAATATTGGTTTTGCAGCATGTAGCAATGGCATTATTCTTAAAACATCTGACGGAGGAAATTCTTGGTCATCTTATGAAACAAATAACCCCGATTTTTTCACTTCTATTTTCTTCCCTAGCGAGGATATTGGATATGCATGTGGGTTTCTATGTCTTTTCAAAACAACTGATGGAGGCGATTCTTGGTCAGAGATACAAGTAAGCGAAGAAGAAATGTATGATTACAACTTTTTCGATTGCTATTTCACTGATGATAATACTGGATACCTTGTCACTGGCCAAGGTTACGTTTTCTCGACCACTAATGGTGGGATAAGTTGGGAAATGTCCGTAACGGAAGTTGATCAAAGGATAAGTACTATTGAAGTGTCTGAATCTAATGATATTTTTGTCGGAAATGAATTGGGTAAAATTTTTAAATCAGTTGACAATTCACAATCATGGACATGTCAAACAACATCCTACACAAAACAGTATATTAATTCAATTGCATTTATAAATCCAGATCAAGGAATAGCTGTTGGTAACAAAGGTGTAGTATTGAGAACATTTAATGGTGGTTGTGCATGGGAGTTATTAAATTGGGGGACAGATCGAAACTTGACTGAAGTAATATATTTAAGCGAAGAAAAAATAATTGTCTCGTCATCATTAGGAACTGTTTACATATCTGAAAATTCTGGTAATAGCTGGACACCTTATACTGTAAAATCAGGATTCTACATTAAAAGAATGTTTTTTATTGACGAAAACAACGGATGGGCTGTAGGTTCCTCAGGAACTGGAACAGTTTGTAAAACCTCAGACGGAGGACATTCCTGGACACAACAAAGCATCGACAACCATCCTTATCTGTATGATGTAGTTTTTACATCACTTCAAACTGGCTTTATTGCGACTGTATGTGGCAAGATATTCGTAACTTCTGATGGTGGCACAACGTGGAGTCCGGTTTTAGTTGGAACTGTAGATGATGATTGGTATTCGGTTGATTATATTAACTCTGATACCATTTTTGCATGCGGGTCAAATTGTAAAATTGCTAAAACTTACGACGGGGGTATAACATGGACTGATGTATCTGTATCAACATCAGGATCATGGTTTGAAGATATTAATATGTTTGAGGATGGGACAGGCTATTGTGTAGGTCTGGGAGGAATAGCATACCAAACTAGGGATTTTGGTGATAACTGGGAAATTATCCCCAGATTTGCAGACACCCATTTTATGAAAATAATCAGAAATGACAATATGCAATTATTTGTTACTGGTTATAATGGCGCTATTCTTAGTAACAGGTTGGATCCAAGAAACATGATAAACAAAATTGAACCTGAAAATCAAATAGTTATTGGAAATATTTACCCAATCCCTGCTAGCCAAATTATTTATTTCAACATAGGTTCAACAGATTATTCCATATTTGACATTCGCGGAAAAAATATTAAATCTGGGAATTCTAATTACGTTAATATTAGTAACATCGAGAACGGTTTATATTTTATTCGATATATCAACAGTAATATGAAAGTAATAACTGAAAAAATTATTATTTCACATTAATTCGATTTCTAAAATTATCTAGCCCCAATTTCAACTTATTTTTTAAACTCGTTTCAAAGTTTATTCTTTTAACTTATCCCTGCATCTTCTCCCATAACTTCTGCGTAACTTTTCGTGATTCTTCCAAAATAACATCTTCATCTACAGTTTGAACAAGTCTGTTTTTTACAATTAGCTTTCCGTCTGAAATCACATCAGTTATTATCGAAGAATTAAATCCAAACAAAAAATGTCCAAAGAAATTATCCTTATTTATCGGAGTAGGAGATTTGTAATCAAGAACTACCAGATTATTTTCGCCATCACCCTTAAATTCATTCACATTTAGATATCTGTGTACGTTACGAAAACGTTCATAAGCTGTTTTATAATCAATTAAATCGGTGTTTTGTCCGGCAAAAAAAGCAAATTTTGCAGACTGCAACATGTCGCTATGCATACCATCAGTGCCAAGCATAATATTATTCCCTAAATCTTTTGCCGAAAAATATCCAACTTTATTATTCAGGTTGCTTTCCATATTTTGAACGACCCAAGCAGGAGAATTGCGAATCAATCCGCGTTCTTCATCTTCGAGATGCAAGCAGTGTCCAAGTATAGTTTTTGATGAATCTAAAACTCCGTTTTCAAAAAGTCTGTTTACCACATTTTTACCATAAGTTTTGAGGCAATGATTCTGGTCCGAAAGGTCTTCGGCTACATGAATATGAATACCTGATTTAAACCGGTTCATTAGAGTAACTGCCTGTTGCAATGTTTCTTTCCCGACCGTAAAAGATGCATGCAGCCCAACCAAACCCTGATTAGTTTGCAAATAAGTTGCAGTTTCTTCAAATCCTTTGTCTGCAATATCTTTTCCGTCACGATCGGAAATTTCATAACATAAGAGATGTGACACACCTATTTGATCAAATGCTTTTGCGATAATTTCCAAAGAATTATTTACGGCAAATGGCGAAGCATGATGGTCAATTACAAATGTAGAACCTGCTTTCGCACATGCAATAGCGGTTGTTAGTGCCGAATATTTTATCATTTCCTCGTTGAGACATTTGTCAAGCGTCCACCAAATATATTTCAAAATTTCTTGGAAATCTTTAGGACTTTTTTTCGGAGCTCCCATTCCTCTGGCAAGAGAAGAATACACATGATGATGTCCTACGCCAAATGATTTTGTTACAAGTTTTCCGGAACAGTCAACAATTTCACTATTCTTATATTTTTCCAGTTCGGCATCCGAAATTAAGGATATTTTACTGTCAATCCCTTCATCTACCAGAATATTTGTTTTGGAAAATTCCAGACTTTCCCAATCAATGTATGTTGCGTTTTTTAAAATAATCATTTTTTCTTATTTAGGTAATTTGCCAAAAAACTTTTTAATACTGCGATGAAATTTATGGAACCCCTTTACCGGTTCCAGATGCATTATAACACACTGCCCGGTAATTAAATTACAATCTTCAGCAAGTTTTAAAGTTTCTGCATTCTCTGACATTTGCTGAACCCAAATATTTTTTATTCCTTTT
Organism: Bacteroidota bacterium; assembly: GCA_029558535.1. Taxonomy (GTDB): domain Bacteria; phylum Bacteroidota; class Bacteroidia; order Bacteroidales; family ML635J-15; genus Bact-19. The sequence continues at coordinate 26,530 of JAKQEK010000315.1, read as the reverse complement.
TGTTTTGATTCGGATACTATTTTATTTGTTTTGTCCTTATTTACAGAAATATGTATTGCTTTTACTTCTTCGGGCAAATCAAAAACAGAACGAAAACACTTAAATCCTTCTATCATTTCTGCTTCCGGATGTAAAACATAAATCTTAAAATTTCTTTGTTTAAGTTCTTTAATCACATCATTTCCGAATTTATTCCTTTTGGCTGATGCCCCTACTACGGCAATGTCTTTATTTTGAAAAAACTCATCAATGTTTTGTTTTGTTACTATCATATTATTTTCTTTTTAATGGCAATTTGGTCCTTTTTATTCCATCGTATGCATAAAATGCATTTGCTACTGCGGCGGCCGTGGGAACCAGTCCGATTTCGCCAATGCCTTTAGCCCCGTATGGCCCGACAGGATCTTTAACTTCAACACCTTTAACAACAATTTCAGGGGTTTCATGAGCACGTAATATTTGTAAATCCCGCATTTTATCGCTTACAAGATATCCGTCTTTCATTGGTAAATCCTCGCAAAGTGCGTAACCTAGTCCCATGTGAACTCCACCTTCAATTTGTCCTTCAAAAAGCATTGGATTCATAATTTTTCCTGCATCGTGAGCGGCAATCATTTTTACAATATTTCCATCATCATCTAGTATACAAACTTGTGCTGCATATCCGTATGAATAGTGAATTACAGGCTCTCTGTCAGTAACTCCCGGTTTTGTTGTCCAGTCACAGACGAACTGTCCCGAATAAGTTTTGCCTATTAGCTCTTTTAGTGTTTTTGTTTTTAAATCTTCTTTAAAAGCTAATGCTGCATTTATAACTGCCAGGCCAACCAGTGCTGTAGCCCTTGATGATGTGGTCATTCCCGTTTTAATCTGGGCTTCGGTGTCAACAATCACTTCAATAATTTCGGGAGAAACACCGGTCTCCTCACACAAAGTTTGCAAGGCCATATTATGAACCCCTTGTCCCATTTCAGTCCATCCGTGGTGCAATCGGATATGATTTTCTGAAATTATCTCAATTTTCACCTTGGATTCGTCAACCATTCCATTCCCTACTCCAGAATTTTTTATTGCACATGCCAGTCCTGCATATTTTGCATTTATAAAATCTTCTTTTATCGCTTCGAGCGACTGTCTGATACCAACACCAAACACTTTCTGTCCGGTAGAAGTACGTAACCCATCTATCAAAGCATTATCATAACGAAATTGCCACCGGTCAAAACCTGCTTTCTTGCATATTTCGTCTATACAACTTTCAATGGCAAAAGTTACCTGATTTGCACCAAAACCCCGCATCGCACCACACGGAATATTGTTTGTATAAACGGTCTTTGCTTCGATGTCTATTTCGGGGATATAATAACCGCCGGCAGTGTGCCCTGCAACTCTCTCCATTACTTTCATACCCACTGAAGCGTATGCTCCCGTATCGCCAACAGCGCTCAATTTTAGTGCTGTAAGTTTACCTTTTTCGTCTGCTCCTAATTCAATGTCCATAAAAACAGGATGACGTTTTGGGTGTATTCTAATAGATTCTTCTCTTGTCAGGGTTATCTTTACAGGTTTTTGCATTAAATATGAAAAAAGAGCAGTATGTCCCTGAATGGTTAAATCTTCTTTTCCGCCAAAACCGCCTCCGTTAGGAACAAGAATTACCCGCACTTTTTCTTCGGGAAGTCCCAGAATCATGGCAATTTGTCTACGATCTTCGTAAACTCCCTGACTTTGACTAAAAATTTCCATTCCTCCTTTTCCGTCCGGACGTGCCACTGTAGCTTCTTTCTCCAGAAAAGCATGTTCGATACGTTGAGTTTCATAATGATCTCTGGATATGTATTTTGATTTTTTTAATGCATCGTCAGCATTTCCCAGAGCAAATTTTGTGGTATCGAAATGATTTGGTCTATCTTCATGAACTCTCTCACCATCAATCGCTTTATAGACATCTGTAACAGGCTCATAAACTTCATAGTCAACTTTAATAAGCGACACAGCTTTACGTGCAATTTCGTCCGAATCGGCAACAACACCTGCAATTACATCTCCGATATAATGAGTTGTAACCCCCTCCTCAATCATCACATGCCAATCTTTATGAATAAGACCAACTATCTTTTCAGCCGGAATATCACGAGCTGTAAAAATACGATGTACACCGGCAATTTTTGTTGCTTCTGAAGCATCTATATTTAAAACTTTTGCTTTCGGATAATCGCTTAATTTAAGTGCACCGAAAAGCATTCCGTCAAGAAAAATATCATCCACAAAAGCTCTGTTTCCCAAAGCAGTGTTGTATGCATCATATTTTGGATGAGAAACGCCAATCTTACCGCTTGTTTTTGTTATTTCCAGAGTTTTATTTTCCTTAATTGTTTCTCCTGCAAATTGAATTGCCTCTTCGATTTTCTTATATCCCGTGCAACGGCAGATGTGAGGTTTAATTGCTTTTCTTATTTCGTCAATTGTTGGATTAGAATTGTTTTGCAATAAAACTTTTGTTCTTGCAACAAAACCCGGAGTACAAAAACCACATTGAACGGCTCCTTTATTTACGAATGCTTTGGCAATAACATCTTTAACATATTCAGGGAATCCTTCTGTTGTAAAGATTTCTGCAGCCTCTAAAGTTTTCATTCTTATTAAACAAGCCAACTTTGCCTTACCGTTAATTTCTACTGTACAGGCACCACATACTCCCTGACCTGAGCAACCGTCTTTAGCTGATGTAATATGTTTTTCAAAACGCAGATAAGTCAGGAGTGTCCTTTCGGGATCTCCTAAATAGACCTGTGCTTCGTTATTAAGGTTAAATTTTATCATTAAAATACCTTTAATTTCTAATTTCTTTTTGTGCTACCGCACGATTGTATCGTGTGGTTTAGTAATATCCACCACACGATATAATCGTGCGGTAGCACATGGATTTATAACTTCAATATTTTCTTCAACTCACCAACCTCCGGCCTAATTGACACTGGAATATTTAGCAGTCTATTTATTGATTTGAGATCTTTTAATCCGCTGCCGGTAAGTAAAACAACATTTCGGGAATTGTCATTTATCTTTTTACGTTTGCTATATGCCAGGAGTCCTGCGAATGCAGTAGCAGCTGCAGGTTCTGAAAATATTCCCGTATTCTTCGACAACACTCGTGATGCTTCTATTATTTCGCTATCAGAAACTGTGAGATATTTGCCTTCATATTTTTTAATATAATGCTTTACCATGTAAAAATTTCTCGGAATGTCAACAGAGATTGAATCAGCAATTGTTGTACTTGGCTTACTTATAAATTCTTCTGATTCCATATTTCGAACAATATTGTCGCTATTTTCTGACTGAACCATAACAATTTCTGGCATTTTGTCAATTATTTCCAGCTTAAGTAAATCTTCAAAGCCTTTGTAAACACCTGAAATAATAACTCCATCGCCAACAGGAACAAAAATTCTGTCAGGGAGGCTATAACCAAGTTGCTCATACAATTCGAATGAAACAGTTTTTTTACCTTCTATTGTAAGTGGATTAAAAGCGGTATTACGATTGTACCAGCCAAATTCTTCGGTAGCTTTTATACTTAGATCGAAAGCATCATCATAAGTTCCTTTTACCGGAATTATTGTTGCTCCGTACATTATTATCTGTGTAAGCTTTGCAATTGGAGCTGTTTCAGGGACCATAATAATTGCTTTCTGTCCTTGTGCTGCACACAATCCTGCTAATGAAGAACCCGCATTTCCTGTGGAAGCTGTAACAATTGTTTCGTATCCTTTCTCTTTTGCGTATGCCGAGACCACAGCCGAAGCTCTATCTTTAAAAGAAAATGTCGGATTCTGGGAATCGTCCTTAAAACAAATCTCAAAAGGTAGTTTTTCGCCATTTAAATTGTTGAAATTATAAAGTGGTGTATTGCCAACTCTTAACATAGGCAAACTACTAATCTTTTCAAAAGGCATTACATCAATAAAACCTCTTGCTTTAAAATTGACAATTGAGCTGACACTCTTCTTGAGTTTCTGATAATTGTAAACAATTTGCAGAACGCCAGGTGGGGGTTTACCTGTTTCGTTTTTCGCACTGCAATCCGGACATAAATACAATGTTTGTAAGCCGTCATACTCTTTTCCACAATCGGCACAACGATAAATATATTTAGAGTTAAATACTGTCATTATTTATTTGAGTCAGTCTTGAACATTTTTGTCAATTGCTCCTGCAAATATACAAATTATTATTTTTATAAACTATAAAACAATCCCGGGCAAGTTGGTTGGTGAGCTCAGTCAAACCATGAATTAATCCTACATAATTGCTGTTGTTTTCAAATTTTGAATGAAAAGGTATTTTCATGTTTTATAAGATAAATTTTATGAAACAATAAAATAAATTGTCAATCATTTAAGTTATTCTTTTAGTAATTGCCAAAAAGGAATAAATTTGCAGTTGTTAAAACTTTTTTAGTGAAACAATTTTTTGCCATATTAGGTATCTTAATGTCAGTCTGTGTTTATGGCGAAAATGTGCATATTTTTGGCAATTCAAAAGACTATAAAGGCAATGAATTGATTTTTTATAAATATTCGGACAGAATAACATTTATAAAAGAACAAGTTTTTACGCTAAAAATAGATAAAGACGGAAATTTCGATACAAATTTTAATCTGGAAGAAATAACTTATGTCTTTGCTGAATTTGGTGTTTATCATGCCTATTTTTATGCTGAACCGGGAGCTTATTACGAATTAATCCTGCCCGAATATGATGAAAAAGACGAGAAAGACATTTTTAATCCTTTCTTTAGTCCCGAAGAGGTTCATATCGGAATAAAAGATTTAAAACAGACAGATTTGAATTATCTGATCATAGATTTTGATTATTACTATTTCAGATATCTTGATTTGAATTATCTTGACATATATTCGGGCGGATTGAGTTCTGATGTTGACACATTTATCAATAATATTAATTTTCACTATAAAGATATTGATAATCAATATTTTAACGATTATAAAAACTATAGAATTGCAGCATTAAAAAATATAGCCACACAAAAACAATATGAAAAAGCTTTAGTTTACGCATATTATACAAAAAGCCCTGTGTTGTATGATAATCCGGCGTATATGGATTTATTTAACAATATTTATGCAGATTATTTTGACGAATATCTGACAGGTAAAAATGGAGCAACTTTGTATGCAATAATAAATTATGGACACAGCATAAACAGATTGAAAAAACTTTTAAATCAGAATTTTGAGTTAAAAGGACCGCAATTTCGCGAATTAGTTATTTTAAAAGGATTAAATGACGCTTTTGCTAATAAAAATTTGCCATGGTTACCGCTTTTACTGACTTTAGACTCTGTTTATTTAGCTACAAAATATCCTATACATCAGAAAATTGCACAAAATATTGCAGATAATTCATTGAGTATGGCACGCGGAACTATTGCACCTCCTTTTGAATTACCTGATTCTGCTGGAAATATTAAAGAACTTTATGATTTCAGAGGTAAGTACGTGTATCTTGGTTTTGCAAATACAAAGACATATACCTCTCAAATAGAATTCGGTTTAATAAAAAACCTGTATGAAAGATATCGGGGGACATGTATTTTTATAACAGTTTTAACGGACGAAGATAAAGAGGGTGCAATGAAATTTATTAGAGAGAACGAATTAAAATGGCAATTTTTATTTACTGATGTCAATTCTAAGACTATCAGCTCTTACAATGTTGTTACTTATCCGACCTACTTTCTCATAGACACAGACGGGACCTTACTGATGTCTCCGGCACCTTCGCCTTGCGATAATTTTGAAACCTATTTTTTCAAGCTTGTTGGTGGTAACAATGAGGGTAGATTTGGTAATCAAATTCATGATAAGTAATTTCATTCGGTCAAACGGATAACAAAAAATCTCCGTTTTATGCTTTCGACGGGAATTAAACAATATCCGCAATCATGTTAACCAAATCTACAAGAGAAGGATATGTGTTAGAACTGAATTTTTCTAATTCAGATTTTTTCATCCATCCGATTTCGGTAATATCTTCTGTTATTTGCGGAGTCAAGGGATAATCGCCAGAAAATTTCATTAAATACCAGGTAGTGTTTTTTAAAATATATTGTCCATTCAGAAAATAGATGTGGTAAACATTATCAAGTTTTTTTTCAATATTCAGGTCTGAAATTGATATACCACATTCTTCACTCACTTCACGTAAAGCACCATTTTTGACACTTTCATGTTTTTCTATTTTCCCTTTTGGAAAGTCATAAAAACCCCTGCGAAAAATGTATAGAATATTGTTTGATTTATTGATAACTATACCTCCTCCTGCATTTATCAGTTTAAAGTTTTCCGATATAAAATCAGGTAATTTTTCTGTTGAGAGTTCATAAATATTAAGATTTAGCGCATTCTTGTCTTTAAGAAAAATTTTCAATGCATTTTTAATATTTTCTTTCTGTAAAAAACTTATTTTTGCAAACGAATTATCTGCGATGGCGGATTCGGAAAGAAGAAGAATTTTATTATTATAGTATATTTTAAACATAAACAAATGGAACAAATTTCAAAACAAATCGCTGAAAAACTTTTACAAATTAAAGCAATTAAACTTGAACCTACAAATCATTTCACCTGGGCATCGGGTTGGTATTCGCCAATTTATTGTGATAACAGAAAAACATTATCATACCCCGAAGTGAGAACATTTATAAAAGAATCTTTTGTTAAGATAATCAATGAAAAATTCGGCGATTTTGATATTGTTGCTGGAGTTGCAACCGGGGCAATTGCACAAGGAGCACTAGTAGCGGATGCATTACAAAAACCATTTGTTTATATTCGTTCACAGGCTAAGGATCACGGGATGGGAAATCAGATAGAGGGCAAACTTGACCCTAATCAGAAAGTACTGGTCATAGAAGATTTGATTTCTACCGGTGGAAGTAGTTTGAGTGCTGTTAAAGCTGTTCGCGAAGCAAATTGCGAAGTTATTGGTATGGCTGCAATTTTCACCTATAATTTCAAAAAAGCTATTGACGCATTCGAAGAGGCAAATGTAAAATTGGTTACATTGAGCAATTACGAAGCACTAATTGACCATGCAATTGAAACAGGTTATGTTTCACAAGCTGACCTAAATCTTTTAAAGGAATGGCGTCTTGATCCGGGTAACTGGAAAAAGTAAATCCTGTGTTTAATACCTAAATCCACAATGAAAGAATTAGAAATAATAAGTAAGACCGTAAAGATTGGCAATTCGGATGAAAGAATTTTTAATTTTCTTTCTGATTTCAGAAACATATCAAAACTGATCCCTCCGGATGTCCAGGACTGGAGTGCAACAGAAAACAACTGCTCTTTTGTGGTTAAAGGACAAAAAATGTCCTTAGTTATAATTGATCGTGAGCCTTTTAAAACAATTAAGATTACAGGTGAGGATGGTTCTCCGTATAAATTCTTTTTGTGGGTACAGCTAAAAAGCTTGTCTGCTTACGAAACTGCGGCGAGGATGGTAGTGCATGCCGAGCTAAATCTGATGATGCGAACTGCAGTTAAAAAACCTCTGCAACAGGGACTTGATCAGCTAGCGGATTATTTAAAAATGTTGCCTTACTAATTTTCGGAATTATAATTCGACTATTTTTTTGACGAATTTATCTTGCCAAACTTTTACTGAATACTTATCCTCAACGGTTTTTCTTCCTGCTTTACCAATTGTTTTTCGAAGTTCGGGATTTTCAATTAGTTCACATAAAGTTTCAAACCATTCCTGTTCGCTGTTTGCAAGAAAACCATTTATTCCATGTGATATTATTTCAGTATTTACACCAACGGGCGACATAATCACAGGCATTTCGAGAGCCATACACTGTAAGCCCTTAAAACCACACTTTCCATTGCTCCATTCATTGTCGGGTAAGGGCATAATTCCAATATCAAATTCACACAAATCAGATATTTCATTTTCTAATGACCATTTGATAAATTTCACTTCTATATCTCTTACCCACTTTTCGGAATTTACGATTACCTTGAAGTAAATTTTGTCTGCATATTTTTCTTTCAGTTTTTTTAATATAGGACTTGCAGTATCAAAATGTTTTAATGTTGTTGTTGTCCCGGTCCAGCCAATACAGATTTTTTCGGATATGTCGGAGCATTTTACAGGCTTGTGATATTCTGTATTTATTGTCGTTGGAAGAATAAAAACATTTGAATTGTATTTTAATGCATAGTCTGCAAGATATTGATTGCCAACCATAACCAAACTAGCATATCTACAGATATCCGCAGTTTTTTCAGGTTTTTTCATCCAGGCCAGACTTTGATTTCCTTCGCTTGTATCGTTTAGCCAAATCGAATCATCAAAATCAAAAATAACCGGTTTGCCGCATCTCGAAAAGCGTTTTTCAAAATAACTCGTTCCCATCATAAAGGCTTCGCGATAAATGAAAACAATGTCACAATTTTTAGCTGTTTTTAAATCTTGCAAACGATGAAAAAAGCTTTTGATAACAATTCGAAGTTTAGATAATAATTTTCCGTGAGAATAAAATATCCTGTCGTTCTTTTCATTTAAAATATTTGAAAAGATAATTTCATACCCCGCAGCCTCTAATGCCTGTATATATTGCTCAAACCTGAATCTCTGACCCGGCGAACGATCTTTGCGGTGTTGTATTATTGCTAGTATTTTCTTCACTTTATGCCTAAATTTTTATAAACAGAATAATATTCATCAGCACCCTTGTTCACCGAGAAATGTTCTTCTGCAACAGTTCTTAGTTTTTCCGAATCAAATTTCACGAGTTCATCAATTTGTAAAACAACTTTTTCGTAATTTCTTTCATTAAATTGATCTATTAGAAACCCTAAATTAAATTCGGGCACAAATTTATCAATATCTCCGACATTTGAGTTACAAATTACAGGAATTCCCATCCCAAGAAGTTCGGCAAGTTTTGTTGGAGATGAAGCTTTTTTAGAAAACACAGGTTTTATAAAGAAAATAGAAACATGAGAAAGTGAGATTAAATCTGGAACTAAACTTCTGTTTGCTGCTTTAATTATAATATCATCAGTGCTAACAATTATTTTTGCTGCAGAATTATAGATTATTTCAGGATTATCTTTTGTGATTATCAGGAATTTTGCATTTTGCTTATGTTTTTTCAGCATTTTGAAAAACATTATCATTTCATCAATCATATACCAGGTACCAATTGAACCAAGATAACTTAGAACAAAATCTGTTTCAGAAATGCCTGTGTTGTTTCTTAGTTCAGATAATACAGATTTGCTTATTTTATGAAAATCGAAATGTTCCAAATCTGCACAACAAGGTATAACCGAAATAAAGGAATCAGAATAATCGAATTTTTTGTGAATAATTTCTTTTGCAGTATATGTAAGACTAATAATATGGTCGGCTGTTGCTATAAATGATTTTTCTTTGTTTTTAAAATAGCGATAGACCAACTTGTAAACCTGATTTGACTGAGGCCATAAATCCCCGTCAACACGTTCGTCTGGATAAAATCCACGCATGTCAAACAGAAACTTCACATGAAATTTCTTTTTCAGATACACACCTGAGAATGCTGATATATATGAGCGACAATGGACTATATCAAAATTGTATTTTTTGTGAAGTATAGCAGACTTTTTTTTGATTTTTAGAATATCTTTTATTGTCGAAATTACAGCGGGTTTTTTTGTGTAATAAACAGGATGCCAGGAAATACCGATTGATATTAATAATTCGGCAATTTCATCTTTGGCTTTATCAAAATTTTCTCTTTTTTCAGCAGATAAAATATGAATTTCTATATTTTTTGCAGACAAATACTTGAGATACGGAATTACCTGTGATTGTCCGAGAGAATCAGTCATGCCGTCATAAGAAATGTATAAAACTTTCAATTTCTTTGTCATGTTGTAAAATTGATGCAAAAAAACAAAAAATAATTAAGCAAATGAATTTAAGAATAAAGAATATGTAATCAAGTGTAGAAAATTATGTAATTCATAGTCTATGCCTCAGGTAGATTTGCAAAATATTTGGTCATAATCAGATTGGATAAATATTTAGCTGGTTCAAAATTATAAGTCCGGAGGGCTCAAATATCAGTAAACCCAACTTTTAAGTAGGGACAAGTTATGCCAAAAGTGAATATTAGATGCCAGCTAAATAATTACACTATTTGTTGATATTTTTTGAATGTAGGTAAAAACATTAATAATAATCTATATAAATATTTTATCTTTGCGACTTGAAAATTATCTGATGAAGAAAAAAACTATTATAGCATTATCAGTAATATTTGGGGTACTTATCCTGGATCAAATAATTAAAATCTGGGTTAAAACAAATATGATGATGGGTGAGGAAATTCATATTATAGGCGACAAGATAATGTTTCACTTTACCGAAAATGCAGGTATGGCCTTTGGAATGGAATTAGGAGGTAGTTGGGGAAAGCTTGCATTGAGTCTTTTTAGGATAGTTGCAATTAGTGGTTTATCATATTATTTGTATCGTATTATTAAAGCAGGAGAGAATACATTTTATATAGTTTGTATTGCACTTGTAATTGCAGGTGCAACTGGTAATCTTATAGACTGTGCTTTTTATGGTTTAATTTTTAATGAGAGTTTTGGGCAAGTTGCGCAAATATTTCCCAATGGAGGTGGTTATGAGTCATTTTTATATGGTAATGTAGTAGATATGTTTTATTGTCCTGTTATAGAATCAACTTATCCCGATTGGTTTCCATTTGTTGGTGGACAAGAGCTCTTGTTTTTTCGCCCAGTTTTTAATGTAGCCGATTCCTCCATAACTATTTCTGTTTTTTTAATGATTATTTTTTATAAAAAAGTTTTCAAAAAAAACATTGGTGAAATTCAAGCTGAAAACCCAGTTAGTGAAACTATTCCAAAAGAATAAATCTTATTGATGTGATTTCAACAATAATTGAAATCTGTTGTCGAACAGTATTTTATCAGTAAAATTTTAGTAATTATCATACAATCAGTTAAAAAAATTAATTAGTTTTGCCTCGATTTTAAAACGACAGAATATGATACTATTATCTGCATCCGAAGTAAACGTTGACATGCCATTATGGGCGTTAATTCCTTTTGTCCTTATGCTTCTTATGATTGCTGTAGGGCCATTATTATTTCACCATTGGTGGGAAGAAAATAAGAACAAATTGATAGTTTCGCTTGCACTGGGTATTCCTACAGCGGCCTATCTTATTTCGCAGCATTTGTCGGATGCTCTGGCTCATCAGCTTTTGTTTGATTATGTTCCATTTATTATTTTATTAGGCTCTTTGTTTGTTATAACAGGAGGAATACACCTGAAAGGCGACATTCAGGCAAAACCATGGATAAATACAACATTTTTAGCAATAGGTGCTGTTTTGGCTTCTATTATGGGTACTACCGGAGCTGCGATGTTGTTGATAAGACCGATAATAAAAACAAATTCTGAGAGAAAATTTAAAGTACATACAATACTTTTTTTTATTGCTATAGTAGCAAACTGTGGAGGTTTATTGACACCTTTGGGTGATCCTCCATTGTTTTTATTGTATTTGAGAGGTGCAGAGTTTACCTGGTTTTTCCACATGCTTCCTGAGTGGGCATTAACTAACGCACTTTTACTAACAATATATTTCATATTTGATTCTTATTATTACAAGAAAGAGCCTCTCGAGAATATAGCATTTGACAGAACCAACATAGAGCCAATAAAAATACGGGGAAATTTAAACTTCCTATGGTTAGCAGGTGTTGTTGTTTCTGTAGCATTTTTAAATGGTCAGTATCTTGATTTTGTTCATGAAAATCACTATTTGGGTTTTGTTCGTGAAGCAGCAATGTTGTTAATGGCCGGATTATCATTATTATTGACTAAGAAAAAACTTCGTGAGGCAAATAAATTTACCTGGGTACCAATTGTTGAAGTTGCATTTTTGTTCTTAGGTATATTTATCACTATGGTTCCCGCATTGCTTTATTTGGCCGCCAACGCAGCTTCGTTTGGAATAAACGAGCCGTCACAATTTTATTACGCAACCGGGGCTTTAAGTTCTTTCCTTGACAATGCTCCAACAGCAGTTTCTTTCCATAAACTTGCAACAGGAATGCATATTGAGGGGGCTAATCTCGTGGCAGGAATTCCCGAAATGTTTCTAACAGCTATTTGCCTTGGTGCTGTGTTCTTTGGCTCAATGACATACATTGGCAACGGTCCGAATTTTATGGTTAAAGCAATTGCAGAAGAAAATAAAATAGATATGCCTAGTTTCTTCGGTTATATGATTAAATTCTCACTAATTGTGTTATTACCAGTTTATATTATTGTACAACTGATATTTATACATTAAAATGATAAAATAATAAATTAAAGAGCCTGATATTAGGGCTCTTTTTTTTATTTTTTATTTGCCCTTCCCTTTTTAATGCTAATCCCGTCGATTTTTATTAGTTCATCATTTCTGTATGTAAAAGTCATATATAGGCTACCGTCTTCGTTAAATTTTTTCCAGTTTTTCTGTTTCTTACCCATCCTGTAACTTCCCGTTAACTCTATTTGCCCGTCAGGATAATACCATTTATGTTGGCCATCCGGATCGCCGTTTTTGTATGCTCCCACAAAACGAAGCTCGTCTGTTTCGTTATAATAACTTTTCCATACTTCTATTTTTTCGCCAACCTTATAAGCCCCTTTTTCCATGATATCCCCAACATTATAATACCAATCTTCATCACAGGCATCGTCAAAGTATTTCCCCGATAAAATTGTATTGCCTATTGAGTCATATTCTATATAATTACCCTCGCGTTTTCCATTGATATAAGTTTCTTCACGTTTTTTCATTCCGTTAGGATAATACCAAACCCAATCTTTATCAGGTTTTCCTTCAATATAATAACCTTCTTGTTCTATTTTACTATCAGGATAGTAGTATATCCATTTGTCTTCCTGCAAACCGTTTTTATAGTTTCCTTCAGCATAAAAGTAATCAAAAAACCTGTCGTATAGCTTCCATAATCCTGTTCTGTTCCCATTTTCATCAAAAAATCCGGTACCAAACAAAGTGCCTTCAGAGGTATATTCTTTTAAAACGATCACTTTGCCTTGTTCATTATATTCTTTGTGTATCCCAACAGGAGTGTTTTCAAGAAATGCCCCTTCGTATTGTATTTTGCCGTCCGGAAAGTAACTCTTTTTTATTTCGGCTTTTATAACAATTTCCTCTTCAGGTGAGGGGACATAAATTTCTCCGTCAACATATTTTAATTCTTTTGTTAGTTTTCCTGAATTATCATATTCCCGGTATAGCCCGTGTAGTTTACCGTTAAAGTAATGCGATTCTATTTGTTTGTTACCGTTAGGATAAAATTCTATCCATTTGCCTTGTTTTAGGTTGTTTTTATCTGTGCGGTTTATTTTTACAGATTCTACTAAATAGCCATTATAAAAACTAAACAAAGTAATAATTTGTCCTTGAGAATTAAATTCTTTTCCGTCGCCTTGTTTTTTGTCGTTTTTATAGCTATAGCAGTATTTTACATATCCTGTACTATCATAATAATAGGACATCCCTTCGCGTTTGCTGTTCAGGAAAAGCTCTTTAGAAGTAAGATAGTAAACTTTTACAGAATCTTTTGTAAAGTAAAAATCAAAATTAGTGGAATATCCGTTTTTTTTATCTTGTCGGTACGTTATTTCACTTGAGATATATCCATCTGGGTAGTAGAATTTCCAGATACTGTCAAGTTCGAAAAACAAACGATTACCTTCAGATTTGAGAGTTCCGTCATCATAATAGTTTTTCCAGTAACCATCAGGTTTACCATCCTTTATTATACCTTCGGCAGATATTTGTCCGTTGGGATAAAAGAACTGTGTAAAACCATCCGGTTTATCAACTTGTCCACTAATTTCTATTATATTAACAAGCAAAAATACTATTGTCCATATTTGCTTCATAGTTTGTAAAATTACTAAAAATAAGTATTTGTATCATCATGTATAACAAAAATTAAGATAAATGCATGTCCCTATGAAAAAAAGGAACAGGGAGAGGGCCTTCAAAGTTTATAAAGTTTTGTTTATCGGAATTTTGAATTATATTTTTTATTAAAAAAAAAGACTGTCTTTCGGACAGCCTTTTAAAACACAGTTTATTAAATCAAATTATTTTGTTCTGATATCAAGTTCATCAATTATATTCTGAGCTCCGTATAATTCATCAATAACCCATAATACGTATCTTGCATCAACATTGATTGTTCTTTGTAACTCAACACTGAACAAAAGATTACTGCACAACCATTCCCAGTTGCCATCAAATGCCAATCCAATAAGTTCGCCTTTGCCGTTGATAATCGGAGATCCTGAATTACCTCCTGTTATGTCATTATCACTTAAAAAACATACCGGAAGATTTCCTGTTTTGTCAGCATAACGACCAAATTCCTTTTTAAGAATTTTTGATTTTAATTCAGGTTCAACAATAAATTCATCATTTGTAGGATCTTCTTTTTCTATTATACCATCGGCATAAGTAAGATATTTATAATGAACAGCATCACGTGGATTGTATGATTTTACTGTTCCATATGTAAATCTTAGTGTTGAATTAGCATCAGGATAAAAAGTTCTATCTTTTTGGAACTCACGTAGTCCTTCAATATAAAGTCTTTCGTTAACGTCAATACCATCCATTGCTCCAAGATATGCCATTTGCACAGTAAATAAATCGCCGAAAACATTTTCTACATAAGCATAAATAGGATCAGCTTTAAGAACTTTGTAACTTGGCTTTGCGAGAAATGCATCCATTCTGGCTTTATCAGTAAAAATAGATTTGGTAAATGCTGCTAAAATAAATTTTTCGATTGACTCAAATTCGGTTTTTCCTTTATAAGTTTTGAATATGTAGTTTGCAAAAACGCCATTTCTTTTTTCTGCGGGAATATCAGTTACATATAGTTTAAGCATAGCTTCGAAAACTTTTTTATCCACATTCGGGAAATATTTAGCATACATATTTTCAGCTTCCGGTTTCAGCATTTCAATCGTCGATTTTATTGCGTCAGCATTTGTTTTCGAATCTTCGAGAAGTCTAGCAAGACTCATAAAAGCCTGAACATTCATCACATGTTCACCAGCTTGTAATAATCCCAGAGAAAGATAAATAATATCATTTGTTGCAGGACCAAATGCTTCATAACTGCTTTTTAAACTTGGCAAGACATTACCATATTTAGCCTTACGGGTTTCGTCACTGTCCACCCAAAGCTGAAATTCAGATTCCAGTAATTCTTTTTGTTGTATAGCATCTGTGTTACTTAAAGTAAGAGCTTCCCCTTTGAACAACTTATGACCGTTTGCATTTGATGCGTAATCATCTGCATAAGCCAAACGAATATTAATATCCGAAGCCATTTCTTCTTTTAAAAGATTTAATTGAAGTTCAAGAACCTTTACAACAGAAGGATTGAAGAAATCTCTTTTATAAATCATACCATAAGAACTAAGATATCTTTCAGTTTGTCCCGGATAACCCATAATCATTGTAAAATCACCTTCTTCAATTCCGGCTATGGAAATTGGTAAAGAATGTAATGGTACATAAGGGACATTATTTTCATCATAACCTTGTGTAGGCTTTCCGTCTGGCGACATATAAACTCTGAAGATAGAAAAATCTCCGGTATGACGAGGCCACATCCAGTTATCGGTATCGCCACCAAATTTGCCAATTGATGAAGGAGGAGCACCAACAAATCTTACGTCTCCAAATGCTTCGTAAACAAATAAATAATACTCACCACCCTGATACATTTCAGAAACAGAAGCCTCAAAATGAGTGTCTTTGATTGCTTCTTTTTCAATTTCGGTAATAGCTTTTTTAATTAATTTTTCACGCTCTGATTCACTTGTTTCATCTGTTATTCCCAGTAAAACCTGTTCTGTTACATCTTCAATACGAACAACTCTTGTAACTCTGATTCCGGGAACCGATATTTCATCCTTATGGCTTTTTGCCCAATATCCGTTGTCAAGATAATTGTGCTCTGTTGTACTAAGACTAGTTATTGCTTCATAACCACAATGATGATTTGTAAATAACAAACCTTGTTTGCTAACAATTTCGCCAGTACAAAAACCCGATCCTTCAGCAGTTTGTAGCTGAAAAATTGCATCTTTCAAACTTGAATTATTAATGCTGTAAATTTCTTCGGCAGTTAATTTACAACCTAACTTTTGCATATCAGCATAATTTAGCTGAGCAATTTTATTCGGTAGCCACATTCCTTCATCCGGAACTGCAACTAATCTACTTAGCATTAAAATGCTGAAAAATAATAGTATCGCTTTCTTCATAAAATATAACTTTATTAATTTAATAAAAATAATCTTTTGACAAAAGTGCAAAAAATATTAATAACACAACATAGTAAATCTTAAAAATATCTTAAAAGGATTAAAGTTTAACAAATTTTGATTTTATAATGCAATTTTGACCGAATAGCTCAATAAAATAAATTCCTGTCGGTAAAACAGATATATCAATAATAACAGGTTCGTTAAAGTTTTGCTTTTTATAAGTTTTAATCAAGCAATTACCGAAACTATCATTGACGGAATACCTGAATTTTTCGTTAATCTGAGTACTAACAAATATTTTGTCATTCGCAGGATTGGGGTATATATTACAGCCTGTACTAACTTGTTTTTTTCTAATTCCTAATGTAAAAAGATTTAAATCATAAAGAGATTGAGTGTGACCTAAAAAGTTTTCATTTGTAATCCAAAGTCTGTTGATATCACGAAAAACGACACTTTCAGTCTGATACCCACTCATATTTAATTCATATCTTAGATTATTTCCGCCAAAAAAATCATTGTTTTCAAAATCGGATAGTAAATATATAAAGGATGGTGCCGGAATTCCGTAAACATATCCGATAAGACTTACTGTGTTTGTTTCGGAATTATAATCTGCTCCGCAAACCAATCCCTGAGTATCAAGAGAGTCTAATCTGTAAGTTATATAGCTTCCCGGAATTTTTGGGAGTGAGTATAAATAGCACTTCTTGTTTATCCAGTTCTTAGAAAAAAGGTATAAACTGTCACCTTTTGCAATTAATGCTTCGCAGTCAAAATCGGTGTCGTTGTCCTTGTTTGTTTCCGGATAAATTTCGGGATCGTAGGAAAAATAGATAATTTCCGATTCAATAGATGTAAGTAAATTATTGTCTAAATCTGATAGCGAAATGCGATAAATCTTTAAATCGTCACGAGTACCATTATTATTACCAAAATCACCAATATAGGCGTAGTTGTCATCATGGCAAATATCTTCCCAATCAGTGTTGGTCGCATTAAGAATCGTTTTTTCGTAAAGAATTGCTCCGGTAATTGTATCAATCTGATATAATTTAGGTTCGCATCCCGAATCATTATGAGTCCATACTTTATTATTATAGATTAGTAATCCTGATGTTTCAGAAACCAAGTCGTCCAGATTTGTAATTAAAACAGGATTAGCTTTTTGCGAAAAAACCAGTAATGGAAATGAAATAATAATATAAAATAAAATTAAACCTTTATTCACCATCACCAAATTCTTTCATAAACTCTTCTGCTTTTTCTACCATTGCTTTTGCTCCCGTAAAAAATGGAACTCTTTGATGAATATCTTTAGGCTGTATGTCAAGAATTCTATTTCCATATCCGTCAGTTGCCATGCCCCCGGCTTGTTCTGCAAGGAAAGCGATTGGGTTACACTCATATAATAATCTCAATTTACCATTTGGAGCAGAAGCTGTTTTTGGGTAGATGTAAATTCCTCCTT
Organism: Bacteroidota bacterium; assembly: GCA_029558535.1. Classification (GTDB taxonomy): domain Bacteria; phylum Bacteroidota; class Bacteroidia; order Bacteroidales; family ML635J-15; genus Bact-19. The sequence continues at coordinate 8,625 of JAKQEK010000315.1, read as the reverse complement.
TAAGTAAATTTCTATGAAAATCAGCGACAAGCGAGCCAATGTATCTTGATGTATAAGGTCTGCTGCTTTCAGGATCATTTTCCTGACAATATTTAATGTACTTTTTTACACCTAGAGGGAATTTAATGTAATTACCTTCATTTATTGAATAAATTTTACCGGTTTTGGGTGTTACCATAAAATAATGAGATAAGCAGAATTCCCCAATAGAAGGGTCATAAGTGAATCCTGTAGTGCCCAACCCTGTTGTGTAAACTAACATTGTTGATGAACCATAAATTATATAACCTGCAGCAACTTGCTTATTCCCTTGTTGGAGGAAGTCTTTTTTAGTTACTTTTTGTCCGTGAGGTGTAGTCCTGCGATAAACTGAAAAAATTGTCCCGACAGATACGTTTACGTCTATATTTGAACTTCCGTCAAGAGGGTCCATGCAGATAACATAGTTCCCGTCTCTTGAAAGGTCATCATCAAATACCGTAATTTCATCGCACTCCTCGGAAGCTATACCACATACCAAGCCCGAAGCCTGGATTGCTTTTGTAAAAGTTTCGTCAGCGTAAACGTCTAGTTTTTGTTGATTTTCACCTTGTATATTAATACTTTCGGTTTCGCCAATAATACTTGTTTCAAGCCCTGCTTTATTTATCATATTGTTTACGATTTTTGCAGCAAGACCAATATGGCTTAATAGTCTGGAGAGTTCTCCTTTTGCATAAGGGAATGCAGATTGTTTCTGAATTATTACTTCGTTTAAGGTTAAAATACGTGTCCCTGCCATAATTTTAAATTTTCTGCTAAATTATACTTTTATTTTTTTATTTCATAAACATATTATATTTTTACTTCATTAAATCATAATAGTAATAAATAAAACCCAATCATTATGAAGAAGAAAATTTTTAAAACCGTATTTGTTGCAGCATTAACTTTAATGTTATTCGGCTGTGTGATTAAACAGGAAATTTATTTCAACAAAGATTTTTCCGGACGATATAAATATACTTTTGATTTTACTGAGTATATAAGTTATATGGGTGGCGGAGAAGAAGAAACAGACGATTCTTTAATGATGAAAAATGAAGATTTTGAAGAATATTTGAGTTATGTTAAAAAAGAATTGAAAAACATCAGCGGGATTAGTGATATAAAAATATTTAATGATGCAGATAACGGAACAGTTTATTTTTCATACAACTTTGCAAATGTTGATGCATTAAATGCTGCCATGAAGTTTTCTTCATTGATGGCACTTGAGCCGGTAGAAAATGCTCCGTATTTTAATGCAAAGAAGAAAAGTCTGACTTATATTCGTCATGCAACTCCAAAAGAAGAAACTGAAGAAAGTGAAGAAGGTGGAGAAGATACTGATTATATGAATGATTTTTTCAGATGGGAGTTTGTTTTAGAATTTGAAGCAGATGTCAAAAAATTTGATGTGCAAAAAGATACAATGCTTACCATAAGTAATAATAATAAGACATTTGTAGAAAACGGAAATATCTTTAATGTAGCAGAGAAAGAATCTAAATGGGTATTTAAAACGAAATAGGCTAAAGGTTTCCTATCTTAAAGTTTATTAAAAGATATATTTAGAAATAATAAGAAGGACTGTCATTTTACCGACAGTCCTTCTATTTTTGCTCAACATTTATTTAAAACGCGCTACAGAGCCCCTTCGTCATAAGCTTTTTCTCCGTGTAATGATTCGTCAAGACCTAAGTCTTCGTCAACAGTACTTACTTTTACTTTTGTAAAGAAGTTAATAATATATAACATTAAATATGTAAATACAAACGCATATATAGCTGCAATTACAACAGCAGCAACTTCTTTTCCGAAAAATGCGACATTCCCTTCAATAAGTCCAGACTGTCCTGATACAGCCGAAGCAGCAAAAACCCCTAAAAGGATTGTTCCTAGCACTCCGCCCATACCATGTACACCCCAAACATCTAATGCATCGTCCCAGCCTAATTTGTTCTTTAGTTGTACGGCAAGGTAACAAACAGCTCCTGCGGAAATTCCAATAACAATTGCCGCCCATAATGGAACAAATCCTGCAGCGGGCGTTATTGTCGCTAACCCTGCCACTGCACCTGTCAGCAATCCAACAAATTTTGGTTTTCCTTCTCTTATCCATTCGATAATAAGCCAGGTAATTGCGGCAAACGAAGCTGCCACATCAGTGTTAAGAAACGCTAACGTTGTTATTTCATCAACAGCAAGCTCAGAACCCGCATTAAATCCATACCAACCAAACCATAGTAATCCTGTTCCAATAGCTACAAGAGGAATTGAGTTTGGACGTGATTGAGTGTCTCGTCTTTTACCAACATAAAACACTGATGCTAATGCTGCAAAACCTGCGGTACAGTGTACAACAATTCCACCGGCAAAATCAAGTACACCCCATTGTGCTAGTAAACCACCACCCCATATCATATGAACAAATGGGTAGTAAACAAAGATTTGCCAAACTATTAAAAATATTAAGTATGATTTAAACGATATTCGATTTACAAATGCTCCCGTTATAAGAGCCGGTGTAATAATTGCAAACATCATCTGATAAGCAATGAAAATAAAGGTTGGATAATTCTTACCACTCTCGATATCGAAAGCTTGGTCAAACGGTACTCCATTTAGAAAAGCGAAGTCAAAGTTTCCAATTATTCCACCTTCGCCTCCACTAAAACAAAGTGAATATCCGAAACTAATCCACATAATTGTTGTTATACCCAATGAAACAAAGGTTTGCATCATTATTCCAAGGATGTTTCTTTTTCCTGCAAGTCCTCCATAGAAGAAAGCAAGACCGGGAGTCATTAACATAACTAGGCTTGTTGAAATTATCATGAAAGCCGTTGTCCCTGAATCAAAAATTGCATTAATAATCATAATTTTTAGTTTTAAGGTTATTTTTTGGTTTTAAAATGATATGCCTGCTATTAGGTAAATATTCCCTTTCATTGGATTTGTAATTAAGCTGAGATTTAATGGTATTTCAAAAGATTCTGTAATTTTTAAATCTTTAACAGCAGAAATCCCTATATTGCAAATCCCAAGATTATTGCCATAAAATCCGTTGATTGGTGAAGGGAGATTAAGATCGTCTTCTGACGCAGGGGTAAGATTTAAACCACAGAATAAAGAAATAGGTATTCCTTTAACTTCCGGAGAATAAGACAATTCGCAATAAGTGGAATAGCGATTGTCACCATTGCTGTCATAATCAGCTCCATAGAATATTGTACCCACTAATAATCCGAGAGGAAAATTCTCAAAACCATTAAAAGATAAAGATGCTTCAAAAATATGTGCGGTGTTTTTATCATAAACAAAATATTCGTTTTCAACGCCGTCTGACGGGAAAAAGTAATCTGTTAGAGTTATGCTTAACATTTCTTTATAAAATGTATAATCAAGATATATGTCAGTTTCTTGTGCCGGAGCATTTATGTTTGTAGTGTATGCTCCCCATGCACCAATTGTTAAACCCGATTTAGAAAATTCGAAACATGGTTGAACACTTGGAGAAGAACCAAAATCAGAACCCCTCCAGACATATCTGCTGTATATGTCGAAACCAAGGTTTATTGGTGATTCGTTTTGTGAAAAAATGTTGTTGGTAAAAAATAAAATAGGAAGTGCAATAAGAATTGCTGATTTGTGAAATTGTTTCATAGCTAGAATTACTTATATTATTTTACAAAGTTGCTTAACGCAGAATTAAGTGTCAATTCGGGATACTCTGAAAATAAATAAGTAGAATTCTGAAATAATTTACGTGAAACACGTAAAACTATAGCTTAATAATTTTGTGCTTTATTGCAATTTTTATTAAATCAACATTTGATTTTAAATTTAGCTTTTGTAATATGTGAGTTTTGTGTGATTCGACGGTTCTAACTGAAATATATAACGATTGTGCTATTTCAGAATTTGTAAAACCCTCGGCATAGAGTTTAAGAATTTCCAATTCTCTTTTCGACAATATTGTCTGAGGTTCAAGCTTGTCTAAGTTTTCATTAGCTTTGTATTCCTTTATTATATTTTGAGAAATTTCATGATTAAAATATATTTCTCCTTGCTGTATTTTATTTATGGCAAATATAAGTTCTTCATGACCGGTGTCTTTAGGAAGATAACCCATAGCGCCGTTCTTTAGGCAATTCATTATAAATTCAGAGTCTTTATGCATCGACAGAATAAGAACTTTTACATTCGGGAATTGAGTATTTATTGTTTTGCATAATTCGATGCCGGATTTACCTGGTAAAGTAATGTCTGTTATAACAATATTAGGATTTTTATTTTTTATCTGTATAATGGCTTCCTCAAAATCACCTGATTCCCCGCAAATGTCTATGTTACTTTCATCTGAGAGTACTGATTTGATGCCATCTCTAAACATCTTATGATCATCAACTAACACAATTTTAATTTTGTCCATTTTTTTTATTTAATAATTTCAATATAAATTACTGTTCCATTCCCCTGACTAGATTTAATAGAACATTTCCCATTCAATAACTTTACTCTTTCTCTTATATTCCTTAATCCGTTTGATCCAGACCCTATAACCTGATTAGGATTAAAGCCAATTCCATCATCCTTTATTTCTAGTTTAATTAAGTTTTCTTCTTCTGTTATTGTAATATTGATAGACTTTGATTTTGCATATTTAAGTGTGTTAGAGACAGCCTCCTGTATAATTCTGTACAAATAAGTAATAGTTTTATTATCATCAAGACTTGTCAGATTTATGTCGCACGAAGTAGCAATTTTGTAGTTTTGACTAATATCTTTAAGGATGTTTTCAACAGCTTGTTTTAATCCAAACTCAGACAAAACAGATGGCATGAGATTGTTTGAAATATTTCGAACGTCATTTACAGTCTGTTGAATAATATTTTGGGAATCATTGATTATCCTTTCATCGTTTTCTGTTTTTCCTTTTATTCTCCCTAATCTCATTTTTACACTAAGAAGTAATTGACCAATACCATCATGCAACTCTCTGGAAAGTCTTTGCCGCTCAGTTTCTTGCCAATCAATCATTTCCTGAACGCGATTTAATTTTTCATAATCTAATCTTTTCTTTTGTTCATCAATTTTTTGAACCATTTGATTAAAAGTATCTGAAAGTTGACCAATTTCATCAGTATTGTTTACAGGTACATTGACATTATAATTACCTCCCGAAATTTCATCAGCCGCTTTTTTTAACTTAGCAACAGGTTTTGTAATGGTTATTATTAATATCATTACAATTGAGGTAAATAAAATAATACCCAGCAAACCAATAAAAATTATACTGTCTCTCAATGTGTTAACAGGTATTAAAGCCTCTTTATAGTCAATTTCAGCAAAAATTGTCCATTTTGTATTTCCCCATTCTATAATACCACTTGAACTTAGAACTTTAATTCCTCTGTAGTCTAGTGTCGTTTCAGCAACAAAGTTGTTTTGATCAATATTATTGGGGTTAGAGTTAGGAACCTGTATTTTCAAAACAGAATTTTCAACAAATCTTGATTGGCTTCTCATTAACCTGTCTTCTCCTGCAAGATAAACTTCACCGCTATTTCCGAGACCATTGTAAGGGTTGTTTTCCAGCATTATGTCGTTTATGCTTTTTGATGGAATTTCAAAACCTATGTAGGTATTATTTTCTATGCATATTAGTTTAGTAAATATATAGAAAACAATTTCGCCTTTATCATTGGTAAGTAAATCAGAAATTATAGCTGCGGAATCTGTACCAAAGTCATTCAGTATTGTATCTAAACCGGTTATTTCGAAATTAACAAAGTGTTTACTTGTATCTTCTGGGTTTACATAATAAAGAACGTTTTTATTATAAATCAAAAACTTATTTACATTAGCTTGCTTTAGTAGATAGTCGCCAATGATATGATTAAAATCTATTAAGTCTAAGGAATTCTGATTTGTGCTGTCATTAAATATTAGATTGTCAAAAATACCAATTGCTTTAGATGTGTTTGCAAGTTGATTCAGTTCAAGTATTTTTGTGTTTAAAAAATTATTTATTCGTCTGGTCTTTTCAAATCTAACCGAAGTTAATTGTTCAAATGTTCGCGAAATAATCGCTTTCTTAATCGTAGTGTAAGAAAAAATCCCCACAAACAGCATTGCGGTCATAATTAGTAGAGTAATTATACCTGACAGCTTATACGTTATGGATAGATTGTTTAACTTTTTAAACATAATTTCCAGATATGAAATTTATTATAAAACTACAAATTTTTGTCGGTTTATATTTTTTGTTCATGAATAAATTTCATTTTTTCCCCACCGTTTTATTTCTTGATCTATTTCTAGGTGGTCAATAATTCTAAAAATTACCGAATTAATAACATCTTCGATTGTTTCAGGAATAAGATAGAAAGAAGGAGATGCAGGGAAAATAGTTCCTCCGGCCAAACATATCAATTCCATGTTTTTTATATGGATTAAGTTTAATGGGGTTTCTCTAATAAGTAATAATAGCTTTTTCTTTTCTTTCAAAACGACATCTGCTGTTCTACAAATTAGATTTTCAGAGGTTCCGTGAGCTATTCTTCCTAGAGTACCCATACTACAGGGTATAATAATTAATGCATCAGCTGTTGACGATCCGGAAGCAAATGGAGCAAAAAAATTATCATTGTCAAAAATTCTAATAGGCAAATCGTTATTAAGTTCCTCCTTGTTTTCGTGCAGAAAAACCTTTTTCCCCGTTTCAGAAAAGATAATGTCTATAATAAGATTATTTTTTTGTTTTAATTGACACAAATGCTCAATAAAATGCTTAGCATATACTGAACCTGATGCACCGGTAATCCCCACAACAATATGATAAGGTTTTTTACTCATCAGAATTCATATTTTAGGCTAAAACTCATGTTATGATTATATTGTCCTCGGTTTAATAAATATACCTGACCCCCCGGATGTTCACGTATTGGTAAAAACAAAAATGTGTAGGAAAATCGCCAGTAAACTAGCCAGTGAGGGTTTAATCTGTAATAAAGTCCGAGGTGGTCTGCGATTTCATATTTTCGAAAAACTTTTGCATTAGGGTCAACGCTTCCATTTATTTCTTCACGGCTATATAAAAGATAAGAATACGACAATCCCAACTCAATAAACAAATCGTTTGGGAAATCATATTTGAATAATCCGGGAATTCCAACTGATTTTATTTTATAATTTATCATAAAAGGTAATTCAATATAATCAAGGCTTAAATTATACACTCTTGTTATAACATGATATTGGTTTTTTTGTACTTCCTTGCTGCCTTTTCTTTTATATTCCAATCCTAAAGATGCCCCCCATTTATCATTAAAAGTATTTCTGACATAAAAACCACCTAATGGAGATATTTTATGGTAGCCACCGTAATTATCGCCATCGACTTGCGAAATTGTTGTGCCGGCTATTATACCTCCATAAAATGATTGTCCGTTAATATGAGGAGAAAATAAAATTAGAAACAAAATATATAAAAGAAATTTCCTCATTATTCTGTTAAGTGTAACACTTCTGCTTGTAGTATTTCGTTAGTATCGTAATCATAAACATATGCTATTATGGCACAATTGTTTAGAATCCAGTCATTTCCTGATTTTAGGGAATAATTTTTTGTCAGGATATCACCGTTTTCTGTTTGGTCAGTATTATTCTTAATTATTTCGCCAAAATTGCCGTTAAATCCTCCACGCAATACATGATTGTGCTCGTAATTATTGATATCATTATTTGTCAGAGAGTAATCTTTTTGCCATTCGAAAATATGATCTTCCACAATAAGTACCATTAGAGCTAGTTTACGATTATTATTCAGATTTGTAATTACTTCAACATCAACAGAAATTAAACTGTCTGTAGCATTAAAATCTGAGCTTAGATTTATCATGAACTCAGGATAATAAGAGATTATTTTAGCTATTTCTGTACCCCATGAAGTATGAGGAGATAGTTTTTCTGCTGACAAATTATTTACGAGACCTATTGGTAATGTTAATTCACCATAGAAACCTGCTGCAAAATCTCGTCCTCCCAGAAAATCGCCAATATCAGTTCTGAAATCATAGTGATATGGATTAGCAGTATCGGTAGTTGTTACCCGGGCAAACGATGTGCAGTGTATTGCAATTGGAACTATTGCATCTCCGTAAATGCCGGTAAGATTGTCAATCGTTTCGTGAGCCCTAGGACAATTTCCACATTTGTGCCCAGTAAAATCATAAATTATTATTTTTCTGCCATTCCAAACTACTTTGCCTTCTTTAATAAACGGTTCTTCAATTTTGTCGCATGCCGTAAAAAAAGTTGCTAATACGAAAAGTAAGCCGGTAAAATATTTTATTTTCATAACTATTTTATTAAAAAGTTGAAGAAATTGACAAAGCTACCCCATTCGATGCAGGAACATTTCTACATACTCCACCAATACACATTACGCCTTCTCTTTGTTTTCCGTAAGTTAGCTGTATTCGGCTACCTCCATGAACATACCCAAAACCGAAACTAAAATAATGTGGCCTTTTTTCGGGATCAGGATTACCATAATTCCAATTATCAAAAACAGTAAAAAACCAACTTGGAATAGTA